>NZ_JBWKRC010000003.1:0-771308 GCF_059419085.1 Mesorhizobium sp. GW821-FHT07A06
AAAGCTTTCAACCCGCTGAATGCGCCAACTATCTCGTCAACGCTGGATATGCTTCAATGTAAGTGAAACACGCTCTAAGGGGACGAGTCGTCATCCTGCTGCGCAGATCCCTTCCTCCGGCTTGCAGTGAAACTCCGGATCAGCACCAACCCCTAGAGATCGAGCACCAGCCGTTCCGGATCCTCCAGGCTTTCCTTGACGCGCACCAGGAAGGTCACCGCTTCCTTGCCGTCGACGATGCGGTGATCGTAGCTCAGCGCCAGATACATCATCGGCCGGATCACGATCTGGCCGCCGACCACGACCGGCCGGTCCTGGATCTTGTGCATGCCCAGAATGCCCGACTGCGGCGCATTGAGGATCGGCGTCGACATCAGCGAGCCATAGACGCCGCCATTGGAAATCGTGAACGTGCCGCCCTGCATGTCGGCGACCGACAGCTTGCCGTCGCGCGCGGCGATGCCCAGCCGGCCGATCTCCTTCTCGATCTCGGCGATCGACATCTGGTCGGCATCGCGCACGACGGGCACGACCAGGCCCTTCTCGGTGCCGACGGCGACGCCGACATGGGCAAAGTTCTTGTAGATGATGTCGGTGCCGTCGATCTCGGCATTGACCGCTGGGATTTCCTTCAGCGCGTGGGTGACGGCCTTGGTGAAGAAGCCCATGAAGCCAAGCTTCACGCCGTGCTTCTTCTCGAACACGTCCTTGTACTTGGTCCGCAGCGCCATCACCGCCGACATGTCGACCTCGTTGAAGGTGGTGAGCATGGCGGCGGTCGACTGCGCTTCCTTGAGCCGGCGCGCGATGGTCTGGCGCAGCTTGGTCATGCGCACGCGCTCCTCGCGCGAAGCATCGTCGCCCGAGGACGGCGCACGCACCGCGATCGGCGCCGGCGCCGCCTTCGGCGTCTCGGCCGGCTGCGACGGCGCGCCCTTGGAGATGGCGTCGAGCACGTCGCCCTTCAGCACCTGGCCGCGCTTGCCCGAGCCGGAAAGCTGGTCGACCGACAGATTGTTCTCGGCGATCAGTTTTGCGGCGGCCGGCGCCGGCGGCATCGAGCGCGGCTCGACCGCGCCGGCATCGCCGGCGATCTTGGCGGTCTCGGCCGCGGCCTGCTTCGTGGTCTGCGCCGCATCCGGGCTCGAAGCCTGCGACACCGCCTGCGGCTTGGTCACGGGTGCGGCGGCTGCGCCGCCGGCTGAAATCGACCCTAGAAGCGCGCCGACGCCAACCGTCTCACCTTCCTTGACCGCGATCTCCGAAAGGATGCCCGCGGCCGCGGCCGGAACCTCCACCGTCACCTTGTCGGTTTCGAGCTCGACCAGCGGCTCGTCGACGGCAATGGCATCGCCGACCTTCTTGAACCACTTGCCGATGGTCGCCTCGGTGACGGATTCGCCGAGAGTGGGAACGCGGATTTCGGTAGCCATTGTGCCTGTCCGTTCTTGTCGGTTCTGTTCTATTCGCCTGCTTTATTCGCCGAGCGCGTCTTCGAGCAAGGCGGCGAGCTGGGCTAGGTGCTTGGACATCAAGCCGGTCGCCGGCGACGCGGCCGCCGGCCGGCCGGTGTAGCGAACCCGCTGATGCTTGGCGTCGATATGCGCCAGCACCCATTCCAGGTAAGGGTCGATGAACGACCAGGCGCCCATGTTCTTGGGCTCCTCCTGGCACCACACCATCTCGGCGTTGCGGAAGCGCGACAGTTCGGTGATCAGCGCCTTGGCCGGGAACGGATAGAGCTGTTCGACGCGCAAGAGGTAGATGTCGTTGATGCCGCGCTTCTCGCGCTCTTCGTAGAGGTCGTAATAGACCTTGCCCGAACACAGCACGACGCGGCGGATCTTGGAATCCTTGGTGAGCTTGATCGCCTGGTTTGGCAACAGCTGCGCGTCGTCCCACAGCAGCCGGTGGAACGAGCTTTCGCCCGAGATTTCCGGCAGCGTCGACACCGCCCGCTTGTGGCGCAGCAGCGACTTCGGTGTCATCAGGATCAGCGGCTTGCGGAAGTCGCGCTTCAGCTGCCGGCGCAGGATGTGGAAGTAGTTGGCCGGCGTCGTGCAGTTGGCCACTTGCATGTTGTCTTCGGCGCAAAGCTGCAGGAACCGCTCCAGCCTGGCGGACGAATGTTCCGGGCCTTGGCCCTCATAGCCGTGCGGCAAGAGACAAACGAGGCCCGACATTCTGAGCCACTTGCGTTCACCCGACGAGATGAACTGGTCGAACACCACCTGGGCGCCGTTGGCGAAGTCGCCGAACTGCGCTTCCCACAAGGTCAGCGCCTTCGGCTCGGCCAGGCTGTAGCCATATTCGAAGCCCAGCACCGCCTCTTCCGACAGCATCGAGTTGATGACTTCGTAGCCGGCCTGCGCCGCCGACAGGTTGTTGAGCGGGATGTAGCGGGTCTCGTCGCGCTGGTCGTAGAGCACGGAATGGCGCTGCGAGAAGGTGCCGCGCTCGGAATCCTGCCCCGACAGGCGGATCGGATTGCCGTCGAGCAGGATGGCGCCGAAAGCCAGCGCCTCGGCCGTCGACCAGTCGATGCCTTCACCGGACTCGATCGCCTCGCGGCGGTTTTCGAGGAAGCGGATGATGGTCTTGTGCGCCTCGAAGCCCTTCGGCACCTCGGTCAGCTTCTTGCCGATTTCCTTCAGCGTCTTTACCGGCACGGCGGTCTTGCCGCGCCTTTGTTCGTCCTGGTTGTCGGCCGTGCGCAGGCCCGACCAGGCGCCGTCCAGCCAGTCGGCCTTGTTGGGCTTGTAGTGCTGGCCGACTTCCCATTCGGATTCCAGATGCGCGCGCCAGTCGGCCTTCATCTGGTCGAGCTCGGCCTGGGTGATGTGGCCCTCGGCGATCAGACGATCGCCATAGATCTGCACCGTCGTCTTGTGGGTGCGGATGTTGCGGTACATGATCGGCTGGGTGAAGGCCGGTTCGTCGCCCTCATTGTGACCGAAGCGGCGGTAGCAGAACATGTCCACGACCACCGGCTTGTGGAACTTCATGCGGAATTCGATCGCCACCTTGGTGGCGTGGACCACGGCTTCCGGATCGTCGCCATTGACGTGGAAGATCGGCGCTTCGATCATCTTGGCGACGTCGGACGGATAGGGCGACGAGCGCGAGAAGCGCGGATTGGTGGTGAAGCCGATCTGGTTGTTGATGATGAAATGCAGCGTGCCGGCGACGCGGTGGCCGCGCAGGCCCGACAGGCCGAGGATTTCGGCGATCACGCCCTGGCCGGCGAAGGCGGCGTCACCATGCAGGAGCAGCGGCAGCACCTTGGCGCGCTCCTCCAGCGGCACGATCTCCTCGCGGCCACGGCCGAACAGGTAGTCCTGCTTGGCGCGCGCCTTGCCCATCACCACCGGGTCGACGATTTCCAGGTGGGACGGGTTGGCCGTCAGCGACAAATGCACCTTGTTGCCGTCGAACTCGCGGTCCGACGAAGCGCCGAGATGGTACTTCACGTCGCCCGAGCCTTCGACCTCGTCGGGAGCGGCCGAGCCGCCCTTGAACTCGTGGAAGATCGCGCGATGAGGCTTCGCCATCACCTGGGAGAGCACGTTCAGCCGGCCGCGATGCGCCATGCCGAGCACGATCTCCTTCATGCCGAGCTGACCGCCGCGCTTGACGATCTGCTCCAGCGCCGGGATCAGCGCTTCGCCGCCGTCGAGGCCGAAGCGCTTGGTGCCCTTGTACTTGACGTCGATGAACTGCTCGAAGCCTTCCGCCTCGACCAGCTTCTGCAGGATCGCCTTCTTGCCGGTGGTGGTGAAGGAGATCTCCTTGTCGGCGCCCTCGATGCGTGCCTGGATCCAGGCCTTCTCCTCGGGATCGGAGATGTGCATGAATTCGACGCCCAGCGTCGAGCAATAGGTGCGGGTCAGGATCTCCAGCATCTGCCGGATGGTGCCGAATTCGAGCCCCAGCACATTGTCGAGGAAGATCGGCCGGTCGTAGTCGGCTTCGACGAAGCCGTAATTCTCGGGCGACAATTCGTTGTAGTCCTCGAGCGGCTTGGCGATGCCGAGCGGATCGAGATTGGCGTGCAGATGGCCGCGCATGCGATAGGCGCGGATCATCATGATGGCGCGCACCGAATCGCGCGTCGCCTGGTGCACGTCGGCGTCGGAAAGAACGACACCGTTGGTGACCGCCTTGTCCTTGACCTTCTTTTCCAGATGCTTCTCGACAATGCCCCAATTGCCGTCGAGCGCCGACACCAGCTCGCCATTGGCCTGCAGCGGCCATGAGGGCTTGGCCCAGGAGGCGCCCTTGGCATTCCTGCGCACATCGCCGGCATCGTCCTTCAGACCCGCGAAGAACTCCTGCCATTCGGGATTGACCGAGGCGGGATCATCCTCATAGGCGGCATAGAGCGCGTCGATATAATCGGCGTTGCCGCCATAGAGGAATGAGGTGAGCGAAAATTGGTCGTTGGCCTGATCTTGTCTTGCCATGTCGTTTCAGCGGAGCAGCGCTCCGTCTCCTTACGTTTGCGGCAGGGCCGCGATAGTGGGCGGTTCACCCGCCCTTCTTGTCCCCTCAAAAGCCAACGAACCGTCGTTGGCCCTCATTCCATAACCGGCGCCGGATTCAGCCCTTGATGGCTTCAACCAGCGTCGTGCCAAGCCGCGCCGGTGACGGCGAGACCTTGATACCGGCCGATTCCATTGCCGCGATCTTGTCCTCGGCGCCGCCCTTGCCGCCGGAGATGACCGCGCCAGCATGGCCCATGGTACGGCCTGCCGGCGCCGTGCGCCCGGCGATGAAGCCGGCCATCGGCTTCTTGCGGCCACGCTTGGCTTCGTCCTTGAGGAACTGCGCGGCGTCTTCCTCGGCCGAACCGCCGATCTCGCCGATCATGATGATCGACTTGGTCTCGTCGTCGGCGAGGAACATCTCGAGCACGTCGATGAACTCGGTGCCCTTGACGGGATCGCCGCCAATGCCGACGGCGGTGGTCTGGCCGAGGCCGACATTGGTGGTCTGGAACACGGCCTCATAGGTAAGTGTTCCCGAGCGCGAAACAACGCCGACCGAGCCTTTGCGGAAGATGTTTCCGGGCATGATGCCGATCTTGCATTCGTCAGGGGTGAGCACGCCCGGGCAGTTCGGTCCGATCAGACGCGATGTCGAGCGGTCGAGCCGCGCCTTGACCTTGACCATGTCCATCACCGGAATGCCCTCGGTGATGCAGATGATCAGCGGGATTTCCGCCTCGATCGCCTCCAGGATCGCTTCGCCGGCGCCCGCCGGCGGCACATAGATGACCGAAGCGTTGGCCCCGGTCTTTTCCTTGCCCTCGGCAACGGTGGCGAAGATCGGCAGGCTTTCGCCCTTCGACCCGGTCCAGGTCTCGCCGCCCTTCTTGGGGTGGATGCCACCCACCATCTTGGTGCCGTGATAGGCCAGCGCCTGTTCGGTGTGGAACGTGCCGGTCTTGCCGGTCAGGCCCTGCACCAGCACCTTGGTGTTCTTGTCGACGAGAATGGACATCGGAGCCCTTTTCTAAAAACCGTTGATCGAGGAAGGCGAGACACGCTTGTAGACGCCGCTCACCATGTCTTGCCATGCATCGCTGCCGGCGGGTTTGAAATGCAATCGCATGCGGTAGGTGTCGGCATCGTCAAAAATATACGTTACGCGCGCCGAACCGCGCGATGATGACCGCTCCAGATTGAGCTCGCCGCCGTTCCACGTGCCCGTGGCCGGCGAGGTCGGCACAAAGCCCATCGAATCGAACTGGTGCATGGTGACGACGCTGTTCTGCTGGTCGAAGCCGAACACGTTGTGCGAACCGAAGGAAATCGTGCCGTCGCGGCGCTGGCGATAGCGCTGCACCACGAACAGGCCGCCGAACTGAGCCTCCGCCAGCATTTCCGATGTCGCCGTGCCGCCATCGGCCCATTGTGTGTCCGCCACCTCTTCCTGGCCACGCCACGCGCCGACCAGCGCCTGCAGGCGCTGGTGATCGGCCGAGAGCGAGGAGAAGGAAGCCGCGCTCATCGGTCAGAGCCGCTTCAGGTCGGTGACGGTAAGATCGCTCTTGGCATTGCCGGTGTTGAGCGTCGTCGACGGCTCGAACATCAGCACCACGGGCTCCTGGGTCAGCGAACGCGGCCGGTGCTCGACGCCACGCGGCACGACCATGAAATCGCCCTCGCCAAGCTCGACCGGACCGTCGCGGAAATCGATGGCAATGCGCCCGCGCAGTACGAGGAAGGCTTCGTCCTCGTGCTCATGCGCGTGCCAGTCGAAGGCCTCGCCGAACTTGGCGACCTTCGCCTGGCTGTCGTTGACGTCGCCGGCGATATGCGGATCGAAGACCTTGCTGATCTTTTGATCCGCCGCCTCGACCAGATTTATCTTGCGCGGAGGCATCCGCTCAGCCCTTCACCGCCGCCACGATCTTCTTGGCCGCGTCATCGAGATCATCGGCCGACACCACGTTGAGGCCGCTGTCATTGATGATCTTCTTGCCGAGCTCGGCATTGGTGCCTTCCAGGCGCACCACCAGCGGAACCTTGAGGCCGACTTCCTTGACCGCGGCGATCACGCCCTCGGCGATGATGTCGCACTTCATGATGCCGCCGAAGATGTTGATCAGTATGCCTTTGACCGCCGGGTCCTTGGTGATGATCTTGAACGCAGCCGTCACCTTCTCCTTGGACGCGCCGCCGCCGACATCGAGGAAGTTGGCGGGTTCGGCGCCATAGAGCTTGATGATGTCCATCGTCGCCATGGCAAGGCCGGCGCCGTTGACCATGCAGCCGATATTGCCGTCGAGCGCGACATAGGCGAGGTCGTATTTCGACGCCTCGATTTCCTTCTCGTCCTCTTCGGTGGTGTCGCGCAGTGCGAGCACGTCCGGGTGGCGGAACAGCGCATTGTTGTCGAACGACACCTTGGCGTCGAGCACGCGCAGCCGGCCATTCTTCATGACGATCAGCGGGTTGACCTCGAGCAGGCTCATGTCCTTCTCGACAAAGGCCTTGTAGAGGATCGGGAACAGCATATCGCCGTCCTTGGCCGCGTCGCCGTCGAGCTTGAGGGCCGCGTTGAGCTTCTTCACATCATCGGCCGTGACGCCCTTTTCCGGGTCGATGGCAACGGTGATGATCTTTTCCGGAGTGTCATGGGCGACCGCCTCGATGTCCATGCCGCCTTCGGTCGAGACGACGAAGGCGATGCGGCCGACCGAACGGTCGACCAGGATCGACAGATAAAGCTCGCGCTCGATGTCGGCGCCGTCCTCGATATAGAGGCGGTTGACCTGCTTGCCGGCCGGACCGGTCTGCTTGGTCACCAGCGTGTGGCCGAGCATCTCGTTGGCGTTGGCGACGACATCGGCGACCGACTTCGCCAGCCGCACGCCGCCCTTGGCGTCGGGCGACAGTTCCTTGAACTTGCCCTTGCCGCGGCCGCCGGCATGGATCTGGCTCTTCACCACATAAAGCGGACCGGGAAGCGCTTGTGCCGCGGCTTCCGCCTCGCTTGCCTTGAACACCGGCACGCCTTCGGCCACCGGCGCGCCAAAGCTCTTCAGCAGCGCCTTGCCCTGATATTCATGGATGTTCATGGGGAACGATCTCCAGGTCTTTGCCGGGGTTGTTTTTGGCGGGGTTCACTTCGAGGCGAGCTGCGGCGCGATCTTGACGCAAGCCTCGGTCAGGCCCTGCACCGTCGCCACCGAGCTTTCGAACATCTTCTGCTCGGCCTTGTTGAGGTCGATCTCGATGATGCGCTCGACGCCGCCGGCGCCGATCACCACGGGCACGCCGACATAGGTGCCCTTGACACCATACTGGCCGGAGAGGTGCGCCGCGCAAGGCAGCACGCGCTTCTTGTCCTTGAGATAGGCCTCGGCCATCTGGATCGCCGAGGCGGCCGGCGCGTAATAGGCCGAGCCGGTCTTGAGCAGGCCGACGATCTCGGCGCCGCCGTCACGGGTGCGCTGCACGATCTGGTCGAGCTTCTCCTTCGAGGTCCAGCCCATCTTGACGAGGTCGGGCAGCGGAATGCCCGAGACCGTCGAATAGCGGATCATCGGCACCATGGAATCGCCGTGGCCGCCGAGCACGAAAGCGGTGACGTCCTCGACCGAGACCTTGAACTCCTCGGCCAGGAAGTAGCGGAAGCGCGCGCTGTCGAGCACGCCGGCCATGCCCACGACATGGGTCTTGGGCAGGCCCGAAAACTTCTGCAGCGCCCACACCATGGCATCGAGCGGGTTGGTGATGCAGATGACGAAGGCCTTCGGCGCGTATTTCTTGAGACCGGCGCCGACCTGTTCCATGACCTTGAGGTTGATGCCCAGCAGGTCGTCGCGACTCATGCCCGGCTTGCGCGGCACGCCCGCGGTGACGATGCAGACATCCGCGCCCTCGATGCCGGCATAATCGTTGACGCCGGTCAGCCGGGAGTCAAAACCATCGACCGGCGACGACTGCGCGATATCGAGCCCCTTGCCTTGCGGGATGCCCTCGGCAATATCGAACAGCACCACGTCTCCGAGGTCCTTGAGGCCGATCATGTGGGCGAGCGTGCCGCCGATCATGCCCGAGCCGATAAGCGCTATCTTGTTGCGTGCCATGTGAGGATGTTTTCCCTTTGTCTGTGACTGCGCCGAAATCTTTGACGACTTGATGACGGTGCCGAGGAAGAGGCCGGAATGCCGAGGAAACCCGCGAGATTTCGCCGCACCCAATAGCCCCGGTGCAAGATAAATTCAATCGATTATTTTGGAGTGAGCATTTTCAATCGGTTAGATGGTTTGGGATTTACGTAAGCGTCAAAGTTTGTAGGCCGACCTGCCTGAGATTACACAATTAGGATGACAATCAGAAGGCTTGAAGAGGCGATGACGCCCTTGTGATGCTGGCCGCCGGGGATGTGAGTTTCAAACCTCCGAGGGACAAAGGGCGCGCGAAGGATCGCGGCCTTCCGGAAACTGTCCCCTCACGCCTGCGCGCGCGCCGGGGCAGCCTTCTCTTTGCGCCGCTCCGCCCACTCTTCCAGCCAGTCGCGACTCTGCATCTCGATCAGGCGTGACGCGGTGCGCTCGAACTCGAACACCTCGACGCCGCGCTTGGCCACATAAAGCTCTTGCGGCGGCGCCTCGGCGCTCACCACCAGGCGCACATGGTGGTCGTAGAGCGTGTCGATCAACAGGATGAAGCGCTTGGCCTCGTTGCGCTTGCCCTCGCCCAGAACCGGAACGTGATCGATGAAGACCGTCGAGAAGCGTCCTGCGATCGCCAGGAAATCGCGCGCGCCGAGGGGTTTCTCGCAGAGATCGGCGAAGGCAAACCGCGCCGCGTCGCCGGCGGCGGCCGGCACCACGACCTGCCGGCCCTTCAGCGTCAGCGAAGTCGCGGCTGTCGGCGCGCCGCGCGTCATCGTCCGCCAGGCCTCGTCGAGCGCGCGGTCGGCTTCCGCGTCGGCCGGCGTGACATAGACCGGCGTCCGGGCGAGCTTTTCCAGCCGGTAATCCTTGTCGCTGTCGAGCGACAGCACCTGCGCGTGCCGTTCCAGTATGCCTATGAACGGCAGGAACAGCTGGCGGTTGAGCCCGTCGCGGTAAAGATCTTCCGGCGCCACGTTCGAGGTGGCGATCAGCACCACGCCATTGGCGAACAGCGCCGAAAACAGCCTGGACAGGATCATCGCATCGGCGATGTCGGTGACCGAAAACTCGTCGAAGCACAGCACCCAGGCCTGCTCGGCCAGGGCTTTTGCCACGGGTGGGATCGGATCGTCTTCCTTGACGTCGCCATTCTTGCGCGCCTGCCGGTGCCTCTGGATGCGGTCCTGCACGTCGGCCATGAAGTCGTTGAAGTGGACGCGGCGCTTGCGCCGGACCGGCAGCAGCTCGAAGAACATGTCCATCAGCATCGTCTTGCCGCGGCCGACACCGCCATGGATGTAGAGGCCCTTGACGATTTCCCGCGTCTCGCGCTTGCGGGCAAACAGCCAGCCCAGCGCACTGGATTTGTGCGCCAGCCGTTTTGCCGAGATTTCCGATGTCAGCCGGTCGAGCGCGGCGGCGATGCGCTCCTGCGCCGGATCGCTCTCGATCGCGCCGGTTTCCACCAGATGGTGGTAGCGCTGCCTGACGGTTGCATGGGTCTGGAGGCCGTCACGCAGATGCATCGGTCACGTCGTTGTTCAGAGCAGGATGCTCCGGGGAGGACTAGGTGTGTTGAGATTCAGGTCAGGCCGAGCCGAGAATGTCGGCTTTCGAGAAGCCGTTCGCAGGCCGGCATCACCTGAATATCGGCATATCCAGCTTATCTTGTAAGCGAAATCGGCTGCCCGCTGGAAGTCTGGCCGTCGAATTTCGAGCCGCCCGAGGAATAGAGCCGCGCCAGCGATCCGCCATTGTCATCATAAAGCGTCAGTTGCTTGCCGGCGACATTCCACGACTTGATGCCATCGATCGGCGCCGGGCAGTGCAGCGGCCCGGCGCGGAAGCCGGCGCCGAACTTGGTCTGCGGCGTCGCGATCTTGCAGCTCTGGCCGGAAACGCTGGCGTTCCAGACGCCGGCGACGCTTGCCGCGCTGAGATCCGAGGCACCGGCGGGTGCCGAGCCGTCCGGCGGCAAGGACGCGACCTGCGTATTCGCCGGAGCGGTCGGGAACCGCGACGGGTCGGTGGCGCCGGGCGAGGCCGGCGGCGGCAGCTGATTGGAGGTCACCTGGCCGGCCGGCGCCGGCTGCAATGGTGCCGGCTGCTGGTCGTCCATCGACGAGAACCGTGAGGTTGAGCAACCACTCGCAACGAGCGCCGCCAGCGATACGGCCACCAGACCGCTTTTCGAAAAATTCATTCCAACCTCCGTCGGATCCGGCTGGGGGAACGCCGTCCGCGCAATCTCTCACCTCCACCAAGATGGAGAAGGTGGCGAAATTTCAACCCGATATGGTTAAAATAGGGTTTGTAGCAAGATTTGTTGCAAATTTATCGCAGTCAGGATGACCGGACGGCTTGCTGCTCGGCCTCCGCGATCCCAGCTTGCAAAGCTTCCGCCTTCGCCATTCTGCGCTTGCGCCGATCGGCGCAGGACCTATGTCTAGGGGCCGAAACGCCGGAGCACACCTTGGCCGCGAGAAAGAAAGCCGCCAACCGCTATTACAGCGGTCCGCCCAGCGACCATTTCGATGGCACCTTGTTCTTCAACCCGGGCGGCCGGATGCCCGGCCGCTTCGTGGATCTGCTGAAATGGCAGTTCAACGGCCAGCGCGCGAAATGGCCCACGACCAGTGCGAGCCCATTTCCACAGGCAAGGCCAGCCGCGAAGGTCGAGGGGGCCGAGCTCACGGTGACCATGGTCGGGCACTCCACCCTGCTGATCCAGACCGCCGGGCTGAACATCCTCACCGATCCGGTCTGGTCGCAACGCACTTCGCCGTTTTCCTTCGCCGGGCCACGACGCGTCAATCCGCCGGGCATCGCCTTCGCCGACTTGCCGCCGATAGACCTCGTCCTGGTCAGCCACAATCACTACGACCATCTCGACCTCGCCACGCTGAAGCAGCTCAAGGCCGGCCATCATCCGCTGGTGGTCACCCCGCTCGGCAACGACGTCCTCATCGGCGAGGCGGTTCCCGGCATGCGTCTTTCGGCATATGACTGGGGTGACAGGGTCGATCTCGGTGACGGCGTTTTCGTCCACATCGAGCCGGCGCATCACTGGTCGGCGCGCGGCGCGCGTGACCGGCGCATGGCATTGTGGGCCGGCTTCGTCATCGAGACGCCAGCCGGCAATATCTATTTCGCCGGCGACACCGGCTTCCACGACGGCATCAACTACCGGCTGATGGCGGCGAAACATGGCGGTTTCCGTTTCGCCATCCTGCCGATCGGCGCCTACGAGCCGCGCTGGTTCATGGCGCCGCAGCACCAGAACCCGGAGGAAGCGGTGCAAGGCATGAAGCTGTGCGATGCCGCCTTCGCCGCCGGTTGCCACTGGGGCACCGTCCAGCTCACCGACGAGCCGATGGACGAGCCGGTCCGCAAACTTGCCGAAGCGCTTGACGCCGAGGGCATCCCACGGGAGCGCTTTCGAGCCCTGCGGCCTGGTGAAGTCTGGAGAGTGCCTTGAACTCCGGCAAGGTTTGACGTCTACCCCACGGGAGTTTCGCCCACCATCTCAAAGAACGGAGACGCATCCTATGAAATCGATCCTGGCTGCCCTGCTTGCCGCGACAATCTCCACCTCGGCGGCCTATGCCGGGGACATCGCCGACCGCGCCGCCGACGCCGAAAAGGCATTGCAGGCGGGGGACGGAGCCGGCGCGCTGGAGAAATTCCGCGGCGCCGAGGAAGCCTTGTGGCAAGCGATGCCGCTCGCCGTGCAGAATGTCAAACAGGTCGACACGGCCAGCGGCTTCGGCATCTACAGCGAGCGCGCCAATCACATCTACAAGCCCGGCGAGAAGGTCGTGCTCTATATGGAACCGGTCGGCTATGGCTACGGGTCGGACGGCCTCGGCAACAGCCAGATCGCGCTTTCCGTCGACCTCACCGTGCTTTCGGACTCGGGCGAAGCCCTGGGCACCTTCGAGAAAATCGGCAGCGTTCAGGTCGCTTCCCGCTCGCACAACCGCGAACTCTTCTTCAAGCTCGACCTGTCCCTGGATGGACTGCCGCCCGGGAAATACAAGTGCAACTTCCTCATGCATGACCAGAACTCGGCCAAGACCGCGCCCTTCAGCACCGATATCGAGATCGCAAGCTGATGCATGTCGCCCAAAAGCGATCTCGGCTTTGGGAGAATGACACGCATAGGAACTAAAGACCTGAAGCGCGCCGCATGATCCGCTTACGCGACGCGCTTAGGTTTTGCCGCTGAGACCGCCTCCCGGACCGCGGGAACCCAGGCACGGCAGCCGCGTTCTTCATGCGGTTTCAAAATCTGTCGGTTTGCGAGGCATTCCCATGATCAAATGGATCATCATTCTCCTGATCATCGCCGCGGCGGCGAGCCTGCTCGGCATGCCGGCGCTGGCCGGAGCCGCCGCCACAGGCGCGCGCATCCTCATCGGCATCGTTCTCGTCATCTTCCTGCTGGTGGTGCTTGGCATCTTCGCGGTGACGTAAGTCTGGCGTTTTCGCCGTCGGATGACCGTCTGGAAAATGGTAGCGGTTTGAGGCGGTCCATGATTCAAGCTCCCGATGTGGACGGCAACGAAACGGTCGCATGGCATCTTGGAGATTGCGAACATGGCGCTCAAACGGATGGACAACGTGGGAATCGTCGTCGAAGATCTCGCAGCGACGATCGATTTCTTTCTCGAACTCGGCCTCGAACTCGAAGGGCGGGCCACGATCGAGGGAGAATGGGCCGGACGTGTCACTGGACTGGGCGATCAGCACGTCGAGGTCGCCATGATGCGCACACCGGACGGCCACAGCCGGCTTGAGCTCTCTCGCTTCCTCACGCCGATTGTCGTCGCGGATCACCGGACAGCGCCAGTCAACGCGCTGGGCTACCTTCGCGCCATGTTCACCGTGGACAATGTCGACGATACGCTTGAAAGGCTCCACAGGCGCGGCGCTGAACTCGTGGGCGAAGTCGTCCAGTACAAAGACGTGTATCGGCTCTGCTACATCCGTGGGCCTGAAGGGCTTCTCATCGGACTTGCCCAAGAACTCGGTTGAACCGACGCCGGACTGGTAATTCCCGCCCGTTTCCGCCATATAGCGCCAAATGGACACGGAATGACCGAAAGAATGGCAGGCACCGCCCCCTTCGCCAAGATGAACGGCATCGGCAACGAGATCATCGTCGCCGACATGCGCGGCCGTGCCGATCAGGTGACGGCGGCGGCCGCCCTTGCGCTGAACGCCGATGCCGCGACCCGCTTCGACCAGATCATGGCGATCCATGACGCCAGGACACCGGGCACAGCCTACTATGTCGACATCCTGAATTCGGACGGCACCAGCGCGCAGGCCTGCGGCAACGGCATGCGCTGCGTCGTCCAGGCGCTTGCCGCCGAGACCGGCCAGAAGACCTTCACCTTCGAGACCCGCGCCGGCATCCTCAACGCCAGGGAACATGCCGACGGCACGATCTCGGTCGACATGGGCATGCCGCGTTTCGGCTGGCAGGAGATTCCGCTCGCCGAGGAGTTCCGCGACACCCGCATGATCGAATTGCAGATCGGCCCGATCGACGCGCCCGTGCTGCATTCGCCTTCGGCCGTCTCGATGGGCAATCCGCACGCCATCTTCTGGGTCGACCACGACGTCTGGTCCTATGAGCTCGACCGCTTCGGCCCGCTGCTTGAAAACCACCCGATCTTCCCCGAGCGCGCCAACATCACCATTGCCCAGGTCACGTCTCCCGAGAGCATGATCATCCGCACCTGGGAGCGTGGCGCCGGCCTGACCAAGGCCTGCGGCTCGGCCGCCTGCGCCGCCGTGGTGGCGGCAGCACGCACCAGGCGGACCGGACGTAGCGTCAGCCTGTTGACCCCCGGCGGCGGCACGCTGCATGTCGAATGGCGCGATGACGACCACGTCATCCTGACGGGCGCGGCCGACTGGGAATTTTCCGGCAGTTTCGATCCCGCGACCGGCACCTGGGCTCGTGATACCGAAAGCGCGGCCTGATGTCGGTTGCTCTGTCCAGGAGCCCTGATGGCGACGGCTCCCTTTCCGAGGCTCCCAGCCGCATTGATGTGGTGACCTTCGGCTGCCGGCTGAACACCTATGAATCCGAAGTGATGCGGCGCGAGGCCGAGAGCGCCGGTCTTGGCGCGCTGGGCGGTGGCGCCGTCATCTTCAACACCTGTGCCGTCACCGGCGAGGCGGTGCGCCAGGCCAGACAGGCGATCCGCAAGGCGCGCCGTGACAACCCGCGGGCACGCATCATCGTCACCGGCTGCGCCGCGCAGACCGAGCCGGAAAAATTCGCGGCCATGGACGAGGTCGATCTCGTGCTTGGCAATGAAGAGAAGCTCAAGGCGCATTCCTATCGCGCGCTGCCGGATTTCGGCGTCAACGACACCGAGAAGGCCCGCGTCAACGACATATTCTCCGTGCGCGAGACCGCCGGCCATATGGTCGACGCCATTGAGGGCCGCGCCCGCGCCTTCGTCCAGGTGCAGAATGGCTGCGACCACCGCTGCACCTTCTGCATCATTCCTTACGGTCGCGGCAATTCGCGTTCGGTGCCGATGGGCGCGGTGGTCGAACAGGTCAAGCGGCTCGCCGGCAACGGCTATGCCGAGATCGTGCTGACCGGTGTCGACATGACCAGCTTCGGCGCCGACCTGCCGGGCTCGCCCAAGCTTGGCAGACTGGTGAAGACCATCCTCAGGCAGGTGCCCGACGTGAAGCGGCTCAGGCTGTCATCGATCGATTCGATCGAGGCCGACGACGAATTGCTCGAAGCCATCGCCACCGAACCCAGGCTGATGCCGCATCTGCATCTGTCGCTGCAATCCGGCGACGACATGATCCTGAAGCGCATGAAGCGAAGGCATCTGCGCGACCAGTCGATCCGTTTCTGCGAGGATGTGCGCAAATTGCGCCCCGCGATTGTCTTCGGCGCCGACATTATCGCCGGCTTCCCGACCGAGACCGACGCCATGTTCGAGAACTCGATGAAAATCGTCGAGGAGTGCGGCCTGACCCACCTTCACGTCTTCCCGTTCAGCCCGCGCGAAGGCACGCCCGCCGCGCGCATGCCGCAGCTGCGCCGCGAGGTGGTCAAGCAGCGCGCCGCCCGGCTGCGCGCCGCCGGCGAAGCCGCGTATCGGCGCCATCTGTCCACGCTGCCCGGAACGCGTCAGTCGATCCTGATCGAGCGTGACGGCCTCGGCCGCACCGAAGGCTTCACCCTTGCCGCACTCGGCACCGGCGCGCCGGGCGAGATCGTCGAAGCGACAATTACTGGCCACGATGGTATCAGGCTGAACGCAGCCCCGCTTGCCGCACGCGCCGCCTGAGAAACGCAAAGCATGGCTGGTTTTTTCAAGAAGATATTTTCGTTCGGCAAGAAAGAGGTTGTCGAGGAGCGCGTTGACGAGACCGCCCCGCTGCCGCCGATCAAATGGGACCAGCTCGATGCGCTGAAGCCGGCGGCCGAACAGGTCGTTCCGGAGTTCTTGAAGCGCGACGAGCCGCGGCCTGAGCCCCACCCTCCCCTTGATGGGGAGGGTCGCCACGAAGTGGCGGGGAGGGGTGATGGCGCCGACGCCAGCGCCAGTCACCCCCACCCCCAAGCTTCGCTTGGGACCTCCCCCGTCGAGAGGGAGGTAAAGGACACGCTCGAACCGGTTGCAGCTCCTTCGCAGGAACCAGTGCCTGTCGAGGAACCGCAACCCGAGCCCACTCCGACCATCCCGCCGGAGCCTCAGCCGACCGTTCCGCCCGAGCCGGAACCGCTGCCGGAGCCCGAGCCGGAAGAAGAACCCGCGCCTGAAACGCCTGTGGAGCCGCCGGCGCCCCAGGAAATTCCGCTCCCCCCGGACACTCCGCGGCCCACGCCCGAACCGCAGCCGCAAGAAGTCCCCGCTCCCGCGCCAGCCGAGCCGGAGATTGCGCCGCCGCGCCCGGAAAGGCAGCCCGAACCGGCGCCGATAGAAGTGCCGGCGCCGCCTGCCGAGGTTCCAGCCGAGACGCCTGCACCCGTCGAACTGCCCTCACCGGCCTCGCCTCCCACGCAGCCGACTTCAGAGGCAGGCGCCGCCCCTCATCCGCCTGCCGGCACCTTCTCCCCGTATAGAGACGGGGAGAAGAGCGCTGATCGTGACGCCAGCGCCCATCTTACTGACATCGAAGAAGAAGCCTCGACACTGACGCCCCCCTCTCCCCGTACTTCACGGGGAGAGGGTAAGGGTGAGGGGCAGCGCCAGCCTGCGGATGACGTGACGCCAGCCGCCGAAGCCGCGCCTACGATTCCGGCGCCACCGGTGGAGATCGCACCGCCCATCCGCCAGCCCGCGCCGGTCGAGACGCAGCCTGTCATTGCCGAGATCGCGCCCGAGCCGCGGCCCGTCCCCCAGCCGGCGCCCGAGCCGAAACCCGCTCCCGGCAAGGTGACCGTCGCCAAGAAGGTCGAGCAGAAGGCCGAGCCGCAAAAAGCGCCGGAGGCGGCGCCGAGGCGGTCGTGGTTCCAGCGCATGCGGGATGGGCTTGCCCGTTCCTCGCGCGAACTCACCGGCAACATTGCGGGCGTCTTCACCAGGCGTAAGCTGGACGAAGACACGCTGCAGGACCTGGAGGACGTGCTGATCCGCGCCGACCTCGGCATGGAAACCGCGCTTCGTATCACCGACGCGCTGGCCGCCAGCCGCTACGGCAAGGATGTCTCCGACACGGACGTGCGTACCGTCATGGCCGCCGAGGTGGAGAAGGTGCTGACCCCTGTCGCCCGGCCACTGGAGCTCGACCTCTCGCACAAGCCGCATGTCATCCTGGTGGTCGGCGTCAACGGCACCGGCAAGACCACCACCATAGGCAAGCTCGCGGCAAAACTGACCGATGGCGGCCTGTCGGTGATGCTGGCGGCCGGCGACACGTTCCGCGCCGCGGCCATCGAGCAGCTGAAGATCTGGGGCGAGCGCACGAAATCGCCCGTCATCGCCTCCAAGCTCGGCGCCGATGCGGCCGGCCTCGCCTACGACGCTTTCGAGAAGGCCAGGGAAGCCGGCTCCGACGTGCTGATCATCGACACCGCCGGCCGCCTGCAGAACAAGACCGAACTGATGGCGGAACTGGAAAAGATCGTGCGCGTGCTGGGCAAGCTCGATCCGGAGGCGCCGCACACCGTGCTGCAGACGGTCGACGCCACCACCGGCCAGAACGCGCTCAACCAGGTCGAGATCTTCCGCAACATCGCCGGCGTCAACGGCCTGGTGATGACCAAGCTGGACGGCACGGCGCGCGGCGGTATTCTGGTGGCGATCGCGGCAAAGCACAAATTGCCTGTCTATTTCATCGGCGTCGGCGAACAGGTCGACGACCTCGAGCCTTTCTCGGCAAGCGAATTCGCCAGGGCGATCGCTGGAGTGGCGTAACGGCATGGTCCCTTTTGAACGGGATCGTGCGTAAGAAGGAAGATCATGAACCCACCCATTCTCGAACGCGATCCGTCCGACCCGCAGAAAGAGAAAAAGGAAGGCGTCAATCCCCTGCTCAAGCTGGTGCTGGAGCTTGGGCCGCTGCTGGTCTTCTTCTTCGCCAATGCGCGCGGCGAATGGCTGGTGCAGAAATTCCCGGTCCTGGGCGAATTCGGCGGCCCGATCTTCGTCGCCACCGGCCTGTTCATGGCCGCCACGGCCATCGCGTTGATCGCTTCCTGGCTGCTGACACGCACCTTGCCGATCATGCCGATGGTTTCGGGCGTCGTCGTCTTCATATTCGGGGCACTGACGCTCTATCTGCAGGACGACATCTTCATCAAGATGAAGCCAACCATCGTCAACACGCTGTTCGGCGGCGTGCTGCTCGGCGGCCTGTTCTTCGGCAGGTCGCTGCTCGGCTATGTCTTTGATTCAGCCTTCAAGCTGGATGCCGAAGGCTGGAAAAAACTCACCTTCCGCTGGGGCCTGTTCTTCCTGTTCCTGGCCGTCGTCAACGAAGTGGTGTGGCGCAATTTTTCCACCGATGCCTGGGTTACCTTCAAGGTCTGGGGCATCATGCCGATCACGCTATTGTTCACCTTCAGCCAGATGCCGCTGATCCTGCGCCATTCGCTGGACGACAAGGCGAGCGGGGAAGAGAAGGCAGGCAAGTAGAGCAATTTCAGGAAAAGTGTGAAGCGGTTTCCCTAGGGAATTGCGTCAAACTAAAAAACAAGGGGGAGAGCCATGGAATTCGTCACCACGCGCGAGGAATTGCGGACGATCTACAAGACGCCGCGCCCGACCGACGGCTCGATCCGCAAGGAGCTGAAGGGGCTCGACGGCCATTGCCGTTCCTTCATCGGCAAGAGCCCCTTCGTGCTGATCGGCTCGTCCGACGGCGCCGGCAATGCCGACGTGACGCCGAAGGGCGACAAGCCAGGTTTCGCCGCCATTCTCGACGACCGCACCATCGCCATTCCCGACAGGCCAGGCAACAACCGGCTGGATACGCTGGAGAACATCCTGCGCAATCCCTCGGTCGGACTGCTCTTCCTCATCCCCGGCATGAACGAGACGCTGCGCGTCAACGGCGATGCCCGCATCACCGTCGATGCAACTTTGCGCGAGCGCCTGGCCGTCGACGGCAAGGAGCCGCAAAGCGTCATCGTCGTCGCCGTCAAGGCCGCCTACATGCATTGCGCCAAGGCCTTCATGCGCTCCGACCTGTGGAAGCCGGAGAGCTGGTACGACCGCGCCACGCTGCCGACACTCGGCCAGATCCTGCGCGACCAGCTGGCGCTCGCCGATTCGGCCGAGGCGACCGACCGCTGGCTCGACGACGATTACAAGCAGACCATGTGGTAGGCTTTCCCAGCGATTCGTCCGAACTGGCCTCGCCGACTGTGCTGAACATCCTTGCCATCTCCGGCAGCCTGCGGGCCGCCTCCACCAATTCGGCCTTGCTCGCGGCATTGGTGCGCAACGCGCCGCCTGGCTGCCGTGTCACTGTCCATGACGGACTCGACCGCCTGCCGATCTTCAATCCGGACGACGAGGGCGAGCGCACGCCCCGCGAAGCCTCCAGGTTGATCGACGCCGTCACCGGCGCCGACGGCCTCGTCGTCTCCTGTCCCGAATATGCCCATGGCGTGCCGGGCGGGCTGAAGAACGCGCTCGACTGGCTGGTCTCGCGCGACGCCGCCATCGCCAAGCCGGCCATGCTGGCCCACGCCTCGCCCCGCTCGCTGTTCGCCCGCGCGGCGCTGGCCGAGATCATGCGCACCATGTCGTTCGCGATGTATGATGGTGAGCTGGAGATCGCCCTGCTTGGCAAGAAGCCGGCGGAGATGGAGGTTATCTTGGCCGAGCCGGAAAAGGTGCTGGCAATGCGCAATGCGCTGTCTGGTTTCGCAGATTTCATACGCGAGCAAACATGAGGTCGTCATCCCAGGGCGGAGCAAGGAGCGAAGCGACGCGCGCGGACCCTGGGATCCATGCCGTTACCGGGGGTCACGGCATGGATCCTCGGGTCAAGCCCGCGGATGACGAAGGACAGGGGTGCGCCCGTACTCGAACGTCGCAACACCCTAACCCTTCCGCAGGGTCTCGACATCGGTCTTGCCGACATACCAGTCGCGGGCGTTGACCTCCTCGAAAACCACCCAGACATCGTCGTTGCCGAGCCCGGTGGCATCCATGATGGCCGCCGTGACTTTCTTGGCGATATCAGCCTTCTTGCCTGCCGGATCGGCGGCGATCACTTCCTTGACGATGCGGATGTTGACGAATGGCATGACGCTCTCCCCTTGGGTTTTTCCGCTTTCCGGCGAGAAGCTGCTTTGAAAGCCTCTCCGACGGACTGAATGGTGGCCGCTTCGGCAACTTCGGCGCGGCGGGTACCCCTTTTATGCGCAGGAGCGCCATCAAGACCCGCCAAAGAAGGGTGTCCAGCAGCCTCAATAGGTCTTGGCCCCGTTCACCATCAGCCGCACCGAATAGAGCGAGGTGGTGCCCGCGATGTAGAGGCAGTTCAGCTTGGCGCCGCCGAACACGCAATTGGCGGTCACCTCGGGCACCTTGACCTTGCCGATCAGCGTCCCGTCCGGATCGTAGCAATGGATGC
This sequence comes from Mesorhizobium sp. GW821-FHT07A06, assembly GCF_059419085.1. NCBI lineage: Bacteria > Pseudomonadati > Pseudomonadota > Alphaproteobacteria > Hyphomicrobiales > Phyllobacteriaceae > Mesorhizobium > Mesorhizobium sp. GW821-FHT07A06. The sequence goes on from NZ_JBWKRC010000003.1 coordinate 20,711, forward strand.
CGTCGAAGGCGCTGGTCCAGATGCGTCCGTCGGCGTCGAGCCGGAAGCCATCGAAGAGGCCGGCCGTGCAGTCGGCGAAGACCTTGCCGCCCGAAACCTTCTTGCCATGCTTGCCGACATTGAACACCCGCATATGCGCCGGATTCTCGGCGCCATGCGTGCGGCCGGTATCGACGACATAGAGCAGGCTCTCGTCGAGCGAGAAGGCAAGCCCGTTGGGCCTGACCATGTCGGTGATGACGGCCTCGACGTCCCCGCTATCGGGATCGACCCGGTAGACGTGGCAGGCGCCAATCTCGCTCTCGGCCTTGTCGCCCTCATAGTCGGTGTCGATGCCGTAGCTCGGGTCGGTGAACCAGATCGAGCCGTCGGATTTCACCACCGCGTCGTTGGGCGAGTTCAGCCGCTTGCCCTTCCACTTGGCGGCGATGGTGATGACCGAGCCGTCATGCTCGGTGCGGCTGACGCGGCGGCCCGAGTGCTCGCAAGTGATCAGCCGGCCCTGCCGGTCGACGGTGTTGCCATTGGAATTGCCCGAGGGCTGGCGGAAGACGCTGACGCTGCCATCCGTTTCGTCGAAGCGCAGCATGCGGTTGTTCGGAATATCGGACCAGACGACATAGCGGCCGGCGGCGAACCAAGCCGGCCCCTCCGCCCAGCGGCATCCGGTGAACAGCTTCTCCACCTGCGCGCTGCCATTGAACAGGCGCGCGAAGCGCGGATCGAGAACTTCATAATAGTCTGCGGCCGCCATGCATTTCCTCCCGGCATCACGTGACGCCGGATCAAGCCAGCCCGCGATCGATCTGGCAAGACGGCGCCTTCGCAATTTGTATGACAAAATGGAGAGGAAGCTGCCATGCGGCTCGGCCGGCCCACGACCGTGCGGTCACGACGCGCCTTAGGACTCGATTAACCGGCTATGCGCTGCGTGCAATGGTGCATTGCAACATCTTCTTTTTGCAATGCACCATTCCTATGTCATGCTCCGTATCGATCAAGGGAGGAACAACCGGCCGCGGAAATGCGGCGTAGAAGGAACCTTGCCATGATCTTCAACGATCTCGTGACCCGCGCTCGCAACAGCATCGCCAAGCGCAAGCACTACAACCGCCTCGTCGCCGAAATCGACAGCTTCTCGAGCCGCGATCTGGCCGACATGCGCGCCGACCGCTCGGAAATGCTCTACCAGATTCACAAGCAGATCTACGGCTGATCTCCGCCTGATCGCCCTCGCGCGTTCGTCGTCCTCGGGCTTGACCCGAGGATTCATGCCGCGACGCCAACGAGAAACGCAGCGGCCCAGAATAGGGCTTCTTGCGGTAGCGAACAGCTATCGATCTTGGGCCGCTTTCGCCTGTCACGAATGTCACGGCATGGATTCTAGGGTCTGCGCCGCGTCGCTTCGCTCCTTGCTTCGCCCTAGAATGACGAAAGAAGGGGGTGCGCCTAACCCGGCGCCGCCAGCGCCTTCTCGATCTGCGGCAACAGCAGACCCCGCGCCGACTCCGCCGTCAGCGGGCCTACATGCTTGTAGGCGATCTTGCCGTCCTTGCCGATGACGAAGGTTTCCGGCACGCCATAGACACCCCAGTCGATCGCCGCGCGGCCGGCTTCGTCGACGCCGATCGCCTGGAACGGATTGCCGAGATCGCCGAGGAACCGGCGGGCGTTTTCCGGCTGATCCTTGTAGTTCAGCGCCGCCATCACGAATCGCTTGTCCTGCGACAGCGCCAGAAGCACCGGGTGCTCTTCCCGGCACGGCGCGCACCATGACGCAAACACATTGACCAGCGTAACCTTGCCGGCGAACGCTTTCGAATCCAGCCCCGGCAGGTTTGAGCCCTCCAGCGCCGGCAGGTTGGTCCGCGGCGCCGGCAGGCCGATCAGCGCCGACGGCACTTCCGAGACATCGCGTCCGGAAAGCAGTTGCGACAGGAACAGGCCGGCAAGGCCGAGGAAGACCAGCAGCGGCAACAGCACGAACAGGCGGCGACTGCGCGTCGGCGTTTCGGTTTCGCTGCTCATGGCTTAACCACCTTGTCGGAACGGCGCCGCACGCCGGCTGCCTCGAGTTCGGCGAGCTCGCGCTTGCGGGCCCGCTGGTCGAGCAGGATCCAGACGATCAGCCCGGCCAGCACAATGGCGGTGATGCCGTAGGCCGCGGTGACATAGAGCGCGTGTGCACTCATGCGCCTCGCTCCCCTCCCGCTATCGTTTCACCATACCCGACCATGCCCATCCCTTAGCTTTGCGCCATCGGCTTCGCAATCGGACGCCGCGTCGCGGCCCTTGGGCCTGTCGGCCACATCAATCCGTTCCATGCCGCAAGGCGAGCGCCGCCGAGACCGGCCCCAGCACGGCAAGAAACAAGGTCAGCGCGGCAAGAATGAGGAAGGGCTGCAGGAACGGATCGGGATTTGCCGTTGCGCCATAGCTCGCCGAGACGCCGAAGATCAGCACCGGGATGGTCAGCGGCAGCACCAGCACGGAGATCAGAAGTCCACCGCGCGGCAGCGCCACCGCGACGGCCGCACCTGCCGCGCCGATGAAGGTGATGGCCGGCGTGCCGACCAGCAGGGTGAGCGCCGTGGCGCCGATGGCGAGCGGCTCCATGTTCATGAACAGGCCAAGCAAGGGCGCGGCGATGACCAGCGGCAGCACGCTTCCCGCCCAATGCGCGAGGCACTTTACCAGCACCGTCAGCGCCAGCATGTGCCGGTCGTTGCCGAGCACCAGGAGATCGAGCGAGCCGTCCTCGCGGTCGGCCTGGAACAGCCGGTCGAGCCCGAGCAGACAGGCGAGCAGAGCCCCGATCCACAGGATGGCCGGACCGATACGGGCAAGCAGCTTCAGGTCTGGCCCGACGCCGAAGGGGATGGTGGCGATGACGGCGAGGAAGAAGATGACGCCGGTCAGCGCGCCGCCGCCGGCGCGGATATTGAGGCGGATGTCGCGCAGGAAGAGGGCTAGCACTTCACCCTCCCAACAAGGGGGAGGGTGAATGTCCCATCGCCAATTCCCTCGCCCCCTCGATCCCCAGCGGCAGATGCGTCGCCGCGACAATCATCCCACCAGACTCGCAATGCCTCGTCATCAGCCCCGCGAATCGCTCCTCCGAAGCCTTGTCCAGTCCCGCCGTCGGCTCATCGAGCAGCCACAATGGCCGGTGACTGACCAGGAGTTTCGCGATCGCCGCGCGCCGCCTTTGCCCGGTCGACAGATAGCCGAACGGCAGATGCCCGATGCCTTCCAGCCCGACCGTTTCCAGCGCCTCTTCGACCCCGACACCTCCAATGCCGTTGAAGTCGTGCCAGAAGCGCAAATTTTCCGTGACGCTCAGCGCGGTCTTCATCGCATTCTGATGACCGAGATAATGACAGGCCGAAGCGATCGACGGAAAGTCGTCGCCGCCCTCTTCGATCAGCAATCGACCTTCCGCCTTCGGCAGCAGCCCGGCGATGATCCTGAGCAAGGTCGATTTGCCCGATCCATTCGGTCCGGTGACGACCAGCGCCTGACCGTCGCCGAGGGCGAAGCCAATGCCGGAAAATACCGCCTCGCCGCCGCGTTCGCCGCCCAGATTTTCGGCGATAAGCCGCATTCCCCGCCTGCCCTGAAAACAATGTTTCGCGAGCGCTGCCGCATCGCACAAATTTGCTCTCCAACTGTCTAGAACTATTCCAGAAAATTCTCTATATGCGGTGCATCCGTGCCAGCGGTCGGCGCGGGAACAGAATTTGCGCCGAACCAGCGCACGCGCCGCCTTGAACGGCTCGGGTTGCTTGGGAGCGGACAGCGGAAATGGCCGTACCCGCACCTTTGCGCGTGATTGCATGCCATCGGCGTCCGTTCCCTTTCAGGCTGAACAGACAAGGACGGATCGCACGTGTCAAAATCCCTCGATAGTTTCAATTGCCGCCGCACACTGACCGCGGGCGGCGCCGAATACGTCTATTTCGACCTCGTCGAGGCCGAGAAGAACGGCCTCACCGGCATAGCCCAGCTGCCCTATTCGATGAAGGTGCTGCTGGAAAACCTGCTTCGCAATGAGGACGGCCGCTCCGTCACCAAGGAATCGATCCAGGCGGTTGCCGGCTGGCTGACCGACAAGGGCACCGCCGGCGTCGAGATCGCCTATCGCCCGGCCCGTGTGCTGATGCAGGATTTCACCGGTGTTCCAGCCGTGGTCGACCTTGCCGCGATGCGCGACGCCATGGCTTCGCTCGGCGGCGATCCGCAGAAGATCAACCCGTTGGTGCCGGTCGACCTCGTCATCGACCACTCCGTCATTGTCGACGAGTTCGGCACGCCGATGGCCTTCGCCCGCAACGTCGAACTCGAATATGAGCGCAACGAGGAACGCTACAAGTTCCTGAAATGGGGCCAGCAGGCATTCCGCAACTTCCGCGTCGTGCCGCCCGGCACCGGCATCTGCCACCAGGTCAACCTTGAATATCTCGGCCAGGTCGTGTGGACCAACACCGAGGACGGCGAAACCACAGCCTATCCCGACACCTGCGTGGGCACCGATTCGCACACCACCATGATCAACGGCCTTGGGGTGCTCGGCTGGGGCGTCGGCGGCATCGAGGCCGAGGCGGCCATGCTTGGCCAGCCCGTCTCCATGCTTCTGCCCGAAGTGATCGGCTTCCGCCTCACCGGCAAGCTGAAGGAAGGCGTCACCGCCACCGACCTGGTGCTGACCGTCACCCAGATGCTGCGCAAGAAGGGCGTCGTCGGCAAGTTCGTCGAATTCTTCGGCCCGGGCCTCTCCAACATGACGCTGGCCGACCGCGCCACCATCGGCAACATGGCGCCCGAATATGGCGCCACCTGCGGCTTCTTCCCGGTCGATTCGGAGACCATCCGCTACCTGACGATGTCGGGCCGCGAGGAAAGCCGCATCGCGCTGGTGGAAGCCTATTCCAAGGCGCAAGGCATGTGGCGCGAGGCGGGCTCCGCCGACCCTGTCTTCACCGACCTGCTCGAACTCGAGTTGAGCAGCGTCGTGCCGTCAATGGCCGGCCCCAAGCGTCCCGAAGGCCGTGTCGCGCTGGAAGGCATTCCGGACGGCTTCGCCAAGGCGATGGAGACCGAGTACAAGAAGGCGGCGGAAATCTCCAAGCGTTACGCCGTCGAAGGCACGGACCATGACCTCGGCCATGGCGACGTCGTCATCGCAGCCATCACCTCCTGCACCAACACCTCGAATCCGAGCGTGCTGATCGGCGCGGGCTTGCTCGCCCGCAACGCCAACCGGCTCGGCCTCAAGCAGAAGCCCTGGGTGAAGACCTCGCTGGCCCCCGGCAGCCAGGTGGTCGCCGAATATCTGGAGAAATCCGGCCTGCAGAAGGAGCTCGACCAGATCGGCTTCAACCTGGTCGGCTTCGGCTGCACCACCTGCATCGGCAATTCCGGCCCGCTGCCGGCGCCGATCTCCAAGACCATCAATGACAAGGGTCTGATTGCCGCCGCGGTGCTCTCCGGCAACCGCAACTTCGAAGGCCGCGTCTCGCCCGACGTCCAGGCAAACTACCTCGCCTCGCCGCCGCTGGTCGTGGCGCACGCGCTGGCTGGAACCGTGACGAAGGATCTCACCACCGAGCCGCTCGGCGAGGACAAGAACGGCAATCCGGTCTACCTCAAGGACATCTGGCCAAGCTCGGCAGAGATCCAGGAGTTCATCGAGAAGAACGTCACCCGCGAGCTGTTCGCCCGCAAATATGCCGACGTCTTCAAGGGCGACGAGCATTGGCAGAAGGTGCAGGCGCCGGAAGGCCAGACCTATGCCTGGGACGACAACTCGACCTATGTGCAGAACCCGCCCTATTTCGCCGGGATGACCGCCGGTTTCGGCAAGATCGGCGACATCAAGGGCGCCCGGGTGCTCGGCCTGTTCGGCGACAAGATCACCACCGACCACATCTCGCCGGCGGGCTCGATCAAGGCCGCCTCGCCGGCCGGCAAGTACCTCACCGACCATGGCGTCGGCGTCGCCGACTTCAACCAGTACGGCACGCGGCGCGGCAACCATGAGGTGATGATGCGCGGCACCTTCGCCAACATCCGCATCCGCAACCACATGCTGGGCGAGAATGGCCGCGAGGGCGGCTACACCATCCACTACCCGTCGAAGGAAGAGGAATCGATCTACGACGCGGCGATGGAATACAAGAAGGAAGGCGTGCCGCTGGTCATCTTCGCCGGTGTCGAATACGGCAACGGCTCGTCGCGCGACTGGGCGGCCAAGGGTACCAACCTGCTCGGTGTCCGCGCCGTCATCGCCCAGTCCTTCGAGCGCATCCACCGCTCGAACCTGGTCGGCATGGGCGTCATCCCCTTCGTCTTCGAGGAAGGCACCTCGTGGGCCTCGCTCAACCTCAAGGGCGACGAACTGGTCGAGATCGATGGCCTGAGTGCCATCAAGCCGCGCCAGACGATGACCGCCAAGATCACCTATGGCGACGGCTCGGTGAAGAACGTGCCGATCATCTGCCGCATCGATACGCTGGATGAACTCGACTACTTCAAGAACGGCGGCATCTTGCAGTACGTGCTGCGCGACCTGGCGGCTTAGAAACAGTGAGTAGTGAGTAGGAAGTAGGGAAGAGCCTACTCACTACTCACTACTCACTACCTTCGGCGCGCCATGGCGCGCCGCGGCGGCCAGCAGGACGCCAAGCATCAGCCCGTTGAAGATGTGCCACAGGAAGTGAGTGCCGAGCGGAAAGCCGGCGCAGACCATCGGGTCGATCATGCGGAAGATGGCGGACACCACGAAGATCGCCGACCCAACCAGATTGTACCGGCCGGCCCGGTTGCCGCTCACCGTCACCCAGGCACCGAAGAAGGCGAGCGCCAGGAACGGCGGCAGGTAGCCGGTCGTGCCGTTTGACGCCTGGCGCAGCCAATCCGGCACGGCGAAACTGATCGCGCCGACCACCGCATAGAAGACGACGAAGACCGCGATCGCCTTGCGCCATTCCATCCCGAGGAAGCGGCGCAGGTTGAACAGCGTGTACGCCAGCGTGAAGCCGGCGATCGGCAGCACGTCGATCCAGACCGTGCCCTTGGTGGCGAAGGTATGGAAGATCGTCGAGCCGATGCCGATCGCCACCACCCACCAGGCCAGCACTTCGGCGAAGGTCCCGGCTTTCAGTCGGCGCACTTCCCGCACACCCCATAGTCCCGCGACAATGAAGGCAAGGTTAGTCGAAGCATTCGTTGGCTCGGACCAAAGTCCAGATGCGGTCCGCTCGCAATAGAGATCGACAGGGGTCAGGAGAGTTTGCCACATGGTGATAATGCCATCCCCGAATCGAACCACGTCGTGAAATGCAGTGTATCTCCTATTGCGCCCTTACTTTCGGCTGCAACGGCAAAAATTTCACCGCAACGTGACTTCCCGTTGACTTCGGCTTCTGCCACATATTTCAGCCAATCAGAACAAAGCCGGCGCCACCGGCGGGAATTGGAATGGTCATGGCCTGGCGAAGATCACTGTGGCTGGCGGCGTTTGCGCTGGCCTTCTCGGCTTTTGCCGATGCCGGCCATGCCGGCGAGTCCGAAAGAACCCAGGCCGAGAAAGCCCAGCCTGACAAGCCGCTCGGCGTGGTCGAGCTGTTCACCAGCCAGGGCTGCAGTTCCTGTCCGCCGGCCGACGCGTTTTTCGCCGAACTTGCCGCCAGGGAAGACATTGTCGCGCTCTCCTACCACGTCGATTATTGGGACTATCTCGGCTGGAAGGACACGCTGAGCCGCAAGGAAAACACCGAGCGGCAGAATGACTATATGCGCGCCTTCAGCAGCCGCTCCGTCTATACGCCGCAGGCTGTCCTCAATGGCCGCGTGCATGTCAACGGCGCCAACCGTGGCGAGGTCAACGGGGCGCTCGCCCGCATGGCGAAATCCGGCGAAGGCATGCATGTGCCCGTCAAGGTCAGCCGTACCAGCGACCGCGTCATCATCGATGCCGGCGACGCCGGGACCGGCCCCAACGACGCCCATGTCGTGATCGTCTATTTCGAGCCGCCGCAGACGGTCAAGATCGCCCAGGGTGAGAATTCCGGCCGCAAGATGACCTATTGGAACGCCGTCACCAGCATCCAGACCGCCGGCATGTGGCACGGCAAGGCGCAGCGTTATGAATTGCCGTTGAGCGAGATCACCAAGAAAGGCGGCTGCGCCGTGCTTTTGCAGTCGGTCGGCAAGGATGGCATGCCGGGCCCCATCCTCGGCGCTGCTTTCATCCACAAGCCGTAACGCCTCTTCCTTCTCCCCGTGTGGGAGAAGGTGGATCGGCGCGATAGCGCCGAGATGGATGAAGGGGGCTGGACGGATCGCAACGTCGAACTAATCTTGCACAATTCCGCATCAGCCGGTTCCACCAGCCAAACGTCGCTCACTCGCCTCCTTCGGCGCGACATGACGGAGGCGGAAGGAAAAAGGCCAACAAAAAACCGACGTCAGCTTGCTTCTGACGCCGGTCATTTAGGTTTTGGGATCGTCGCACCTGATTTTTCCAAGGAAAAACCGAGGTTGGTTCGATCCGACGCTGACCCGTGGGCGGGGGGCTTGGGGTTTACGAGCCGGTGCCGGACCGAACCGTCTCAGGCAACACGGGTAAATTCGTCGGACATTGGGGCATGAGCGCGGATAAAAAAAGGCAGAAATGTGGCGAAGCATCACCAATTCCAACATGCGGTTTGCAAACGTGACTGGACGCAACGGAAACGGCGCGCCGCCGCACCGCTTCGCCGGCTCTTGCAATTGCGGCGCGAAGGGGCCAATTTTGGTTGGCAAAGATTCATTTGAAGGATCGAGGCATGAGCGATGACAGCGGCGGGACGGGGGATGGTGACGCATCCGCAATATTGATCCCGCTGCACGAGGCACGACGTGAGCGCCTCGACCAGCCCGTGCGCTTCGATCGGCGTGAACTGGACCAGATCCTCAGGCTCTACGGACGCATGGTGGCCGCCAATGAATGGCGCGACTACGCCATCGATCATCTCACCGACAGGGCCGTGTTTTCCGTCTTCCGCCGGGCCAGCGAAGTGCCGCTGTTCCAGATCGTGAAGGATCCGAAACTGGCCCGCAAACAGGGCGCCTTCGCCGTTATCGCCGCTGGCGGCCGCATCCTCAAGCGCGGGCAGGAACTCGGCCGCGTGCTCGGCGTCTTCGATTCCAAGCTCAAAGTTGTAGAGGCTTGAGCGGGGAAATTGGAGCAGGGGAATTGAAGAACTGATGAATTGAAGAGTTGAAGCAGAAGGCGCCTGATGTTCCCGCCGCCTTCTTTGTTCTTCAGTTCGTCAATTCTTCAATTCTCCAATTCCCTCTCATGCCCCACGAAATCTCCGCTCCGGCAAGGAAACCGGATCAGGCGGCACCGACGCGCCGCCATTCAGTGACAGCTGCATGAACACCGTGTCCAGCCAGCGCCCGTGCTTGTAGCCGGAACCTTCGAGCCGGCCAGAGTGGCGGAAGCCGAGCTTTTCATGCAGCTTGACCGAGGCGCTGCCTGGATGGCCGTCGCCGATCACGGCGACGATCTGGCGGAAGCCCGCCGCCTCGGCGGCCGCGATCAGGCTGCGCATCAGCATGAGGCCGACACCCTGGCCCTTGGCCTCGGGCGCGACATAGACCGAATCCTCAACGATGAAGCGGTAGGCCGGGCGCGGCCGGAAGGCACCGGCATAGGCATAGCCAAGCACGGCGCCGTCCTTTTCCGCCACCAGATACGGAAAGCCGCCGGCCGTGAGCGCGGCGAATCTCGTGCCCATCTCGGCGCGGCCTGGCGGCTCCAGCTCATAGCTCGCCGTGCCATGGGTCACCGCGTCGGCATAGATTTCGGTGATGGTATCGAGGTCGGCCGAAGTCGCCGGCCGTATCACGATGGTGCACATTCTTTATGCAGGCCTTCTGTTTGCTTCCGATAACAGCAAACGCCGGCACAAAAGAAAAGGGCGGCCGTTGGGCCGCCCTTTTCAAACCCGATGGTCCAGTCAGACCATGAAGCGTGCCTTAGCGGCGGTCGCCCATGAACTGGAGCAGGAACATGAACAGGTTGATGAAATCGAGATAGAGCCTCAGCGCGCCCATGATGGCCTTGCGGCCGGCGACATCGGAAACATCGCCCTCGAAATACATCTCCTTGATCTTCTGCGTGTCATAGGCGGTCAGGCCGGCAAAGACCAAGACGCCGATCGCCGACACGGCGAAGGACAGCGCCGACGACTGCAGGAAGATGTTGATCACCGACGCGATGATGATGCCGAACACGCCCATGATCAGGAACGAGCCCATCGCCGTCAGGTCGCGCTTGGTCGTGTAGCCGAACAGCGACAGCGCGCCGAAGGCGGCGGCCGTGGCGAAGAAGGTCTGCGAAATGCTGGCCGTGGTGTAGACCAGGAAGATCGACGACAGCGACAAGCCGACGAGGCCTGCATAGACCCAGAACGTGGTCTGCGCGGCAGCGACGCTCATCGACTGAATCCTGAACGACAGGAAGAATACGGCGGCCAGCGGCGCCAGCATCACCACCCAGCGCAGCGGCGACCCGAAGATCGCATAGCCGAAGGACGTCAGCATCTCGCCGCTCGGCAGCGTTGCGACAGCCGAGGCCGGATCGGTGGTGGTTGCCAGCATGATCGTGCCGACGGCGGCAAGGCCGGTGATGAGGAGGCCAAGCCCCATCAGGTTGTAGACCTTGATCATATAGGCGCGCAGGCCCTGATCGATGTCGGCGCGGACGCCGGGCACCGCCGACGTCTGATAATTGCGAATGGGATCAGCCATTGGAATCCTCTATTGCTTCTGCCCCGTCCGGTGTCGGGCCTCTTGCGGACCCAGGCGCCGCTGGCGGGACTCCAGCATGCCTGCGGCGAAATATGATGGTTATTCGCGTCAAGAACAAGACCGTAACCGGATGTAACGGTTCGTGAGAGGCCGAAATGCCGATTCTCCGGGCTTCCGGGCCGGCATCCTTACCAAGATTTAATTGCAGAGGGCCCGCTCCGCCCCAGAGTCCCGCCAGGGATTAGCGAGTTCCGGCCAAGGATTACAGGTCACGCAGCACCGGCGCCGCCTTGTGGCCGAGCACCCGCCAGGTGCCGGCAAGACCGATGCCGACCGTGATGACCAGGGCAAAGACGATGGTTGCCACGGCCACCTCCGGCATGAAATGCGATGGCAGCGTCATGATGCGGGCGACAATGTACCAGGCCGCGATGCCGCCGGCGGCCAGCGCGAAGATGGCCGTGGCCAATCCGATCAGCATGTACTCCAGGGAGAATGCCGTTATCAGCGTCCTCCTGGTCGCACCGAGCGTCTTCAGCACCACGGCGTCGTGGATGCGCGCCCGGTTGCCGGCAGCCAGCGCGCCTGCCAGCACCAGCACCGAAGCGATCAGCGCCACCCCGGCCGCGGCCCGGATCGCGGTGCCGAGCTGGCCGACCAGACGGTTGACGACATCGAGCGCGTCCTTGACGCGCACCGTCGTCACCGCCGGGAAGGCGCGGGTAACGGCATTGAGGATACGGGCATCGTCCGCGGTCGAGGCACTCTTTTCAGTCAGCGTCGCCATCCAGCCATGCGGCGCGCCAGCGAATGTGTTGGGCGAGAACACCATGACGAAATTGATGCCCATCGTCTCCCACTCGACCTGGCGGAAGTTGGCGATCCTGGCCGTCACGTTGCGGCCAAGCACATTGACGGTGACGGTGTCGCCGAGCTTCAGCCCGATCTCCTTGCCTTCCTGCGCGGAGAAGGAGACCAGCGGCTCGCCGGCATACTTGTCCGGCCACCATTCGCCCTCGGTCAGCGTCGCGTTTTCCGGCTGCCTGGCGTCATAGGTCAGGCCGCGATCGCCTTTCAGCACCCAGGCGCCCTCGGCCGGCACCTTGACCTTGTCGACGGCGACGCCGTTGAGCGCCATCACCCGGCCGCGCAGCATCGGCACCTTGACCAATGTCCCCTGAGGCGCCTCCTTGCCGACCAGGCCCGAGAACGCATCGACATCGCTGCTCTGGATGTCGACGAAGAAGAAGTTCGGCGCCCGCTCCGGCAGGCTGCCGGAGATCTGCTGCCGCAGATTGCCGTCGATCAGCGCCAACGTCACCAGCAGCGTCAGCCCGAGCCCCAGCGACAGCACCACCGATGGGGTCAAGGCGCCTGGTCGATGGATGTTGCCGACGGCGAGACGGAGCGCAACGGAGCGCACGCGCGGGCTCTTCCTTGCCACCCATTGCACCAACGCTCCGACCAGACGCAGCACCAGGAAGGAAAAGATGGTGGCGCCGACGAAGATCGAGGCGATGCGCTGGTCACCGGAGAAGAGGATGGCCAGAACCGCCAGCAGCAAAGCGATGCCGATGGCGGAGGCCATATAGACAAGTCGCGGAAGGCCGCGGCCTTCGAGGCCCATCTCCCGAAACAGCGCTGTCGCCGGCACGTCGCGGGCGCGCCCGAGCGGCAGCAGCGCGAAGGCCAGCGTCACCAGCAGCCCGAACAGCGCCGCCATGCCGAGCGCGCCGGGATAGAAGCCGCCTTGCGCCGGCACCGGAATGACGGATTGAAGCGCGGCACTTGCGGCAAAAGGCATCAGCGCGCCGAGCACCAGACCGGCGGCGATACCGAGTGCCGCTATGATCAGGATTTGCACGAGATAGACGGTGAAGACAAAGCCGCCGGAAGCACCGAGGCTCTTGAAGGTGGCGATCACGCCGCGCTTGCCGTCGAGATAGGCGCGCACCGCATTGGCGACGCCGACGCCACCGACCACCAGCGCCGTCAGCCCGACCAGCGTCAGGAACTGCGAGAAGCGCTCGATGTTGGACGACAGGGCCGGGGCGGCGTTGCCGCGCGTGCGGATCGACCAGCCGGCTTCCGGAAAATCCCTGGCCGCCTGATCCTGTATGGCCTTGAGCCGCGCCTCGTCGGCATCGGCGGGCAGCCGGATCTTGTAGGCGTTTTCGACCAGGCTGCCCGGCTGGATCAGCCCGGTCGCGGTCAGGCCCTCTGTCGAGATCATCAGCCTTGGCGCGAAGCCGAAACCGTCGGACACGGCATCCGGCTCGGTGACCAGCCTGGCACGCAGTTCGAAGGTGGCGGTGCCGAGCTTCAGGCGGTCGCCGAGCTTGAGATGCAGCCGTTCGAACAGAAGATCGGGCGCCGCCGCGCCAAAGACGCCGAATTCTTCGCCGAACAATTCCTGCTTTGTCAGCGCCGGCTCCGTCTCCAGCGCGCCATAGAGCGGATAGGCATCGTCGACTGCCTTGGCCTCGACCAGCGCCTGGTCGGAGCCGTCTGCCAGACGCGCCATCGAGCGCATGCTGGCGGTGCGCGAAACAACGCCCAGCCCGTCGAGGAAGCCATGTTCGGCCTGGCTGGCATCGCGCTGGTTGATCTGGAAGCGAAGATCGCCGCCAAGCAGCGTCTGGCCCTGGTTGGCGACGCCGGCACTGATCGAACGGGCAACCGAGTTGACGCCGCCGATCGCCGCGACGCCGAGCGCGATGCAGGCGAGAAAGATCAGGAAGCCGGACAGGCCGCCGCGCATCTCGCGCAACGAAAAGCGGATGGCGAGCTTCAGCGTCCGTGCCGGCGGCATCAGGCGGTGACCTCCAGTGGGGTCGGCGGGTTCGGCGCCTCGATACGTCCGGAGCGCATCGACACCTGGCGCGCGCAGCGCGCCGCGAGCGCGGGATCATGGGTGACCAGCACCAGCGTCATGCCGCGCTCGGCCGCCTTGGCGAACAGCAGGTCGGCGACCTGCCGCCCCGTCGCCTGGTCGAGATTGCCGGTCGGCTCGTCGGCGATGAGAATGCGCGGCGAGGGTGCCAGCGCCCGGGCAATCGCAACGCGCTGCTGTTCGCCCCCGGAGAGTTCGCCGGGGTAATGGGTGACGCGGTCGCTGAGGCCCACCGCCGCCAGCTCGCGCGCCGCTACCGAAAACGGATCGGCATGGCCGGCCAGCTCCAGCGGCACCGCGACATTTTCAAGCGCCGTCATGTTGGGGATGAGGTGGAAGGACTGAAAGACGATGCCAATGTTTCGGCCTCGAAACGAAGCAATCTGATCCTCGCTTTTGCCGTTGAGCAGTTCACCGGCGATTCGTACCGTACCCGAATCGACCCTCTCCAAGCCTGCCAGCACCATCAGCAGTGTCGACTTGCCGGACCCCGATTGACCGACGATGCCGGTCGCCTCGCCGCGCGCCACCTCGAGGCTGACGCCCTTCAGCACATGGACTGACGACGCGCCTTCGCCGAGTGTCAGGGATACGTCTTTCAGCGCGATGACGGCTTCTGTCAAAATGAAAGCGTCCTATATCAGGGATGATGGCTCTGCTTGCCGGAGGCCGTCGCCGGAAGAATTCCTTGGTCATATGGGGCCTGCCGCATGTCTTTCAAACGCCAGATAGCCGCAGGCTTGGTCCTTTTCCTCGCCATTTGCGGCGCCATTTCGTCGGCGCGTGCCGAGCCCTTCAAGATCGTTGGCTTCGGTGACAGCCTGATGGCGGGCTTCGGGCTTGGGCCCGATCAAGGCTTTACCGACAAATTGCAGGCGGCGCTGCGTGCCACGGGCCATGACGTGACCGTCGCCAATGCCGGCGTTTCCGGCGACACCACGAGCGGCGGTCTGGCGCGGCTCGATTGGTCGGTGCCGGACGGCACGCAGCTGCTCATCCTCGAACTCGGCGCCAACGATATGTTGCGCGGCATCTCGCCCGACATCACCAGGAAGAACCTCGACGAGATGCTCGGCAAGCTCAAACAGCGCAAGATCGCTGTGCTGCTCGCCGGCATGCGCGCCGCGCCCAATCTCGGCGCCGACTACCAGAACGCCTTCGATGCCATCTTTCCGGACCTGGCGGCGAAATACGGTGTCGCGCTCTATCCGTTCTTCCTCGACGGCGTCGCCGGACAGCCCGGCCTGCAGCTCGAGGACGGCATGCATCCGAACGCCGGCGGTGTTGACCGGATGGTCGAGCGCATCCTGCCGACGGTCGAGAAGACCATGGCGGTGGTCCCGGGGGGTTCATGAGGCTGGATACATTGCTTTCCCTTGCGGAAACTTTTGGCAAAGCCTGTGACCAATAAACCTCTTGCTCCATTCGACTATCGATGATTCGCTATGGATGACAGTTCGATTCGAGGAAGGGAGGCTCTTCATGCCGCGTCTTTTCACCGCCCTCGAAATTCCGCGTGACGCCGCCCTTTCGCTGTCCCTGCTCCGGGGCGGCCTGCCCGGGGCGCGCTGGATCGATGTCGAAAACTACCATCTGACGCTGCGCTTTATCGGCGATGTCGAGGGCCATGTCGCCGACGAGATCGCCAATGCGCTGGACCGCGTCCACCGGCCCTCCTTCTCGCTGACCCTGTCCGGTGTCGGCGCCTTCGGCCAGAAGAAGCCGCATGCGGTGTGGGCCGGCGCTTCCGCCTCGCCCGATCTGGCCGGGCTTCAGGGCGAGATCGACCGCATCTGCCAGCGCCTCGGCATTCCCGCCGATCCCCGCAAGTTCATGCCGCATGTGACGTTGGCGCGGCTGCGCAATTCGAGCCCGCTGGATGTCGCCCAGTATCTTTCGGCCCGCGGCAATTTCTCGACGCTGCCGTTTCGTATCGGCCGCTTCGTCCTGATGTCGTCTCGCGATTCGGTCGGCGGCGGCCCCTATATCGTCGAGGAGGCCTGGCCGCTGTCGGGCGCCGACGCCCGCGCGGCCAGCCGTGTCGCCAGCGCCTCCGACGCCTCGCGGATCATGCGATAGACCTCGGCAAAGGCCTCCGGCCCGTCATAATAGGGATCGGGCACGTCGCGCGCCTGTCCGTGCGCGAACTCCAGGAAGAGCCGCACCCGGTCGCGCGCGGCCGGAGCCAACGCCTTGAGGTCGGCGACAACAGAGCGGTCCATGCCGAGGACCAGGTCGAAACGGGAGAAATCCTGCGGCGTGATCTTGCGCGCCCTCTGTCCGGAAATATCGATGCCGTGACGCATAGCGACCGCGATCGAGCGCGGATCGGGGGGCGAGCCGACCTCCCAGCCGCTTGTGGCAGCCGAATCGAGCCGGATATCGCGGCCCCAGCCGCGCTCGACCCAAGCGGCGCGAAAAACGCCCTCAGCCAGCGGCGACCGGCAGATATTGCCGAGACAGACGAAAAGGATGGAATTTATGGGCGTTATGCTCATTCGATATGCGCCGTTTGTGCATCTGGAACCCCAAAACCGCAAAACACTTTTGGGCGACTTGCAGTATGGTGAGGGTCAAAATCGAGATAGCACGGGAAATCATTATGACGAGAGAAAAACTCAGCAAGGACGCCATCACCGCTGCCCTTGCCGAACTCGGCGGCTGGTCGCTGGCCACGGATGGCGCCTCGATCAGGCGCGGCTTCGTCTTTAACAATTTTTCCGAAGCCTTCGCCTTCATGACCCGCGTCGCGCTGGCAGCCGAAAAGATGGACCATCATCCCGACTGGTCGAACGTCTACAAGACCGTGGACGTGACGCTGAACACTCATGACGCCGGTGGCGTAACCGCGCTCGACATCGAACTGGCGAAGAAGATGAACCGCTTTGCCGGTGGCTGATGCCTGGTATCGCAAAGCCGCCAAGGCAGCGGAGAACCCCAAATCGGTACCCGCATCTTGCACCCGGGTTCACCTTTCACCACATTTTCCCCGCGAGGCATGCGCCTGGATGCGCATGAGACCCGCTAGGAGTGATTGATGGCGCAACAACCCGGTTTTGATTTCTTCGGCTTTGGCGACAGGCTGGGCGGGGAGGGTGAAGTGCGCGACAAATTCTGGCGCACGGCGAAGAAGGCCGCCCGGCAGATCCCCTTCATGGAAGACGTCGTCGCCGCCTATTACTGCGCCATGGACAAGAACACGCCGTTGCGCGCCAAGGGCATATTGGTGGCGGCGCTCGGCTATTTCGTCCTGCCGGTGGACCTCATTCCCGACTTTATCTTCGGCCTCGGTTTCACCGACGACATCGCCGTGCTGACCGCCGCGATCACCGCCGTCAGCGCCCACATCACGCCGGCGCATCGCCAGGCCGCCAAGGACGCCATCGCCGACAAGGGCTGAGCGTCTGCACGCGGCGCGCATCTTGTGGATGGAGGCCTTCGCAGGTCCGGTTGAAAAGTCAAACTCTTGCCGCTTTCGTGGCCTCCAAGTCGCCGAAGGGACGTCGCGCCGGCTGCTGACAAGGGCGGCGGCGCGGGATTGGCGGCGGTTTCCTGGGGTGAGCGTCCTTTTGTTGAGGGAAATTCACCGTTTGGTAACCCAGATTAAATCAAAATGAAGCGACGGCAGGACGCCAGGCGGCCCGCCTCCGCACCATTTGGAATACGGGAAAGACGATGCGCGGATTGACAGCACTAGTTTCGAGCCTGGTCCTGGCGGCCTCAGCAGCGCCGGCACTGGCGCAGCAGGCGACCAAGATCGGCCAGCACAATGCCTGGGGCACCTACAGCTATCAGGCGCAGGGCGGCAAGGTCTGCTACGTGCTGACCGTGCCGACCGACAAGCAGCCGCCGACGCTCGACCATGGCGATATGTTCTTCTTCGTCAGCCAGCGGCCCGGCCAGCAGGTATCCTATGAGCCGCAGTTCATTGCCGGCTACAATTTCCAGGAAGGTTCCAAGGCAACCGTCACCATCGACAAGAAGTCGTTCTCGATGTTCACCCGCGGCAAGTCGGCCTGGGTCGAGAACGCCGCCGAGGAACCCGTGCTGATCGCCGCCATGAAGACCGGTTCGGACATGAAGGTGACGGCGAAATCCGGCCGCGGCAATCCCACCTCCTATGTCTTCTCGCTGAAGGGCATTTCGGCGGCGCTGTCGTCGATCGCCAAGTGCAAATAGGCAAAGCCGCGTTTTGAAACGAAGGCCGGGCCGCAAAGCCCGGCCTTTCTTGCTTTTCAGCCGTGGCCCTGCGCTGGTTCCGCCTCCGCCCGCCGGCGTCGGATCGCCTCGGCGATGAAGACACGCGACAGCGCGTGATAGAGCGGCTCGTGCGAGATCATCCGCGCCGTGCCGTAGCCCAGCATAGAGGCCAGCATCAGCGCGATGACATTGTCGTGGTTGCCGGTCATCTCCAGGATGATGACGAAAGCCGTCATCGGCGCTTGCACCACGCCGGCGAAATAGCCGGCCATGCCGAGCAGCGCGGCGGCTCCCGCGCTGGCGCCGAACAAGAGGCCGAGCGAACTGCCGATCCCGGCGCCGACCGCCAGCGAGGGCGCGAAAATGCCGCCCGGAATGCCCGAAACCATCGACAGCAGCCCGGCGAGGAATTTTTCCACGAAGAAGAACGATGGCAGCGGCGTACCTTCCACCGCGCCGCGCGCCTGCGCGTAGCCGGTGCCGAAGGTCAGACCGCCCGACGCAATGCCGATCACCGCCACGCCGAGCCCGCAGAATGCGGCCACCAGCAGCGCGCGAGCCAAGGGCTGCTGCGTGTGCCAGCGCCGGATCCGGCGCGTGATCTTCAGCGCCAGCAGTGAAAACAGCGCGCCGAAGCCGCCTCCAATGATGCCGCAGGCAAGCACCAGCGGCCACTCGGCGGCAAACGAGATCGTGTCTCTGGAGATGCCGAAATAGGTGTAGTTGCCGAGCAGGCCGAGCGATGCGAGGCCGGCCAGGATTACCGCCGTCAGCACAAGCCCGTTGGTGCGCGCTTCATAGGTGCGACCCATTTCCTCGATGGCGAAAACGATGCCGGCCAATGGTGTATTGAAGGCGGCCGCGATGCCGGCGGCCGATCCGGCCAGGATCAGGCCCCGCGCCTGCGCCATTCCGCCCCAGCGCGCCGCCTGCAGCATCAGCGAGGCGCCGACCTGCACGGTCGGGCCTTCGCGACCGATGGAAGCGCCGCAGAACAGGCCGACGATGGTGAGCGCGATCTTGCCGGCCGCAAGCCGCAATGAGAGCAGGTGGTGGCGGTCGTCGTCGTCACGCAAATGGCGCGCGGCGATCGCCTGCGGAATGCCGCTGCCTTGCGAGCCCGGAAAGAAAGCCTGGGCCAGCCAGGCGCACAGCACGAAGCCAAGCGGCGTGACCATGAGCGGCAGATAGAAGCGCCAGCCGCCGCCATCGCCGGTCATGACATGGAACAGCACCTGCGCCTTGTCGGCCAGCACCGCGAACAGCACGCTGATGACGCCGATCGAGACCGCGCCGGCCCAGAACACCAGGCGCGGCTGCCATACGCGCCGCGAGCCCCACATCGCGCGCGAGCGTCGCAGCATGGGATATTTTCGCGATGTGCCGGCCATGTCTGTCCTCGCAATGGAGGCCCAGCCCTAGCATACACATCACGTCGATCAAGGCTGTCGGATCACGTCGCTGTCACGCGCTTATTTGAAACAGGGCCTCGGCCAAACGTCCGCGGATCGCGGCTGTTTGCATGCGCGGAAGTTTTGAAGGCTGGTTCTGGACGCGGCCCCAGGTTCGGCGCTGGCGCCTGCATTCCGAGCGCGGGATGCTCCCGCCAGCTCCTGCCGGCGGGAGGGGTTCCTGCGGGTTCAGGTCTCACATAGCCATTTTTTCACATTCGGCCTGGGCCTTCTTGGTCGACGTATCGATCATGTAGGCTTTGCCCTTGGCATCGGTGATCATCATCATGCAGTGCTTGATCGGCTTGGCCATCTTCATCATCTCGGCACCCATTTTTGCATCTGGCATCATGGTGCCCATATGCCCGTCCGGCATGATCGCCGTCACCTCCCCGCCTTTCATCATGGTCATCTTGCCCATTGCGTCTTCGGCAAAAGCTTGCGGGGTGGAAAGGCCGACGAGGGCGGCAATGACGGCGAGCTTGATCGAGTTCATTCAGCATACTCCCATTTTGCAAGGGCATGGTCGCCCTATTCAGCCTTCGAAGGCGGCAGGGGAATCGTTACGTCAACACGACTATGTGATCGGCACTCGCGTGCCGGGAAGATTGGGCGCAAGGCTGCAAGTCGGCCGTAGCGGGTTATCGTGATGCGACAAACTGGTTCATCCGATGAACTCTCCGTGCAGACGCAGAGACTGTCTGTCGATCAGGACATCGCGATCGAAACGCTGCCGCCCGCTCGGCTTGTGGTCGCCACCGCATGACTCTGCCCTCAACCTGTGCTATGCGCCGCGCTTCAGTTCCCGGCACGATGGATGAAATCGGCCGCAAACCGCTTATATCAGTGCGACCATGACCCTTTCCTTCGACCTCACCACCGAGGGTGCCCGTGACGCGTTGCGCTCCCGTGCCGCGCCCGATAAGCCATCGCTGATCGGCCTGACGCGCGCAGAGCTTGGCGAGGCGCTCGTTGCGTCCGGCATCGTGCCCGAGCGCCAGGCAAGGATGCGCGCCCAGCAGCTCTGGCACTGGATGTATGTGCGCGGGGTTTCCGACTTTGCCGGCATGTTCAACATCTCCAAGGATCTGCGCGCCGAGCTCGACAAGCATTTCACCGTCGCGCGGCCCGAAATTGTCGAGGAGCAGGTTTCTTCCGACGGCACCCGCAAATGGCTGTTCCGCTTCCCGCCGCGCGGTGCCGGCCGCCCGGTCGAGATCGAGACCGTCTATATTCCCGAGGAAGGCCGCGGCACGCTCTGCATCTCCTCGCAGGTCGGCTGCACGCTGACCTGCTCCTTCTGCCACACCGGCACCCAGAAGCTGGTGCGCAATCTGACGGCGGAAGAGATTCTCGCCCAGTTGCTCACCGCGCGCGACCGGCTGGGCGATTTCCCCGACCGCGACACGCCGGACGGCGCCATCGTGCCGGCCGAGGGCCGCAAGGTGTCCAATATCGTCATGATGGGCATGGGCGAGCCGCTCTATAATTTCGAGGCGGTGAAGAAGGCGCTGCTGATCGCCTCCGACGGCGACGGGCTTTCCTTGTCCAAGCGGCGAATCACGCTGTCCACCTCCGGCGTCGTGCCCGAGATTTTCCGCACCGGCGAGGAGATCGGCGTCATGCTGGCGATCTCGCTGCATGCCACCAATGACGATCTGCGCGACCTGCTGGTGCCGATCAACAAGAAGTATCCGCTGAAGGAACTGATCGCCGCCTGCCGCGCCTATCCCGGCCTGTCGAACGCCAAGCGCATCACCTTCGAATATGTGATGCTGAAGGACGTCAACGATTCCATCGAGGACGCCAAGGGCCTGATCAAGCTGCTCAAGGGCATTCCGGCCAAGATCAATCTGATCCCGTTCAACCCATGGCCGGGCACCAACTACCAGTGCTCGGACTGGGAGACGATCGAGAAATTCGCCGACTACATCAACAATGCCGGCTATGCCTCGCCGATCCGCACCCCGCGCGGCCGCGACATCCTCGCCGCCTGCGGTCAGCTCAAGTCGGAATCGGAGCGCATGCGCAAGGTCGACCGGCTGGCGCTGGAAGCCATGATGATCGCGGGGCACGGCGAAGCGTGAGCTTTTCTTGGCGACTGGCGGCTGTCGCCATTTCCTATGCATTAGCCTCGCTCGTCATGCCCCTTGTGTTTCTTTTGTACGAAGACGCTTCCATCTTCTGGCGCGGCGGCCGGCTTTTCTTCGATCTGAAAGACCAGCTGGTGGCCTTGGTCGCTGGCACGATAATAGCCGCCATTTATGGCGCGCTCCCCGCGGTACCGCTGATTGTGGTATCGGAACTGACCGAGCGCCGGGGGTGGACGTTTTCGATCCTCGGCGGCGCCCTCGTGGGGACCGTTATGTTCGCGATCATGCAGATCTATCCGATGGCGCGGACACGGCCCGCGCTCGATTTGCTGATTGCCCTGATCGTTGCGGGGAGCCTGGGCGGCGCCGTCTACCGACTGGTCATGGGACTGCTTCCGGGCGACACGCGCATCAGGACAGCCCGATGAACCGTCCCCTCGCCGGGCTCAAGCGCTTCGTCACCATAGCAGTCGGTTATGTCGCCGCTGTGCTGACATCAATCCTGGTCCCCGTGCTGCTGATCACCCTTCTGGAAGGGATCGAATACGGCAACTGGTCCCTGGTCTTTACATTCGACTGGCTGGGTTCGTTCCCGCTCGCCGTGTTGACCGTGGCAGTCTGCGCGCTGCTGATCGTCGGCCCTGCGATCTTGCTTGCCGAACGGCTGTCGCTGCGAGGATGGTTCTATTTCGCGGTCACGGGTGCGATCACCTCCATCGCATTTGGCGTTCTTGTTCCCGGCTCTGCTGGAGGCTTTGTTTTCAATCCGGGCTTTCTCGGGTTCCTGGCCACCGCCGGCACCGCCGCCGGGTCGGTCTACTGGCTTCTGGCGGGGCGCAAGTCTGGCCGTCCCATGCAGCGAGATGCGGGATGAACCGTCTGGTCGCCTATATCGTGCGCCTTGCCACCATCCTGTTCGGCTATGCCGTCGCGTCGCTGGCGGCGAGCGCCTTCCTCAACATCCTGTTCCTGGCCTCGCTTGGCTATGCGCCGCAGCATGCGCAGCCGGCCGCAACCGCCTCGCTGTATTTTTCGATTCCCTTCGTCGCCCTGTTCGTCGCCTATTTCGCCTTCATGCCGGCGGCGATCGTCATCCTGGTTGCCGAAATTCTCGGCCGGCGCGACTGGCTGTATTATGCGCTGGCCGGTGCGGTGGTGGCGGGCGCCTTCCTTGGCCTGGTCGATCACGCCCAGGAGTCCATCTTCGCCGTGACCGACACCAGCGCCATCATGGCCGTCATCGGCGGCGGCATGGTCGGCGGCATCTTCTACTGGCTCAGCGCCGGGCGCTGGGCCGGAAGCTGGTGGAAGGACGCCCCTATTTCGCCTGGGCGGTCAGGATCCTGAGCGCGAAGGCCGAGAACACGCCGGAGAAGAGATAGTCGACCACCCGCGTGACGCGCGGGCTGGCCTTCATCGCCGCCGAAAATTTTTCCGCCGCCAGCACCATCGGCACTGTCACCGGGATCGACAGCACGATGAACATGGCGCCGAGGAAGAACAGCTTTCCCGGCGCGTTTGGATCATGCGCGGAGACGAATTGCGGCAGGAAGGTCATGAAGAACAGGATGATCTTGGGGTTGAGCAGATTGACGCCGAGCCCCGCCGCCCAGCTGCGAAACAGCGAGATCCGCGGTCCCGTCTTCTTTTCCGGCGAAAAGGCCGAGCCCTTGGCGATCGCCTGCCAGGCCAGGAAGACGAGATAACCGGCGCCGAAGATCTTCAGCACGAAGAAGGCCATCGGCGAGGCGACGATCAGCGCCGAGACGCCGACCACCACCAGCGTGGTGTGGATCAGCGTGCCGCACAGCGCACCGGCCATCGAGGCAAAGCCGGTGACGCGCCCCTGGCTCAGCGTGCGCGAGACGAACAGGGTCATGTCGGGGCCGGGCGTTATCGCCAGGATCACGGTGGCGATGGCGAACTGGATCAGCGTAGTGGTGTCGGGAATGAAGGACATGCAAGGCCCAAAGAGCAATTCCAGGAAAAGTATGAAACATTCTCCCTTGGGAATTGCGTCAAACAGAGGAAACGCAACGCCTATACAGGATATGCCACCCCGGCACCAGACATGGCGGCGATCCCCTGCTTATCGCGGATTGATCCAGCCACGGCAAAACGTGCGGCCTCTGACACGCCCCGGATCCCATCGATGCAGACAACGAAGTGCCCCCGAGGCCAGCCGGAAGTCAGATTGAGGAAAGGGCCTTGTCGCGCCAGGCGCATACTTCGTCAAGCCTGGCCTTGCCGCCCCGCGGCCCGTGGATGGTGACCGAGCGGGAGGCCGCCGCGACTGCAAAATCGAGTGCCTCGGCGAAGACCTGTCCGCGCGACAGGCACCAGGTCAAGGTTCCGCCGAACGTGTCGCCGGCACCGGTCACGTCGACCACCTCGACCGGATAGAAGCGCGTGCTAAGGATCGCCCCGCCATTGCTCGCCTCGGCTCCCTCGCCTGCCATGGTGCGAACCACCCATGAGATCTCCGCGGCCCGCATCCAGTCGCCAATGAGCGACAGATCGTCATGCCCAAAGGTTGTGCGAAAGCCGACCTGGTTGAAGATGACAGCTTCGGCCCCGAGCAGATAGGGCAGGTCCTCCCCGGTACAGCCGCCGACATCCAGATCGAAAATCGTGCGGCGACCGTGTTCACGCAGGTCAGCCAGCAGCCTTGCCTGTGCAAGCACCTCGCCGGCGACCCGACAATGCAGCCTGCGAGCACGGTAGAGCGTTGTGTAGAGAAAGCCCGGGGCGCGCAGGGCGGCCAAGGTCGCCGCTGGCAGCCACATCGGTTGCTGGCCCATCTCGACAGTCAGCACGATGTGTTCGCCATCAACCAGGAAGATCAGGTTGCGCGATTCCGGAATGGCCGGATCGGTCAGCATATGCGCCACGCCGACATCATTGGCGCGCAGATCGGCGATCAGGCGCCGCGACAGCGGACTGTCGTTCAACAGCGATATGAACTCTGTCGCCCCGCCAAGGGCCGCATGGACGACGGCAGCGTTGGCGATCGAACCGCCGGTTTCGGCCGGCATCTCGGTGACCATCCCCTTGTCGGCACGGCCCGGCCAGCGGTCGGCGGTGTAGTATTCGTCGAGCGCCACGTCGCCGATGAAGAATGCCGTCATGCACGCGTTACCTGGTTCGCGTCGGCACAGACCAGAAGCGCCCCGCCTTCGACCGGAACCCAGGGGCTGGCGCCAAGCCCGCAGATCGCCATCCAGAAATAGGGTGTCGGGCGCGTCAGGCCCCGGCAGGCATCGTGCCAGACGCCTCGGTCCATCACCACTGCCTGTCCGGGTGAAATCACGAATGCCTCGATCTCGTCACGGTGGGGCGCCGGCATGGCGGAAGCTGGAGCGACGGCCAGGACCACCGGCGCATCGGCGCAGAAGATAGCCTCTTCCGTGCCCGGGTGGCGTTCCATCTCAGTGCAACGCCAGGGAGCGGCCCCGCCACGGGTCAAGCCAAGATGGCCGCTGCCGCCGATCAGCGGCTTCTGGGTGAAGCCGTCCTGCCAGCCATTGCCAAGCGTCCAGACGACCTTGGGGTCGCTGCCGCCCGACAGGTCATAGACGGTGCCGAAGCGCGCGAAAGCCTCGGCGGTCGCGGGGCACGCGACGACATGGTCCTGCCTGTTCATGCCGCGGCTCGCAGGGAACGCACGGCCCGCATGAAGCGTACGACATGGTCGGCTTCCATCGCGCCGGTATCCCGGTGATCGCGTTTCAGCCAGCTTCCGACGATTGCACCGTCGGCGACCGCCAGTTGCTCGGCGGCATTGGCCTCCGTCATGCCGGCGCCGATCAAGAGCGGCACACTTCCGCCGGTCGCGGCACGAAATCTCGCCACCTTGCCGAGCTCCGTCGGCTCGCCAGTAGCGTTTGATGTCACGACCAGCGCGTCACAGCGGGCAGCGCCGATCTGGACATCCTCGGCTTCCGACCGGCCGGATAGGACAGGCTTGTATTTGAAGCGCACCCCACCGAGCAGCAGCACCGGAGCGGCCGCTCTCCGCGCCGCCAGTTCCGCGGCGAAGGGCGCATCGGCTTCGGGCGGCAGATGGCCCGCGACCGAATCGATCTGAATGAAATCGACGGGATAGCGTCCAGCCAGCGCAAAGGCCGACGCGTCGTCGCGCAGCACGTTGACGCCGATCTTGCCGCCCAGGCCCAGTCCGCAGATACGGTCAAGCGCGCGCTCGACGTCGTCCGCGTCGCCGAAATAGTTTTCGACCACCAGCCCATCCACGCCTTCGCCGGTCAGGATACGCGCCTCTTCCTCGGCCTGCGCAAGCTTGGCCTGACGCCCTTCGCCGGCGAGATGCAGCATCGCCAATATCGGCTTGGGGGTGGTGAAGGTTTTGCCGAAGCGGCTCATGTCTGGTCTCCTGCGCTCCGCTCCGAGGGGAGTTGCGCCATGTTGCGTCCCCAGCGCGTTGCGAATTTCATCTGGACGGCGGGCGAATAGACGATCGACGTGCGTTCGACCAACTGGTCGTTGCCGTCCAGGACGTCGCCGCTGGCGCAGAGATAGCCCGGCACTTCCGCTGCCGTTGCGAAGACCTCCTTCAGCCGCTCCGAGGGTGGCACGACCGTGAGCAGAAGCTCCGAGCGCATTGGATGCCTGCCGTAGTCGCGACGCAGTACCTCATAAAGCGACTGCGCCGCGAAATCGTAGCTTTCGATGCCGGGATAGAGTTCAAGACTCAGCCACGACATATCCACGTTAAGCCAGGTCACGGCCTCGCCATTGGCGAGGCCGCGCGCACGCACCAGATGCAATTCGCCGTCCTTGACCTGATGTTCCAGCGTGCGGGTGACCGGACGTTGGCCTTGCCGGCGGGCCAGTTCCGTGAAGCTGCCGAAGTTCCAGATGCTGTGGCTGACCGGCCGGTGGGAGACGATCGTTCCACGACCCCGGATCTGCCGCACCAACCCCTCCGACACCAGCAGCGTCATTGCGTTGCGGACCGTGGTTCGCGCTATGCCGAACTGATCGCGCAGCTGGTTTTCCGATGGAATGGCTTCACCCTCGGCAATATCCCCGCTCAGAATTGCGGCCCGCAACATTCGGTACAGCTGACGGTAGAGCTGTTCCCCCGAATATGTGTCGAGCCGCAGCCGTGACAGGTCGACCTCAGGGCGGCCTGTCTGGAGGGAAGGATCGGTGGCGGACGGATCGTGCGGATCAGGTCGCGGCATGGTTCCTCTACTTCTTTGCACCGTTTATCGTGAAGTCCTCGACGCCAGCCTCTTTCAGGCCATAGCGATCCAGAATCTCGGCATAGGTACCATCTGTCTTCATCGTATTGAGTGCCGCCTGGACAGCGTCGCGCAATTGCTTGTTGGGCTTGGCAAGCGCGATGCCATAGTGGTTGATCTCGCCAACCGCGCCGATCTGGTAGAACTTGCCAGGCTCCTGCTTCATCAGATCGAGCAATCCCTCCAGTCCGATGATCGAGGCCTGTGCACGGCCCTGGCGGATCTGCATGATGTGTTCGGCCTGCGTTGGTATCTGGATGACGTTCATCTGCTTGTCGGCCGCGCAGGTCGTCTTGCTCAGGTCCTCGGCCCATGTGACCCAGCTGGTGCCGGTCGCGACCGCGATGGTCTTGCCGCAGAGATCCGACTCGGCCTTGATCGTGTCCTTCAGTTCGGCGGCGGAATAGAAGACATTGCCGGTCTTGAAGTAATCGATGAAATCCAGCTGCGTCTGGCGTTCGACCTTGTCGGAGAATGCCGTCATGATGATGTCCGATCGGCCTGTGACGACCTGCGGGATGAGCTGCGGGAACTCGACATTCTGGAACTCGATCTTCAGGCCGAGCCGATCGGCGATTGACTTTGCCAGATCGATATCGAAGCCCTTGAGATCGGTCGAGCCGGCATCATTGTATTCCATCGGCGGGTAGGCAAGGCTGATAGTGACGTTGAGTTTGCCGGCGCTGCGCACGGCATCCGGCAGCTTGGCGGCCGCGGCTTCATCGGTTGCGGCGCGGGCAGGGCTGCACACAGCCAAGCCCAGAAGCGCCACCGAGGCAAGGCGCTGAACCAGCGAAAACGTCCGTGTCATTTTTAGTTCTCCCATTGTGAAGATTTGCGCGCCCTGTCTCAGGACAGCACGCGGCTGAGGAATGTTCTGACGCGCGGATCACCGGGGTTGCTCAGAACCTGTTCGGGTTTTCCCATTTCCCGAATCTCGCCGTCGATCATCACCAGAACGCGGTCGGCGACCTCGCGGGCAAAGCCGATTTCGTGTGTGACGACGATCATGGTGGTGCCGCCCTTGGCGAGGCCGCGCATCACCTCCAGCACCTCGCCCACGAGTTCGGGGTCGAGCGCGCTGGTCGGTTCGTCGAAGAGCATCACGCGGGGCTCCATCGCAAGCGCGCGCGCAATGGCGACGCGCTGCTTCTGTCCGCCCGAAAGCTGCGAGGGGTAGCTCGATGCCCGGTTGGCCATGCCGACCTGATGCAGGAGCTCCATGGCGCGTTTCTCTGCCTCGGCACGGCGCAGGCCCCGTACAATCATGGGCCCTTCGATGACATTGCCCAGCACCGTGCGGTGGGCGAACAGGTTGAAGTGCTGGAACACCATGCCCAGCTGGCGCTGCTGGGCGCGCAGGCGGCGAACCGGCAACTCGTGCAGCACTTCGCCGTGCAGTTCGTACCCCACGATCGAGCCGTCTATCCAGACATAGCCCGCGTTCGGAACCTCGAGATGGTTGATGCAGCGCAGAAACGTGCTTTTGCCACTGCCGGAGGGACCGAGGATGCAGACCACCTCGCCATAGGTGACGTCCAGGTCGAGCCCCTTCAGCACTTCATGTGTACCGAACCGCTTGCGGATGCCGACTGCCTTGATCGCGAGGCTCATGCTTCACCCGAAGCAATCGCTGGCCGCGACCGCGTTTTGAACCATTGCCTGCGGCTTCCGGTGCTGACGGCACTTTGGCCAAAATGCCGTTCCAGATAGAATTGACCGATCGACAGCAGCGTGGTTCCGGCCAGATACCAGATCGAGCAGACGAAAAGCAGTTCGATGACCGCGCCATTGATGAAGTAGATCCGCTGCGCGGCGTTCAGCATTTCGCCCATCGCAATGGTCGCGGCGAGCGAAGAGAACTTGAGCATGCCGACGGCGCTGTTGCCCAACACCGGCAGGATCAACCGCAAGGTCTGCGGCAGGACGATGCGTCGCATCGTCTGGCCAGGGGTCATACCCAGCGTGTTGGCCGCCTCGATCTGGCCGCGATCGACGGACCCGATACCCCCGCGCACGACCTCCGTCAGGTAGGAACCTTCATTGACGCCAAGCCCCAATACGGCGGCGACAAAGGGGGTCACCACGTCAACCATCCGCTCGTCGACAAGGCCTGGAATGTAAAGCCGCGGAAAGACCAGCCCGATGTTGAACCAGATCAACAGTTGCAGGAGCACCGGCGTGCCGCGGAAGATCCACACATAGAGCCAGGCGGCAAATCTCAGTGTCGGGTTGGCCGCCGTGCGCATGATGCCAAATCCCAATCCAAGGACGATGCCCAGGGCCAACGCGCAGGCCGAGATCAGCAGCGTCCAGCCAAACCCGACGAGGATGACGCGGGCGGTGAGAAACTGTCCGACCACATCCCAGCGGATCTGCCCCATCGCGAAAGCGCGGATCAGCAATGCCAGTACCAAAAGCCCGATTGCACCGCTGATCCAGCGGCCAGGATGGGCCAACCGGCGTCTCGGAGCATCGGGACCTGGCAGGTCGGAGACTTGCAGCCATAGGGTGGGTTTTGACGTGCTCATTGCTCAAATGTATGGTTAGGTCTACAACTTTGTAGATGTGGCTTTGCCGACTGTCAAGCGGCTATGGAGGCGCAAGCAGCATGCCGCGGGGACATCACTCGGGCTTTGGGAGGCCGCGGTTCAGGGCTGGAGATCTAAGGCACGTGCCGCATGAACCCGTTCGAACGCGACGTGCCGCTGGAGCAATTCCGGGAAAGCGTGAAACGGCTTTCCGTCCGGCACGGCGTCAAACCAGGGAGTTGGAGGTCATCCAATCCGGCCCAAGGCGCGGGTCATCCGAAACGGATGGAATTGCGGCGCCAGGATGCTTCCGAAAGGGAGACTCGCCAGAAAGGCACTGGCTGGGAGATAGGGCGAACGGCGACCGAGATTCTGACCGATGCAGCCTATCGATCATTCCCCGTCAAACCTGCGGTCCAACCCTATGCCCGCTTGGCCAGACGCATCCTGCCGGGCTCCCGGTCGGCGCGCGGAACGTTCGAGGTGTCGAGGCCCGCTCCGGTGGGCAGTATCTGATCGATCGGCTTGGGGCGGCCGAGGAAATAGCCTTGCGCCTCGTTGCAGCCTTCGACCTGCAGGATGGTGAGCTGGATATGGGTCTCGACGCCTTCGGCGAGCACGGGAATATCGAGGCTGCGCCCCAGTGTCAGCACGGCGCGGATGATCGCCTTGGCCTGCGGGCTGCGCTCGACATCGGCCATGAAGGAGCGGTCGAGCTTGATCTTGTCGAACGGAAACGAGCGCAGCGTGTCGAGCGACGAATAGCCGGTGCCGAAATCGTCGATCGCGATCGTCACGCCCAGCGCCTTTATCTGCCGCAGCACGTGCAGCGTGCGCACCTTGTCGGCGACGATTGTCGATTCGGTCAGCTCGAGCTCGAGACGCTTCGGCGACAGGCCGGTCTCGATCAGGATCTGATGGACGAGCTTGGCGAGATCGGCATGGGCGAACTGCACCGGCGACAGATTGACCGCGATCTTGTGGCCATTGTCCCAGGAGGCCGCCTGGCGGCATGCGGTGCGCAGCACCCACTCGCCGATCGGCAGAATGGAGCCATTCTCCTCGGCGATCGGAATGAATTCGGCGGGCGGGACCATGCCGTGCACGGGATGTGTCCAGCGCAGCAACGCCTCGTAGCCGCAGGTGGCGCCGGTCGCAACCGAGGTCTGCACCTGGTAGTGCAGCGAGAGTTCGCCGCGCTCGACCGCCAGGCGAAGGTCGGTGGCCAGCGCCCGGCGCGCCCGCGCCGTCTCGTCCATGGCCGATTCGTAGAAGCAGACGGCCCGCGTCACGTCGTTCTTGGCCCGGTACATCGCCAGATCCGCATTGCTGACCAGCCTCTCCCGGTCGGCGCCGTCACGCGGATAGACGGCGACGCCGATGCTGGCGCCGGTGACGGTCTCGAAATCGTCGATCCGCAGGGGCTGGAACAATGATTTTTCCAGCCGCGACACCAGGCCAAGCAACTCGTTCTGGTCCTTGAAGCGCTTGATGGCGGCAAACTCGTCGCCGCCGAGTCGGGCGACGAACTCGCCATCGCCGGTCAGCTTCGCCAGCCTGCGGGCAATGATCTTAAGCGCCTGGTCGCCGGCAGCGTGTCCCCTGAGGTCGTTGATCTCCTTGAAGCGGTCGAGATCGATGACGATGACGGCGGTCATCGTCTCCTCATCCTCGCGCGCCCGCTCGATCTCATGGTCGAGGCGATCGTTGAAGGAGACCCTGTTGGCAAGGCCGGTGAGGGAGTCGTTCAGCGCAAGATGCTGCAGCCGCTCGAAGCTCTCGAGCCGGCCGCGTTCGTCGATCAGATAGCTGGCGAAGCCGGTGGCCGCGACGATCATGCCGACCACGGCGACCGCGACGGCCATCGCTTCGAGAATATCGGGATTGGTGCCCGTGGTGATGAAGGAGAGCGGCGTCACCGCCACCGCCGCCATCGCCGTGAAATGCAGGCCGACGATTGCCAGCACCAAAAGGCCGATTCCGAGATAGTGCGACCGGCGATATGGCCGGCGCACCGCCTGGCCGATCGCCACTGCGGAGAATACCGCCGAAATGACAAGTGAGGCGATGACATAGGAGCCGTTCCATTCGACGATGCCGGCCACGTGATAGGCCATCATGCCGGTATAGTGCATGGCCGAGATCGCCAGCCCGACAAGGCATCCGCCCCATTCCGGCGCCAGGCCGCGGCTCTTGTCCAGGGCAAGGCCGAAACCCGCCCCGGTTCCAACCATGGCGATGACCAGGGACATCATGGTGAGCGCCGGATCGAAGGTGATCGGCGCGCCGGGCCGATAGGCCAGCATGGCGATGAAATGCGTGCACCAGATCGAGGAACCGGCCGCGACCGCGGTCAGGAACAGCCATCCCCGCATCTGCACGCCGACGGTTTTCCTGGCGCGGTCCAGGAGACCGATCGTCACCCAGCACCCGGTGACGCACATCAGCGCCGCCAGCAGGACGAGCCACAGATTATGCTCCGTGGCGATGCATGATATAACGCGCATCAGGAATGGTCCAAGCCCGAGGACACCCGTATTGAGCGGCCGGTTTAGCGGCAGGACATGAAAACTTGCTTAAATCCTCGGCATAAATGCAGCCCACGATTGTAGCAGGTTGTTTCCCCGGGGCCTGATCCCGAAGAGTTGGCGCCTGTCGCGCGCTGGATCAGCAGTCTGACGCCGCGCGCGCTTGCTCGCTTTGCCGTTCCTGCTAAAAGGCGCTCCGACAATTCGTGACGCCCTTGCCCAAGCGTCCGCCATCGACGGAGCAGAAATGTCCAAGACCAAAGACGTCAAGAAAGTCGTGCTCGCCTATTCCGGCGGTCTCGACACATCCATCATCCTGAAATGGCTGCAGACCGAACTCGGCGCCGAGGTCGTCACCTTCACCGCCGACCTTGGCCAGGGCGGCGAGCTGGAGCCGGCGCGCCAGAAAGCCGAGATGATGGGCATCAAGGACATCCGCATCGTCGATGTGCGCGAGGAATTCGTCTCCGACTTCGTCTTCCCGATGTTTCGCGCCAACACCGTCTATGAGGGCACCTATCTGCTCGGCACGTCGATCGCGCGCCCGCTGATCTCCAAGCATCTCGTCGAGATCGCCAAGGAGACCGGCGCCGATGCGATCGCGCATGGCGCCACCGGCAAGGGCAACGACCAGGTGCGCTTCGAGCTGTCGGCCTATGCGCTGAACCCCGACATCAAGGTCATCGCACCGTGGCGCGACTGGTCGTTCAAGTCGCGCACCGACCTGATCAATTTCGCCGAGCAGCACCAGATCCCGGTTGCCAAGGACAAACGGGGCGAGGCGCCGTTCTCGGTCGACGCCAACCTTCTGCATTCCTCCTCCGAGGGCAAGGTTCTCGAAGATCCGTGGAGCGAGCCGCCGGAATTCGTCCACCAGCGCACAGTTTCGCCGATGGACGCGCCCGACAAGGTCACCGAGATCGAGATCGAATTCCTGAAGGGCGATCCGATCGCGCTCAACGGCAAGAAGCTGTCGCCGGCGACCATGCTGGCGGCGCTGAACGATCTTGGCCGCGACAATGGCATCGGCCGGCTCGACCTGGTCGAGAACCGCTTCGTCGGCATGAAATCGCGCGGCGTCTACGAGACACCGGGCGGCGCCATCCTGATCGTGGCTCACCGCGCCATTGAATCGATCACGCTCGACCGGGGTGCGGCGCACCTCAAGGACGAGTTCATGCCGCGCTACGCCGAACTCATCTACAATGGCTTCTGGTTCTCGCCCGAGCGCGTGATGCTGCAGGCGATGATCGACAAAAGCCAGGAGGACGTGGAAGGCACGGTGCGCCTCAAGCTCTACAAGGGCAATGTCATCGTCACCGGCCGCAAGTCGAAAAAGACGCTCTATTCCGATGCGCTGGTCACCTTCGAGGACGACCGCGGCGCCTACGACCAGAAGGACGCCGCCGGCTTCATCCGCCTCAATGCGCTGAGGCTGCGCACGCTGGCCGCGCGCAACCGCAACAAATAGGCATGCGCCGTCTCGGCCTGGTGCCGCTGGTTCTTCTGGCGGCACCGGCGGCGGCCGGGGATTTCGATCCCGCCTCTCTCGACCTCGCCGCGCTCATCGAATGCAGGGCCGACGTGCCGACCTATAACGGTTTTGCCCTTTGGCTGACCGGCGACCCCGGGACCGTTGAGAAGCTGGGCTGGAAAGAGGTTGCATCAGGCAATCCATTCCTCAGCCAGTATGAATTGCCCGCTCCGGTCCATGTCTTCGGGCGTGAGACGGCGACAATCGTCTTCACCGCGACAGGGCCGATGGCCGTGCTTGACGGCATTGCCGCGCCCGACCTCGCCCGGCGGCTCGATGTCCCGGCGACGGTCTCGACGCCGGACAAGTTCCTCGGCGAGAAAGTCTTGGCCGAAAGCACCGAGGAGAGTGGCGGCGTGAACCTTTCCACGCGCGTCACGCTCAATGTGTCGACTGTCGATACCCATCCCGGCCAGACGCTGGCCGGCTGCTCCTATGTGATTGATGTCGGCGATTAGCAGGCAGCATCGGTCCCTTCAACGGGCCGAGCAAGGAGCGTGGCAACGCAGCGCGGACCCGGAGGATGACGGCATTGGAGAGGCTTCGGCCGAATTCCCGTTGCTGTTCAGCGCAACAAAAAGCCCGGCGCATGGCCGGGCTCTTGCTCGAAACAGAGGCTTCTATCAGTCGGCATCGATCGCGTCGGCGATGCGGGCGATGGCCTGCTGATAGACGTTTGCCGAATTCCAGCCGGCAATCGCGCCCATATTGGCGCTTGCGCTCGCGCCGGCCCGCCAGCCATGACCCTTGAGGTAGTTGGCGGTGGAAGCCAGCGCGGTGGCCTTGTCGCGCAGGTTTCCGTTGCCGACCGCATATTTCAGGACATTTCCGGGCAGGAACTGCGTGTGGCCGACCTCGCCATGCATGGCGCCGACCGATGAGGAGGTCAACGCGCCGCGATCGACCAGCTTCAGGGCCGCGATGGCATGTGGGTGGAAGTAGTCCGGGCGGCGGCAATCATAGGCAAGCGTCAAAATGGCGGAGATCGTATTCTGGTTGCCCATGGAAGCGCCGAAGCCGGTCTCCATGCCCCAGATGGCGAGCAGCACGCCTGGCGATACGCCATAATTCCGTTCGATCTGGTTGAACAGCGCCGCGTTCGACTTCTTCAGCGACCGGCCCTTGGAAATGATGGCCGCCCCGCCACGGCGCTTCATGAAGTCGTCCACCGAGCCGCTGAAAGCCTTGTGGATGGCGCGGTCTGCGGCGATCGTCCTTGTTGCGTAGGTCGCGCCGGCCAGGGCGGCCAGGCCCTTGGAGCCCACACCTTCGGCCTTGGCATCCGCGGCGAAATCCTGCTTCCAGGCATCGAAGCCGGCGCCGGTCTTGCCGCAACTCCCCGCCGCCTGCGCGCCCGTCGCCAGCCCCAGCACCGCCACCAGTGCGGCCGCTAAAATCCTACCCTTGGCAAGTATTGCCATGTCATTCTCCTGGTTGCCTGATTCACGTCCCGGCGGGAATTTGCCAGCGAAACGCGCCTTTGTCACCGTCCTGTGGCGCGATGCTGGCGAATGCCGGGGAATTTGCTTACGATCAAGTGATTATTGTGGCGGGGTCGAAATAGCATGGAAGACGTTGATGTCGTGATCATCGGCGCCGGCTCGGCGGATTGTCCGCGACCAGGACCGTGCGGGCGGCGAGCCTCTCCTTCAAGCCGCTCGAGGCATGGACCGCATGGCATGTCGCCGGACCGCTGATACAGACCTGCGGCGGCGCGCGGCGGTCGGGCGAGGCGGTGGCCAGGCAGGTCGTCGCCCAGCTTGCGGCGAAATAGTCTCGATGGAATGCGGAACGCCGGCAGGCGGTTCGCGTTTGGGCACGGGCCGCCATGCACACCGTGCCTACTCTGATGAATCGAGACAGACATGAAACTCTTCGACTGCCCGCATTGCGGCCACCGTCTCTATTTCGAGAATGCGCAGTGCCTGAACTGCGGAAGCCTCGTGCTCTACGATCCCGAGGACGCCCGCTTTGCCCTGTCGGGCACGGACGGCACCTTTCAGTGCACCAATGCCGATGAATGCGCCTGCAACTGGATGGCCGAGCCTGGGCGGTTTTTTTGCCGTGCCTGCCGGCTGAACCAGTTGATCCCCGATCTCTCCGTCGACGGCAACCGCCGCCGCTGGATCCGGGTCGAGGCGGCGAAGAAGCGCGCCATCTATTCGCTGCTCGCCTTCGGCCTGCCGGTGGCGCCCAAGCAGGCACCCACGGACGAGGCTGGCCTCGCCTTCGACTTCCTCGCCGATCCGATCGGCGGTGGACCCGGCGGCGAACGCATCCTCACCGGCCATGACAATGGCCTGATCACGCTCAATGTCGCCGAGGCCGACTCCGCCGAGCGCGAGAAGCGTCGCGTCGAGATGGGTGAGAATTACCGCACGCTGCTCGGCCATTTCCGCCACGAACTCGGCCACTACTACTGGGATCGCCTGATCCGCGACGATGCACGGAGGCTGGATGCTTTCCGCGCCTTGTTCGGTGACGAGCGCGCCGATTACGAACAGGCGTTGAAGGCTTACTACGCCAATGGTGCCGCGCCCGACTGGCAGCAAGACCACATCTCGGCCTACGCCACCTCGCATCCCTGGGAGGACTGGGCCGAAACCTGGGCTCACCACCTGCACATCACCGACACGCTGGAGATGGTCCATGCGCTGAACTTCCCGCTCGGCCGGCTTGAGACGGTGGAGGCCAACGATTTGCCGCGGGGCGACACGGGCGGCGAACTGCAGGCGGCCCCGTCGGAACCCGCCAACACGCCCGAGCCCTTCGAGAAAATCCTTGCCCGCTGGCTGGTGCTGTCGGAGGCCTCCAATTCGATCAACCGCTGCATGGGTCTGCCCGATCTCTATCCCTTCGTCATTTCGGACACGACGGCGCGAAAACTGGCCTTCGTTCACGACCTTCTGACCGGCCTGCCGAAAGACGCGGGAACAAATCGTGAGGTAACGCCAGCGTTTTAGCCGGAACGCATGCGCGACTGCCCCGTTTTCACCGCCGAGGGACCATGAAAACGGAGAGAAACCATGAAATCCGTATTGTTTCCCGCAATCGCCGGGATGATGACCGTGATGTCGGGTGCCGCCTTTGCCGACACCGCCGTCTCGGCCGTCACCGATCTCAACGTGCGCGCCGGCCCCGGCCCGCAATATCCTGTCATCGGCGTGCTCGCCGCCGGCCAGTCGGCGACGCTCAACGGCTGCATCGAAAACAGCAAATGGTGCACCATCGCCGAAGCCGGCGGCCAGGGCTGGGTCTATTCCGACTATGTGACGGCCGATTTCAGCGGCACCCGGGTGGTGCTGACGCAGCGTCCGCATGGATCCAGCGTTGCTGTCGTCTCGCCGCCGAAAGACATCGGCGACTATTCGACCGACTATACCGGGGCCATCGTCGCCGGCGAGCCGGTCGAGGGCGCCTTTCCCACGCCTCCGGCCGAAGTACGCACCTATGTCGATACGCATCGCCTCGACCCCGTCTATCTCGACGGCGAGGTGGTGACCGGCGCCACCTTGCCCGACACGGTCGAGTTGCGCGAAATTCCCGACTACAACTACCGCTATGTCTATGTGAACGGCCAGCCGGCGCTGATCGATCCGCAGACGCGGCGCATCATGTACGTGGTGCGTTGACGCAAACCAGCGGTCGCCCAAGCGGCCGCTGGCGACACCTGGGACCGTCGATCCCGCGGCACCCGAGCAACGCCTGGGTGCCGCGATGTGTCTACTTGCGCATTGATCCCTGACGAATTGCGATTCCGATTTCCGAACCCATCGGCTAGATCAGGAGATGATGGATTCGGGCGAGGGGACCGAGCGTGACGATCGACGACACTGCCTTCGAACGCTACCGGCACTCGCCGAACGCAAGGACGACCTTGTTGCGTCTCTTCCTCGGAACGCTGGTCGTCGTCCTGCTTTGGGCCGTCACCACCGCGGCCGTGCTGTTCGGCGGCACCTATGCCTACTTCGCCTGGCAGACGGCTGCTTCGCCCTCCGGCATGCAGGATTTCCTCGCTTCGCCGATCGGCATCCTCAGCGCCCTCGCCTCCTTCGCCGGCATCTGGATCGGCCTGTGGATCGCCATGCGCTGGGTGCATGGCGAACCGCTGTCGGCGCTGCTTGGCGTCAGCCGGCGCGTCTCGTGGCCGGACTTCCTCAAGGGACTCGTCGCGGTGCTGATCACCTCGGCCCTATCCGAAATCCTGCTCTATTTGCTGCAGCCGGAGATCGCGCGTGGCACGATCAGCCTGTCCTCCTGGCTGCTGTTTGTGATCCCGATCGTCGCGCTCACTTTGCTGCAGACCTCGTCGGAGGAGGTGCTGTTTCGCGGCTACCTGCTGCGTGGCCTGGCCAACCGGTTCAGGAGCCCGCTCATCTGGGCGATGCTGCCGGGCCTGCTGTTCACCTCGCTGCACTGGAGCAGCGCTTCGTCGCTCGCCATCAACGCTTGCGTGCTGGTCTCGATCGCGGCCTTCGCGCTGCTTCTGACGCTCGTGGTCTACGCCACGGGCAACCTCGGTGCGGCGCTGGGCGCCCATCTCGGCAACAATCTGACCGGCTTCCTGCTGATCTCGCATCAGGAGAGCTACAACTCCTTTGCCCTGTTCACCGCGAGGCCGCTCGAAGGCCCCGGCTGGATGACGTCGGATGCCATTCTCATCGCCCTTATCGGCATCGCCTGCAGCCTGCTGACGATCGTGTTGCTGCTGCATTCCCGCTCGCCGCTGAAGGTCACGGCCGAGCTCCCGAGCGGCGCGAAGGCAGGCTGATTGGGGCGCGAGGAACGGCGCGAGCCGGCCCTTGTCTTGACTCCGCGGCCGATTTCCTGTCTACACGCCTCGAATTCCGCGACGAGTATCCCTCCGAGCAAGCCGACCAGGACGCCGAAGCCTCTTTGAGGCCAAGTGCTGTAAACAGATCCTGGAGGCCAACACCCGGCAGCGCTGTGCGCCCCCGGGTGCTTTTTGGTTTTGGGCTTTGCTTTTGCTTGGACAGTTGGCGCGAACGCATTACCTCTCGGATCGAACCCGAACCGAGATTGAAGGACGATCGATGTTTGAATCGCTGCAGGAGCGTCTTGGCTCCATCCTGAACGGCCTGACAGGCCGCGGCGCGCTGTCGGAGGCGGATGTCTCGGCGGCGCTGCGTGAGGTGCGCCGTGCGCTGCTCGAG
Source organism: Mesorhizobium sp. GW821-FHT07A06 (assembly GCF_059419085.1). Classification (NCBI taxonomy): domain Bacteria; kingdom Pseudomonadati; phylum Pseudomonadota; class Alphaproteobacteria; order Hyphomicrobiales; family Phyllobacteriaceae; genus Mesorhizobium; species Mesorhizobium sp. GW821-FHT07A06. The sequence continues at coordinate 59,179 of NZ_JBWKRC010000003.1, forward strand.
GCGGACGTGGCGCTGGAAGTGGTGCGGTCCTTCACCGACAAGGTGCGCGAGAAGGCCGTCGGCGCCGCGGTCCTCAAGTCGATCAAACCCGGCCAGATGGTCGTCAAGATCGTCCATGACGAGCTGGTCGACATGCTGGGCGCCGAGGGCGTCGCCATCGACCTCAATGCGCCAGCGCCCGTCGTCATCATGATGGTCGGCCTGCAGGGCTCCGGCAAGACGACCACCTCGGCCAAGATCGCCAAGCGGCTGACCGAGCGGCAGAACAAGAAGGTCCTGATGGCCTCGCTCGACACGCGGCGTCCCGCCGCGCAGGAGCAGCTGCGCCAGCTCGGCGAGCAGGTCAAGGTCGCGACGCTGCCGATCATTGCCGGCCAGAACCCGGTCGATATCGCCAAGCGCGCCGTGCAGGCGGCCAAGCTCGGCGGCCACGACGTCGTTATCCTCGACACCGCCGGCCGCACACATATCGACGAGCCGCTGATGGTCGAGATGGCCGACATCAAGAAGGTGTCGAGCCCGCACGAAATCCTGCTGGTGGCGGATTCGCTGACCGGCCAGGACGCCGTCAATCTGGCGAAGAGCTTCGACGACCGTGTCGGCATCACCGGCCTTGTGCTGACCCGCATGGACGGCGACGGTCGAGGTGGTGCCGCCCTTTCGATGCGCGCCGTCACTGGCAAGCCGATCAAGCTGATCGGCACCGGTGAGAAGATGGACGGGCTGGAGGAATTCCACCCCAAGCGCATCGCCGACCGCATCCTCGGCATGGGCGACATCGTCTCGCTCGTCGAAAAGGCCGCCGAGAACATCGACGCCGAGCAAGCGGCGGCGATGGCCAAGAAGATGCAATCGGGCAAGTTCGACCTGAACGACCTCGCCCAGCAGCTTCAGCAGATGTCGAAGATGGGCGGCATGGGCGGCATCATGGGCATGATGCCCGGCATGGGCAAGATGAAGGACCAGATGGCCGCCGCCGGCCTCGACGACAAGATGTTTGGCCGCCAGCTTGCCATTATCTCCTCGATGACCAAGGCCGAGCGCGCCAATCCGGATATGCTCAAGCACTCGCGCAAGAAGCGCATCGCCGCCGGCTCCGGCACCGACGCGGCCGAGATCAACAAGCTCCTGAAGATGCATCGCGGCATGGCCGACATGATGAAGGCGATGGGCGGCAAGGGCAAAGGCGGCGGCCTCATGCGCGGCATGATGGGCGGCCTCGCCTCCAAGATGGGCCTTGGCGGCATGATGCCCGGCGGCCCAGGGGGTATGATGGGCGGCGGCATGCCCGATCTGTCGAAGATGGATCCCAAGCAGTTGGAAGCCTTGCAGAAGCAGGCGCAGGCCGCGGGCCTCGGCGGCATGAAAGGCTTGCCGGGGGGTCTTCCCGGCGGCGCCCTGCCCGGCCTGCCCGGCGGCATGAAACTTCCGGGGCTTCCCGGCCTCGGCGGTGGCGGACTGCCTGGGCTTGGCAAGAAGAAGTGAGGACGCTGTGAACGAAGAAAAAGACATGGCCGACGCCCGCACCATCCTGGCCGGCTATCGCGCCTCGATCGACAACATCGATGCCGCCCTCATCCACATGCTGGCCGAGCGCTTCCGCTGCACCAAGGCGGTCGGCGTGCTCAAGGCCGAGCATGGCCTGCCGCCGGCCGACCCGGCGCGCGAACAGCAGCAGATCGCCCGCCTTCGCCAGCTGGCGAAGGACGCGCATCTCGACCCCGATTTCGCGGAGAAGTTCCTCAACTTCGTCGTCCGCGAAGTGATCCGCCACCACGAACAGATCGCCGCTGCCAACGGCGTGACGAAAACCGGCTGACCGGTGCATGTCGCCCGAAAGTGCTCAGCGGTTTTGGGACAACGACATGCACAGACAAGAAATTCAGCCACAACCGATCAACGAAATCAGAGCTTTTAGGAGAAAAGAAATGGCACTGAAGATCAGACTGGCCCGTGCGGGCTCGAAGAAGCGTCCTTACTACCACGTCGTCGTTGCCGACGCCCGTTCGCCGCGCGACGGCCGGTTCATCGAGTCGCTCGGCTCGTGGAACCCGCTGCTGCCGAAGGACGGCGAGCGCGTCAAGGTTGACGCCGATCGCGTCAAGCACTGGCTGTCGCACGGCGCCCAGCCGACCGACCGCGTGCTGCGCTTCCTCGACGAGGCGGGCCTTGCCAAGCGCGACGCCCGCTCCAACCCGAAGAAGGCTGAGCCCGGCAAGAAGGCCCAGGAACGCGCAGCCCTTCTGAAGAAGGCGCAGGAAGACGCAGCCGCCGCGGTTGCCGCCGCTGCCGCAGCACCCGCCGAGGCGGAAGCCGCCACGGCCGAATAAATATTGGTTCATCGCATCGACGAAACGGCGGGCCTGTGCCCGCCGTTTTGCCGACTAAAGTCCAGTGCTGCCGGTCAATAGCCGCTCGGGCAGCGGTCTACATAGACACGGCCGTGACGATCGCGATACCGGCATTGGCCGCTTTCGCTGGCATGGCCTATCAGGGCGCCCGCAACGGCGCCAACGGCGCCTCCGACGACAGCGCCTTGGACCGGATCTCCGGCCACGGCCGCGCCGATCGCAGCACCGCCAAGGCCACCGACCGCGGCGCCTTTTTCCGTCTGCGAGCACGCACCGAGCGCCGTCGCCAATACCAGAATAGTCAGGATTTTCTTCATTTTCGTTCCTCTCTCACGCGGGTCGCCGTCTCGCCGCCGACTCCTTAACTCTCAGACGGCTGATTTGATCCCGAGGAGAATGACGATCTCGACCTTTCTCGCTTGAGCGAGCAGTATCGTCCCACGCCGATCATGCCTCGCCGAGGCGCTTCAGATTGGCGAGACCAACCTCGAAATCCCGGCCGATCAGCGTGTCGAAATTCATGAACAGGCCCATCAGCTTGGCGATGAAGGGGCGGCTGCCGCGCATGGCCCAGCTGACGGCGGTGTTGTCGCCCGAAGGCGTCAAGGTGAAGTCGACGCTGTTGTTGGCCCGGAACGGCTTCTCGAAATCGAGCTTGAGCGACACCAGCGAGTACGGCACCGAATTGACAATCTCCATGCCCCTTGCCGGCCTTGCCATTGCCTTCCCAGGCTGTGAAGCGGTTTTGCCTAGGGAATTGGGCCAAAACAATTTGCCTATCGGCTGAACGGGATCAATGCGCGCAGCCTGGGGTCGCGCAGATAGAGGCCGCCCCACAGCATGACACCGAGATAGACGCCGAACAGCGTGTGCGAGAACAGCGGATTGCCGATCCGCGCATTGGTGGCGATGGCGCCGCCCATATAGGCGGTGAGCAGGATGGCGCCGAGCACGGAGGTGCGCGGCAGTGCGTAAAGCGCGGTCGCGATAAGGCCGATGATGCCGAGCAGGCGCGCGACATTGGGCTCGGCCGGCCAGCCGAGCGGCACCATGGTCTGGATGACGACATCGAGCGGCGGCAGCTTGATGGCGCCGTCGAAGACCATGAACAGGACGATGAGGCCGCTGAGCGCGCGGCCGGTCCACAAGGCGCCGGATGAGACAGGCGCGGTTTCGGAAATGCTCATCGACGTTCCCTCCGTTTGGGTTCAGGCCCCTTTCGCTGGGGTCGAACCAAGGACGCGGCGTGAGGCGGCATTCCTACAGGGGACTGGTTTTTTCGGTCCGGCCTTTGACCGGCAGGCAAGCCGGAGCGGATTTTACGAGAAATAGAACTTTTCGGCCGGGAGCATTTTCGGCGGTGTTTCGCCAAGTGCCTCGAACACCGAGATCTCGCAGACGCGGCACAGGCCGTCGAGGGCGAGGTCGTTGGCCTCGGTGCCGAAAGGATCCTCGAGCTCTTCCGAAAGCGCGTCGAGGCCGAAGAAGGTGTAGGCGATCAGCGCGGTGAACAGCGGCGTCGCCCAGCCCGTGGTCGAGATCAGCCCGATCGGCAGGAGAAGGCAGACGATGTAGGCCGTGCGATGCACAAGCAGCGTATAGGCGAAGGGCAAGGGCGTGCCGGCGATCCGCTCGCAGCCGGCCTGGATGGCGGTGATCGACGCCAGCCTTTCATCGAGAATGCGGAAGCCGATCGAATCGACCTCGCCCGCCCGGCGCTGCGCGTTGGCGCGCCGGCCCATGCGCCTGACCATCTCATCCGCCGGATTGGCAAAGGCTGCAACCGTCTCCGCTTCGGCGTCGATAAAGGCACGGGCGTCCTTGATGCTGTCGGTCTTGCGCAACTGGCCGCGCAGGAAATGGCAGAAGGCCAGCGCCTCCATGAGCAAGGCACGCTGTTCGGCCGGATCGGCGATCAGGCTGGTGGTGGCGCGCGCCAGGTTGCGGACTTCGAAGACCAGCGTGCCCCACAGCTTGCGTGCCTCCCACCAGCGGTCATAGGCGGCGTTGTTGCGGAACGACAGATAGATGGACAGCGTCACGCCCACCAATCCGAACGGCGCGATGTTGAAGACGCCGAGATCGAGCTTGAACCACCGCGCCAGGGCAAGGATGACCGCCGAATAGATGGCGAACCCAAAGATCTGCGGCAGGATGCGCGGCACCACGGAGCCGCGCATGATGAAGAACAGCTGCAGGAAGTTGGGGCGCGGGCGAACGATCATGGGCGGCTCTTTCACGGACCGGCATCGGCCCTCAACTCCTGTATTGTGCGATGCGCCAGATCCGCAAGCCCAGCCGTCAACGACATCGCGATGTCGCGCGCCCGGTGTGCGGACTATCGCCATGTACAGGTTACGGATACTGGGAAGCCTGCGGGCCATGGCCCGCCCGAGACAGGCGAGAAGAGAAGAATGGCCGGCGAAACCGATCTGAAGACCCTGTTGGCGTCAATGACACCGGAACTGCTCGACAGCATCTATGTCTTTGTCACGCTGGCGCCTGGAGTTTCCCAGCCGAAGAACCTCGACCCCGTGATGCTGTTCCGCGAGCACGAGGGCACGACACTGATCGTGACGGAGGAGGCAGCAAAGGCAGCCGGACTGACCGCCTCGTTCCGCTGCCGGATGATCACGCTGAACATCCACTCATCGCTGGAAGCCGTCGGCTTCCTCGCCGCCATCACCACACGGCTGGCCAGCGCCGGCATGGGCGTCAATCCGGTTTCGGCATTCTATCACGATCATCTGTTCGTGCCGGCCGAGCGGGTGGAGGAGGCAATAATCTTGTTGCGGGGACTGGCGGCAGGGAACGGACGGGCTCGGTAAGCGGTCAGTGTCCGCGGACATACAGAATATCCGGCAGGCCTTCCTCGTTGGTGGTGCCATCGCCGAACGCTTCCGCACGGAACCCATGGCGCTCATAGAAGCGCCGGGCGCCGGTGTTGGCCTGGAAGCAATGGAGTTTCACGACCGGCAGGGCAGCGGTCGCGTCGATCAGCAACCGGCTGCCTATGCCATGCCCCGTCCAGGCCGGGTCGAGGTAGAGTTGTTCCACCCAATCGCCGCTGACGGCGATGAAGCCGACAATCGCGCCACCGGCTTCCGCGACCGTCACCTGCTGCCGTGGCTGCACGATGTCGCGAATGAAGAAGAGGTCTTCCTCCGGCGTATGCAGCACCGGCATCCAGTCGAAAGCGTTGAGCGACGCGCGCATCATGGTCGCGATGGCGGCGGCATCCGAACCGATAGCCGGGCGCAGAGTGATTTTGGTGCGATCGCTCATAGGCCGGCGCTGCCCCTCATCCGCCCTTCAGGCACCTTCTCCCCGTGGACGGGGAGAAGGAAACACCCCGGCCGCAGGTCGAGCCCGCGACCGCGGGCCGTCGGTCGTCCGGCGCCCCCGCGGAGGGCCACCCGCGCAAGCGGCGGTGCGGCCCGTGAGCGAAAACTAAACGCCGTCAGGCCGCCTTCTTCTTTGGCTGGATCAGGCCGCGCTCGACCAAAAGCTCGGCGATCTGCACCGCGTTGAGCGCCGCGCCCTTGCGCAGATTGTCCGACACAACCCACATCGACAAGCCGTTGTCGACGGTCGAATCCTCGCGGATGCGCGAGATGAAGGTGGCGTCCTCGCCGGCCGATTCGAGCGGCGTGATGTAGCCGCCATCCTCGCGCTTGTCCAAGACCTGGCAGCCGGGAGCGTCACGCAGGATATCGCGCGCCTCGTCGGCGGTGATGGGCTTCTCGAACTCGATATTGACCGCTTCCGAATGGCCGATGAACACCGGCACGCGCACGCAGGTCGCCGTCAGCTTGATCTTGGGGTCGAGCATCTTCTTGGTCTCGGCGACCATCTTCCACTCTTCCTTGGTGAAGCCGTCGTCGAGGAAGACGTCGATATGCGGGATGACGTTGAAGGCGATGCGCTTGGTGAACTTCTTGACGTCGACCTGGTCGGCGACAAACACCGCGCGGGTCTGGGTAAAGAGCTCGTCCATGCCTTCCTTGCCGGCGCCCGACACCGACTGGTAGGTGGCGACGACGACGCGCTTGATGGTGGCGAAATCATGCAGCGGCTTCAGCGCCACGACGAGCTGCGCCGTCGAGCAGTTCGGGTTGGCGATGATGTTCTTGCGCGTGAACAGCGAGATCGCGTCCGGGTTCACTTCCGGCACGATCAGCGGGACGTCCTGGTCGTAGCGGAAGGCCGACGAATTATCGATGACGACGCAGCCCTGCTTGCCGATCTTCGGCGACCATTCCTTGGAGACATTGCCGCCGGCCGACATGATACAGATGTCGGTGTCGGAAAAATCATACTGGTCGAGCGTCCTGACCTTCAGCGTGCGGTCGCCGAACGACACTTCCGTGCCCTGGCTGCGCCGCGAGGCCAGCGCCACCACTTCGCTTACCGGAAAGCCGCGCTCCTCCAGTATGTTGAGCATTTCCCGGCCCACATTGCCCGTGGCGCCGACGACTGCAACCTTGAAACTCATCTGATATCTCCTGTCCCTCTCCGCTTGGTTTTTGGAGAAAACCCGCCGGCCGATGCGGGTTCCGTCCCCCGGGCCGGACCCGGGAGAGGGTGGTTAGGCCAAGGGAATCACACCGTTTTGGTGGTGGTTTTGCCAGTTTTCTCGGCCAAGAATGGGGTTTTGCTGGAACGGACGGACGCGTCCAAGCGCCCGGCCCAATGCTTAACATTGTGGCTGGGGGCGTCGAATGCAAGAAGAGCCATCAAAAGGCCGCGCATCGAAGACAATCCCGTTCGAGGCGGGCTTTTACGCGGTTTGCGGCAGGAGTCAATTGGCGGCGTCGCATGGCCTTCATGGCGCGCCCTGTACAAGAGCGACGCCAAGAAGTACGTACGGCCAAGATTGTTTGGCTGGCGCGGCGCCGGCCCCGGCTCGTGCTCCATGATGAGCGCAGACCCCTGAATTCCGAAAGAGCGAGATGTCCAACTTCGAAGGTATTGTTCCCGCGCTGGCAAAGGCGCTGGAAAAACGTGGCTATGCCGAGCTGACGCCGGTGCAGAAGGCAGTGCTGGAACTCGGCCAGGCCGACGCATTGGTGTCGGCACAGACCGGTTCGGGCAAGACAGTGGCCTTCGGCCTTGCCATGGCCCCGACGCTGCTCGACGGCGCGGAACGTTTTGGCGCGGCCACGGCACCGCTGGCACTGGCGGTGGCGCCGACGCGGGAGCTGGCGCTGCAGGTGACGCGCGAACTGGAATGGCTTTACGAGCCGACCGGCGCCACCGTGGCGTCCTGCGTCGGCGGCATGGACATGCGCACCGAGCGGCGCGCGCTGGAGCGCGGCGCCCACATCGTCGTCGGTACGCCCGGCCGGCTGCGCGACCACATCACACGGCAATCGCTCGACATGTCGGCGCTCAAGGCCGTGGTGCTCGACGAGGCCGACGAGATGCTCGACCTCGGCTTTCGCGAAGACCTTGAATTCATCCTCGACGCCGCCCCGGCCGAGCGCCGCACGCTGATGTTCTCGGCCACCGTGCCGCGCTCGATCGCGACGCTGGCTCAAGGGTACCAGCGCGATGCCGTGCGCATCTCCGCCGCCGGCGAGGAGAAGCAGCATCTCGACATCGAATACCGGGCGCTGAACGTCGCCCAGGCCGATCGCGAGAACGCCATCATCAACGTGCTGCGTTTCTATGAGGCGAAGAACGCGCTGGTGTTCTGCAACACGCGCGCCGCCGTCAATCATCTCACCGCGCGCTTCAACAACCGCAATTTTTCGGTCGTGGCGCTGTCGGGCGAGCTCAGCCAGAATGAGCGCAGCCACGCGCTGCAGGCCATGCGCGACGGCCGCGCCAAGGTCTGCATCGCGACGGACGTCGCCGCGCGCGGCATCGACCTGCCCAATCTCGAACTGGTTATCCACGCCGATCTGCCGACCAACCCGGAAACGCTGCTGCACCGCAGCGGCCGCACCGGGCGCGCCGGGCGCAAGGGCGTCAGCGCGCTGATCGTGCCGGGCAGCGCCCGCAGGCGCACCGAACGGCTGCTGCAGAACGCCGGCCTGAAGGCGACATGGGCAAGCCCGCCCTCGGCCGACGACGTGATCCGCCGCGACGACGAGCGCATCCTCGCCGACCCGGCCTTCGATGAGCCGGTGAAGGATGACGAGCGCACCTTCATCGACGCGCTTCTCTCCCGTCATGGCGCCGAGCAGGTGGCGGCCGCCTTCGTGCGCCAGTGCCGCGCCAGCCGTTCGGCGCCCGAGGATCTGATGGACGTCGCCCCGTTCACGCCTTCGCGTGAACGAACGCCGGGCGAGAAATTCACACCCCGCGACGAGGCGCCCAGCCGCCGCGACGATTTCGGCGCCAGCGTCTGGTTCTCGCTGTCGGTCGGGCGCCGGCAGAATGCCGAGCCGCGCTGGCTGATCCCGATGCTGTGCCGGGCCGGAAGCATCTCCAAGCGCGAGATCGGCGCCATCAAGATGCAGCCGGAGGAGACTTTCGTGCAGATCGCGGCGGACTGGGCCGATCGTTTTCTGGCCGCCATCGGACCCGACCGCAAATTGCAGGGCAACATCGTGGTGAAGCGGCTCGAGGGCACGCCGGATCTGTCGCGCGCCGGCTACCAGCCGCCAAGCCCGGACAAGAAACCGCATCGCGGCAAGGCGCCATTCGATCCGAACGCGCCGAAGCGCAAATTTGAGAAGCGCGCACCGGCCGCAGCCGACCAGCGCCCGGCAACCGCGCATGAGGCAAAGCCCTGGGCAAGGAAGCCGGGCAAGCCGAAATTCGACAATGCCGGCCCGCCAAAGCACAAGAAGCCGAAGCGGCCATCGTAAGACCCTCTGAAGCGGCGAGCCGTCGCGGTCACGGCGCCTGGTGTTCCGCACGCCGCCCGCGCGCACTCTCCTTCAGACCGGCCTTGATAGGCGCGCAGCGGCTCGATCATCCAGCCCCAGCGCCCGGCGCAGATGTCGCACGGCTTGCCCATGGGCTCGGCCCTGTGCCACACCTTGGGGACGCGGCGACAAGGGGGCGGGTGATGCGCGGCGAAGTGCTCCATTATGACGAAGACGAGGGCTTCGGCTTCATCACCGGAGCCGACGGCAACCGCTACACCTTCACCCGCGAGAACCTTCGCCGGGAAACCGCGATGCCCAGGGGAACGGCGGTCGAGTTCCAGGCGTGCGGCGGCCAGGCCCGTGACGTTTTTTTGATCGCCGTCCAGGCCGCAAGCCCGGCCGCCGACGCCGCCGCCAGCGCCGTACCGGCTCAAGCCGATCCCGCGCCGGCTGCCGTCGCATCGCGGGCGCACCCCTTCGGCCGGTCGGCCGAGCCAGCCGGGCCCACGGATCTCTGGTCCTATTTCTGGCGAGCGATGACCGGGAACTATTTCAATTTCGCCGGCCGCGCCCGCCGCAAGGAATATTGGGGCTATTGCCTGTTCTGGACGATCGCGCTGCTGGTGGTGATCGGCGTCGGCGTTCTCATCGATGTCCAGATAGGCAATTTCGACAGCATCGAGATACCGGCGGTGACGATCGGGCTGTTTGGCGCTTTCCTGCTGGCCACTTTCTTCCCCAGCCTTGGTATGATCGTGCGCCGCCTGCACGACCTCGGCCTTTCGGGCTGGCTCTGCCTGCTCATCCTGATCCCGACCTTCGGCAGCCTGATCATCCTGGTCTTCGCACTGATCCCGACACAGGGACGCGAAAACCAGTGGGGACCGGTGCCGGTGGGTGTGAGGATTTAGGGGGCAGTTTCCAAAGACTGAAATCTTTCTGACCTGAAACTGCATAGAAACAGGCGGTCAAGTCGTCCCCCGAGAGCCACCTTCAGCCGGTGATCGCGCGGGAGGCCGACCCGACGTCAGGCGTCAGGCGTCAGGCGTCAGGTTTTAACACCTTCAGCGCGTCGCCCGAAAACCTGAGAAAAATCTTCTGGCCGTGCCGTTCGGCGCCGAGCCGCGCGTAGAAGCGCAGCGCGCCCTCGTTCCAGTCCTCGGTGGTCAGATCAATTCGGCCGATACCGTGGCTGAGGCAATGATCGGCGAGAAAATCGATGAGCGCCCGGCCGACGCCGGCGCCACGGACCTGGTCACGCACGAACAGATCCTTGAGGAACAGCAGCCGCTCGAGATCGACGCCCGGATGCGCGATCGCCACCGACGCCAACCCGCTGACCTCATCTTCAACGAAGGCGAGCGCAAAATGTGGATAGGCCGGGCTTTCCTCGCCAAGCCATTTGCGCGCCGCGGACAAAGCCCGCTCATGGTCGAGCGGTGGCTGCCGGTAATGCGCCGCCATGGCGCACAGCATGACCGCAAGCGCGGAGGCATCCGCGGCCGTCGCCCAACGGACGCCGACCGGCATGGGATCAGCCCAGGAACTTGGCGATGATCGCGTCACCCATCTCGACGGTTCCGACCTCGGTCATGCCGGCGGAGAGAATGTCCTTGGTGCGCAGGCCATCGTCGAGCACGGCGGCGATCGCGGCTTCGAGCTTGTCGGCTTCCGCGACCATGCCGAAGGAATAGCGCAGGCACATGGCGAAGGACGCGATCATGGCGATCGGGTTGGCTATGCCCTTGCCGGCAATGTCGGGCGCCGAGCCGTGCACCGGCTCGTAGAGCGCCTTGCGCTTCTTGGTCTTCACGTCGGGCGCGCCGAGCGAGGCCGACGGCAGCATGCCGATCGAGCCGGTCAGCATGGCGGCGATGTCGGACAGCATGTCGCCGAACAGATTGTCGGTGACGATGACGTCGAACTGCTTTGGCCAGCGCACCAGCTGCATGCCGCCGGCGTCGGCCAGCATGTGGTCGAGCTTGACGTCGGCGTACCTTGCCTTGTGGGTCTGGGTGACGACCTCGTTCCACAGCACGCCGGACTTCATGACGTTGCGCTTTTCCATCGAGGTGACGTGGTTCTTGCGGGTCCGCGCCAGTTCGAAGGCGACGCCCGAAATGCGCTCGATCTCGAACGTGTCGTAGACCTGGGTGTCGATGCCGCGCTTCTGGCCGTTGCCGAGATCGATGATCTGCTTGGGTTCGCCGAAATAGACGCCGCCGGTCAGCTCGCGCACGATCAGGATGTCGAGGCCTTCGACCACCTCCTGCTTGAGCGAGGAGGACGCCGCCAGCGCCGGATAGCAGATGGCGGGGCGCAGATTGGCGAACAGCTCCATGTCCTTGCGCAGCCGCAGCAGGCCGGCTTCGGGGCGCACCTCGTAGGGCACCGCATCCCATTTCGGACCGCCGACGGCACCGAACAGCACCGCGTCCGCCGCCATCGCCTTGGCCATGTCGGCATCGGAGATCGCAGCACCATGCGCATCGTAGGCGCAGCCGCCGACCAGGCCCTCATCGGTGACGAAGCCGCTACCGAGCTTTTCGTTCATGGCCGATATTAGTTTCTTGACCTCGGCCATGGCCTCGGGGCCGATGCCGTCGCCGGGGAGCAGGAAAAGATGCTTCGTTGCCATGGAGAAAACCGTCCCAGAAAAAAGAATTTGAACCGCGGCCTTGCTAAACGCCAAGCGCTTGCGGCGCAAGCCTGCGCTTGAGAAGCGCATTCACCGATGCGAGAGAATGTTGACCAGCCGGCCCAAAGGATCGCGCACATAGAAGCGCCGCACACCCCAGGGCTCGTCGGCCGGGCCGTATTCGATGGCGAAGCCGGCTTCCTTCATGGCGGCAAGCGCCTCGTCGACATCGTCGACCTCGATCGACAGATCCGGCACCGGCGTGCCGGAGCCGCCTTGCTCCATGAAGCTGACCTGCACCTGCATTTGTTCCTTGGAACCGTAGGTGGCGATCCAGCCCCGATCCATCAGCACGTCGAGGCCCAGCACGTCATGGTAGAAGCGTCTCGCCGCCGCCGCATCCCGGGTCTCGATATTCGCAACGATGCGCCGGACCTTCACGGGCTTCCTCAAGATCCCGCAGCCGGGCGCCGCAGCGCTGTGACCTCGATCTCGATCTTCATTTCCGGCTTGTTGAGCTGGCAGACGATCATCGTCGCCGCCGGCCTGATGTCGCCGAACGTCTCGCCCAGGATCGGGAAAACCGCGTCCACAAAGGCCTGGTCGGTGATGTAGTAATGCGCCCGCACCACGTCGGCCATTTCGAACCCACCGTCGGCCAGCGCCTTGCCGATCGTCGCCAGGCAATTGCGCGTCTGCGCCTCGACCGTCTCCGGCATCGTCATCGTCGCATAGTCATAGCCGGTCGTCCCCGACACGAAACACCAGTCGCCCTGCACCACGGCCCGCGAATAGCCGGCGGTCTTTTCGAACGGAGAGCCGGTGGAGATGAGTTTTCGCATGGATGTCCTCAAAAATCGGCGCCGCCACTTTGCAGACAAGACCTGATCCGGCCATGGGCCAACGCAGACCAATCGACGGTGCAATATCTCCAATGCCAGCGGGCCAGTTCTCTGCTCGCCGGGCGTTCGTCGTTCGGAAAGCCAAGCAATGTTGCTTCCCGTCCGAACTCGTCAACCCCTCCAAAGGGAATCTATCGTTTTCAACGAACACTGCAATTTCTGCTTGCGTTTAGGAACAAAAGCGGAACGATAAGTATCCGCGAGAGCAGTCGCAGTAACTCTGGGGGGTCAGAGCCATGTTACGCCGCACCGACGCGCTGGCACGCGCATTTGTTGCCGGGCTATTGCGCGGGCCCCTGGTAGTCCTTGCAGTTGTTATCATGCTTGGTGCTCTGACCGCTCCGTCTTCGGCCGTTACACGGGACTATGCGCTTTGCTTCGGTGATGAAAAAGGCTCGGACGACGACAGCGGGCCCATCTACGGGAACGAAGCGAGCGTCGACGATGGCGCGGCCGACCGGCGCATCGCCGCCTGCTCGGTGATTGCAGAGGACACGACCGAAGCGTTGCTCCTGCGCGCCAAAGCTTACTTCTACCGAGCTTCCGCCCGGAACGACAAGGAAGACTGGGACGGTGCGATCGCCGACTATGGCGATGCGATCGCAATCGATCCCAAGCAGGCTGCGGCCTACTTCAACCGTGGCGCCGACTGGTACAACAAGGGTGACGACGACCGCGCAATAGCGGATTTCAACGTCACCATAAGCCTGGAGCCGTCCGCCAGCGAGGCCTATTCCAGCCGCGGCGCGGCCTTCCTGCGCAAGGGCAATATCGACGCGGCTATGGTGGATTACCAGCAGGCGATCGAGGCCGATGCGCAAAACAGCGCGGCGCATACGGGACTCGGTCAGGCTTGGGACAGGAAAGGTGAGCGCGACAAGGCGAGCGCCGAATATGATGAGGCTATCCGGCTTGACCCGACCGACATGATCGCGCTTCTCAACCGCGCCCTCAACCGCCTCGACCGGGGTGAGTTCGATCAAGCGATGGCCGACTACGACGCCGCCATCAGTATCGACCCCAAGAGTGCCGAAGCCTATGCCAACCGCAGCGCGGCCTGGCTCAGCAAGGATGGCTGGTTGCGCGCGATCGCCGACGCCAGCAAGGCGATCCAACTCGATCCGGCGATCGTCGACGGCTATTATTTTCGAGGCCTCGCCTGGGCGAGCAATGGCAACAACGATCGCGCCATCGCCGATTTCGGCAAGGCGATCGAGCTCGATGCGAACGATGCGCGATCCTGGTTCGTCCGTTCGCTGACGCGGGCGCTGAGCGGCGATGCCACCGGAGCCGCCGCCGACTGCCGAAAAGCCATCGCGCTCGATCCAGAGCGGGCCGGAACCTGCGGCGACGAGCTTGCCGGTGGCGACGGCAAGCCGACCTCGCCATAAGGCTTCAGCCGAATTTCACCGCTGCTTAAAGGCGCGAAGCAAGTTCCGTCCGACCGGCCGGATGGCGGGCCTACAACAGTGAGCCGGTGGAGATCAGGCTCGCAGTTGGGCCAGGACGCCTGCGATATCGCCCATGCCCCAATGTTCTACAATGCGATCGTCTTGCACCCGGAAAATGTCGCATGAGGTGAAGCGAAGTGCCCGACCGGTCGGTGCGACGCCGAAATAGGCGCCCTTGTGCGTGCCGCTGTAGACGAAACTCGCCGCGACATGGTCCTTGTCGGCGACCACGACTTCGATGTCCACCTTGAGATCCGGCATTGCCGCCAGCCGCGCCTTGAAGAAAGCCACAGTCGCCTGTTTCGGGGTGACATTCGCCGGCGGCGGTGCCGCCGCGCTTTGTTGATGATTCACATAGGTGTCGGCGAACAGTTCGGAGAAGCCGTCGATGTCGGCCGCGCTCAATGTCGCCGCGAACCGATCCGCCAGCGATTGCGGCGCGGTCGCCGCCCGGGCGAGAGCCGGCGTGAGCAAGCCGCCGCCAAGAAGCAGCGCGGCTGCCGTTACTTGTCGCCGATTCTGCATCGTGACCTCCGTCGGCAAATGGCAACGGGAAGACGCCCTGGCGACCCGTTAATTCGGCGACCCAAGCGCCTTGTCCAGCGCTTCCTTGACATCTGCCGGCCATGTCGCCGTCGGCGGCCAGGCGGCCGGCTCGGGCTTGTCGCCGCGGCGGGCGAAGTAGAGCTTGTGCTTGGCCGGGTCGACCGCCATGAAGCCGTCATTGCCGCCGCAATCATGCGGCACGCAGCCGCTGGCATAGAAGACGCCGGACGCGGTCTTTTCGGTGCCGCCGCCGACCAGCAGGCTGGTCGCCATGTCGGGCATGTCCTTGCCGAGCAGCTTTTCGGCTTCCTTGTAGACGGCCTCATTGTGGAAGGCGTCGATGATGTTGTCGTATTTCGACGGGTCGATATCCTTCCAGTCGGTGCCGGGTTCGGGCATGTAGGTCAGATTGCCTGATGTGGTCAGCCCCGATGTCGGCGACCATTGCAAGGCCGGCTTCTCATCGCCCGGCAGCAGATAGGGCACGAAATAAATGGCGCTGTCGGAGATTGCCGCCGGTGGCGCGCCGCATTCGTCCTGCTCGACCGTCGTGGTCTGGATCTCGCCACCTTCCGGCTTCCACACGATCACCTTTGCCGGGCCGCATTGATTGCCGCCGTCGCCGACATCGACCAGCGCCACATTGACGTCGCCGATCTTCACGATCTTGTCGAAGAAGACATCGTAGTTGCTGGCCAACTGCTTGCCGTCATAGGCGAGCACCTTCTCGCCATCCTGCTCCGGCTGCGTGATGGTCAGTTGGCCGCCCTCGAACGGTATCGGCGCCTGGCTGTCATCGCCGGCGGGCGCCGCGTCGCTGGTGCTTGACGATCCCGGGTCGGCCGGCTTCTGGGCTGCCGCGGGCGTCTGCTGCGCTGCGGGCGTCTGTGTCTGCGCGAAGCCGCCCATGGTGGGAACCAGCACCAAGGCCAGCCCGCAAACGCTGGCAAGAAGCGAACGTGCCATGACTATCCCTCCCCTCGGTCGATGCGAGCCCGGCCTGAAAGCGGCCGGGATCGGATGGTGCCGCTAGGCCCAGGGGCGCTGCTCGGCGTTGCGCTTCTCGAACGAGGCGATGGCGCCGGCCTTCTCCATGGTCAGGCCGATGTCGTCGAGGCCGTTGAGCATGCAGTGCCGCTTGAAGTCGTCGAGGTCGAAGGTGACGACGCCGCCATCGGGGCCGCGGATCTCCTTGGCCTCAAGGTCGATCGACAGAGTCGCGTTGGAGCCGCGCGAGGCGTCGTCCATCAGCTTCTCGAGATCCTCGGGGCTGACGGTGATCGGCAGCACGCCGTTCTTGAAGCAGTTGTTGTAGAAGATGTCGGCGAACGAGGTCGAGATAACGCAGCGTATGCCGAAATCGAGCAGCGCCCACGGCGCGTGCTCGCGGCTCGAACCGCAGCCGAAATTGTCGCCGGCGACGAGGATCTGCGCCTTGCGGTAGGCCGGCTTGTTGAGCACGAAATCCGGGTTTTCCGAACCGTCATCCTTGTAACGCATCTCGGCGAACAGGCCGGTGCCGAGCCCGGTGCGCTTGATCGTCTTCAGATAATCCTTCGGGATGATCATGTCGGTGTCGACATTGACGATCGGCATCGGAGCGGCGACGCCGGTGAGCTTGGTGAATTTTTCCATGGCTTTGGCCCGTGTTTTCGTTGCGGGGGATTTGCTGAAGCTCCGTTTACACAAAGCCGCTGGCAAATAAAAGCCAACTGTTCGTGCGCGCCGGCACAAGGGGTGATGCATGACGCCCAAAATGGCTGCGGTTTTGCAAAGGCTGATGTTTTCCGCCGTGGCCGCATCCGGTCGCCGACGGCGCGAGATCTTGCCGCTTGACATGCAACCAAATGGTTGCATATTAAAGCCATGAGCATGGATGCAGTCTTTCGCGCGTTGGCCGACCCGACACGCCGGCAATTGCTGGACAGCCTCCACGCCAGGAACGGGCAGACGCTGAACGCGCTTTGCGCGGAGATGGACATGACGCGCCAGGCGGTGACCAAGCATCTGGCGATCCTGGAGGAAGCAAACCTCGTCACCACCATCCGCAAGGGGCGCGAGAAGGAGCATTACCTCAACCCGGTTCCGATCAACGAGATCGCCGAGCGCTGGATCGGCAAATTCGAGCGGGGGCAATTGACCGCCCTCAGCGACTTGAAGAGACGCCTCGAAAGGAAAGACTGATGAGCAACAGCTTCGTTTACGTGACCTACATCCGCACCACGGCCGAAAAGCTCTGGGAGGCCCTGACCGACCCGGAGTTCAACCGGCAGTTCTTCCTCTGCTCCTATCAGGAGAGCGAGTGGAAAGTGGGTGCCAGCTGGAAGCTGATCCTGCCTGACGGACGTGTCGCCGACAGCGGCGAGATTCTTGAGATCGACCCGCCGCGGCGCCTGGTCATCAAATGGCGCAATGAATGGATGCCCGAGGTCAGGGAAGACGGCTACACGCGCTGCACCTTCACCATCGAGCAGGATGGCGAACTGATGAAGCTCGCCGTGACCCATGAAGCGGACGGGCCGCACAAACTGATCGGCAACGTCGCCAGGGGCTGGCCGCTGGTGCTGGCCAGCCTCAAGAGCCTGCTTGAGACCGGCAAGGGCTTTGAGCGCCCGCCATCGAAAGGATGAAAGGATTGTTTCGGTAGCGAAACGAATTGGAGGCATCGATGATGCATGATCCCTGGGTACAGAGCATGACCAATGGCGAGACGATCATGGCATCGGCCGAGATCGAGGCGCCGCCGGAACGCGTCTTCCGGGCACTGGTCGGCAAGGAAGTCGAGCAATGGTGGGGGTCCGCCGACAGCTACCGGATGGTCGATTGGTCGGCCGATCTTCGCGTCGGCGGCCGCTGGACGGCCACTGCGCGTGGCGCCGACGGCAGGGACCTGCCGGCCAGCGGCGAATTCGTCGAGATCGAGGCGCCGCGCCGGATCGTGCAGACGCGAGCTTACGCATGGGACCATCCCACGCTTGGCCGGCGGCAAACCATGCTTGCCTGGCTGCTGCAGCCGACCGCCAGGGGCACGCGCCTGACCATCTGCCATGGCGGTTTCGCCGGGCTGGCCGAAGCGGCGACCGAGCATGCCGAGGATTGGGGCCGGGTGCTGGCTTGGCTGCAGGCGTATCTGGCCGGGAGGCTGGCGGCGGCTTGAGAAGCAGGTCAGTGGCAGCGACGCTTCACGCTCTCTCGTCTTGACCCGCACCGCCTCTGGTCCACATCCCCATGCATGGAAAGACAGGGATGCTTCATAGGCACGGCCGGCTGGGGAATCCCAACCCGGCACAAGGAAGGCTTCCCGCAGCCCGGACCACATCTCGAGCGTTACGCCAAGCGTTTTTCCATCGTCGAGATCGACACGTCCTTCTACAGGCCGCATCGCCGCGAGACCTATGAACGCTGGGCAAGTTCCGTCCCGGAGCACTTCCGCTTCGCCGTGAAGACGCCGAAGGCCATGACCCACGAGCATCGTCTTGTGGATTGCGATGCGCCTGCCGAAGTGTTTCTCCAGCAGGTCGAGGGTCTTGGCGAAAAGCTGGGCGTGCTTCTGGTGCAACTGCCGCCGAGCTTGCCGTTCGAGCCAGACATCGCCGGCGGCTTCTTCGACATGCTGAGCAAGCGGACAAAGGCAAGGCTGGCCTGTGAACCACGCCATCCCAGCTGGTTCGAAGCGGCAGCGGAAACGCTTCTGGCCCGCCGCCAGGTTGCACGTGTGGCCGCCGACCCGGCGCCGGTCCCTGCCGCGGCGGTGCCGGGCGGCTGGTCCGGCCTTGCCTATTTTCGCTGGCATGGCGTGCCGCGTGTCTACTACTCGGACTACGATGCCGAAAGCCTCGACCGGATCGGCCGCCAAGTGCGGGAAACGGCAGCATCGGGCGGCGAGGTCTGGGGCATCTTCGACAACACGGCCCAAGGCCACGCGCTTGGCAACGCTCTCAAGGTTGATGCGATGGTTGCAAAGACTTCGTCATTCTAGGGCGGAGCAAGGAGCGAAGCGACGCGGCGAAGACCCTGGAACCATGCCGCGACGTTGATGTGTCGTGACGGATCGGAACTATTAGGACAACGCACGGGCGTTTCATTCTGCACCGCTGGAGCCCTTCGGCAGCGGTAACGGCACGGATTCCAGGGTCTCCGCGACGGAGCTTCGCTCCTGCTCCGCCCTGGAATGACGAACAAAATGGGACGCCGTGGCAAACACCGAAGATCGTAGCCCAGTCCCCTCAAATCACATTCAGTTCCCGGAATGCCCTTCCTTCGGCCACGCGTTCGTAGCCGAACGCCGAGCAGTCGATCGTCCGATACCCGCCATGCACGACGAGTTCCGCCAGCGCCTTGCCCACCGCCGGCGCCTGCTGCAGGCCGTGGCCGGAAAAGCCATTGGCGAAGAGGAAATTGCCGACCTCGGGATGCGGGCCGATCACGGCGTTCTGATCCAGCGTGTTGTAGTCATAATGCCCGGCCCAGGCGCGGGTCGGCTTGATCGCCTCGAAGGCCGGAATGCGGGTCGCCAGCGCCGGCCAGATCACCTCTTCGAACAGCGGCCAGTTGACCTCGAAATCGGCGGGATCGGCCGGACCGTCGATCTCTTCCGGCTCGGCGCCGCCAGTGAGGTAGACCGAGCCTTCAGGGCGCACATAAATGCCGGAGGGATCGACCAGCAGCGGCATGTCGGCATATTTCTCGCGCGCCTCGAAGACGAAGACGTTGCGCTTGCGCGGCTCCACCGGCAGCGCCAGCCCGGCGAAAGCCGCGACATTGCCGGCGTTCGGCCCGGCGGCATTGACGACGATGCCGGCGGCAAGCGTCTGGCCATTGTCGAGGGAGACGCCGGTGACGCGGTTGCCGTCGCGCGCAATGGCGGTGACCGAGGCGGCGATGAAATCGATCTTCTTGTCGCGCAGAGCCTTACGGAACAGCATCAGCATCGCATGCGCGTCGAACCAGCCTTCGCCGGTCCGGCCATAGGCGCCGGCGGAGATGCCTTCGGTCGACAGCCACGCGAAACGCCGCGCCAACTGCTCGGCGTCCTCGAGCACGATGTCGGCGCCCTCGGCCATCTGCGCCTCGTGATTGGCCTTGAGGATCGGCAGGCCGTCCTCCCCGGCGAGGATGAGGTAGCCGCCCTCGCGAAATCCGATATCGGCGTCCGCGCCGAACTCTTCCTTCAGCCGCCGGAACAGTTTCAGGGTGAACTGCGACAGCCGGATGTTTTCCGGGATGGAGAATTGCTGGCGGATCGAGGCCATGGACAGTGTCGTTGCCGCGTGGGCGAATTGCGGGTCGCGTTCGATGAGCGCTATGGAGCCGGAAAACCCTTCCTCGCGCAGGTAGTAGGCGATGGAGGACCCGACGATGGCCCCGCCGATGATGACGATGTCGTAGCGCATTTTTTCTCCGATCCGGTCGCCAGCCTCTCTACGCCGCCGGCAGAATGATCTCGAAGCGCGTGCCGCGTTCGGAGTCAACCAGCCCGATCGAGCCATCATGCGCTTTCAGGAGGGCCAGCACGATGCCGAGGCCCATGCCGGTGCCGCCGGTAGAACGCCGCGTGGTGAAGAACGGCTCGAAGATGCGCGCCCGGTTGCTCGGCGAAATGCCGGCGCCGTCGTCACCGACCAGCACCGTTGCCTTGCCGCCAGTACTTGCCGCCGTGATCGAAACCAGTGTCGCGCCGTGCCTGGCGGAATTGTCGATGAGATTGGCAAGCAAGATTGCTCCGTTCTCGCCCGATATGCGCAGGGCCAGGTCGCCGCCGGCCTCGACGCGGACCGCCAGCCTGCTGTCGACGGGCAGCAGCGCCAGCGCGGCATCGATCGAGGTGCTTTCGCCGCTGGGTGCGAGGTTTTCGGCTTTCGCCAGGTCGAGGAGCCGGCGCACCAGCAGATTGAGCCGCCCGGCATCGGTGACGATATTGTTCGAGAAGCGCCGCCGCTCGGCATCGTCCATGGCGCTGCCGGAATCGCGAAGCAGTTCCGCCGCGCCCTGGATCGCCGTCAGCGGCGATTTGAGCTCGTGCGAGACATGGGTGGCGAAGGTCTGGATCGAATCCGAGCGCGCCTGCAGCTTTTCGGCCATGTCGAGAAAAGCGGCGGAAAGCTCGGCCATCTCGTGGGTGCCGTGATGGTCGAGCGGCCGGATCGCGTCGCGCTCGCCGGCGGCGATGCGCTGGGTGCGGTCGATCAGCGCATAGATCGGCCGGCTGACGGTCCGCAGGAAGACGAGGCCGATGAGCAGCGTGCCGCCGAGAATGGCGATCGCCGCCAAGGTCACCTTGCCGCGTTCGCCATAGAGATGCTTGACGATGTTGTTGGGCGTCCGCGACACGTAAACCACGCCTGCCACCTTGCCGCCGACGGCCACCGGCATGGCGACGAAGACACGCACCCTGGTGCCGCGGCTGACCGAATAGAGCGGCGGCGCCGGCTGGTCGGGGATGCGCAGTCGCAACGCACTGTCATAGCGGCCGGCAAGCGCCTCGCGCACCTCCTGGACGTCGGCCAGCGACTGCCCGATCTCGTTGCGCCCGGCGATGACGACGCCCGCGGGGTCGAGCAGCCGGAAGCCGGCCAGCGTGGTTTTCTGCGTCGCGTCGAGAATACCTGACAGGCGCGCACCGATCGCGGCGAAGGCGGGATCGGCGGTGGCTGGTATCGCCGCCGGCCGGGTCGGAAGCACGGAGTCGGAGGCGAGATCGAGGCGTGGCTCGATCGGCCGGTAGGGTCCGTCGATATTGGCGGCCCGGCTCGCGCTGCCGTCCGCCTGCGGCATCGGCGCGCCGAGCTTGTCCGGCGCAATGCCCGCGTCACGCACCTCCTGCGCATAGATGGCGGCGATCGCGGCGCCTTGCGCAATCAGCTCCGCCTCGGTCTGGCGGATCAGCTGGTTCTCGTAGAGGCGGAAGAAGAACAGACCGACCAGCGGCAGCGCCATCACCAGGATCAGGATGGCGACGACGACCGTGGCAAGCCGTGGCCGCCATTTGCGGCCGATCCATTTGCGCGAAGTCGTCAGCCGCATCGGCCGAGCCGGAAGCCGACGCCATGCACGGTCTCGATGACCTCCTGGCAACCCACCGCCGCCAGCTTGGCGCGGATGTTGCGGATATGGCTGTCGACGGTGCGGTCGGCGACATGGATTTTTCCCGCATAGGCATTGGCCATCACCGCGTCACGGTCGAGCACATGCGTCGGCCGCGCCAGGAACCCTCTCAGGATCGAGAACTCGATCCCCGTCAGGGCAAGCGGCTCACCATTGAAGGCGGCCGCGTGGCTGGCCGGCGCCAGCGTGAGCTTGCCATGCGAAAACTGCCTGTCGTCGGCCGGTTCGGGCGCCGCCGGGCGCGCGCGCCGCAGGATGACGTTGACACGGGCGACCAGCTCGCGCGGGCTGAACGGCTTCGTCACATAGTCGTCGCCGCCCATTTCGAGACCGAGGATGCGGTCGATCTCTTCGTCTCGCGCGGACAGGAACAGCACCGGCACATCGGATCGCTGCCTGAGCCGCCGGCAGACCTCCAGCCCGTCCATCTCGGGCATGCCGATATCGAGCACGATGAGGTCTGGCGGATGCCGTTCGACCGCCTGCAGGGCGGCGGCGCCATCGGAAACGGCTGAAGTCTTCATGCCGGCCTTTTCCAGCGCGAAGCAGATCACTTCGCGGATATGCGGATCATCGTCGGCGACGAGGATGTGATGCGGCATGGATCAGCGGCCCGTCCCGTACGGTTTGGTGGCATCAGGAACCACGAACGGCCCCCTGGTGTCGAGATATCGAAGCAGGCGCCAGTCGCGAAAGCTCCAGGCGCGCCAGTTTTCCTGGACGGTTCGGAACCAACCTTCATCGACGCCGCGCAGTCTCGCCAGTTCGAGTGTGACGCCGGCTTCAGCCGTCCTGCCTTGATGATCGAAGAAACGATCGAGCGCCGCAAACGCGCCCGGACCGAGCGAGCGCAGATACCAGGCGTCGAGGGGAATGCCCTGGCCGGTCATTTCGAAGGAATGGTCGACATTGTAGTTGGCGATCGTGGCCGCGAAGTTGATGAAGCAGCAGGCATAGAGCATCGTCGATAACGTCAGAAGATTGGCGGACAAGAGCCATTCATTGGATTTTCCAAGCGCGATGCGGGCGATGATCAGCACAAGGCCCGCCGCCACCAGCACCATCCAGACGAAGGCGGCGATGCGCCAGTAGGTCAGCGCGTAGATGCCGACATAGAGGTCGAGCCGCAGGATCGACGAGATGACCAGCATGATGTTCTGCGCCACCCAGGCATAGACCAGCCGGCGGATGACGGGATCCCCTGAGGTCTCGCTGCCGGGCCTGAGCGCCGCAAGGACAAAACCGGCGGCAAGCAGCGCCGTGACGATCAGGGGATAGGCGCCGCGATGCGCATAGGCGGCGTAGCTCAACCCGTCGGGAAGCGCTGCCCCGCCCCACAGATAGGTGGCGTCGAGCCCGGTCTGCAGCGCGAACAGGATGTTGAAGACGACGAGCGCGCGCAGGATGGCTGCCTTGCCGAACACCATGTCCTCGACGACGTGCCTGTCCGGGACGGCTGCCGGTTGGGCATCGGCACGGGGAGGGTTCGGCCGAGGGGTGCGCCGCCGGAATCGCGGCAGGCGTGGCCGCAGGAAAGCCCAGACGCCGGCGAGCACGAACAGCCAGAAGGCAATCCGGGCCAGCTGGATGAGATCGAGCAGCTTCATCAGGTCGATCAGCGACAGCCAGTGGTCGATGACCGGGTTGGCGGCGCCGAACAGCGCCAGGAAGACAGCGCCCAGCGTCAGCGGCATCACCCAGACCGCGATCGCCGCCAGCCGGATGCGGCGCCCGCCGAACCGGCGCGCGGCCTTGCGCCAGCGGATGAAGTCATTGGCGAACCGGAACGGTGCCGCCAGCCAGAACAGTACGATCTGGCCGGCAATGCGGGCGGCGCGGTGTCGCAAGCGGCCGCTCAGCGAAAGCGCGAACACGACCTGGGCCGCCAGCGCGATCGCTACCGACAGGGCGCTGACGTTTTCAGCGAGCGGAAGCAACGCGACAAGCAAGGCGGCGGACTTGAGCCAGACCCTGCCGTCGCTGAAGGCCGCGGGATGCACCGCCACGACCGCGGCGGCGATCAGGAGGGCGAACAAGAAAACCGTGATGCCGGCGGGCTGGCCATAGAAGAGAAAATCCGCCAGCACGACCAGCAGCACGGCAACGCCGAAGCGGCTGCAATAGCTTGGTGCCGCTGTGAAGAACGATGTCATGAGCTGACCTTCCTAATGGCATCTGGCCTGATGGCATCTGGCCTGATCGCATCCGGCCGCATTGGCGGCGGGCTCTTGCGGACAAAGGGAATGAGGATCGCCGCGGGATTGGCGCGCGGCGGATCGGCCATCCACCAGCCGTCGCTGCGCAGCCGGTAGGGCAGGGACCAGGTTTTTGCTCGCTTGTGCATGCCCCCCGTCTCGCAGGCGGGTGGGGAGATCGCAGGGCGGATCCGAGGAGCTTTTCCGCAGGCATGTGCAGTTTTCGTGCAGAGGCTCCTTTCCTCTCCCTCCGGAGGGGGAGAGGTGGCTCGGCGAAGCCGAGTCGGAGTGGGGGAACCACCCGGCAAGCGCAGCGAACAGACATAGGAAGGGCGCTAGGCGCAAGCATCGCATCGCCTAGCATCCGAGGGTCGACCCCCACTCCGTCGAGCTTCGCTCGACACCTCTTCCCCGATCGACGGGGGAGAGGAAAGACCGCTTCCGCAACAGCTGCAGAGAACGGAAGGCAAGGGAGCGCAAGCTTTCGCGGTTGGCTCGTGTCAGGTACCGGTCGGACGCTTGCCTCACCCGCCCACAGACGGCATAGATCGAGCATGACAACCGAACCCTACCGCCCGCGCCGCTCGGTGCTCTATGTCCCGGCCTCCAACGACAAGGCACTGGCCAAGATCGCGCAGCTTGCCTGCGACGCCGTCATCATCGACCTCGAGGATGCCGTCGCCCCGGCCGACAAGATCGCCGCTCGCGACAAGCTGGCCGGAATTTTCGCCAATCGCCCCGCTAGACGTTGCGAGATGGTGGTGCGCGTCAACGCGCTGGCCAGCGAATGGGGCGCCGACGACCTGCTGGCCGCGGCAAGATTCGAGCCCGACGGCATCCTGTTGTCCAAGGTCGCCACACCGCGCGATATCCTTGAGGTCGGCGACGTGCTCGATGACAATTTTGCCCCCGACTGCGTGAAGCTGTGGGCGATGATCGAGACGCCCAAGGCCATGCTCAACATCGGCGCGATCGCCGAGCTTGGCCGCGATCCGGCCTCACGGCTCAATTGTTTCGTTGCCGGAACGAATGACCTGGCCAAGGACACCGGCGTGCTGGCGACGCCGGACCGGCGTTACCTCGTGCCGTGGCTGATGCAGATGGTGCTGGCCGCGCGCGCCGGCGGTCTCGACATGCTCGACGGCGTGGCCAACGATTTTCGCGACCTCGACGCCTTTGCCCGTGAGTGCGCGGAAGCGGCGGCCATGGGCTTCGATGGCAAGACCCTCATCCATCCGGCCCAGATCGACGCGGCCAACCGCGCCTTCGCGCCGTCGCCGGCGGCGCTGACCGAGGCGCGCCTGGTTAAGGACGCGTTTGCCCTTGCCGAAAACAGCGGCAAGGGCGTGATCGCGCTGAATGGCAGAATGGTCGAGCGGCTGCACCTGGCGCAGGCCGAAAAACTGCTGGCGAAGGCAGCCGCCATCGGCGCATGATCGCGGCCAAGTTCATTCACGACAGGACTTGAGAAAATGAAACTCTACCGCTTTCTGACCGGCCCGGACGACGCCAGCTTCTGCCACAAGGTGACGGCGGCGCTTAACAAGGGCTGGCACCTGTTCGGCTCGCCGACCTATGCCTATGACAAGAAAGCCAAGACCATGCGCTGCGGCCAGGCCGTGGTGAAGGATGTCGACGGCCAGGAATACGGGCCGGACACCAAGCTCAGCGACTGGTAGAGCTTCCTCTCTTCGAGCCTATTCAGCCGCTTCCTCGATCCGCTCCATATCATCGTCCGACAGGCCGAAATGGTGGCCGATCTCGTGGATCAGCACATGGGTGACGATGTCGCCCAGCGTTTCCTCGTTTTCGGCCCAGTAGTCGAGCATGGCGCGGCGATAGAGCGTGATGCGGTTCGGGCCTTCGCCGGTCTGCGGGTTCCAGCGCTCGGCGATGCCGCGTCCCTCGAACAGGCCGAGCAGGTCGAACGGCGTTTCCAGCGACAGGTCGTCCATGATTTCGTCGGTCGGGAACTCGGCGATCTGGATGACGATCTCGCCGGTCAGCTTGCGAAACTCCTCCGGCAAATGGGCATAGGCCTCCAGCGCGAGGAACTCCAGCTCCTCCATCGAGGGCGCAAGTTCGCCGTGCCAGGTGCGGGTCTTGTAGATGCGGGCCATGCTTTGTCCTTTGATCCCGGCATATAGGCTTTCGCACCGGTCGAGGCAAATTACAGGGATGAGGCGCGCGGGGATGAGGAATAAATTCCTTGTGACTCTGCTTGACTCTTCAATCGCCCTCTGGAATCTATAGGAACATAACAGGAACAATTGTGAGTGGAAGCTGACCGTCATGGCGATGAGCGCCGTGGCGCGGGAGACTGTTTTTGCCCTGCGCCGCCAGATCGCGAAAATCGAGGGAACGCTGCCCGAGCGCCTGCAGGCGCCGGCCGCCGCGACGCTTGATGCCGACGCCAGCGCCGATGTCACGTCCAGTGCCGACCTCACGATCGTCCGGCGCGGCCTTGCCGCGGCCTTGCCGGATGCCTTCCTGCCAACCGGCGTCGAGCGCCTCGATGCCGCCCTGAGCGGCGGCTTGCCGAAAGCCGCCTTGAGCGAAATCCATGGCGGGCAAACCCGTGATGCCGGAGCCGTTGCGGGCTTCGCTCTGTCGCTCACCAGCCTGATCCTGAAGCAGGCACACGGGCTGCCGGTGCTGTGGATCGGTACATCGGAGATCTTTGGCGAGGCCGGCTTTCCCTATGCCAGGGGGCTGCATGCCGCGTTCGGCATCGAACCCGGGCAATTGCTGTTTTCCGAGGCGCCCAGGCTCGTCGATGCGCTGTGGGTCGCCGAGGAGGCCGCCAGGATGACGGCACTCGCCGCCGTCATCCTGGAAATCCGCGGCAACCCGCAGCGGCTGGACCTGACCGCGACGCGCCGGCTGCATGCAAGGGCGGCAAGCGCCGGCCGGCCGGTGTTCCTGCTGCGGCAGGCGGCCGAGCCAGAACCGACGGCGGCGCCCGTCCGCCTCATCGTCGCGTCGGCGCCGGCCGTGCCGCGCGCCACGGTCGCCGGGCCGCTCGCCGGTTCGATCGGCCGCCCTGCCTTCACCATTACCATCGGCAAGAGCCGCACGGCCTTGCCAGGACAATTCACACTGGAGTGGAACCCCGATGAACGCGCATTCGACGAAAGAAGAGGCGAGGAAAAACGGGAACGGGCAAAGGATCCTGTCGCTGTGGTTTCCCTACTTGGCAGCCGAAAGGATCCTGCGGCAGCGTCTGGGGCGGTCCTGGCGTTCCCGGCCGTCGTCGGATCATCCGCCACTGGTGGTCAGCCACCGCCAGGGCAACGCGCAACGCATTTCGGCCCTCGACGAGCGGGCTGAGGCGCTGCACCTGAAGCGCGACATGGGCATTGCCGATGCGCGCGCCATGCATCCGTCGATCGACATCGTCGAGGCCGATCCGGAAGCCGACCGCCGCCTGCTCGAAGGCCTTGCCGACTGGTGCGACCGCTACACCCCGCTGGTGGCGCTGGACGGGACGGACGGCCTGTTCCTCGACGTCACCGGCTGCACCCATCTGTTCGGCGGCGAACGCGCCATGCTCGACGACATCCTGTCGCGCTTCTTCCATCAGGGGTTCGATGTCCGCGCCGGCCTTGCCCCGACGCCGGGAGCGGCCTGGGCGGCGGCACGCTTTTGCGGCGACCGCATCGTCGCCGGGGGCGAGGAGGAAGCACTGCTGGCACCCTTGCCGCTCGCCGCATTGCGCATAGCGCCGGAAACCCGCGCCAGCCTGGAGAGCGTCGGCCTGCGCACGGCGGGCGCCGTCATGGCGGCACCGCGCGCGCCGCTCGCCCGCCGCTTCGGCGCCGCCCTGCTGCTGCGCCTCGACCAGGCGCTTGGCCGTCTCGACGAGGCGGTCTCGCCGCGTCTTCCCGTCGCGCCGCTTTCGGTCGAGCGCCATCTCGCCGAGCCCGTCACGCTGATCGAGGACATCGAACGCCTGGTCGGCCTGCTGGCGACGACCTTGAAGACCGATCTCGAGCGCCGTGGCGAGGGCGCCCGGACGCTGGCGCTGCTGCTCTTCCGCGTCGACGGCGCGGTCAGCCGCATTGCTCTGGGTACCTCGCGGCCGATGCGCGATCCCCGGCTGATCCAGAAGCTGTTCCATGAAAGGCTGGCGGCACTCGAGCAAGGTATCGATGCTGGCTATGGCTTCGACCTGGTGCGGCTCTCCGTGCTGGCCGCCGCCGCCTTCGACATGGCGCAGGCCGACCTGACGGGCGACGTGACCGACGACGGCGCCGACATCGCGCTGTTCGCCGACCGCATCCGCGCCCGGCTCGGCGAAGGCGCGGTCCTGCAGCCGGTCGCCGTGGAAAGCCATCTGCCGGAACGCGCCGTCGCCATCATTCCTTTCACCGAGGCCCCGCGCCGGACCACGCCGCCTAGGAAGCCGGACAGGATGCAGGCGCCCAAAACCATCTTCCCGCCGGAACGGCCGATCCGGCTGTTCCGCGCGCCCGAGCCCATCGAGGTGCCCGCTACCGAAATGCCGGAGGGGCCGCCGCTGCACTTCCGCTGGCGGCGCGCGCTCTACCGCGTCACCCGGGTCGAGGGTCCGGAACGCATCGCCGCCGAATGGTGGCGGGAGGCGTCAAGCGATCCGGCGACATCCACCCGTGACTATTTCCGTATCGAGGATGCCGACGGCCGCCGCTTCTGGCTCTACCGGCAAGGCCTTTATGGCAACCCCCGGGTGCCGCCGCGCTGGTTCATGCACGGGGTCTTCGCATGAACGCGCTGACCGCCATCCCCTATGCCGAGTTCGGCATCCAGTCGAATTTCTCCTTCCTGCGCGGCGCCTCCAAGCCGGAGGAACTGGTGGTCGCGGCCAAGCTGCTGGGCTTCTCCGCGATCGGCCTTGCCGACCGCAACACCGTTGCCGGCGTGGTGCGCGCCTGGCAGCAGGCCAAGGTCGAAAAACTCTCCTATCACCCCGGCTGCCGGCTGGTTTTCGGCGACGGCACGCCGGACATTCTCGCCTACCCCCGGAACCGTGCGGGCTGGGGGCATCTGTGCCGCATGCTCACCCAGGCCAATCTGCGTGACGAAACCGAAAAGGGCGCCACGCTTCTCCAGCACAGCGACCTCCTGGAATGGGGGGATTTGATGTCGCTGGCGGTCCTGCCCGATCTGGTGGCGGACGCGCAAGGCGGTCTTGCCCTGCTTCGCCAGCTCAAGGATCGTTTCGGCAAAGCCCTGCGGCTTGGCGTCTCGCCCGATTATGCGGGCAATGATCGTTTCCGGATCGAGCAGGCGGCGGCGTTGGCCGAGAGTGCCGGCATCCCGCTGATGGCGACCAACGATGTCCTCTACCACACGGCCGAACGGCGCCCATTGCAGGATGTGCTGACCGCGATCCGCCTCAACACGCCCGTCGCCGAGGTCGGCCTTGAGCTCACCGCCAACGCCGAGCGTCACCTGAAGCCACCGCTGGAGATGGCACGGCTTTTTCGCCGGTATCCGCAAGCTCTGGCCGAGACGCTGCGTTTTGCGGAAGAGCTGACCTTCTCGCTCAGCGACCTCCAGTACAACTACCCCGACGAGCCGACGGAATCGGGCCTCGGGCCGCAGGCCGAACTGGAGAGGCTGGCGCGAGAAGGCGCGGCCAAGCGCTTCCCGGGCGGTGTCCCCACCAGCGTCATAAAACGCATCCAGGAAGAGCTCGCTCTGATCGAGCGGCTGAATTACGCCCGCTATTTCCTGACCGTCTACGACATCATCAAATTCGCCCGCAGCCAGAATATCCTCTGCCAGGGCCGTGGATCTGCCGCCAATTCCATCATCTGTTTCTGCATCGGCATCACCGAGGTTGGTCCGGACAAGATCGATACGCTGTTCGAGCGCTTCATTTCCGAGGAGAGGAACGAACCGCCCGACATCGACGTCGACTTCGAGCATGAACGACGCGAAGAGGTGATGCAGTACATCTACGAGAAATACAGCGGCAAGCGTACCGCGCTGGCCGCCGCTGTCATCAGCTATCGCGGCCGCTCTGCACTGCGCGAGGTTTCCAAGGCGATGGGGCTGTCGGAGGATGTCAGGGCGTCGTTATCGGGTTCGATCTGGGGCTGGTCGACCTCGGAACTCGGCGAAAAGGAAGCCCGCGCCGGCGGCCTTGACCAGAGCGACCCCACATCACGGCATATGATGGAACGCGCCAACGAGATCATGGGCTTTCCCCGTCACCTCTCCCAGCATGTCGGCGGCTTCGTCATCACCAGGGACCGCCTCGACGAGATCGTGCCCATCGTCAAGACGGCGATGGACCAGCGCAAGATGGTCGAATGGGACAAGGACGATCTCGACTCGGTGAAGATCCTCAAGGTGGACGTCCTGGCGCTCGGCATGCTGACCTGTCTCCAGCGGGCCTTCACCTTGCTTACGGAGCACTATCCGAAGGCGCGGGATGACTACGGCCAACCCTATGTGCTGGCCACCTTGCCACCGGAAGACAAGCGCGTTTACGACATGATCGGCCGGGCTGACACGCTCGGTGTCTTCCAGATCGAATCGCGCGCCCAGATGTCGATGCTGCCAAGGCTCAAACCAAAGGATTTCTATGACCTTGTCATCGAGGTCGCGATCGTGCGGCCAGGCCCGATCCAGGGCGATATGGTGCATCCCTATCTGCGCCGACGGCAAGGTAAGGAAAAACCCGAATATCAGAAGGCGGAATTGAAAGACATCCTCGGCAGGACGCTGGGCGTGCCGCTATTCCAGGAACAGGCGATGAAGATCGCCATCGTCGCCGGCGGCTTCAAGCCGGGCGAGGCCGACGAACTGCGACGTGCCATGGCCACCTTCAAGCGCACCGGCACCATCGGCAATTACCGCGATCGAATGATCAAGGGCATGGTCGGCAAGGGCTACACCAAGGACTTCGCCGAGCGTTGCTTCAAGCAGATCGAGGGCTTTGGCGAATACGGCTTTCCCGAAAGCCATGCCGCCTCCTTCGCTCTGCTCGTCTATGCCTCGTGCTGGTTCAAGACCTTCTATCCCGACGTGTTCTGCGCCGCGATCCTGAATTCGCAACCGATGGGGTTCTACCAGCCGGCGCAACTGGTACGCGACGCGCGCGACCATGGCGTCGACATCCGCGAGGTCGACGTCAATTATTCCGTCTGGGACTGCACCCTGGAAAAGGCGGCTTTCGATCCGGCCCGCATCCTGCCGCGCCATGCCGAGATGCGCGGCGTCATCGAGACGTCCCATGCGCTGCGGCTCGGCTTCCGGCAGATCAAGGGGCTTTCCAAGGAACGCATGGAGCAATTCGTGGCGCGACGCGGCTCAGGCTACGAAACCGTCCGGGACGTCTGGCTGCGCTCCGGCCTCGATGTCGACGAGATCGAGCGGCTGGCGCAGGCCGATGCCTTCCGTTCGATCGGCCTCGACCGCCGTGCCGCACTGTGGGAGGTGCGCGCGCTGGGCGCCAGGAGCGCGGCCGAAAAACTGCCGCTGTTCGACCAGCCGGCGCTGCGCCTGCGCGAACTCGAGCCCGAGACGAAGCTGCCGAAAATGCCGCTCGGCGAACACGTCATCCACGACTACCGTTCGCTCGGCCTGTCGCTGAAGGCGCATCCGGTCGCCTTCCTGCGCGAACGGCTCGACCGCGCCGGTGTCACGCCCAATGCCAACCTGCCTTCCGTGCGCGACGGCAGGCGCGTCTCCGTTGCCGGGTTGGTGCTGGTGCGCCAGCGCCCCGGCAAGGGCAACGCGATCTTCCTGACGCTGGAGGACGACAAGGCAGTCGCCAACGTCATCTTCTGGGAGCGGACCTTTACCCGCTTCCGGCCCATCGTCATGGGCGCGCGGTTCGTGAAGGTGTCAGGGAAATTACAGTCGGAATCGGGTGTGATCCATATCGTTGCGGAAAAGATCGAGGATCTGACGCCCTGGCTGACCGTGCTTCTGGAGAAGGTGAGCGGGGCCGGGCAGCCGGGCGCGCGACACGCCTCCAGCGAGGGTCTGGATCGCTCCAGCCAAACGGGGCCGGCGAGGCAAGATCTCGCAACACTGTCGGAAGAAGCAGAAAGTGTCATGCCAAAGGGACGGAATTTTCAGTAGCGTACGGCGCCGCTTCGCCCTCACCCACCTTTCGTCATCCACGGGCGGAGCAGGAGCGAAGCTCCGTCGCGGAGACCCGAGGATCCATGCCGCGACTTCGAACGAAGAGTGCCACGGTCCAGAATAGCGTCTTTACATCGTGGGACGAAAGGCACCCGGCTCCGGCCCGCTTTCGCACGTCACATACGTCGCGGCATGGATCCCAGGGTCTCCGCGACGCCGCTACGCGGCTGCTCCGCCCTGGGATGACGACGCGATGAATGGCACCGCCTCCTGCGACGGCCCGCTCAACCCGGTCCGCTCAGGCGGGGCGGCGGCGCCAGCACATCCTCGGCCGACAACGTCCGCGCCTCCGAAGGCAGCATGATCGGAATACCGTCGCGCACCGGATAAGCCAGTTTGGCGACCCGCGAGACCAACTCGCCCCGCTCCGGATCCCAGGCCAGCGGCCCCTTGGTCAACGGGCAGGCCAGAAGCTCCAGCAACTTGGGGTCGACATTGAAATTCTTTCCGTCACGCCCATCCGCCGCCACCGTGTCGCCTCCTGACCAACTATCGGAAGATGCGTTGAGATTCAGGTCAGGCCGAGTCGAAAATGGCCGGCATCACCTGAATATCGGCACATCTTACTGCAGACTCGAACCAAAATCCTCATTCTCGCGCGCCAGCGCCATTTCGGTGATGGCAATCAGCGTTTCGGCCCTTGTCTTCAGGTCGGCGGCCTCGAGCAGCGCCTGCTTCTCGGCCGGACCGTAGGGCGCCATCATCGACAGCGCGTTGACCAGCATGGCATTTTCGGCACGGCTGACGCTTTCCCAGTCGGCTTCGAGATCATTGGCCTGCAGATAGGCGCGAAACGCCCTTAGCAGCGCCGGCCGGTCGATCTCGTTCGCCGCCGGATCGTCATCGAGATCGGCCAGGAAGGGCGCCGGTTTCGCCTGGCGAAACGGCGTCTTGACCGTCAGTTCATGGCCGATGCGGAACCGGCACACGCCCTGCAGCGAAATCAGGTAGCGGCCGTCGCCGGTCTCGGAAAAGGCGATGATGCGCCCGGCGCAGCCGACATTGCAGAGCTCCGGCTCGCCGTCGTCGCGCAACGCGCCGTCAAGACGTGGCTGGATGATACCGATGAGCCGAGAGCCGGCCACCGCCTCGTCCACCATTTGCAGGTAGCGCGGCTCGAAGATGTTGAGCGGCATGCGGCCGCCCGGCAGCAGAAGCGCCCCCTCGAGCGGAAAAATCGGGATCGTCGACGGCAGATCCTTGGCGAGCCGGTAATGCGCGTTTCCCGCTTGCACCATAGTCCTCCCATCGACTTCTTCCGCTTCCCGCCGCCGGGATCGTTGGCGAACCGGCGCCAGCTTCCTAATCTGGCGCTGCCGCCGCCGACGCCAAGCCCATGCGACGAAACAGCCGCCGGCTCAGGAAAACAGCAGCGCCGACAATTTGCGCCGCGCCGCCAGCGTCGCCTCGTCGGTCATGCCCCAGGCCTCGAAGAATTGCAGCAATTGCGTCCTGGCGCCATCCTCGTTCCAGGCGCGGTCGGCCTTGATGATGGCCAGCAGATTGTCGGCCGCCGCCGTGCGTTCGCCCCTGGCGTTCTGGATCATGGCCAGATCGAAACGGGCCTGATGATCCCTGGGATTTTCCGCCAGGCGCCGCTCGAACTCGGCCGGATTGCCGAGCGTCGCCGCTTGCGCGGCAAGCGCCATCTTGGCACGCAGCGCGGCAAGCGCCGGCGCATCCTTCTTGGCCTCAGGCGCTGTCTCCAGCAACGCCTCGGCGCCTTCCGTGTCGCCGGCCTCGAACAGCAGGTCACCCAGCCCGGCGATTGCCTCGACCGTCTCCGGCGCCTGCGCCAGGATGGCGTCAAAAATGTCGGCGGCGGTCTGCATGTCGCCGGCGTCGCGGGCTTCCGCCGCCGCCGCCAGCGCCTCGGCCACGGCCGGCGCGCCATTGCCCTTGCCGCCGACCTTGGTGATGAATTCTGCGACCTGGCTCTCCGGGATCGCGCCCATGAAGCCGTCGACCGGCTGGCCGTCCTTGAAGGCGATGACCGCCGGAATGGACTGGATGCCGAGCTGGCCGGCGATCGAGGGGTGGTCGTCGATGTTCATCTTGACGAGCTTGACCTTGCCGCCGGCGGCCTTGACCGCCTTTTCGAGCTGCGGCGTCAGCTGCTTGCAAGGCCCGCACCACGGCGCCCAGAAATCGACCAGAACCGGCTGGCGGCGCGATTCCTGGATGACGTCGGCGGCGAAGGCAGCGGTCGTCGTGTCCTTGATGACATCGCCGGTGGCTGGGGGAGCGGAAGGGGCGCCCGGCGCGTCGCCAAGCGCGACCTTTGCCGGCGCGGGTGCGGTTCCGCCATACTGCACGGTGGTGGCATACTGGCCGCCATTGCTGCCGAATGATCCGCCAAACGGATTGTTGTCGCTCATCTCGTCACCCTTTCGGTCGCGCCGCCGGCCCGCGGGTCGGCGCAATGTCTTTATTGGAAGTCGGTTTCGCCATCCATGTGGCGATCATGCCGAGACTTTCAAGATAGCAGCATCATGCCCGGTTGCCTCGACGAATCTGATGAGATCGGCCGCCGCGATCGATGTCGTCGCCTCATTGGTCAGCGGATGCGCATTGATGACGGCATGATCCATCAAATCCTTGTCGAGCACCAGCTTCACCTTGTTTGCCGTGTCGTTGATGACGCCAAAGACGGTGACCGCGCCCGGCGAAACGCCCAGAAGCTCCATCAGCATCTCCGGTTTGCCGAAGGAAACACGGCTGGCGGCGCCGATCAGCTGGTGGATCTGCTTCAGGTTGACGACCGCGTCCTCGCCGACGGTGACCAGGAAGAAATTGTCCTTCTTGTCCTTCAGGAACAGGTTCTTGGTGTGCCCGCCGTCGATTTCGCCGCGCAGCGCCTGCGAATCGGCCACCGTATAGAGCGGCGGATGGCGTTTCGTCGAAACGGCGATGCCCAGTTCGGCAAGAAAGGCAAAAAGCTCGGCTTCGGTCTTCGGCATTGGTTTCTTCTTTGTCCGTTTCCTGCCTCGCCGTTTACGGCCAATGAGGCGTCAGACACAAGACCATCGCGCGATGGCACAATGAAATCCGCGCATCGCGGCGGTTTGCCGGCATCACTCGAAAGGTTGTAAAAAGGCTGCGATTTCCCTGTTGCAATCGCCGCGCTCTTAAGCCATATAGGCCCGGCTTGCGGCCAAGACGCCGTGTGAGCGGGTGTAGCTCAGGGGTAGAGCACAACCTTGCCAAGGTTGGGGTCGAGCGTTCGAATCGCTTCACCCGCTCCAGTTTCCTCTCGGGAAATCAAGCATCGAAAAGCCGCGGTCCGCCGCGGCTTTTTCGTTTTTGGGCGGCCGGAACGCCGGCGCCAAGGGCGGTTGTCACTTTTGGGACTGCTGGAAGCCCGCAACATCGTATTGAGATACGCTCTTCGGATTCTTGGAGTTCTGCGGCTGGGTCCCTGCGTAATGTGTTCCGGCGTTCCCGTCCGGGTTGAAGGCCGAACCCGGCGCGGTGCTGGCATTGCCAGGGGTGGCAGTCCCTGTCTGAGGGGTGCCGATTGTCTGATTGGGCTGCCCCTTGGTCCCCGTTACCGAGTGGACATTGGCGGCCAAGGCCAGGCCGGCGGAGGTTGCAAGCAAGCCCAGCACCATGGGAATGAGGCGATGTTTCATCGTTGTTCTCCCAAAAACGGTTGATTTAAGGGCGCTCGGAGTCTCAGGAGCACCCGGCGAACTAATGATTAAACGCTCTTCGGACCGCGGTTCATCCCGAACATTTCGAATCTGTGATGTAGGGCGACACTGACGCGGCTCATTGCATAGGGTAACCCGCGCCGGTCGGATGGATGCGCGAGACATCCGAAGATCCTGCGGCGACCTGAAATTTGAGCACGCAAGCCAATTTCCAGGCGGCGTTGTGCGGTCTGTCGGCGATCCGGCCCTTTCGTCTTTCAGGAGGGCGACCGTCCTTGTCCCGCCTTGCGCAGCGACGCCTGGTGCACCAGGGAGGTCCAGCTGTTGGTCGAGGCGAGGTGGCAATAGAGCAGGGTGAGCGCGCCGGATTTCCTCAGGTCGAGGAAGGCCTCGTCGCTCAATTTGTTGAAGGCGTCCTCGTCGATCACCTGGAAATCGGTGAGGTTGAGGGTTTCGCCGCCTTCCAGCGTCACCGTGCTCTGGCGCGGCGCGAACAGGCGATGCGCGTCGATCCTCTCGACCATCTCGCGGGTGGCCCTGAAGTCGATCTGGAACTGATTGCAGAAGGCCAGCGCCTGCCTCGTCGCTTCCGTGGGCTCGGCGCCGTTGAAGAAGGGGGCTATCTTGTCGTCACCGAGGGACGAGAGCACCTTGTCGACGACCCGCTCGCTTGCCCTGTCCACGCACAGCGTCAGCCGGCCCGCCGTGGTCGGGTCCTCGGCCAGGATGAAGGGGTAGCGGCGGACATAGGCGGGGACGTAATGCGGCGCGGCCCACCGGCCGTCTTTGTCGACGAACAGGTTCTCGCCCTGGCGCACGCCGGTGATGATCACCGGCGCCTTGGCCGGACCGATGAAGACGATCGGATAGGAGCGCATCGCCGCCGGCATCTCCGACGCCACCACCGGAATGGCATGCACTGCACGCGCGAAGGAAAGGTCGCCGCGCGTGGTCAGGCCCAGCGAGCCGTGCCGCGCCGGGTTGAGCGCCTCGGGCCTGGAATAGAACAGCGGCATGGCACCGCTTTCCGGCACCGCTTCCGTCTTCGCCGCCTTGTCCGCCATGGTCCATCCCTTTCTCACGCCAGCCGATCGAGCAGGCTTCTGCAGCATCGACCCGAAGGCCGGCATCCGCACTTGTTGCGCTGATATTGCCCGGGCAAGAATCCGGCGCGGCAGCAAGCTACTACAGTGTCCATTGGCATGGAATCGGTCGCCCGGTCACCATCCGGTGTCGTTGATCGGCTTCACCGCGGCCATTCAAGCTGGAGCCGATCAAGCAAACGATTTCGCCGGCATTGGCGCCCGGTCGGCATTTGCCCCTTGATCGACGCTGCCCGCAATGCTCCGTTGCCCTCTCGGACATCGGGAAAACACATGACCGGCTTTGTCGACCGCCAGCGCGCCGCGCATTTGATGGAAAGCGCCGGCATCGGGGCGCTGGTGCTCTCGGCGCCCGAGGCCTTCCACCATGCGACCGGGGCGTGGATCGGCCCGGCGGGACTGTTCCGGCGCGCCGGCGGCGGCTTCGTCGTCATCCCGGCCCGGCAGGATCTGCCGATCGGCATCGTCGTCGCGGACTTCAACGTCGCCCAGCTGCGGCTCGCCGCGCCTGAAGCGACTGTGCGTTCGCACCCGATCTGGATCGAAACCGCGCCACTGGAGACAGGCGCTCACGGTCTTCTGGCGGAGCGCATCGAGGCCGGTCTCGCCTCGCTTGGCCGCGCGCCGGATTTCTCGCGCCCCGCCACCTTCGATCTCGCCGGCTCGGTGAACCAGCTGCGGGCCCTGCTGGACGACTTCGGGCTGGCGCGCGCGACGCTCGGCGTCGACCTCGACTTTATTCCGGCCGCCGATTTCTCGGCCATCCAGGCGCTGCTTCCGCACTGCCTGTTCGCCGACGGTTCACCGGTCCTGGACCGGCTCAGGGCCATCAAGACGCAGCGCGAGATCGATCTGCTGCAGCAAGGCATCATCCTGTCGGAAGCCGGGCTGGAGCGCCTGCAGGTGGACGCGATGGCCGGCATGCGCCAGGCCGATCTCGTCGCGCTCTACCGGAAAGGCGTCGCCGAGGCGGCGGCAGGGCTGTCGCATCCGGTCGCCACCGCCGAATATGTGACGTTGGGTGCCCGGGCCAAGGGCGCCGATGCCAGGGCCGTGGCGGGCGACCCGCTGAAATGCGACATGGTCTGCACGGTCGGCGGCTACGCCTCCGACATGTCGCGCAATTTCATCTTCGGGCCGCCTTCCGCCGACCAGGCCGAACTGCATGCGCTCGCCGAGCGGGCTTTCGAGGACGGACTGGCGGCGCTTGTGCCGGGCAACTCCCTCGCCCATGTCCACCGCGTCACCACCGAAAGCCTGGCGCGGCAAGGTCTGCGCTCCTACCGCCGCGGCCATTTCGGCCACAGCGTCGGCCAGTCGGTGTTTTCCGAGCAATGGCCGTTCATCGCGGCCGACAGCGATGTCGTGATCGAGGCCGGCATGGTGCTGGCCTTCGAGATCCCGCTCTACATAGACGGCCTCGCCAGCTTCAATCTCGAGGACCAGTTCCTGATCACGGCGGATGGGCCTGTTGCGATGAATCGGCTGCCGAGGCGGCTGGAGACGATTGGGTAAATGGCATCTCGGCACCGAAGCCGCGGCGCGCTGTTGGACTGCACGCCGTAGGATGTGTTGAGATTCAGGTCAGGCCGCGCCGAAAGCGGTGGTTCCCGAGAACCGGAGCGGAGCGTACTTAAAGTATGTGAGCACCGGAAGCGCAGGAACCGCCGCTTGCAGGCCGGCATCACCTGAATATCGGCACATCCTAACCACTCACCGCCGGCCGCCGATCCATCCACGGCATCTCCTGCTCCAGCTGTGCCGACGCCGCCAGCACCGTCGCCTCGTCGCCATAGCGGCCGACCAGCTGCACGCCGATCGGCACCCCGCCTTTCGACCATCCGAGCGGCAGCGAGATCGCCGGCTGGCCGGAAATGTTGAAGGGGAAGGCAAACACGGAATCAGACCATTTGGCATTGTAGCGGTCGATGTCGGTTTCCGACATGTCGTAATAGCCGAGCGGACGCGGCAACTGGGTCAGTGTCGGCGTGATGAAAAGGTCGTAGGCGTTGAGATCGCCGACAATGTCGCGGCCGACCTGCCTGAGCTGCTCGACATCGGAAATGTGCCTGACACCACTCGTCGCGCGGCCGCGCTCGATGATCGCCCAGGTCACCGCTTCGACGTCGCCTGGGGTGACCGGCCTGCCGATCACCGTTTCGAGATAGTCGAAGGTCGCCGCCGTCTGCACGCAGGTCATGTTGGTGTAGGTCGCCCAGACGGCATTGGCGTCGAGCGGCATGTCATGCGCCTCGACATCGTGTCCCAGCCGCTCGAGCGTCGCCACGGTTGCCAGCACCGCCGCCTTCACCTCCGGATCGATGGCGGTGCCGTTGGGCGGCGTGACGGAGAAGCCGATGCGCAATCTCTTCGGCGCCCGCGCCGACAGGCTGAGCCAGGAGCCATCCGGCACCGGTGGCGTATAGGGATCGCCCGGCAGCGCGCCGGCCACCGCGTCGAGATAGGCCGCCGTGTCGCGCACACTGCGCGAGCAGCAGAGGAAATAGGCGCCGCCATACCAATAGTCGCCGAACGGCGCGAGACCGACGCGGCCGCGCGACGGTTTCAGGCCGACAATGCCGCAGCAGGAGGCCGGAATGCGGATTGAGCCGGCGCCGTCACTGGCTTCGGCGATCGGCACCATGCGCGACGCAATCGCCGCCGCCGCGCCGCCGCTCGAGCCGCCGGGCGTGATGCCTTCCTTCCACGGGTTCTTCGTCACCCCGTAGAGTTTCGGTTCCGTCGTGATCGACCAGCCGTTTTCAGGTGCGTTCGACTTGCCGACCAGCACCAGCCCAGCCGCCTTCATGCGGCGGACCACTTCGGTGTCGAAATCGGCGACGACATCTTTCAAATAGAAGGAAGAATTGGTGTTGGGCGCACCTGTCCAGGACGAGGCCAGCTCCTTGAGCAGGAATGGTACGCCGGCGAACGGAGCCGATTTGTCGACCGTCTGCGCCTGCGCGCGCGCCATGTCGTACAAGCGGTGGATGACCGCGTTCAGCGCCGGGTTGAGCCGCTCGACCAGTGTGATCGCCGCCTCGACCAGTTCGGCCGGCGAAACCTCGCCGCCGCGCACCAACCTGGCCAGGTCGAGCGCGTCGGACTCGGCGTAGGTTTTCAACAGACTGTCGGTGACCATGTCTCTCCTCCCAATTTCCATGCCTCGGCACCGCGCCGGAAATGCGCGCTGTCCCTGCCAGTCAATTGCAAATGCAAGCGCCGCCCCTCATCCGCCCGCCGGCACCTTCTCCCGTATAGGGACGGGAGAAGGATGAAACTCCTGCGGCGCCGGCGCCTCCTCCAGCACCAGCGGCCGGATTGCGTCAGGCCAGCTCGACGGTCCGGCCGAGCTCGATGCTCTGTTCGGCGGCGAGCACGATACGCAGGCTGTTGACCGCCGCGTCCATCTGCTCGGTCAGATCGAGATCCTCGCGAATGGCGCGCAGGAAGAAGGCCTGCTCGCGGTCGCACAGCTCCTGGTGGCCGGGCTCGTCCTCCATGCTGACGATCTCGTCGAGTTTCTTGAAATTCTTGTCGCCGTCGACGGCGGCATAATGGATCTTCAGCGCATCGGTCTTGGTGTGCCGGTCGATGTCGGCCGAATTGGACACCTCGGCATCCGAGGCCGTGCTCGCCGCCTGGCCGGCGACGATCGACACCGCGCCCTTGGGGCCGACAACATCCTTCACGAAATAGGCCGTCTCGCTCATCATCGGGCCCCAGCCGGCCTCGTACCAGCCGACCGAGCCGTCATCGAAGGTGACGTGCAGATGGCCGTAATTCTGCTTGTCGGCCTCCGCCCAGAGCTTGGCGCCGATGCCGTGCACACGTACGGGCTTGGCGCCGGTCAGCTGGCACATGACGTCGACATAGTGCACGCCGCAATCGACGATCGGGATCAGCGAATCGATCAGGTTCTTGTGCCAGTGCCAGGCACTGCCGCTGCTCTGCTGGTTGAGGTTGAGACGCATCACCAGCGGCTTGCCGAGCGTCTTGCCGACCTCGATGAACTTGATCCAAGAGGGGTGGACGCGCAGGATGTAGCCGAGCACCAGCTTGCGGTTCTTGGCCCGTGCCGCCGCCACGACCTTTTCGGCATCCTCGATATTGGTGGCGAGCGGCTTTTCCATGAACACATGGCAATTGGCCGCGATCGCCTTCAGCGCATATTCGGCATGGGTGTTCGGCCAGCTGTTGATCGAGACGGCGTCCGGCTTTGTCTCCTTCAGCGCCAGGTCGAAATCCTCGTAGAGCGGATAGCCGGCTAATTCCGCCGGGATCTTCGTGTTGCTCTTGATCGAGCGGCTCATGATGCCGACGATCTGAAAACCCTCGGAGCGGTGATAGGCGCTGGCATGCGACGCACCCATATTGCCCAGGCCCACCACCAGCACTTTTACCTTGTCGGCCACATCAGCCTCCCATGCTTTCTTCAATGAAGTGCGGGCGGCAACCCTGTCGCCGCCCGGTTCTGCTGCCGCCAGTCCCTACTTGACCGCCGAATCGAACAGATGCGCCTTGATCTTCTCGACATCGAGCGCGGCAAAGCCTTCCGACAGCTTGACGCCGTCGGCATCGGCCTTGACCTTGGCCTTGTCGAAGTCGTTGGCCGCCGGGATCAGGTCGTTGGTGCAGACATCCTCGGCCTTCACCGGATTGGTGATCTGGCCGATCTTGTGGATCTCGTCGAAGAAGCCCTGCCAGCTCGCCATGTCGTGCGAGCCCCAGCCGCCGCGCTTGTCCATGTCGCCACGGAAGACGTTGATCTGCTGCAGGATCGACGTGGTGCCAAGCTCCGGCCCTAGATTCTTGGCCAGCGTCGGGAACTGCTCGAACACCGCCTCGACCGCAGCGCGCGGGTTCTGGTAGCCGAATTCGAGGCCCATCGCCCAGCCGCGCAGGTACTTTTCCAGGAACGCCTTCTTGTCGGCATCCTCGAGATCGGCGCTCCGCACGACGAAGGTGTTGGCCGGCAGCTTGGAATGCTCGACGCCGAGCCAGTATTCGAAGTCGAGGCCCTTGGCGATCCATTCGGCGCGCAGTCCTTCCCATGAAAGGGCCGCGTCACCCTGGCCGCCGGCAAGGGCAGTGCCCCAGGTCGGCCAGCCGGCCTCGACATATTTGACCTTCTTGATGTCCACGCCTTGCGCGGCCAGCAGCGGATCGGTGATCGACTGCCAGGCGGCGGAGCCGAGCAGTATGGTCTTGCCTTCCAGCTTCTTGAGGTCGTTCGATCCCTCGCCCTTGCGGAAGGCGATGCTGAACGTGTCGCGCGCGCCCATATGGAACACCGACTTCAGCTTCATACCGTTCTGGATGGCGAAGGAGAACACGCCGGGCGAGGGGAAGCCCATATCCGCCTGGCCGACATCGACGAACTTCACCGTCGCCGTACCGTCCGAAGGTCCCGGCTGCATGTCGGTGTCGAGCCCGTCGAAATAGCCGGCCTTCTTCGCCGCCCAGTAGGGATAGTCGTCGAGCACCTCGAGCGTGCCGCGCGGCGAGATCCAGGTGAACTTGCCGTAGGCCTCGGCCCTGGCCTTGAGGCCGGTGGCGCCAAGCGCCGTTGCCGTCACCAGGCCGGCGCCGGTGACCTGCAGGAAATAGCGGCGGGAGATCCCCGCCTGGCGGATCGAATTGTCTTTGGTCATCGCTTTCCCCTTTTGTTTGACGTCAGTTTCTTGCCGCCCGCCTCCCGGGCGCCGTCGATACCCTCTGCTATGCCTCCCAGCTCGCCCATTTCTTGCCGATGAGGAAGAACAGCACGTAGATCAGGATGCCGAGCGTCGACAGGATCAGCACCACGGCGAAGAACTGCGGCATCTGGATCATCGACGAATAGGTGGTGAGCCGGTTGCCGAGACCGAAGCCGCCGCCGACCATCTCGGCGCCGACGGCGGTGAGCAGGCCGAAGATGGCGCCGATCATCAGCCCGACCAGGATCATCGGCAGCGCCATCGGCGCGCGGATCTTCCAGAATATCTGCAAGGTGCTGGCGCCGTAGGAGCGGGCGAGCGCGATCTTGGCACTGTCGACGCGGCGAAAGCCGGTGGCGGCGTTGATCATCACCATCGGCCCGGCCGCCAGCGCCACCGCGATGATGCGCGGCGTGTAGCCGAAGCCGAAGCGCAGGATGAGCAGCGGCACCAGCGCCAGCATCGGCGTGGTGACCAGCAGCAGGATGTATGGCGCGACGATCTTTTCCGCGAAGGGGAACTGGGTGATGACGGCGGC
The DNA here is from genome assembly GCF_059419085.1 of Mesorhizobium sp. GW821-FHT07A06. NCBI lineage: Bacteria > Pseudomonadati > Pseudomonadota > Alphaproteobacteria > Hyphomicrobiales > Phyllobacteriaceae > Mesorhizobium > Mesorhizobium sp. GW821-FHT07A06. The sequence continues at coordinate 102,322 of NZ_JBWKRC010000003.1, forward strand.
CAGCACCAGGCCGACGACGGCGCCGATGGCAAAGCCGGACAAGAGCTCGACCAGCGTATAGCCGAGATGCGGCGCGATCAGCGGGAACTCGTCGAACAGCGCGTAGGCGATCGAGCTTGGCGGCGGCATGATGTAGAGCGGCACGTGGAACAGCCGCAGCGCCAGCTCGATGCCGCCGATGATGATCACCGCAACGGCGATGATGGCCGCCACTTCCTTGCCCGACTTGATGCCGGGTCCGCTGGCGAAGGCCGACAGATTGGTCAGGCTGACATCCTTGCCGTCGCCCGGCTTGGATTTGGAGAATTCGGGGATCGCGTCGCTCACGGCCTGATCCTCACGATCTCGGCGCTGGTGCGCTCATGTTCCGGTGCCTTCGGCCTGGCGCGCTCGCCGACAATGTCCATCTTGATCCGGTTGGTGAGGTCGAAGACTTCCTTGGTCGCCATGATCTCCAGCGAGCGCGGCCGCGCGAACGGCACGCGATATTCCTTCGCGACCCGGCCCGGCCGGGCGCTGAGCACCACCACACGGTCGGAGAGAAAGATCGCTTCCTCGATGCTGTGGGTTATGAAGACGATGGTGGTCTTGGTGTCGAGCCAGATCTCCTCGACCAGCCGGTTCATCTCCTCGCGGGTAAAGCTGTCGAGGGCGCCGAACGGCTCGTCCATCAACAGCACCGAGGGCTTCAGCGCCAGCGCCCGCACGATCGCCGCGCGCTGCTGCATGCCGCCCGAAAGCTCGCGCGGGAACTTGCCGCCAAAGCCGTCCAGGCCGACCCGGTTCAGGAGATGCGCGATCCAGGCACGGTCCGGCTTCTCGCCCTTGATCTCGAAGGGGAAGCGGATGTTGGCGTCGAGATTGCGCCAGGGCAAAAGGTTGGCTTCCTGGAAGACGATGCCGATATCGGGATGCGGGCCGGTGATCGCCTTGCCGTCGAGCCGGATTTCGCCGCTGGTCAGGCCGTGCAGGCCCGACATCGACCACAAAAGCGTGGTCTTGCCGCAACCGGACGGGCCGACGATCGAGACGATTTCATTGGCTCGGATGTCCAGGCTGCAGCGGTCCAGCGCCAGCAGGTCGCCGGATGCCGTGTGATAGATCTTGGTCGCTGCCTGCACGCCAAGTTTCGGCGTTGTTGTCTCGCCCGCGTTCATCCGCCCCTCGGAGATTGCGCGATGATCCAATGGTCATCGGACTGCCAAAAATCAGTTTGTAACTATCCTACTTTGCTGTCAAGCGCTCGCGGTGATACCTGTATCGCCAAAACTCCTGCCTATCTGCAGTACTTTGTTTTTGAACGGTTTTCTTCGTCTTGAAATGCGTGTTGCTTTCCTACATACTCGGCGGAATGGATGCAAACATGCCTTGCGGCACGCAACGGTTGCAGCGTGGCCGGGCGCATGGAACGACAGCGTGCAAACATGTTAAGAGGTCAGGTCGAAAAGGGCAGGGAAGACCGACTTCATGACCGAAGCTGACAACAGGGAAGACAGCGCCTTGAGCACCGATCCGGAGGAGCGCGAGCCTGTCCGGCGTATTCCCGACATCATCTCGCTGGTCAAGGATTCCTACGCAGAATTGCGCCCGGCCGAACGCCGCGTCGCCGATGTCGTGCTCGACGATGTCAAATACGCCGTCGACGCTTCCAATGCGGCGATTGCCGAACGCGCCGGGGTGAGCGAACCGACGGTGACCCGCTTCTGCCGCGCCATCGGCTGCGACGGCGTGCGCGATTTCAAGCTGAAGCTGGCGCAGAGCCTCGTCGTCGGCGCGCTGTACCTGGCCAAGTCGCCGACCGTCAGCAACGACAATGGCATGCCGTTCTGGAACGCCGTCTTCGGCGAGGCGCGCCGGGCGCTGCAGGAGGCCGAACGGCAGCTCGACCCGGGTGAGCTGCAGAAGGCCGCCGAGCTGATCGCCAAGGCGCGGCAGGTCACTGTCTTCGGCCTTGGCGGCAGTTCCTCGGCGCTGGCGCAGGAGACCCAGTATCGGCTGTTTCGCTACGGCATCACGGTCAGCGCCCAGTGCGACCCCTATCTGATGCGGATGACCGCCTCGACGCTGAAGCCCGGCGACCTGGTGATCGCCATTTCGGCGACCGGGCGCACGCGCGAGGTGATCGAGGCCGTCGAACTCGCCAAGCATTACCGCGCCAACACGATCGCCGTGACCGCGCCCGACACTGATCTGGCCCGCGCCTGCGACGTCAGGCTCACGGTGGCGGTGCCCGAATATCCCGACACGCTGAAGCCGACGGCCTCGCGCTTCGCCTTCCTGGCGGCGATCGACCTGCTGGCGGTGGCCTCGGCCTACAAGCTCGACGGGTCCGCACGCGAGACGGTGCGCCGCATCAAGTACAACGCCCAGATCCACCGCACCGGCAAGGAGATGGAGCCGCTCGGGGATTAGTTCATTGCAGGAAGAGGGGAAGACATGCTCGAAACAGCACCGACGAAACAGGCAGCCGCGTGGCTCGAATCCCTTGCGCAGGCGCTCGCGTCCGGCGACGTGGCAGCGGCGGCCAACCTGTTCGTCGACGATTGCTACTGGCGCGATCTTCTGACCTTCACCTGGAACGTCACGACCATGGAAGGCCGTGAGGCCATTGCCGACATGCTCGCGGCAACGCTGGCGACGACAAGACCCACCGCGTGGCGGGTCACCGGCGAAGCGACTTCGGACGAAGGCACGATCGAAGCCTGGTTCACATTCGAGACCGCGGTGGCTTCCGGCCAAGGCATCATGCGCCTGCGCAACGGCCGCTGCCGTACGCTGTTCACGGCGATGACCGACCTCAAGGGATTCGAGGAACGCAAGGGCGCAGAGCGGCCGCTCGGCGTGCGCCACAAGGCCGACCCCGAACGCGAGACCTGGTCGGAGGCGAGGGCGCGCGAGACGCGCGAGCTCGGCGCCTCCGAGCAACCCTACTGCCTGGTCATCGGCGGCGGCCAGGGCGGCATCATGCTGGGCGCACGGCTGAGGCAGCTCGGCGTGCCCACCATCGTCATCGAGAAGAACGCCAGGCCCGGCGATTCGTGGCGCAACCGCTACCGCACGCTCGTGCTGCACGATCCCGTCTGGTACGACCATCTGCCCTATATTCCGTTCCCGGAAAACTGGCCCGTCTTCACACCCAAGGACAAGATGGGCGACTGGCTGGAAATGTACACGCGCGTCATGGAGCTCAACTACTGGGTCGCCACGAAATGCCTCGGCGCTTCCTATGACGAGGCAAAGAAGGAGTGGACCGTGGTCGTCGACCGCGTCGGCCGGCAGATCACGCTGAAGCCGAAACACATCGTCTTCGCCACCGGCGCCTATGGCCCGCCACGAAAGATCGACCTGGCCGGCGCCGATGAGTTCAAGGGCGAGCTGCTGCATTCCAGCCAGTATGCCAGCGGCGACAAGTTCCGCGGCAGACGTGTTGCGGTCATCGGCGCGGCAAGTTCGGGACATGATGTCTGCGTCGACCTCTGGGAAAGCGGCGCCGACGTCACCATGATCCAGCGCTCGCCGACCACCGTGGTCAAGTCGGATACGCTGATGGAGGTCGGCTTCGAGATCTTTTCGGAGAACGCGCTGGCGCGCGGCATCACCACCGAAAAGGCCGACATGATCGTCGCCTCGACGCCATTTGCCCTGGTGCCGAAGGGCCAGCGCGCGCTCTACGATGTCATCCGGGCGCGCGACGCCGCCTTCTATGACCGCTTGCGCGCCTCGGGCTTCGCCATCGATTTCGGCGACGACGAGACCGGCCTGCTGATGAAGGCCTACCGCACCGGCTCGGGCTATTACATCGATGTCGGCGCCTCGGACCTGATCATCGACGGCAAGATCGGCATCCGCAGCGGTATCGCCATCAAGTCGCTGACCAAACACGGCATTCTGTTCGAGGACGGCAGCGAACTCGAGGCCGACGCCATCATCGCCTGCACCGGCTACCAGTCGATGAACGAGAATGTGGCCGCGCTCGTCTCGCGCGAGGTCGCCGACAAGGTCGGGCCCTGCTGGGGTCTCGGCTCCGGCGTCAAGGGCGACCCCGGCCCCTGGCAGGGCGAGCTGCGCAACATGTGGAAGCCGACGGCGCAGGAAGCGCTGTGGTTCCACGGCGGCAACCTGGCGCTGTCGCGTTTCTACTCCAAATATGTGGCGCTGCAGATCAAGGCGCGTATGGAGGGGATCGCGACGCCGGTTTACGGGAAGCCGAGCAATTCCGGGCAGTGAGGCTGCCCGATCTCCTCCTCGTTGGGAGGAGCGATCGCCGAGCGGATGGGAGCGGCCTCTCAGAAGGGAGGATTTCCGCTATAGTGCCCGGCAACCCGGGGGAGGAACCGATGGGGCTGCTGAGAGGACTTCGCATAAAACTGGGATTGAAGAAGGACCCGTTGCCTCCGCTGCCTGGCGTCGAGATCGGTCGCCATACCTACGGTCTCAGCAAGAAATCGTTCTTCGTTCCGCGAGAAGACGTGCCGGTGCGCATAGGATCGTTCTGTTCGATTGGCCCGGATGTTCTCTTTATCTGCGCGGCCGAGCACCGCGTCGACACCGCGACCACCTTTCCGATCCAGTCTGTGAACGGCAAGATCCGCAACGGCGATGGAACCGTGGGCAAGGGGCCGATCACGGTCGGCCATGACGTGTGGATCGGCGCTCGCTGTATCGTCCTGAGCGGCGTCACGATCGGCAATGGAGCGGTTCTCGGTGCCGGCAGCATCGTCACCCGGGACATTCCGCCCTATGCAATCGCGGTCGGAAATCCGGCTCGCACCATGCGGTACCGGTTTGCACCCGATATCATCCTACGCCTGCAGTCGCTGGAGTGGTGGAACTGGAGCGACGACCTCATCCGTGAGCGGATCGAGCTTTTGACCGCGACAGGCATCGAGCGTTTCCTGAGCGTGGTGGGGGCGGCGTAACCACGCCGCGCGATCTCATTCGTGCCGATGCCCGAAATGCCGGGCGGCGACCTCGACATGCGTGTGGTTGGCATGCGGCTCGAAACGCTCGGTTTCGCTGGCATCGTTCGCTGCCTCGTTCGGCCACCAGGTGCCGCCGATGACGATGCCTTCCGAGACCAGCCGCTGATCGGCGACCAGCGAAGCGCCGACCGCGTCGACGAAGGTGAAGCGGCCTGGCCGCTGGCGGAGGACAGCGACGTCGCCGACGGTGCCGACCGCCAGCGTGCCGAGATCCGGCCGTGCGATCGCCCGCGCCGGCCCTTGCGTCGCGGCCCGCAGGACCTCGACCAGCGGCATGCCGAGCGCCAGGAGTTTCGACATGCAGACCAGTATGTCGAAGGCCGGCCCGTCGACGCAGTAAAGGTGCACGTCGCTCGAGATGACATCGGGCGCCAGCCCCTCGGCGAGCATGGCGCGGGCAACCTCGAAGTCGAACGAACCCATGCCGTGGCCGAGATCGAAGATCACGCCGCGCTCACGCGCCAGCCGCATGTCGGGCCGCACCGCGCCGGAGGCGAAGACCGGCGCGTTGGGGAACGGCCGGAAGCAATGGGTGAGGATATCGCCCCGCCGCAGGCGCGGCAGCACTTCCGAGCGGCCGGGCGGCGGCTCGTCTATATGCGCCATCAGCGGCAGGCCCGCCTTGTCGGCGGCCTCCAGGGCGAGATCGACAGGCGCGATGCCGCTGGTGCCGCCGGCATGCTTGCCGGAGCGGACTTTCACGCCGACGACCACGTCGGCGTGCTCGCGCGCGGCGGCAACCACCTCGCGCGGTTCGCATAGCCTGAGATCGCTGCACTCGCCGACCGACACCGTCTGCGAGAAACCGAAGATGCCGGCGAAGGAAATGTTGACATAGGCCAGGATGCGCACCCTGGAGCGCTCCATGACATGGCGGCGGAAGCCGAGAAAGTTGCCGGCGCCCGCACTGCCGGCATCGATGAAGGTGGTGGTGCCGCTCTTGGCCGCCAGCCGGTCGGCATCGACGCCAAGCGAGGTGCCGCCCCAATAGACGTGGCTGTGCAGGTCGACGAGGCCGGGCGTGACGATGCAGCCGGTCGCGTCGACGACCTGCGCGGCGCGATCCGCCGGGATGTCGGGGTCGATCGCCGCGACCCGGCCATTGGCGATGGCGACATCGCGCGGCGCGTCGAGCCCGGATGCCGGATCGATCAGCCGGCCACCCCTGAGCAGGAGGTCGAATTGCATGGGAAGACCCTCCGCTACGTGGCGTCCTTTATCAGGCCGGCCGGTAGGCGACCGCCTCGACTTCGATCTTGATGTCGATCATCAGCCGCGATTCCACCGTGGTGCGCGCTGGCGGATTCTTCGGGAAGTGCCTGGCATAGACCGCGTTGAAGGCGCCGAAATCGCGCGCGTCTTCCAGCCACACGGTGGTCTTCACCACGTCGTCCAGGGTGCAGCCGGCCAATGCCAGCGCTGCCTTCACATTGGCAAGCACCTGCTCGGTCTGCTCGGTGATGCCGCCCTTGACCACGATGCCGTCACCGCCGACCGGGACCTGGCCGGAGACATAGACGAAATCGCCGGCCCGCACGGCGGGCGACAGCGGCACATGGGATGTTCCAAAAGTCTGCTTGGGCAAGGGACGGCCTCCTCTGATCACGCGGCAGGGCACAAGGGCGGCACCCGCTTCGGCGCAGATTTACCGCGATCGGGCCGGTCCCGATAGGGTCCTTGTTGGAAAGCAACATTCTTCGAAATCCGTGTTGCTTTATTACAAGAGCGCTTGCATCGTGCGCGCTTGCCGGACGGCCTCGCGGCCGGTACGGACAGGTGCCTATGCGAGACCGGAGAAACCGCGGATGACTTTCGACAAGAACCCGTTCCCACCAGGCGACGCCGACCGCCACGCGCTGTGGGAAATGCTGGTGCGGCGCGACATCGACGCCTTCATCGGCCAGGACTGGTCCATGGTCGAGAATGACTTCGTCGCCGAAAGCTTCTTCGGCATGCATGCGCATTTCCTCGCCAACGCCGATGCCTGGCGGCTGCAGTTCCCGAGGCTGGAAATCTATCGCGACGAGTGGCTGCGCCAGGCCCGGGAGACGGCCGCGACCAAATTCGCCGAGCCGCTGCGCGAGGCGCTGTTTCGCGTCACCAATCTGCGCGACATCGATGTCGACGGCGACCGCGCCGTGCTGCACAAGAAATTCGATGGCTCCGTTGCCAAGGCGGATGGCAGCGTCGACCGGCTGAAATGGCAGACGCTGTACTTCTGCAGGAAGGTCGACGGAACCTGGAAGATCGCCGGCTTCGTCGGCTACATGCCTTATCCGCTGGGAGCCTAGACCCGGGGCGGATGAGCCGAACGCTATCGCCCAACCAGCACAGCGGCGCGGTAGGCCGGATTGCCGTACCAGACCATCCGGTCAAGCTCCGCCGCGATGACCGGAAGGTCGACAACGTCCATCTTCCGTTCGAGCCGGTCAGGCTCGATCCAGGGATCGTTGAGGAAGTAGATGCCGTCGCCATGGCCATGGACGAGCACCCAGTGCGGGCAGGTGTAGCCCATCATCGGCGCCTGATCGATCAGCACCAGCGCCAACATGCCGCGATCGAGCGCCTGCCCGATTTCCTCGATGACAAAGGCGCGCGTCTCGATCGGCAATGACGCGGCTTCGGCGTCGCGTTTGAAACCGGCCTGCACGAAGCGCATCAGCCCGCGCCTTTCCTCCGAGGCGGCACGGTCGAGGAAGACCGGCCCGGCGCTGCTCATGAATATTTCGACCCGCAACCCGCGCCGGTGCGCCGCCAGCGCCAGGCCGTAGGGGTCGCAGCCGCCCGGGCCGCTCGGGCCGATGATGGTGGTGGCCTCGCGCCACAGCTCGACCTCCAGCGAACGATCCGGCAGCAAGGCCGGGTCGAGGCCAGCCATGGCCATGGCGAGCGCCGACGGTCCGCAGGTGAAGCCCGCCGTCTGCGGCCAGGACGGCGGTATACCCTCCGGCCGGCGCGTCGGCCCGGCGCCGATCCAGCGTTGCAGGAACCCGTCCCCGTGCTCCCATTGGCCGCCGATGCGCGGCGCCATATCCTCGTCGGTGCGCAGGCAGAGGACTTCTTGCGCAAGCGCCTCCGTCTCCAGTGCCTCCAGCAGGCACGGGCCGTCGCCCGCGATGAAGCTGTCGGCGGACCAGGACAGGGCAATGCGCATCATCGCCGCCGACGGCCGCCGCTGGCCGACCATGATCGCCTCCGGTCGGCCTTCCCTGTATCGCGCCACGCCGGCGACACCGGCAATCTCCCGCAAGCCGGCCAGACGATCGCCGATCTCCGCCGGCACGACCGCCATCAGGTCCGTCCAGACGGATGCGTCTTCGGCCGTGAAGACTGTCACGCTGGCCCTGCTGGTCGGCAACGAAGCTGGCATGGGGTCGTCTCCATTGAAAATCGATACCGGCCGGGTTGCAGCAGCCGGCAGCGTCATGATTTTAGCGGCAGCAGGCCTTCCTGTCGCAGCTGTTCCGTCACCACCTCCGTCGCTTCGCGCAGGATGGCGGCCAGCTCGTCGATCTCGGCCCTGGTGATGATGAGCGGCGGCGACATGATCACCATCGAACCCATCGGCCGCACCATGAGTCCGCGCGGCATGGTCTCGCGGATGATGCGCTGGGCGATCTGCCAGGCCTGCGGCGGCACGGTCCTGGCGTTCTTGTCGCTGACATATTCCACGCAGGCCATCAGGTGGCTGCCGCGCACGTCGCCGACGATCGGCGAGTCCATCAGCGGCTTCAGCGCGGCCTGGAAATAGGGGCCGACCTCGCGAACATGGGCGCAAATCCCCTCGCGCTCCATGATCTCCAGATTCTTCAGGCCGGCGGCGCAGGCGACCGGATGCGAGGAATAGGTGAAGCCGTTGGCGAAGATCCTGCCTTCGGTTGTTTCCGCGATCTGCCGGTAGAGTCGGTCGGACACAATCACCGCGCCCAGCGGCACATAACCTGACGTCAGCCCCTTGGCGCAGGTGATCATGTCGGGCACGATGCCATAGACCGGTTCCGAGGCAAAGATCGCGCCGTTGCGGCCGAAACCGGTAACGACCTCATCCGAGATGTAGAGCACGTCATGGCGCCGGCAGACCTCCAGCGTGCGGCTGTGATACCCCACGGGCGGGACGATGACGCCGCCCGAGGCCAGGATCGGCTCGGCGATGAAGCAGGCGACGTTCTCGGGCCCAAGCTCCAGGATCTTGTCTTCGAGCTCCCGCACCTTCTGATCGAGGAATGCCTCGGCCGACACGCCTTCCGGGCGCCGGTAGGGATTGGGTGCCGAGATATGGTGGATCGTGCCCTCGACAAGGTCGATCAGCCCTCGGTCGGACGGCTTGCCCGACAGCGAGGCGCTGAGATGCGTCGAGCCGTGATAGGCGAGATCGCGTGTGATGATGTGGCGCTTGCCGGGCCGTCCGGTGACATTGAAATAGAAGCTCGCCAGCCGCATCGCGGTATCGACCGCGGTCGAGCCGCCGGTGGTGAAGAAGACGCGGGTCAGGTCGCCGGGCGCGTAGGAGGCTAGCTTTGCCGCCAGCTCGATCGACGGCGTGTTGGAGAGGAAGCCGAACGGCGAATAATAGCAGAGCTTCTCCGCCTGGGCGGCGATCGCCTGCGCCATCTCCTTGCGGCCATAGCCGATGTTGACGCACCACATGCCGCCGATGCCGTCGATCATCCGGTGGCCGTTGCTGTCGCGGACATGGACGCCATTGCCCTCCTCCAGGATCAGCACCGGCTGCTCGCGGAAATCGGTCCAGGGATGGATCAGGTGGCGCGCGTCGAGCGCTGCGCGTTGGTCGTTGGCGAGGTCCTGCGGCGGCATGGCACGGCTTCCTGTTTTCCTGGCAACCGTTCCTGCGTTTCCGGTTGCGGCTGGCCGATAATCTCGTAGACTGATTGATCAGTCAATGATGATTGTGCCAGTGGACCGTCGCATGAGGGGCAGCGCCAACGCTCCCGAAAGGGAGATGGAAGGCCCACCGCCTCCAGTGATCGCCTGCACGCACGGCCATCCACCAAGCATTGCTTCGCCGGCCGAAAACCGGATACGAAACCACTCCAGGGAGAACGTCGCCATTGAGCAAGCCCGACAAGAAAAGCCGCGATGCCGAAAAGGTCGCGCGCCGGCGGCAAAGCCTGACCCAGGCGGCGATCACCGTTATCGCGCGAAAAGGCCTGCCAGGCGTGACGCTGGCCGATGTCGCGCGCGAGGCCGGCTGCGGCTACGGCCTGGTCTCGTTCCACTTCGAGACCAAGGACCGCCTGCTTCTGGCCGCTCTCGACGCCCTGGTCGAGGAATACCGCGCGGCCTGGCATGCGCGCAGCGACGCCCATGACGATGCCGCGGCCAAGCTCGAGGCGCTGATCGATCTCGACCTCGGTTCCGATGTCACCGACGACAGGCACATCGCCGTGTGGACGGCGTTCTGGGCCGAAACCTCGCGCAACGCCGACTACCGGGCGCGGTTCAGCGAACTCAACAGGGCCTATCTGGCGCGGCTCGAACCGCTGATATCGGCCCTCGCCCAAAAGGAGCCGCCGGCCGCGGACTACCGGCTGGTCGCCGGCGGGCTGAGCGCCATTTTCGATGGGCTGTGGATCGAAAGCCAGGTTGGCGACGGGCAAGGCAAGACCGACTGGACGCGCGCCCGCGCCATCTGCTGGGCTTATCTCCGCGCCTTCTTCCCAAAAAGTTTCGGTACCGAAACGAGCAAACGGCCATGACCCTGCGCAAGCTGCTGCCCTCGCCCAATGCGATCTTCATGTTCGAGGCAGCCGCGCGCCATCTCAACTTCACCAGCGCGGCGCGCGAGTTCAACGTCACCCAGTCGGCGATCAGCCGCATGATCGCGCGGCTGGAAAGCCATCTCGACGTCAAGCTGTTCGTGCGCGCGCCGACCGGCATCGACCTGACCGATGACGGCCGCCTGCTCTATGGCGCCGTCGGCAGCGGCTTCCAGCAGATCGAGATCGCGCTCGACGATATCAGGGCGCGCCAGGGCGAGGCCGGAACGGTGACGCTGTCGCTGTCATCGGCCTTCGCCATGCACTGGTTCATGCCGCGCTTCGACCGTTTCCAAGCCAGCTTTCCCGGCATCGATCTGCGCTTCCAGCTGGTGCGCGGCGAGCCGACCGGCCCGATCGAGGATGTCGATCTCGCCATCCGCTATAACCAGCCGCCCAATGCCGAACAACAGAGCTGGGCGCTGATGGAAGAGGTCGTGCTGCCGGTGTGCAGCCCGTCCTACCTGGCCGAGCACGGCAGCCTCGACGATTGCAGCGATCTCAGCCGGCACACGCTCGCTCATCTCTCCGGCGCGCTGCGCATTCCCTGGCAGCACTATCTCGCGCAGTTCGACTATCCACAGCCGGTGGGCAGCCGCAGCCTGACCTTCTCCGACTACACGCTGGTCGTCCAATCGGCGATCAAGGGTCGCGGCATGGCGCTCGGCTGGTGGCATGTCGTGGCCCACGAACTGTTGCAGAAGGGCCTGGTCAAGGGCGGCAGGCATGAGTTGCGCACCGGCGACCACTATTACCTGGTGGCAACGGCACGGCGCCCGCTGCGCAAGCCGGCCGTGCTGGTGCGCGACTGGCTGCTCAATGAAATGGCCGTGCTGAAACGGGAAATCCTCGCTGGCTGAACCGCCGATGGCCGCGTTTGCCCTTACCCCCATGACTGCAGGTCATCGCCTCGTGACTATTCGGAGCGTGCGCGAACGTTTCCCGGTTCTATAGTCGCCATCGGTCCGACAGCTCGCAAAACCAAAACCAGAGCGCCGGGACGAGATGGCTTTGGGAACGAGCCGTGGGAGGAAGAGATTTGGCTGGGATTCCTGCCGCCCTCGGTGGCATGACGAACGCAGGACATCGTCTCGATCCGCTGTTGCGGCCGGCGTCGATCGCCTTCGTCGGTGCGTCCGTGCGCCCCAACACGCCGGGCAATACCATGGTGCGCGCCGCGGCGATGGATGGCTACTCTGGCCGGCTCTACGCCATCAACCCGAAATACGACGTCGTGGAAGGCGTGCCGTGTTTTCCCGATCTGGCGAGCCTGCCGGAGAGGGTCGACCATGTCGTGCTCGGCGTCGCCAATGACTATCTCGAGGACAACCTGCTGGCGGCCGCCCGCCATGGCGCCAAGGCGGTCACCATCTTCGCCAGCTGCGACCTGACCGGGGCGGCCAATGACCCGCTCGCCGACCGGCTGACCGAAATCGCCCGCGAGGCCGGCATCGTCATTTGCGGCGGCAACGGCATGGGCTTCTGCAACCCCGGCATCGGCCTGCGCGTCTCCGGCTTTGCCTCCAGTCTCGCCATGAAGCCCGGCGGCGTGGCGCTGATCACGCAATCGGGCTCGGCCTTTTCCGCGCTCGCCTACAACGACCAGCGGCTGAAATTCCAGCTTTGCGTGTCCAGCGGCCGCGAACTGACGACGACGACATCAGACTATGTCGACTGGGCGCTCGACCAGCCCGACACGTCGGTCATCGGCCTGTTTCTCGAAACCGCGCGCCGGCCGGACGATTTTGCCCGCTGCCTGGAAAAGGCCGACCGGCTCGGCATTCCGGTCGTTGTCCTGAAGGTCGGGCGAACGGAATTGAGCGCCGGCTTCGCCGCCAGCCACAGCGGCGCGATTGCCGGCGACAATGCCGCCTACGAGGCGCTGTTCGACAAATGGGGCGTCTTCAGCGTCGAGACGCTGGACCAGCTCGCCGCCAATCTCGCTCTGTTTTCGGCCGGCCGGCCAGCCGCCAGCGGCGGCCTTGCCAGCCTGCACGATTCCGGCGGTGAACGCGAAATGGTCGCCGACCTCGCGGCAAAGGCCGGCGTGCCGTTCGCAGCCATCTCGGAGCGGACGAAGGAGGGGTTGCGTCTGCATCTCGACAGCGGCCTGCAGCCGGCGAACCCGCTCGATGTCTGGGGCTCGGGCCTCGACTTCGAGACGCATGTCGAGGCCTGCATGGACGCCATGCTCGCCGACCCCGACACCGCCATCGGCGTGCTGTTCCAGGACATACGCGACGGCTCCTACGTCGCCGAAGGCTTTACCCGCGCCGTGATCCGTTCTCACGCCAAGACCGGCAAGCCGGTTGCCGTGGTCAGCAACTACGCCACGGTGAACCACCGCGCACTCGCCTTGTCGACCACGGAGGCCGGCGTGCCGGTCATCGACGGCACCGATGAAGGCCTGCAGGCCATCCGCAATCTGCTGGCGTTTCGCGACCGGCGCGCCGCGACCCATACCTATCCCGACGCCGTGGCGCGCGAAGTCCGCGAGCGCTGGCGCCGGCGCCTTGGCCAGGAGAAGCCGTTCGGCGAAAGCGAAGCGCTGGCGCTGCTGGCCGACTATGGCATCGCCACGCCGCGTGCGATCGCCGCCGCCACGCCGGAAGACGTTGTCGCCGCAGCGCGAAAGATCGGCTTTCCCATTGCCTTGAAGACCGCCGCCGCCGGCATCCAGCACAAATCCGATGTCGGCGGCGTCCGCCTCGGCCTGGCCGATGAATCGGCGCTGGCAGTCGCCTATGCCGACATGACGGCGCGGCTCGGTCCGCAGGTGCTGGTTGCCGAAATGGCGCCCAAGGGCGTCGAGATCGCATTCGGCCTGATCCGCGACCAACAGTTCGGGCCGTATCTGGTCATTGCCTCCGGCGGCATCTGGATCGAAGCGCTCAGGGACCGCGCGGTCGCCTTGCCGCCGCTCAGTCTCGAACAGGCGCAAGCCCTGGTCGTCAGGCTGAAGACAAGCCCGCTGCTCGACGGTGGGCGCGGCCGGCCGGCCGCCGACAGGGCAGCGCTCCATGCCGCCCTGGCCCGGTTCTCGATGCTCGCCGCCGATCTCGGCGACCTCATCGACGAGATGGACGTCAACCCGCTCCTGGTTTCCGACCATGGCTGCATGGCCGTCGACGCGCTCCTGCTCGGCCGCAACGCCGGGCGCCCGACCTGATGAACTGCTTTTAGAGGACTGCCATGAACTTCGATCTCAGCCCGCGCGAAAAGGAACTGTCGAAGAAGGGGCGCGACTTCTGCGACCAGGTGCTGCTGCCGCTGGAAGCGGTCACCGACGAGCACGGCGAACTGCCGATGGAGCGTCGGGAGGCCGTCCGGCAGCAGGTGCGCGACTGGGGGCTGGCCGGCATCAACCACTCGAGGGAAAATGGCGGCCTCGGCCTGACCATGGTCGAGCAGACGGCGATCGAGGAACAGCTCGGCCGCGTCACCAATGGCCTGTGGAGTTGTGTCTGGCGCCCGCCGGTGAGCCTGAAATTCGGTACCGAGACGCAGAAGCAGGACTATCTGATCCCGTCCTCGCACGGCCATCGCCGTGGCGCCTTCGCCATCACCGAGCCGGAGGCCGGCTCCGACCCGCGCAGGGTCAAGACCAGCGCGCGCTTGAAAAATGGCCAGTGGCACCTGACCGGCGAGAAATGGTTCGTCACCTCCTACAACGCATCCGATTTCGTCATCGTGCATGCCCATGTCGACGACGATCCCGACAAGCCGACCTTGTTCCTGGTCGACAAGCCGGTAAACAACATGGTGCATCTGCGCTCGCCGAAATTCATGCACAATTTCGCCTTCGACCATGCCGAATTGCGTTTCGAGGGCACCACGGTCGGCGAGGACAAGATGCTCGGCAAGATCGGCCAGGGGCTCGAGCTGACCAAGGACTGGTTCGTCGAGGCGCGCCTGCAGATCGCCTCGCATGCCGTGGGTGCCGCGACCCGCGCCGCCGAGATCGCCAATGACTATGCCACCTCTCGCCACCAGTTCGACCGGCCTATCCGCGATTTCCAGGGCGTGGAATTCATGCTGGCCGACATGGCGGTCGAGATCTTCGCCGCCAAGTCGATGCTCTACCGCGTCGCCTGGGAGATCGACCAGGGCCTCGACCGCAAGCGCGTGCACGCCCATGCCAGCGCGTTGAAACTCTACTGCTCGGAAGCCGCCGGCCGTGTCATCGACAAGGCGCTGCAGGTGCTGGGCGGGCGCGGCTACATGCGCGAGAACCCGATCGAGCGGCTCTATCGCGACATCCGCGTCGACCGCATATGGGAAGGCACGTCGGAAATCCAGCGCGTGGTCGTTGCCGGCCAGATCCGCAAGCGCGGCATCGGCGTCTTCAGCGAGGTGGCCTGGGCGTGACGGTAACAAGCACCTTGCCGGAGCCGAGAGCGCGGGCCGCCTTGCCGTCGCGCCGGCATGTCGAGACCGCATGCCTGCTCGGCCCGGCTCTGATCGTGCTGGCGTTGCTGTTCGTGGTGCCGCTGGCGCGGCTTTTCTCGCTGGCCTTCACCGACCCGGCCGGACCGTTCGCGACCTTCGGCGTGCTGGCCGAAAGCGCGGTCTACCGCCAGGTGATGTGGAACACCTTCGTCGTCGCGATCGTGGTCACCGCGCTCTGCACTTTGCTCGCCTGGCCGGTCGCCTATGTACTGTCGCGCCTCGACGGTGTCTGGTTCGGCCTCGCTCTTTACGGTGTGCTGTTTCCCTTCTGGATCTCGGTGCTGGTGCGCACCTTCTCCTGGATGCTGCTTCTGGAGCGCAACGGGCCGATCAACCGGCTGTTGATGGCGACCGGCATCACCGACTCGCCGCTGGCGCTGCTGTTCAACAATGTCGGCGTGCTGGTCGGCATGATCCACATCCTCCTGCCTTACATGATCCTGCCGCTCTACGGCGCCATGGTCCGCATCGACCGCCGCCTGCTGCTGGCAAGCGATGGGCTCGGCGCCAGCCTCGTCGACACCTTCCGGCGCATCTACCTGCCGCTCTGCCTGCCCGGCCTTGCCGGCGGCGCGACCTTCGTCTTCCTGCTGTCGCTCGGCTTCTTCATCACGCCTGCCCTGCTTGGCGGCTCGAATGCCATCACGCTGTCGATGCTGATCGCCAGCTTCGTCAACGACCGCCTCGCCTGGTCGCTCGCCGCCGCCGGCTCGCTGGCACTGCTCGCCATCGTGCTGGTGCTGATGGCGCTGGCCGCCCGGCTGCTGCCGATCGAGAGGGGGCTGTTCGCACGATGAACAGGTTGCCACTCCTGCTCCGCGTGTCAGCCAACGCCGGCGCCAGCCTGGTGCTCGCCTTCCTCGTGCTGCCGATCCTTGCCGTGGTGCCGGCCTCCTTCAACAAGGCGAGCTTCATCTATCTGCCGCCCCGCGCATGGTCCGGCGTCTGGTACGAGCGCTTCCTCGCCGATCCGGAATGGCGCACGTCACTCATCAACAGCGTCGAGGTCGCCATGCTGGCCACGATCATCGCGGTGGTGCTCGGCACGCTCGCGGCGATCGGCCTGCGCCGCATCGACGGCCGCCTGCGCACCCTCGTCACCGGCCTGTTCCTGGCGCCGATGATCGTGCCGGTCATCGTCACGGCGGTGGCGCTCTACCGCAGCGCGCTCGATGTCGGCCTGAGCGGCACCATCCTTGGCATGAGCCTCGGCCATGCCATACTGGCCCTGCCTTTCGTCGTCATCAATGTCGGCATCGCCCTGCGCGCCGTCGACGACAACTGGCTGCGTGCCGCCGCCGGCCTTGGTGCCGGCCCATGGCGGATCTTCCGCACCGTCACATTGCCCAACATCACGCCGGGCATCGTCGGTGGCGCCATCTTCTCCTTCATCACCTCCTTCGATGAAGTGATCATCGCCGTGTTCATGGCCGGCTATGCCTCGAAAACGCTGCCGGTGAAGATCTGGGAATCGATCCGGCTTGAATTCACGCCGGTCATCGCTGTCGCCGCGACGGTGATGATCGCGCTGGCCATCGTCCTGTTCGCGCTGGCGCAGATTCTCAGCCGCAAATCCGGGAGCCCGAGCCGATGACCGTGATCCATTCGGGACAGTCGCTGCGCTTGGCCGGCGTGTCGAAGACCTATGGCGGCTTTCGGGCGCTAGAGCCCACCGACCTCGACGTGGCATCAGGCGAGTTCCTGACGCTGCTCGGACCCTCCGGCTCGGGCAAGACGACGCTGCTCAACCTCACCGCCGGCTATATCGAGCCGACGGCGGGCGAGATCCGCATCGGCGAGCGCGACGTCACTCGCATGCCCGCCCGCCACCGCAACATCGGCATGGTGTTCCAGAACTATGCGCTGTTTCCGCATATGAGTGTCGGCGAGAACGTCGGCTATGGCTTGAGTGTGCGCCGGCTGCCCAAGCCCGACATCACCAGGCGGGTCACCGACATCCTGGCGCTGATGCGGCTCGACGGCTTTGCCGACCGCCCCGTCCAGCAACTCTCGGGCGGCCAGCAGCAGCGCGTGGCGCTGGCGCGCGCGCTGGTCATCGAGCCCGACGTGCTTTTGATGGACGAGCCGCTCGGCGCGCTCGACAAGCAGCTGCGCCGCTCGGTGCAGCTCGAACTGCGCCGGCTGCACCAGAAGCTCGGCCGCACCACGATCTATGTCACCCACGACCAGGAAGAGGCGCTGGTGCTCTCCGATCGCATCGCGGTCATGGACAGCGGCCGCATCCAGCAACTGGGCACGGTGGACGACCTCTACGACCGTCCCGTCAACGCCTTCGTCGCCGGCTTCATCGGCGAATCCAATCTGCTGCCGGTGCGCGTGCTCTCCTCATCCGGCGGCAAGGCCTCGGTCGATGTCGAGGCGTTCCGCAAGACCATCGCCGTCGACGCAGCGCCGGGAACGGCCCCGGGCGAGCCGGCGCGGCTGCTGATCCGGCCCGAGCATGTCGAGCTCGGCCGCGGCGGCGAAGGCGTCGCCGCCGAGATCGTCGAGGTGATCTATCTCGGCGAGTTGACCCAGCTCACCTTGCGGCTGGAGAGCGGCCAGACGCTCGCCGCCCGGCAGATCACCGACCGGACATTGCGGGCCGGCGCCAGGGTCCATGTCTCGTGGAAGCCTGGCCATGTCCGCGCGGTTCCTCATTCCCCATCCAAACCCACCAAAACGGAGAAAGCCGATGCATAGGCGTACTTTCCTTCTGACGGCAGCGGGCGGCGTGCTGGCCGGCGCGACGGGTCTTCCTCGACTGGCGCGCGCGGCGGACCGGCCTTTCACCTTCACCTCCTGGGGTGGCGCCCTGTCCAACGCCGAAAAAGCGGCTTTCATCGACCCGTTCGGCCAGCTCAAGGGCATTCCGGTGGTCAACACCTCGCCGACCGAGACCGCCAAGATCAAGGCCATGGTCCAGGCCAAGGCGGTCGAGTGGGATCTCGTCGACGTCGGCGGCCGCACGGTCTGGCAGGGCGCCAATGAAGGCTTCCTCGAACCGATCGACGTTTCGAAAATCCCCAATGCCGCGGCACTCGAAAAAGGCTGGGTCGCCCCCAACGGCATCGCCACCTCGACCGGCGCCACCGTCATCGCCTGGTCGAAGACGGCATTCCCGGATGCCGGACCGCAATCCTGGGCCGACTTCTGGGACGTGAAGCGCTTTCCCGGCCCGCGCGGCCTCTACCGCTTCTTCTACTACAATTACGAGGCCGCCCTGCTGGCCTCCGGCCTCAAGCCTTCGGAAGTGTTCCCCTACACGACCGAGAAGGCCGACATGGCGATGGCCAAGATCAAGGAGCTGAAACCGCATGTCACCGTCTGGTGGGGTAGCGGCGCGCAGCCGCCGCAGCTGCTCTCCTCGGGCGAGCTGGCGCTGTCCTCGGCCTGGAGCGGCCGCGTGCTGGCGGCGGAAGCGGAAGGCGCGCCCGTCGGCTTCACCTACAAGGACGGCATCGCCTGGGCGAACTGGTGGGTGATTCCCAAGGGGTCGCCCAATGTCGAGCTGGCGCATGAGGCGATCGATTTCGCGCTCGCGGAAGCCCAGCAGGCTAAGCTGCTCGCGCTCAGGACCTATGGCCCGGTGCTGAGCAGCGCGACAACGGGCGCCGATGCCGACACGAAGAAGATACTCGTCATGTCGCCCGACAACATCAAGGACATGCTGATCCTCAACGAGGGCGAAGCCGACAAATATTCTGTCGCCTATGAGGAAAAGTGGAACCAGCTGATGCTGCAGTGAACCGCGCCGACCGGCGTGGCTGATCCGAAACCCGCCACGCCGGAGCATCGGCCCAAGGACGGCGCCCGCGATTGAGGCGGCGCATCGCACGATCTCGCCGGAGTAGACATGCCTGTTGACCCACCCCAAGCCTTGCCGGCCAGCCTGTGGGCCGCGACCGCCACCCCCGCCCCGCTCTACGCCGGGGCAAAAGGCGATGCCGTGGCCGACGTCGCCATTGTCGGTGCCGGCTATACGGGCTTGAGCGCCGCCCTTCATTTGTCGCAGGCCGGCAGGAAGGTGATCGTGGTGGAGGCCAGTGAACCCGGCTGGGGCGCTTCCGGGCGCAATGGCGGGCAGATCATCGCCGGGCTGAAGCACGATCCCGACACGCTCGAAGCCAGGTTCGGCCGGAAACTGGGCAGGGCCATCACCGAGACCTTTGGTGCCGGCGGCGATCTGGTCTTCGATCTCATCGAGAAGTACCGCATCGACTGCCACGCCGAGCGCAGCGGCTGGATCCAGGGCGCGCATGGACCCAGGCCTTTTTCGGACATCGTGACGCCCCGCTTCCGGCAATGGCACGCCAGGGGCGTCGAGGCGCGCCTGCTCGACCGCCAGCAAATGGCCGATCTCACCGGCTCGGCGCCCGAGGCCTATCATGGCGGCTGGTTCGACCCGCGCGGCGGCGTGCTGCAGCCGCTGAGCTACGCGCGTGGCCTGGCCGCCGCCGCCATGTCGCAGGGCGCCACCGTGCTGGCGCGTTCGCCGGCGCTCGGCCTCAGGCGCGAAGGTGACAACTGGCGGCTCGATCTCGGGCAGGCCTCGGTCCGTGCGCGACAGGTCGTGCTGGCCACCAACGCCTACACCGGAAACCTGTGGCCAGGGCTGCGCCAGACCGTCATCCCGGTGACCAGCTTCCAGATCGCCACGCAGCCGCTGGCGCCGGCGCTGCGCCGCACCATCCTGCCGGGCGGCCAGGGCGTCGCCGACACCAGGCGGCTCCTGCTCTATTTCCGCCTCGACCATGAAGGCCGGCTGGTGATGGGCGGCCGCTCCCCGGTCGATGACAATCCGACCATGGACGATGCGGCGCCCCTGAAGGCCGCCCTTGCCCGCATCTTCCCGCAGGCCGCGGGCGTCCCTGTCGAATTCGTCTGGAGCGGCAAGGTCGCGATCACCAAGGACACGATGCCGCATATCCACATGCTGGCGCCTGGCCTGTTCACCGCGCTTGGCTGCAACGGACGCGGTGTTGCCGCCTGCACTACGACAGGCCGGCTGCTGGCCGATCTCGCCCTGGGCACCGCGCCGGCCGACCTGCCGTTCCCGGTCACCGCACCCGACCGCTATGCGCTGCATGCCCTGCGCAAGATCGGCGTCTTCGCCTTCAGCCAGTATTACAGGTTGCTCGACAGCCGAAGCGCCGCATGACCGGAAGATCAACCGGTTAGTGGCGGGTCAGTAGAGCGTGACGAAGGCCGGGAACAGCATGCCCGTCTCGCGGAAATACTCGATCAGCTCGATGGCCGGGAAGATGGCCAGGAAATAAAGCCCGTCATAGAAGGTGCGCTTGAGCGCGCGCGTCGAGAACTGCAGCTCGTCATTGTCACGGTAGAGCAGCGGATTCGGCCAGAACCTGGGCGTCGCCTTGATGTAGGCCGCATAGGCCGGGCCGAACTTGCCCAGGAGATATTCGGCTTCCTTGCGCGCCGTGACGCGGAAGATGAGAAAGCTGGCAAGGCCAAGGACTGCCGCCGCCACCAGCGAGCCATAGAGCAAACCGATGCCGACCGCGCCGACCGTCGAAAAGAAATAGAGCGGGTTCTGGCTCATGGAGAACGGGCCGGTTGAAACCAGCTCCTCGTTCTTCTTGCCGCCGACATAGAGAATGCTCCAGAGCCGGCCGGCGACGCAGACCAGCACCAGGCAGAAGCCGAAGAATTCGACGGCCTCGTGACTTTCCGAGCCCTCGGTGAGCGCCGGCTTGGTGAGAAACAGGAGCAGCACCGCCAGCACCGCCGCCACCCGCACGAAGATCAGCCGTTTGCGTTGGACGAACGCCTTCGAAACCGGCTTGAGGGAAGCATAGGTCATTCGGGTTTTCCTGGGGCACGGATTTCAGGTTCGGGCACTGGGGCACGCCATTGATGGCGGATACAAGGCGATGGCTTCTATCAGCGCAGCGCGCGCGGTTCGTAAAGGCCTTTTGCGCGGCCCATGTCCATTCTTACAAATTTGTATGCCGCCGGACAGGCTGGAGTGAAGTCGCTTCCCTATCGTTCGAATGCCAGCACGCCATCTTGGGGCCGGCTTCAGTTTACGGCAGCCGGACCACCGGCATCAGACAGGGAATGGTTTCATGAGAAAATTTGCGTTTGCGGTCGCATTGGGCCTCCTCGCCGCATCCGGTCCGGTTTTCGCGGCCCCCGCGCCTTGCGAGGCGACGCTGAAGGCACTGCGCGCGGCGGAGGCGGCGGCCAAGCTCAACGACGCGGACAAGAACAAGGTCTCGGAACTGGAGACCAAGGGCATCGAGCGCTGCAACGCGGATGACGACAAGCGCGCCGACGACTTCTTCGCCCAGGCGATGAAGGTCATGGGCAAGTAATCCATGCCGTCCAAAGCACCCTCGGGGATCATCCGAGGGTGTGCGGGCGATCGAGAAAGACATGCATCGAACAGGGGCGGATCGCATGAATCCCTCGCGATGCGCTTTCATCCCGCCACGACCACCAACCTCAGGACTTCAGCCATGCTCCCCAGCAACAAGCAGCCCGCCGGGCCGGCCCAGAACAGGGTTCCGGATGTCACCCTCGATTTCTGGCTGATCAAGCTGATGGCGGTGACCATGGGCGAGACGGCGGCCGACTATCTGGCCGTCAACCTCGGGCTCGGGCTGACCGCCACATCGCTGATCATGACCGGCGTTCTGGTCGTCGCCCTTGTCCTGCAGTTCGCGCAGAAACGCTACGTACCCTGGGCCTACTGGCTGGCGGTGGTGCTGATCAGCGTCGTCGGCACGCTGATCACCGACAACCTCGTCGACAATTTCGGCGTGCGCCTGCAGACCACCACGATTGCCTTCAGCGTGGTGCTCGCGGCGACGTTCGCGGTCTGGTACGCCAGCGAGCGGACGCTCTCGATCCACACCATCTTCACGACCAGGCGCGAGATCTTCTATTGGCTGGCGATCCTCTTCACCTTCTCGCTCGGCACCGCCGCCGGCGACCTGGTCGCGGAAAGCTTCGACATGGGCTATCTGACCACGGGCCTCCTGTTCGGCGGCGTGATCGCGCTCATCGCGCTTGCCTACTATCTCCTCCATCTGGACGCCATCCTGGCCTTCTGGCTTGCCTATATCCTGACGCGGCCGCTCGGCGCGTCCTTTGGCGACCTGCTGTCGCAGCCGGTCGAATATGGCGGCCTTGGTTTCGGCACCACTTTTACCAGCGTGATCTTCCTCGGCTGCATCGTCGCCCTGGTTCTCTACATGACGTTGAAGAGAACCGCCGACGACGCCGACGAGATCCTGCTGGAATCTGATTGAGGCTTCGGCATGCACTGCGTGGCTTGCCATTCCCTGACCGTCCTAGGAACGGACCCGTCCCGGTGATAGCCTGTCCCCGATATCGGCAATCACCCGGATAAGCCAATGCGACTTCTTCTTGTCGAGGACGACCACAGGACGGCGGACTACATCGTCAGGGGATTGACCGAGGCCGGCCATGTCTGCGACCTCCTGCGCGATGGCCATGACGCGCTTTTCGCGGCGACCAGCGGCGTCTATGACGTGATCATAGCCGATCGCATGATCCCGGGTCTCGACGGCCTGTCGATGATCAAGGCGGTCCGCGCCGCCGGCGTGCGCACGCCGGCCATCTTTCTCACCTCCGTCGGCGGCGTCGACGACCGCGTCGAGGGGCTGGAAGCCGGCGGCGACGACTATCTGGTCAAGCCCTTCGCCTTTTCGGAGCTTCTCGCCCGCATAAACGCCCTTGGCCGCCGGCCCGCGGCGTTGGAGCAGAAGACCGTTCTGCGAGTCGGCGACCTCGAAATGGACCTCATCATGCGCCGCGTTGCCAGGCAGGGCCAGCCGATCGACCTGCAGCCCCGCGAGTTCAGCCTGCTGGAGGTGCTGATGCGCGGCGAAGGCCGCGTTATCACCCGCACCATGCTTCTGGAGCGCGTCTGGGACTTTCATTTCGACCCCAAGACCAGTGTCGTGGAGACCCATATCAGCCGGCTGCGGGCCAAGATCGACAAGCCGTTCGAAACCCAGCTCATCCACACCGTCCGCAACACCGGTTACAGCCTGCACGCACCGCTCGCGTCATGACCGGAACCTGGGCCCGCCTGCTGCGCAGCACGCCGTTCCGGCTCGCCTTGACGTTTGCTTTCCTGTTCATGCTGGCCTTCGTTCTGGCGGGCGCCATCGTCTACCAGATGATGAGCGCCGATCTTGCCGATCAGCTCGATGACAGCATCAAGGAAACCTACTCCGTCATCGCCGCGACCTATGCCGACAACGACCTCAAGGAACTGGTGGAGACCGTCCAAAGCCACTCCACGCGCAGCCCGAGGAAGGAGCAGCTTTTTTCGCTGACCGACGCGGCCGGCAACCGTCTGGCCGGCAACTTCACCGCGGCGGAGCTTCCCGACGGCTTTTCGATGTTCGGGGCCGAAATGCCCGGCCTGCCTCCGGATACCGAATACCGCGCCTATTCCGGTTCGGTCGGCGGCAACAATCTGACCATCGCCTTCAGCCTGTCCGAGACGGAGGAACTGGAGACGATCATTCTGATGAGCTTCGGGTGGGCAACCCTGATCATCACCGGACTGGCGATCGCCGGCGGCGCCCTGCTCGCCTCGCGCGTCCAGCGCCGTCTCGACGGCATAGCCGCCACCATGGTCGACGTCTCGCATGGCCGGCTCGACACGCGCATCCCGCTGACCGGCAATGGCGACGACATCGACATGGTTTCCGGCCAGGTCAATGCGGCGCTCGACCGGCTGTCGGGCCTGGTCGACGGCATGAAACAGGTCAGCACCAACATCGCGCACGATTTGAAGACGCCGCTCAACCGGCTGCAGATGATCCTGGAAGGCGCCGCCGACAAGGCCGCGCGGGATCAGGACGTCTCCGACGATCTCGCCGATGCGCGCGCCGAGGGCTATCAGATCAACGAGACCTTCGATGCCCTGTTGCGGATCGCCCAGATCGAAGCCGGCGCGCGCAGGGCCCGCTTTACCGATGTCGACCTCGACGATATCCTGCGGACCATGGCCGAGATCTACGCCGACGTCGCCGAGGACGACGGAAAGGTACTATCGTTCTCGCAATTGAACGGAAGCGGAGACCGTATCCACGGCGACAGGGAACTGTTGACGCAGATGTTCGCCAATCTGGTCGAGAATGCGCTGCGCCATTGCCCGCCCGGCACGACCATCAAATTGTCGGTGGCACATCAGGGTGAGCGTGTCCTCGCCAGCGTCGCCGACGACGGACCCGGCATTCCTCCGGAGGAGCGCGAAAGGGTATTTCAGCGGCTCTACCGGTTGGACCACAGCCGCTCGACCCCGGGCAGCGGCCTTGGCCTCAGTCTTGTCAGGGCCATCGCCGATCTGCACGGGGCATCCATCGCCCTTGACGATTGCCGGCCCGGCCTTGCCGTTGTGGTGAGCTTCCCACTCGTAAGATCGCAAGCGCCCTGAGGCCGCAGCGAGCCAAAAGCTTGCAAAGCGCCGATAACTTACAAAAACGTATGGGACTGGCGACCCGTCCGTAAGCTTGCGGCGGCATACTGGATGGACCTCACCTTCCATCGAAAGGCCGTGGAAAATGATCCCCCATTTTCGGAAAGCCATCGGCGTCCTGCCGGCACTCGCGGTCGCGGCGTGCCTGGGCACGACAAGTCTGGTTCTGGCGCTTGGCTGCTTGCCGGCCTCGGCCGCCGAGAAGCCCATCCGGCCGGAGAAGAACCCTCCGGGCGACATTCCAGACTCGCAGGTCTTCATCGACTATACCTCACCGGAAGGGTTCAGCCTGAAGGTGCCGGAAGGTTGGGCACGATCGGACCGTGCCGACGGCGCCAGCTTCATCGACAAGCTGGACGGCGTCGTTGTCTCGGTTTCCAAGGCGGACGCCGCACCAACTGTCGACAGCGCCAAGGCGGACTATGTCGCCAAGCTCGAAGCCGCCGGACGCGCCGTGCAGGTGAGCGCCGTCAAGCAGGTCAAGCTGCCGGCCGGTGCCGCGATCCGCATCGTCTACACCTCGAACTCCGAACCGAACGCGGTAACCAACCGGCAGGTTCGCCTCGAAAACGAGCGCTATCTCTATTTCAAGGACGGCAAGCTCGTTGCACTCGAACTCTATGCGCCCAAGGGCGCCGACAATGTCGATCAGTGGCAACTGATGTCCGGTTCGTTCCGGTGGAAATGAGATGCACGCACTGACCGCGCATGAGATCTATCGGTTCTTCCACATAGGCGATGACGAGACGGCCGCCTTGCGAGGCGTCAGCTTCCACGTCGCGGCCGGTGAGATCGTCGCCCTGGTCGGGCCCTCAGGCAGTGGCAAATCCACTCTGCTGGCCTGCGTGACCGGCCTCGACGAGCCCGATGGCGGCTATGTCGAGGTGGCTGGCGTCCGGCTGACGCGGCGGCCGGAGGCGCATCGCACGCGCATTCGCGCCGCCAGTTTCGGTATTCTGCTGCAGTCGGGAAACCTTTTTGGCCACTTGAACGTTGAACAGAACCTGAAATTTCAGATGCTTCTGGCGCAGAAGCCGAACGACCGACGAATGGCCAGCCTGCTGGAAAGTGTCGGTCTTTCGCATCGCGCACGGGCCTTTCCGACGGAGCTGTCCGGCGGCGAGACGGCGCGCGCGGGCCTTGCCGTGGCGCTGGCCGCCGATCCGCCGATCCTGATCGCCGACGAGCCGACCGCGGAGGTTGATCGCGATACCGAATCCCGGCTGATCGCCCATTTCGAGGCAAGGCGCGACGCCGGATTGGCGACGCTGCTGGCGACCCACAGCAAGGCGTTGGCGCAAAAGGCCGATCGCATCGTCAGGCTGAAGGACGGGAGGATCGACCGTGGCTGAAACACTCGTTGTCGCAAAAGGCCTCGGGCGAGACTTCCGGGACGGCAACGCCGGCCGGATCGACGTGCTGCGCGGTGTCGACTGCGAGATCGCGTCGGGCGCGCGCATCGCCCTCGTCGGACCTTCCGGCAGCGGCAAGACGACCCTGCTGCATATTCTTGGCGGCCTCGACAGGCCGACCGCCGGCACCATCGAATGGCCTGGGCTCGGCGCGTACGAGACCCTGAGGCCGCGCCATATCGGCTTCGTATTCCAGTCGCCCAGCCTGTTTCCCGCCCTCACCGCTGTCCAGAATGTCGGCCTGCCCATGCTGCTGACCGGAGCGAACGCAGGCGCCGACGACATGGGAGCATCGCTTCTGCGGTCGTTCGGCCTCGGCGAACTCGCCGACAAGCTGCCGGAGGAACTGTCCGGCGGCCAGGCCCAGCGTATCGCCATGGCGCGCGCCCTGGCCATGGCTCCGAAGCTTGTGCTGGCCGATGAGCCGACCGGGCAGCTGGACAGCCGAACCGCGCTGCGCTTCTTCGACGCCGTGCTCGACCGCCTGGAAGGCACCGACACCGCCCTGGTCGTCGCCACGCATGACGAAGCCATGGCCAACCGCATGGCAACGCGCTGGACGATGGATCACGGCCGGCTCACCACCGGGCATCGGCCAGGGGCGGCCGCGGCATGATGGTCCTGCTGTGGATCCGCGGTGTGCTCGCCCGCCGCTTCCTGCGCGTGGCCGGCGCCGCGGCCGGCATCGCGCTGTCGGTCGCCTTGCTGGCCACGATGTCGCTCTTCCTCGCCGGGGCCGGTGCATCGATGACCGGACGCGCCGTGTCCGCGGTTCCAATCGACTGGCAGGTGCAAGTGATCCCCGGTGCCGATCCGGACCTCATCGGCAAGGCGCTGGCGCAAGCTGTTCCGGTCAAGGCCGTGCATCAGGTGCGCTATGCCGACGTCGCCGGCTTCGAGGCTCGGACCGGCGATACGACCCAGACCACCGGCCCCGGTCAGGCGGTTGCTTTCGACAGCCGGTATTCCGGCGATTTCCCGGCGGAAATCCGCTCGCTTTCCGGCACACTTGACGGCGCGCTGATTGCCCAGCAGACAGCCGCCAACCTTCATGTCGGTCCCGGCGACACCATCTCGATCCAGCGGATGGGCCTGCCGCCGGCGGAGGTGAGAATTGCCGGCGTGGTCGACCTGCCGGACGCCGACGCCCTGTTCCAGGCTGTCGGCCTGCCGCCCCAGGCAGCGCCGCGGGCCCCGCCCGACAATGTCCTGATCCTGCCGCGGGACATTTGGCGGCAATTGTTCGATCCGCAGCAGAAGGCCCGCCCCGACACCACCCGGCTGCAATTGCATGTACGGCTTGCCCGTGAGGCGCTGCCGCCGGATCCCGTCACGGCCTATACATTTGTCACCGACGCCCAGCGCAATCTCGAGGCAAGGGTCGCCGGCCAGGCGATCGTGGCCGACAATCTCGGCTCGCGCCTCGGGGCGGTCCGCGAGGATGCGCTGTACGCCTCCGTGCTGTTCCTGTTTCTCGGGTTGCCCGGCATCGCGCTGGCGGTCGCGCTTACCTTTGCGGTCACCGCGGCCGGCGCCGCACGCCGACGCACGGAACAGGCGCTGCTGCGCGTCCGCGGCGCGACGACCAAGGACATCCTGTTTCTGTCCGCCACCGAAGCCGCCATGGCGGCAATAGGTGGAACCGCCATTGGCCTGGCCGCCGCAGCGCTCCTTTCCGGTATCGGACCAGGTTTCAAGGCAACGCCTGGCGTTGACGGCCCGACATTGCTTCTTGTCGCCTCCCTCGGGCTGCTGGTCGGGTTCATCGCCTTTCTCTATCCGGCTTGGCGCGATGCGCGCTGGGCGACCGTCAGCGCGGCGCGGCGCACCGTGAGCCGGCTACAGGCGCCACTGTGGCAGCGCCTGTGGCTGGACATCCTGTTGCTCGCGGCGGCGGGATTGTTCTTCTGGCAGTCGGCGAGCACCGGATACCAGGTCGTGCTCGCGCCCGAAGGCGTGGCGGCAACGGCGGTGGACTACAAGGCGTTCATCGCGCCGGCCCTGTTCTGGGTCGGCATGGCGCTGCTGACGATCCGGCTGTCGGCCACGGTCATCGCCCGCAACGGCGCGCTTCTGCGCATGGCGGTTGCTCCGGCATCGGGAACATTGGCGCCCGTTGTATCGGCCGCCCTGTCGCGGCAAGCGGGGCGGCTGACGATCGGCATTGCCATGACCGCGCTGGCGATCTCCTTCGCCGCGTCGACCGCCATCTTCAACACCACCTACAATGCCCAGGCGCGCATCGACGCCGAGCTCACCAACGGTTCCGATGTCACCGTCTTCGGCACGACGGACAAGCCCGCCGGAACGCACTTGGCGGCTCTCGCCTCGCTGCCCGGCGCGGCGGCGGCGGAACCCATGCAGCATCGTTTCGCCTATGTCGGCGCGGATCTGCAGGACCTCTATGGCATCGACCCCAGCCGAATCGGACACGCAACCAGTCTTTCCGATGTCTATTTCAGCGGCGCCAGCGCGGCCGGCACGCTTGCCCTGCTCGCCGCGACGCCGGACGGTGTCCTGGTGTCGGAAGAGACCGTGCAGGATTTCCAGCTCCAGCAAGGCGATACCATCAATTTGCGGCTCATCGATGCCAGGGATCACCAGTATCATCCCGTGGCCTTCAAGTTCATCGGCGTCGCCCGCGAATTTCCGACCGCGCCCAAGGATTCCTTCCTTGTCGCCAATTCGGCCTATGTCGCCCGCATGACCGGCTCCGATGCGTCCGAATACGTGCTCATGCGCGCCAAGGCGGATCCTGCGGCGCTCGCGCGGCAGGCTTCGTCGATGCTCACATCCGATCCGTCGCTGAACGTGGGCGATATCGGCCAGGCAGCACATCTCATCGGCTCGAGCCTGACCGCGGTCGACCTCGGCGGCTTGACGACAATCGAACTGGGCTTCGCTGTCGTCATGGCCGCCGCCGCCGCCGGGCTGATGCTGGCCCTGGGATTCCTCGAGCGCCGCCGGCCTTTCGCCATCCTCGCGGCGATCGGCGCCAAGCCGCGCCAGCTCGCGGCCTTCCTGTGGAGCGAAGGTCTGCTGATCCTTGTCGGCGGTATGGTGTTTGGCCTGCTTTCGGGCCTGCTGACGGCGTGGATGCTGGTCAAGCTGCTGACCGGCGTTTTCGATCCGCCACCCGAGGCATTGTCGATCCCCTGGCTTTATCTGGCGATCATGCTCGGCCTCGTGGCCGCTTCGGTGGTTGCCGCCGTTTGGTCCGCCAGCCCATCGGCGGGACGGGCGGCGGAACAGTTGCGCGACCTGTGAGCTGGACGTCGGTTACTTATCTGTAAACTCGCGGCCGGCCCGCCGAAAACTCCACAGCCTAGGCTCGTTCAGCCGCCCGAAAGGCCAATGGCCGGCGGCTTCACAACCAGGCAAAAACGGGAAAAGACCATGAAGAAATCCGCTATCGGCGCCACTTGGAATCCATAAGGTCGAGGTTCGCCGGCAGCGATCCCGACAGCTGTCGGCGGGCTCCTTCAAAGTATTCCAGTGACCAGCCGATCGAGCCGGGTGTTTTCCCGGTACGCGAAGCGAACCAGGCCCGCGGCCAGAAAGCCGGTCGCGGCACCACCGAGAATGTCGCTGGCGTAGTGGGTACCGAGATAGACGCGCGACAGCCCGATCAGCAGCGCGGCCGCAAGGAACCAGAATCCGCGCCGGGACAGGCCGTGGACAAGAAAGGCCGCCGCGATGGCGAAACTTGCCGTCGCATGGTCGGACGGGAACGAGAAATCGACGGTCCTGTCGATGATCAGGTGCGTGACATGCGCTTCGTAAGGGCGAACCCGTTGCACGAACAGCAGGATCAGCTGGTTGATGCCAAGCCCGATAAGGAAAGAAAGACCGGCCGCTATCAGGACATGACGGATGGCCGGATCGGCACGCGGCACCCACCACTGCGCCACGACCGCCAGCACCAGCAGCGGCACGCCTGCCGTCGAGACCCCGATCATCACGGAATCAATCGTCGAAGCATGTCCGGCCCATGTGTTGATCCAGGCGGTGATCGCGGCGTCGAATTGATACATGCGTGGTCGGCCTCGGTTGGAGCAATCTCCGGAAAGTGCCTAACGGGTTTCCGTCCGGACGCGCGTCAAGGCAAGGAAATAAAGCGTTTCCGTGCAACGGGGAACCGCTCTATTGGCGGCGCCAGGTGATTGCGGAGTTGGTGATGTAGTTCCATGCCGAGCCCACGATTGCGCCGGCAAGGCCGGCGACCCACCAGCGTGAGTGGCCGCTGTAGAGAAGCGTCGACACGCCGACACCGGCCACGACGCCGAAGCTGCAA
This sequence comes from Mesorhizobium sp. GW821-FHT07A06, assembly GCF_059419085.1. NCBI lineage: Bacteria > Pseudomonadati > Pseudomonadota > Alphaproteobacteria > Hyphomicrobiales > Phyllobacteriaceae > Mesorhizobium > Mesorhizobium sp. GW821-FHT07A06. Next base: position 132,720 of record NZ_JBWKRC010000003.1, read on the forward strand.
AGCGCCGCGAACATAAGCAGGCCGGTCAGGAACCGCCAGCCGCGCCGGCGCTGGTCGCGATAGGTGAAGGCGTTGTTCAGCGTGTAGTTGAAGGCCATCGCCGTGAACATGGCTGCTGTCTGGGCGACGACAAACGACAGGCCGTGCGGCAGCAATGCATGCAGGACCGCGAGATGGACGACAACGCCGGCGGACCCGACCAGGCCAAAGGCAAGGAAGCGCGTGGAGATCAGGTCTCCCGACATTTTCGCGACCAGCAGGCCGGCATATTCAAGCGCGACCAGGGAGTCGAGCTTGCTCTGTCCGTGCAGCCGCGGCGCAAACACGTAAGGGATTTCCTTGATCCTGATGGCGGTTGACGAAGACGCGACAATGTCGAGCAGGATCTTGAAACCTTGCCGCGACAGCCGGGGCGCCACCGCGTCGACGATTTCCCTGCGCAGCATGAAGAACCCGCTCATCGGATCATGGATCGGCGTTCTCAGCAGCAGACGCGCAAGATACGTCGCCAGCCGGCTGACGCTCGACCGCAGCCTGGTGAATCCGCCCTGGGCGCTGCCGTCGCTCCCGTAACGGCTGGCAATCACCAGGTCGGCCTCACCGCCTTGCAGCATAGCGAACATCGCGGGCAGGCATGTTTCGTCGTGTTGCAGGTCACCGTCCATCACGGCGACGATCGGCGCCGAGCTCGACAGGATGCCCTCGAGGCAGGCTCCGGCGAGGCCTCGCCGAGCAATGCGCCTGATGCCGCGAACCCGGTGATCGCCGGCGGCAATATCATGAACCGCCAGGATCGTGCCGTCCTTCGAGTCGTCATCGACAAAGACCACTTCCCAATCGATGTGCGCCAGCGATTGCCGCAGCCGGGCCACCAGCAGGCCGATGTTGGCGCGCTCGTTCAGCGTCGGAATGACGATCGTCACTTCCGGGCCACCATGCATGACGGGGAACGCGCTGTCCGCCGTCAACGCCACGGGGGCGTCCTGATAGGTGGTGGCCTGGTTCATGGCTGTCCCCCGGACGGCTGCCCATCGGCCTTGGAGAGCGGCGGCGCTACGCGCTTCACCGGCAGGATCAGCATGTCGAAGACCGGAAATCCGGAGATCCGTTGCGTTATGTGCCGGGCGTCGCCGTCGACGACGAACAGGCCGCCGAGATTGTCGCGATAGGCTTTTTCCTGGGCGGCCTCGTCGTCGCGGAAATTCATGGCGCCGATGAAGAAGCCGGTGGCTTGGCTGGCGAGTCGCCTGTGGTCCATGAACTGGAAGTGGCGCGGATCTCCGGGAAGCACGTCGACCGGAATGTCCGGGCCAAGTTCGTAGCCAAGCTTTGCCGCCTGCATCCAGTTCGAGGCAACGACATATCCGTTGGCGCGCCTGATCTCGTCGGCAACCTTGCTGTCCGTCAGCGCGGACCAGTCGACGAGCTGCCAGTTGACGTCGAACTTCGGCGCCCTCTGGAAAAATGGCCTCGTCAAGGCGCCGGTTGTCGCCTGCACCGCAAACCCCGTGGCCAGAAGCGGAACGACAGCGGCGGCGATAACGATGGACACGATGAGCAGCGTTCGCCTGCGCATCGAAAATGCGCCGCACCATTGGCCGACGAGCGGAAAGGCAAATAGGAAGCCACTCATCGACCAGTGCGGCAGCGAGTGGGCACTGAACAGGGCGATCAGGTCGAAGAACACGACGGGCAGCGCCGAAAGCAGCACGAAGAAGCGATCCGTTGCCGTGCCGGCCCAGGCGCCTCGCCACAGGCACGCCATGGCGACCAGCCAGATCGGCGGCCAAACATAGAGCGCCTGGCCGAGCAATGTGACGGCAAGGTTGCCGGGATGCAGGAGATGGCCTTCGTTGGCGGTACCCCGGCCGGACTGGAATGCCAGGGAAATCCAGCCATGATCCACGTTCCATATTATGACCGGCAGCAGACCAAGTGTCGCAATGGCGCCGGCCACCCATGGCCCGGCGGTTCGAAGCTGGTCCCGTCCGGGCTTCGTCAGCAGCAGGACCAGCAGGGCGGACATGCAGAACAGACCGGCCTGATATTTCGACATCAGCGCCAGCCCGAGCGCCACGCCGGCCGCACACCAGCGCAGAAGGGCAAACCGGGTTTCAGCGCCGAGAAGCATCGGTGCGGCCAGACAGGCTGCGGTCAGCAGAAAGAAATCAAGCGGCCCGTCGGGAACGACGAAATGCCCGGCGGAGATAAGAAAGAACGGAGCGACCGTATACCAGGCCACGGCCCAGAATGCGGCAACGGCGCCATAGGCGTATCGGGTCAGCGCAAACAGCAGCAACGCCGACGCGGAGCCGAGCAACACATAGGGAAGTCTCACCAAAAGCCGGCATTCGCAGCCGGAAATATCCGCCATGAACCGGGCAAGCGCGAAGCCGATCGGAGGATGATCGAAATAGGAAAGCGAGTGGCTGCGCGACACCACCACCGCATAGGCTTCGTCAATCGAAAGTGGGATGACCGATGCAAGCCCTATCCTGAAGATCAGGAAGAAGAAGACGAGAAGTGCCATCTGAGAAATCGGGTACGCCGGAAAGGAGCACGCCGTGCCGGATGTGGACCATGTGGGAACCCCGGCACCTCGCCAGGTCTCGTCGTACTGCATGTGGGCGCTACCAGAACCAGAACAGATGGCTGCCGTATTCTGGTATCGGCTCGTTTCCGGACATGACGATCAGCAGCAAGGCAATGGCCAGCAACGCGATGCCGGTCGTGATCCAGATCCACCGGCCAGCCCGGACGGGAATATTGCGCGGTACGGACAAAGCCACCTCTCGGAACACGACAGGCTTTCGGCTTGGGACGGTCTTAGCCGCAGCGGTTCAGGCGCGACACTGCCTCGTCAATCATACTGCCGCCTTGCCGGGTTCTTACAAATCAGTAAGGGGTGGAATTGTTCACGGACGATCCGGCCCCACACAGCCGGCCCCGACACTCACCGGTCGATGCGCGTCGACAGGATGATCGACGATGAGGTCCGCTCGACCCCCTCCATGGCGCCGATCTGGTCGAGCAGCGCGTCGAGGTCGCGGATCGACGGGGCGTCGACAATGACGATCATGTCGAAATTGCCGCTGACGGAATGCAGCGTCCTGACCGGCGGCAGCGCCTGCAGAGCCCGCACCACTCTGTCGGCAAGCTTCGGCGTGACCGTGAGCAGCACATGTGCCTTGACCAGCCCTTGCTCATAGTCGGCCGAGAGCCTGACGCCGTAGCCTGCAATGATGCCGCGCTGCTCCAGCCGTTCGATCCGGCTCTGCACCGTGGTGCGCGACACGCCGAGCCGCCGCGCCAGTTCGGCCGTCGAGGCGCGTGCGTTGGCGCGCAGCAGGGAAAGCAGGGCCTGTTCGGCTTCACTGAGCATTTCGACGAATCCATTCGGCAAATTGGCTAATATTAGGGTTCGATCCGCCAGATTCCACACTTCTTTTCGACAGGCAAGCTGCGATGATTCCCGACGGATTGAACTGACAGGGGTTATTGATCATGAATAACATCGTTATCGTCGGCGCCGGCAAGATCGGCTCGACCATTGCCGGGATGCTCGCCGCGACGGGCGACTACCAAGTTACCCTTGTCGACCGCTCGGCGGCGCAGCTCGCCGCGGCCGAAGTGCCCGCCGGCGTCGAGACGCTCGAACTCGACATCGCGGCGGTCGGCGCGCTCGAAGCGGCGCTCGCCGGCAAGTTCGCGGTGCTCAGCGCCGCCCCCTTCCATCTCACCACGCGCATCGCCGAGGCGGCGGCCAGCGCCGGCGTGCACTATCTCGACCTAACCGAGGACGTCGTCTCGACCCGCCGCGTCAAGGAACTGGCGCGTTCGGGCAAGAGCGCCTTCATTCCGCAATGTGGCCTGGCGCCGGGCTTCATCTCCATCGTCGCCAACGATCTCGCCAGCCGTTTCGACACGCTCGAAAGCGTGCGCATGCGCGTCGGAGCCTTGCCGCAATACCCGTCCAACGCGCTGAACTACAATCTGACCTGGAGCACCGACGGCGTCATCAACGAATATTGCGAGCCCTGCGAGGCGATCGTCGAGGGCGAGCTGGTCGAAGTGCCGCCGCTGGAGGAGCGCGAGGAATTCTCGCTCGACGGCGTCACCTACGAGGCCTTCAACACGTCTGGCGGGCTGGGCACCTTGGCCGAGACGCTGAAGGGCAAGGTGCGCACGCTGAACTACCGCACCATCCGCTATCCCGGCCATGCCGCGATCATGAAGGCGCTGCTCAACGATCTCGGCCTGCGCCACCGCCGCGACGTGCTGAAGGACATTTTCGAAAGTGCTTTGCCGGCGACGCTGCAGGACGTGGTCATCGTCTTCGTCACCGTATCCGGCCGCCGCAATGGCCGCCTGCTGCAGGAGACCTACGCCAACAAGATCTATTCGCAGCGCGTCGGCAATCAGGTGCGCAGCGCCATCCAGATCACCACGGCGTCCGGCATCTGCGCCGTGCTTGACATGCTGGCCGACGGCAGCCTGCCGGCGACCGGTTTCGTCAAGCAGGAAGAGATCGCGCTGGATGCATTTCTGGCCAACCGCTTTGGCCGGGCGTATGCACAGCACGAGATGGTAAGCCGGCTGGCGAGCTGAGCATCTGATCTCCCCCCTCGAGGGGGAGATGTCGCCGAAGGCGACAGAGTGGGTCGGCGCGTGAAGCGCCAGCTTCCTTCTGTCGCAAGAAGGCCGCATCCAGTCGAACCGACCCCCTCTGGCCTGCCGGCCATCTCCCCCTCGAGGGGGGAGAGCACCCTCTAAATATGCAGTGCGTGGCCCAGCGCCTTCAGCGCCGCTTCCTGGAAGCCCTCGCCTTGCGTCGGATGCGCGTGGATCGTGCCGGCGATGTCCTCCAGCCGCGCGCCCATTTCCAGCGCCAGCCCGAAAGCCGCCGACAGTTCCGACACGCCTTGCCCGACCGCCTGGATGCCGAGCACCAGATGGTTGTCCGCGCGGGCGACGACGCGGACGAAGCCATCCTCCCCCATCTTCGTCATCGCCCGTCCGTTGGCGGCGAACGGGAACAGGCCGATCTTGACCTCGCCCTGCGCCTTGGCCTCTTCGGGCGACAGCCCTGATGTCACCAGCTCGGGATCGGTGAAGCAGACGGCGGGAATCGAGCGCTTGTCCCAGCCGCGCTTGTGCCCGGCGACGATCTCGGCCACCATTTCGCCTTGGGCCATCGCCCGGTGCGCCAGCATCGGCTCGCCGGTGACGTCGCCGATGGCGAAGATGCCGCGCATCGAGGTGCGGCACTGGTCGTCGACCTTGATGAATTTGCCTGACATGTCGAGGTCGATCTGGTCGAGGCCCCAGCCTTCCGTCACCGGCTTGCGTCCCACCGTCACCAGGATCTTGTCGGCGGCTATCTTGGTGTTCTTGCCATCCGCTGTCTCGACCAGCAGGGCATCGCCCTTCGTCGACAGGCCCTTGGCCTTTGCGCCTGTCATCACCTCGATCCCGAGCGCGGCGAGCCGCTTGACGACAGGCCGGGTCAGTTCGGCGTCATATTGCGCCAGCACGCGCGGCAAGGCCTCGACCACCGTGACCTTGGCGCCCATTTTCGCGAAGGCCATGCCGAGCTCCAGCCCGATATAGCCACCGCCCGCCACGGCGAGTCTCCTGGGGACCTCGCTCAAGGCCAGCGCTTGCGTGGACGATATGACAGGCCCGCCAAAGGGAAGAAAAGGCAGCTCGACCGGCGCCGAGCCGGTGGCGATGACGATGGTTTCGGCGTGGATCATCTGGCTTCCGGTCTCGGTCTCGACCTCGACGGTCTTGCCGTCGCGGAACGTCGCCCAGCCCTGCACGGTCTTCACGCCAGCCTTCTTGAGCAGGCCGGCAACGCCGCTGTTGAGCCGGCTGACAATGCCGTCCTTCCAGGCGACGGTCCTGGCAAGGTCGAGCGCGGGCGCGGTGACCGAAATGCCGAGCGGGCTCTTGCCGCCAGCCATGTGCGACACTTTCTCGAACTCCTCCGCCGCATGGATCAGCGCCTTCGACGGAATGCAGCCGACATTGAGGCAGGTGCCGCCGGGCTTGCCCGCTTCTACGATGACCGTATCGACGCCGAGCTGGCCGGCACGGATGGCGCAGATATAGCCGCCCGGACCGGCGCCGATGACGAGCAGCTTGCAGGAGATTTCTTTCATGTTGGCTGTCCTTTCGGCGACGGTCGATACGCGCCTTCCCTTCTCCCCTTGTGGGAGAAGGTGGATCGGCGCGACAGCGCCGAGACGGATGAGGGGTGCTCCAGGGAACGCCGACGCCTCACTCCGCTGGAACACCCCTCATCCGTCGCCTTCGGCGACACCTTCTCCCGCAAATGGAGAAGGGGGAGCTCAAACCCCGACGCTGGCGCCTTCTGAACCGTTTCGATCAACTCATCGCCCTCAATCCACGAAAATCAGCGCCGGTGTTTCCAGCAGCGCCTTGATGCGCTGGATGAACACCGCCGCATCCCAGCCGTCGATGACCCGGTGGTCGAAGCTCGACGACAGGTTCATCATCTTGCGCGGGATGAACTGCGTGCCGTCCCACACCGGCCGCACCATCATCTTGTTGACGCCGATGATCGCCACTTCCGGATGGTTTATGACCGGGGTCGTCGCCACGCCGCCCATCGCGCCGAGCGAGGTGATGGTGATGGTCGAGCCCGACAACTCCTCGCGGGTCGCCGTGCCGGACTTGGCCGCCTCGGCCAGCCTGTTGACCTCGGCGCCGCAATCCCAGATGTCGCGCGCCTCGACATGCTTGACGACAGGCACCACCAGCCCCGACGGCGTCTGCGCGGCGATGCCGATATGGATGCCGCCATGCTGGTGGATGATGCCGGCTTCGTCGTCGAACAGGGAATTGAGGTTGGGCTGGTCTGATATCGCCTTGACCATCGCCCGCATCAGGAATGGCAGCAGCGTCAGCTTCGGCCTCTCCACCCCACCCCTGGCGGCGCGCTTCTCCTTGTTGAGCGCGGCGCGCAATTCCTCCAGCGCGGTGACGTCGATTTCCTCGACATAGGTGATGTGCGGGATGCGCGATTTGGACAGCGTCATCTTCTCGGCGATCTTGCGCCGCAGTCCGACCACCTTGATGTCCTCGACTGTGTCGTTGCGGGCGAGGCCCGATGCCTTGGCGACCTGCGGCCCGCGCGCCAGGAAGGCCTCGATATCCTCGTGGCCGATGCGGCCGGCCGGGCCGCTTCCCGCGACCTGCCTGAGGTCGATGCCCGCCTCTTTCGCGCGCAGGCGCACGGCCGGCGACGCCAGCGGTTTTTCGCCCTCCGGGCGCGGGGCGCCGGCAACGGACGTGCGCCCGACACTTTTCGAAATGGCCGGCGCGGGTTTCGCCTCCGGGCTGCTGGCCTTTGGCTTGGTCTTCGCGTCCGGCGCCGCGCTCTCGGGCTTCGGCGTCGGAAGCTTCACCGGTGGCTCGGCCACCGCCGCCTCGGCCTTGGCGCCACCCTTAGGCGTTACATTGCCCTCGCCCGCAACTTTCAGCCGCACGATCGGCGAGCCGATCGCCACCGTGTCGCCGATCTCGGCGCCCAGCCACAGGATCTCGCCATCGACCGGCGAAGGGATTTCGACCGTGGCCTTGTCGGTCATCACGGCGGCAAGCACGGTGTCCTCGCGCACGATATCGCCGACCTTGACGTGCCACTCGACCAGCTCGGCCTCGGCGACGCCCTCGCCGACATCGGGCAGCTTGATGATGTGTTCGCCCATGTCAGGCCTCTCCCACTTTAGGCTTCCAAGGTTTCGATGAGAGCGCGGCCGACCCGGGCGGGACCGGGGAAATAGTCCCATTCCTGCGCGTGCGGATAGGGCGTGTCCCAGCCGGCGACCCGCGCCACCGGCGCCTCCAGATGATAGAAGCAGTTTTCCTGGACGAGCGCCGAAAGCTCGGCGCCAAAGCCTGAGGTCAGCGTCGCCTCATGCACGACGACGCAGCGCCCGGTCTTCTTCACCGAGGCGACTATCGTGTCGAGGTCGAGCGGCAACAGCGTCCTCAGATCGATGATCTCGGCATCGATGCCGGTCTCCTCGGCCGCGGCTTGCGCGACATAGACCATGGTGCCGTAGGCGAGCACGGTGATGGCCGAGCCGGCCCTGCGGATCGCCGCCTTGCCGAGCGGCACGGTGTAGTGGCCATCGGCGACCTCGCCGAGTTCGTGTTTCGACCACGGCGTCACCGGCCGGTCGTGATGGCCGTCGAAGGGACCGTTGTAGAGCCGTTTCGGCTCGAGGAAGATCACCGGATCGGGATCCTCGATCGCCGCGATCAGCAGCCCCTTGGCATCATGCGGGTTGGACGGCACCACCGTCTTCAGCCCCGACACATGGGTGAACAGGGCCTCGGGGCTCTGGCTGTGCGTCTGGCCGCCGAAGATGCCGCCGCCGGTCGGCATGCGCACCACGATCGGGCAGGTGAAATCGCCGTTCGAGCGGTAGCGCAGCCGGGCCGCTTCCTGGGTCAGCTGGTCGTAGGCCGGATACATGTAGTCGGCAAACTGAATTTCCACGCAGGGTTTGAGACCGTACGCAGCCATGCCGATGGCCGAGCCGACTATGCCGGATTCGTTGATCGGCGCGTCGAAGCAGCGGCTCTTGCCGTATTTGGCCTGCAGACCCTGCGTGCAGCGGAAGACGCCGCCGAAAAAGCCGACATCCTCGCCGAACACGACGACCTTCTCGTCGCGTCCCATCGACACATCCATGGCGTCGCGGATGGCCTCGATCATGGTCCGTCTCGGCATGGCTCAGACTCCCGCCTGCTGGCGCTGGCGCCTGAGATGCGGCGGCATCTCGGCATAGAGGCCCTCGAACATGTCGCGGGTCGACGGCTTGCCGCCTGCATGCAGCGTGCCGTGGCTTTCGGCCTCCTTCTGCGCCGCGATCACCGTGTCGAGGATCTCGGCCTCGGCCTGCGCGTGCCGCTCGTCCGACCAGACGCCGAGCCCGATCAGGTGGTTCTTCAGCCGCACGATCGGGTCGCCGAGCGGCCAGGCGTCGGATTCGGTCTTCGGCCGGTAGGCCGAAGGATCGTCCGAGCTGGAATGCGCGCCGGCGCGGTAGGTGACGTATTCGACCAGCGTCGGTCCGAGATTCCTGCGCGCGCGCTCCGCCGCCCATTTGGCCACCGCGTGCACGGCGAGATAATCATTGCCGTCGACGCGCAGCGACGGGATGCCGAAGCCGAGGCCGCGCGCCGCGAACGTGCCGGAGCCGCCGCGTGCGATGCCTTGAAAGGTCGAGATCGCCCATTGGTTGTTGACGACGTTGAGTATCACCGGCGCCTTGTAGGTGGAGGCGAACACCAGGGCCGAATGAAAATCGGATTCCGCCGTCGAACCGTCGCCGATCCAGGCCGCGGCGATCTTCGAATCGTTCGAGATCGCGGAAGCCATCGCCCAGCCGACCGCCTGGATATACTGCGTCGCCAGATTGCCGGAGATCGAGAAGAAGCCGTGCTCCTTCGAGGAATACATGACCGGCAGCTGCCGGCCCTTCAGCGGATCGGCCTCGTTGGAATAGATCTGGTTCATCATGGTGACCATCGGATAGCCGTCGGCGATGAGCAGGCCGGCCTGGCGATAGGTCGGGAAATTCATGTCGCCCGGCGCGAGCGCCTTGCGGAATGCGCAACTCACAGCCTCCTCGCCCAGATGCTGCATGTAGAAGGAGGTCTTGCCCTGGCGCTGCGCCATCTGCATGCGCGCATCGAAGGTCCGCAGCGTCATCATGTGACGCAGGCCTTCCAGCAACTCGTCGTTGGAAAGCAGCCCGGCCCACGGGCCGACGGCTTCGCCATTGCGGTTCAGCACGCGGATGATCGAAAAGGCCATGTCGCGGATGGTGCGCGGATCGACGTCGATCTCGGGGCGCGGCACCGAGCCGGCCTTGGCGATGGTCACGTTGGAAAAGTCAGGCGTGCCGCCCGGCCGCACTTCCGGCTCCGGAACATGGAAACGCAACATCCCAGCATCGGCCATGACCTTTGTCCTCCAATGTTGCCTGGCGCCGATATTTGCACATCCGCGCCGCCAGACCAGAGCGAATTCGTCGGGCAAGCCTTTCGCATCGGGCCGGCGACGCCGGCCGTTTCAGCCTCCCGAGTACAAGATGAAGATATGTCCGCGAAATTTCTTGTCGATGTTTCATCGCGGCGCGCAATTTGGCGCAAGATTGGCTCGGGGTTTCCGCCAGATAAGGCGATTGGGCGGCAACAATTGCGCTGCTCTTCCCTCGTGAGGGTGTCCGACGGGAGGTGAGAACCGAGGGCTGGCCAGGCCTGGATCTGTCCGAACCGGATAGATAGGTAACAGAATGGACCGATAGCGTGGGTGACAGTTTTCCTATCCTCCGCCGATCGGGGGAGAGGAAGGGTCCCAAGGTCAGCGAACACGCGTTTCTCCCATCCCGATCCGACACTCTCGTCAGGGTGAGGAACCCGAGCCGGAAGCCGTTCACCCGGCGCTCACGCTGTGCTAACCACCCTCCATGGCACAGAAGAAAGCTTTCGAGGTCGATTCGTGGCTCGCGAAGCCGGATCCGCGCATCTCCATCGTCCTGCTTTATGGCCCCGATCGCGGGCTTGTTTCCGAGCGCGCGAAGGTCTTTGCCGAGAAGACCGGCCTGCCGCTCGACGATCCCTTCTCCGTGGTGAGGCTCGAAGGTTCCGAGGTCGACCGCGACGAGGGCCGACTGCTCGACGAGGCCCGCACCGTGCCGATGTTTTCCGACCGGCGCCTGCTTTGGGTGCGCAATGCCACCGGCCAGAAGGCGCTGGCCGAGGACGTGAGGGCGCTGACGGCGGAACCCGCGCGCGATGCCATCATCCTGATCGAGGCCGGCGATCTCAAGAAGGGCGTTGGGCTGCGCGCCGTGGTCGAGGGCGCGGACAACGCCATGGCGTTGCCGTGCTACGCCGATGAGGCGAGGGATATCGACACGGTCATCGATGACGAGCTGCGCAAGGCCGGCATGTCGATGACGCTGGAGGCCCGCCAGGCACTGCGCCGCAATCTCGGCGGCGACCGGCTGGCTTCACGCGGCGAGATCGAAAAGCTCGTTCTTTATGCCCACGGCCAGAAGGAGATCGGGCTGGAAGAGGTGCGGGCGATGTCGGGCGACGTGTCCGGCGCTTCGTTCGATGATGCGGTCGACGCGCTCCTCGAAGGCAAGGTCGGCGATTTCGACACCGCCTTCACCCGCCACTGCCAGTCCGGCGGCCCGCCTTTCCTGGTACTGTCCTCGGCGATGCGGCAAATGCAGCAGATCCAGGTCATGCGCGGCCAGATGGATTCTGCCGGCCGCAACGCCGCCTCGGTCGTTGCCGGCGCGCGCCCGCCGGTTTTCTTCTCGCGACGCAAGTTGGTGGAAAAAGCGCTCGAGCGCTGGAGCAGCGAGGCGCTGAGCCGCGCGCTGACGCGGCTGCAGACGGCAGTGCTGCAGACGCGGCGGCGGCCGGATCTGTCAGTGGCGCTGGCACGGCAGGCGCTGCTGGGGATTGCGGTGGAGAGCGCGAGGCTGGGGCAGCGGTAGGAGAACGCTGCTCCCTGCTTCCATTGGTCAATTCATCATCATGGCGCCCGCTGGCTGAAAGGTGGGCAGCGCCTGCGGAAAGACCAGTACAGCCGCGCCGTAGAGCAGCAGGGCGACACCCGACAGCTTTGCGATCCCCTCTCCTGACGGGAGGGTTTTTTCCGCAAACACCAGCAAGGTGACCACGGCCATTGCGGCGACGTTCATGATCCCGAGGGGAAAGAGGGCCAGAAACAAAAGCCAGCAGCAGCCCAGGCAGAAAAGCCCATGCTCCAGGCCCATGCGGACCGCGCCCCAGTGGCCATCGCGCCATGCGGTCAGGATGAAGCCGATCGGCGTACGGCATTTGGCCAGGCAGAGATCTTTCAGGGGCGAGAGTTGATAGGCGCCCGCGATCATCAGCAGCGCCCCGCCAATGCGCGCGGCCGCCGCCGTCGACAATCCCGCACGCCCGGCAAGCATCTCCGCACCCGCCGCACCGGCAAAGGCGACAGCACCCATCACGCCCCAAACCAGCATGTACCCGGCTACGAACACCCAGCTCGAGACAAAGGTCTCGCCCCGGCTCTGTTTGCCGGCCTGGACCTGGTGAAACGTCAGGATCATGGGCGCGGCGGTTGGAAACATCATGGCAATCATCATGATCATCCAGACGGCGAGAAACAGCGGCGCCTTCATGCCCATGGTGAGTGAGCCCATTTCCATGCGCATGTCCGCGTCCATGCCCATCCGCTGCCAGACAAGCAAGGCCCACGCCGCCGCCGCGATTGCGATCAGCAGCGCGAGAAGGACGTATCGCTGTAACGTCGGCGCCATGGACGAGCCCGTTCCATGCTATCCGGCCAACAGCTACTGCTGGCCGGACCAATTGATCGGGGCGTAATGTCCGTTTCGGCGGGAATTGTCCCAGCTCATGCCATGGTCGCCGAATGTGCTGCCTTCGGCCCCCATCGCCAGGGCGAGCCAGTCGGGATTGACCGGATGGCCGGTGGCCGCCCACATCTGCCCGTCCTCGCGCATTGTCGGCAGCGGCTCGACCGCCAACCGCATGACGCCGGCAATCTCCGCCGACCGCTTCTTGCCGTTTATCCGGTAGTCTATCGGCACTTTCCTGGCACCGAGATTCGTGCCGATCATGGGTGCCAACACCGCCATGGGGCCGCCCGCGGCACCCGTGAAGATGGCACCCAGCGCCTCGGTTTGCCGGTCATCGGCCCGTTCGTCGATATAGGCGGCGGCCGTCCAATTGCCGTTTGCCATCGGACCCGGCGTGTGAGCAACCATCGCGACGCTGAGCCCATCCAATCGAACGTCGCCGTAATTGCCCTTATCGATATGGAAGACCAAACCGACGTCGCAAACGCCTCTCGTCGGCTTCGATGTCAGCTGCGCGTTGGTGGACAGCAGGCAAGGACACACGACGTCGCAGCTACAATTCTCGAAGTAACTTCCGGACAACTGCCAACGGACTGCCATTTGCACCTCCCACTTGCGTCAGGCGCGTCGGCATATTCGGCGAGGCGGTGCCATTTCAGGACACTTGCAGGAATGGCAAATAGCCCTCGCCGCGACTGACCGGCACGCTAGGGCAGATAATTAAGCCATATCTAATTCAGGCTACTCCGTTGCCCGGCACTGTCAAGCCGCGAGTGGCTGGGCTTGCGACAGGCGCTGCCACTCGCGGTGGAGAGCGCGAGGCCGCGGCAGTACGGATAATCTCCCCCTCGAGGGGGAGATGTCGCCAAAGGCGACAGAGGGGGTCGGTGCGACTGGATGCGACTTCCTTGCGGCGAATGTAGGCCGACACCTGGTCATACTGCCCGCCATCTTCCCCGAGGGGGGAGACCAACGCTTCGGCCTTTTGCCCAACCATCAGCGCCATAAAACAAGGGCGGACCTGGCAGCCCGCCCTTGTTTTTCGAAAGAAATTCGTCGGCTAATTACCGTTCCTGCCTCAATCTCCGGCACAGTTCATCGAGCTGCTCCAGCGAGCGGTAGGAAACGCGAAGTTCGCCGCCCTTGCCCTTGTGATCGATGGACACGATCATGCCGAGCGTATCGGTCATCAGCTTTTCCAGCGCCAGCGTGTCGGTATCCTTTTCAGGCGCGGCTTGCGCCTGCTTCGGCTTGGACGGCGTCGGACCGGCCGGCATCTGGGCCAGCGCCTCGGCCTGGCGCACCGAAAGGCCTTCCTCGACGATGCGCTTGGCGAGACCGGCCGGATCCTCCGCCGTCACCAGCGTGCGGGCGTGGCCGGCCGACAGCGCGCCGTCGACCAGCATGTCGCGGATCACCTCCGGCAACTTCAGCAGCCTGAGCGTGTTGGCGACATGGCTGCGGCTCTTGCCGATGACATTGCCGAGGTCGGCCTGGGTGTAGCCGTGATCGTCGATCAGCTGCTGGTAACCCAGCGCCTCCTCGACCGCGTTGAGGTCGGTGCGCTGCACATTCTCGATGATCGCCAGTTCCAGCGCCGTACGGTCGTTGACATCCCTGATGATGACCGGGATCTCGGTCAGCCCGGCGCGCTGCGCGGCGCGCCAGCGGCGCTCGCCGGCGATGATCTCGTAGCGGCCAGCCTGCGTCGGCGACGGTCGCGCCACCACCGGCTGCACCACGCCGTGCTCGCGGATCGACTGGGCAAGATCGGTCAGTTCGGCGTCGCCAAAGTGCCGGCGCGGATTTTTCGGGTTCGGGCTGACGAACTCGATCGGCACCTTGCCGTCCGCGCTCATGCCGGGCTTTTCCGGTGCCGCCGGGCGATCGATCTCGCCGATCAGTGCCGCCAGGCCACGCCCCAGTCTTTTCCTCGAAAGGTCTTCGCTCATCTCTATTCCAGGTTCTTCAGATCGTTTCGGTATCGAATCGGCTGTTAATCATGCATCCGATCTAATCAAGCGGCGCGCAATTTACGCTCGCGGCGGATCACTTCCGAGGCCAGTTGCAGATAGGCCTGGCTGCCCGAGCATTTGAGGTCATAGAGGATCGCTGGCTTGCCATAGGACGGCGCCTCGGACACCCGCACATTGCGCGGGATGATCGTCTCGTAGACCTTGTCGCCCATGTGCTGCCGCACATCCTGGACCACCTGGTTGGCCAGATTGTTGCGGCCGTCATACATGGTCAGCACGATGCCCTGGATGGTGAGGTCCGGATTGATCGAACGGCGCACCTGCTCGACAGTCTCCAGCAGCTGGCTCAGGCCTTCGAGCGCGAAGAACTCGCATTGCAGCGGCACCAGCACCGAATCGGCGGCCGCCATCGAGTTGAGCGTGAGCAGATTGAGCGACGGCGGGCAGTCGATCAGCACATAGCCGAACCCGGCCGAACGCGCCGAGGCCGCACGCAAGGCATTGCGCAGCCGCAGCACCCGGTCCGGCGCCGAGGCGATCTCCATCTCGATACCGAGCAGATCGAGCGTCGACGGCACGATGGACAGGCCAGGCACGGCTGTCGGAATGGCCGCGGCTTCCAACTCCAGCTCGCCCGTCAGCACATCGTAGGATGACACGGTCCGGTCCTTGCGGTCGATACCGAGGCCGGTGCTGGCATTGCCTTGCGGATCGAGATCGACGATCAGAACCTTTTCGCCGATTGCGGCCAAGGCGGTGGCTAGGTTGATGGCGGTGGTGGTCTTGCCGACACCGCCCTTCTGGTTGGCTACGGTGATGATTCGGGGGCCATTCTTCATCATGGGTTTATGCCAGAAATTCATTTTGGGTCGCCAGATAGCTCGACAAGTCGAAGATCAGACAGGTCGCAGATTTGACAGTTCAAGGATGACGCCATGCGGGTCCGTCACACTGCGATGTTCTACCAGATCGAAGGACCATCGGTTAACGCTTTCTTGCACTTCCGCGCGATAATCCCGGCCTTTGTGGAACAGCCCGCGCGCGCCTGATGTCAACCAGGGCGCCGACAGGTCGAGAAGGACCGAAAGCGAGGCCAGGGCCCGCGCCGTGACGATCTGCGGCGCCGCAACAAGCGCATGGCTGTCCTCAATGCGGCGCGCCACGATCCGAGCCGGCAGGTTGAACTGGCCGACGACAGCCTGCAGGAACGAAGCCTTTTTGCGGTTGCTTTCCACCAGATCGATGCTGGCCCCTGGGCGCTCGGCGAGCAGGAAAGCCATGACAAGGCCAGGAAATCCACCGCCGGAACCGATGTCGGCCCAACGCACGGCACCGGGTTCTATGCGGGCGAGCTGTGCGCTGTCCAATATATGGCGCTGCCAGACATCGGCCGAGGTCGACTGCGCCACGAGATTGATGCTGCGGTTCCATTTCTGGAACATCTGTTCGAATGCCACCAGGCGGTCGAATGTTTCACGTGAAACCGGGCCGGCGGCGGCCTCCAGGCTCTCCAGGGAAAAAGAGCTCACGCAACGTCCCTTTGGTCGCCCTGGAGCCTTTGCGCGCTTTCATGGTGGCGGACATGGGCGACGATGATCGCCAGCGCCGCCGGCGTCATGCCCTCCATGCGCTGGGCATCCGCGATGGAACGAGGCCGACGTGCCTGCATTTTCTGCTTCAGCTCGTTCGACAGCCCGGGAACAGCTGTGAAATCGACCGTCTCGGGGATCAGTCGGCTCTCCTCATGGCGAATCTGCGCGACATCCGTCTTCTGGCGATCGAGATAGACGGAATATTTCGCCTCCGTTTCGAGGCGCTCGGCGGTCTTTGCATCGATCGCGGCAAATTTCGGCTCTATCCTGGCCAGCCAGGCAACGTCGACGCTGGGATAGGCCAGCAATTCATAAGCGGACCGGCGTACGCCGTCGCGATTGATCTCCAGCCCGTGCCGCGCCGCCTCATTGGGCGTCATGGTCAGGGCCTTGGCCAACGCCCGCGCCGCGTCGAGACGCTGCATCACATCGCCATAGCGTTGGCTCCGTTGCGCCGAAGCGATCCCCAGCCTCTCCGCCAGCGGCGTCAGCCGCTCATCGGCATTGTCGGCTCGCAGCGACAGGCGGAATTCGGCGCGCGAGGTAAACATCCGATAAGGCTCGCTGATGCCGCGGCTGGTGAGGTCATCGACCATGACACCGATATAGGCCTCGGTGCGGCTGAGCACGATCTGCTCGCCGCCCGCCGCTCGCCTCGCCGCGTTGAGCCCCGCAAGCAAGCCTTGGCCGGCGGCCTCCTCATACCCCGTCGTGCCGTTGATCTGCCCGGCCAGGAACAGTCCGGCAACCCGTTTGGTCTCCAGTGTCTGATGCAGTTCGCGCGGATCGACATGATCATATTCAATGGCATAGCCGGGCTGCAGCATGACCGCGCGCTCCAGCCCCGGAATGGTCTTGAGGATATCGAGCTGCACATCCTCGGGCAGCGAAGTCGAAATCCCGTTCGGATAGACCGTATCGTCGTCGAGCCCTTCCGGCTCGAGAAAGATCTGATGGCCGTCCCGGTCGCCGAACTTGACGATCTTGTCTTCGATCGACGGGCAATAGCGCGGGCCGACGCCTTCGATGGAGCCGGAATACATGGCGGAGCGGCCAAGGTTGGCGCGGATCAGTTCATGTGTGGCTGGCGTCGTGCGCGTGATGCCGCAGTCGATCTGCGGTGTCTCGATGCGGTCGGTCATCAGCGAGAACGGAACCGGATCTTCATCCGCCGCCTGGCGGTCCAGCGAAGCCCAGTCGATGGTTTTTCCGTCCAGCCGTGGCGGCGTCCCGGTCTTCAGCCGGCCGAGCCGGAACCCTGCCCGGTCCATGGTCGCCGACAGGCCGAGGCTTGCCTGCTCGTTCATACGGCCGGCAACAATCTTCTTATCGCCGATATGGATGAGCCCCCGCAGGAAGGTGCCGGTCGTTAGCACCACGGCGCCGCATGCCAGACGGCGGCCGTCCCCCAGCAGGACGGCGGCGATCTTGCCGTTGTCGATTTCGAAATCCAAAACCTCGGCCTCGACCACGTCGAGATCGTTCTGCTGCCGAATCGCTTCTTGCATCGCAAGACGATAGAGCTTCCTGTCGGCCTGGGTGCGGGGTCCGCGGACCGCCGGGCCCTTGCGCCGGTTGAGCAGGCGGAACTGGATGCCCGCCGCGTCCGCCACGCGGCCCATCAGGCCATCCATGGCGTCGATCTCGCGCACCAGATGGCCCTTGCCGAGGCCGCCGATCGCCGGATTGCACGACATGACGCCGATCGTATCGAAGCGCAGCGTCACCAGCGCGGTCCTGGCCCCGGCGCGCGCGGCTGCGCTGGCCGCCTCGCAACCCGCATGGCCGCCGCCCACCACAACCACATCATAGTGATCGGTCATTTCGAATTTCCCGGGACTCAAAAGATTGAGGGACACATGTCCCCGCGGGGCGAGCCTGTCAAGAAAACTTCGCTGCAAGTTTCACGTGAAACAAAGGATTACCTAGCCTCCCCCTTGTGAGGAGGGTGAGCGTAGCGCCATGTTTCACGTGAGTCACAGCTGTCGCAGCTGTTTCACGTGTTTCACGTGAGTCATGCCCACGCATTGAGCGGCGAGCACCCGAGCCAGTCTCCAACTCATTGTTTCACGTGAGTCATTTCCCGATGCAGAACTGCCCGAAGATCACATCGAGCATATCCTCGACATCGATGGCGCCGACGATCCGGCCCAGGCGATCCGCCCCCAGCCGCAATTCCTCGGCGCGCAGCTCCTGGCCCTCGGCGCCGTCATCGGTGGCGCGAAGCAGATGACGATTGGCTTCGCCGAGCAATTCGACATGGCGCAGGCGCGATGGCAGAACATCGCCGATATCTCCGACCGCTTCCGCCGCGCGCCGACCGATTTCAGCAAGCAAGGCTTCCACGCCAGTCCCCCTTACGGTTGAAATGACGAGGTCATAACGGCTGGCGGCTTCCTGAGCCGCCTGCTCATCCAGCAGGTCGACCTTGGTGCCAACCCGAAGCAAAGCTGCGGCACCCGGCAATGGGCCGACATCCCCAGGAGACAGAATGTCTTCCAGCAACAGCAAGAGATCAGCGCGATCCGCCTTGGCCAGCGCCTTTTCGATGCCGATCGCCTCCACCTTGCCCGGCGCATCGCGCAGCCCGGCCGTATCCGTCAGCCTGACGCGCATCCCGTCGAGATCAAGCAGCACCTCGAGCAGGTCCCGTGTCGTGCCCGGCTCATCCGTTACAATAGCTGCATCGCGCCGCGCCAAGGCGTTGAACAGACTCGACTTGCCGGCGTTCGGCGCACCGAGGATGACCACCTCGAACCCGTCGCGGATGATCTCGGCGGTGCGAAATCCGGCGACATGGCGATCGATTTCCGCGATCATCGCCCGCACGTCAGACCAAACCGTATCCGAAACGGAACCCGGCACATCGTCCTCATCGGCGAAGTCGATCTCGGCCTCGATCATGGCGCGCGCATGGATCAGCCGCCGACGCCAGCCGAGATAAAGCGCGCTCTGAGCGCCCTCGGCATTCCGGATGGCAAAGCGGCGCTGCGCCTCGGTCTCGGCATTGACCAGATCCGCCAGCGCCTCGGTCTCCACCAGGTCCACCTTGCCGTTGAGAAAGGCTCGACGCGTGAATTCGCCGGGTTCCGCGTGCCTGACGCCATCAAAAGCGACGATTGTCTCCAGCATTCTGGCCACGACGGCACGTCCGCCATGGACATGGAATTCCGCCACGTCCTCTCCGGTAAAGCTGGCCGGGCCTGGAAAGAAGATGACAAGCCCGCTGTCCAGCAGCGATCCATCCGCTGTCCTGAACCTGCGCAGTACCGCCGCGCGGGCCTTAACCGTGCCTCCCGCAATCGTTTCGACAACGAATCGAGTCTGCGGACCGGAAATACGCAGCACGGCAACGCCAGCCGGAAGCCGGCCGCTGGACAGCGCCACAATGGAATCGCCTGAAATCATTTGCCCGCTCTGCTGAACCGCCCTAGCTTTCGCGACACGTTGAACCGAGTTGCCCGAGTTCCATTGTGACATTGCCCGCGCAAAACCTGCTTGCCGACGAGGCCAGCCCCTATCTGCGGCAGCACAGCGGCAATCCCGTCCATTGGCGGGCCTGGTCGCCGGCTTCGCTCGAGGAAGCCAAGGCCCTCGACAAGCCGATCCTGCTTTCCGTCGGCTATGCCGCCTGCCACTGGTGCCATGTCATGGCCCATGAAAGCTTCGAGAATGACGCGGTCGCCGCCGTCATGAACCGTCTGTTCGTCAATATCAAGGTCGACCGCGAGGAGCGCCCGGACATCGACCAGATCTATATGGCGGCCTTGTCCTCGATGGGCGAACAAGGCGGCTGGCCGCTGACCATGTTCCTGACCCCCGACGGCAAGCCCTTCTGGGGCGGCACCTATTTCCCGCGCGAGTCGCGCTATGGCCGCCCGGGATTCACTCAGGTGATGGAAGCGGTCGACAAGGCCTGGCGGGAAAAGCGCGCCAGCCTGAACCAGAGCGCCGACGGCCTGACCAGCCATGTCGAAGCGCGGCTCTCCGGCACGCACGCCAAGGAAAGCCTTGACCGCGGTACGCTGAGCGACCTCGCAGGCCGCATCGACGGCATGATCGACCGCGACCTTGGCGGCCTGCGCGGCGCCCCGAAATTCCCCAACGCGCCATTCATGCTCACCCTATGGCTGTCCTGGCTGCGCGATGGCAACGCCACGCATCGCGACGACGTGCTCGTCAGCCTCGAACAGATGCTCGCCGGCGGCATTTATGATCACATTGGCGGCGGGCTCAGCCGCTACTCGACCGATGCCGAATGGCTGGTGCCGCATTTCGAGAAGATGCTCTACGACAATGCGGAGCTCATTCGCTTCTGCAACTGGGCCTATGCCGCGAGCGGCAGTGATTTGTTCCGGATACGAATCGAAGAGACCGTCGGGTGGCTTATGCGCGAGATGCGCGTTGACGGCGGGGCTTTCGCCGCCAGCCTCGACGCCGACAGTGATGGTGAGGAAGGTCTTTTCTACACCTGGAGCCGAGAGGAAGTGGAAGCCGTCCTCGGCGACGATTCTTCTTTGTTTTTCAATTACTTCACGCTCTCTAGCCCGCATGGCTGGGAAGGCAAGCCGATTGTCCACCAAACCCGCGCCCAGCAAGCCCGGGGCGTGGCCGACCGGGAACGATTGATCCCGCTCAAGGCGCGGCTTCTCGCCGCCCGGGAGGAGCGAGTCAGGCCGGGCCTGGATGCAAAGACCCTCACCGACTGGAACGGCCAGATGATAGCCGCGCTCGCCGGGGCCGGCCGCTCGCTGAACCGGCCCGACTGGATCGAAGTGGCGGCAAAGGCCTTTGCCCATATCGTCGCGGCCAGCCACGACAAGCGCCTGCCGCATTCCATGCTCGGCCCGAGAAAGCTCTTCCCCGCTCTGTCGAGCGACTATGCCGCCATGGCCAACGCCGCGATCTCGCTGTTCGAAGCGTCAGGCGATTGGGATTATGTCGATCAGGCCAGCGGGTTCGTCGAACAACTCGACCGCTGGCACGCCGACGCCACGGGGACGGGGTACTACCTGACCGCTTCGGACAGCACCGACGTGCCGATCCGCATCAGGGGCGATGTCGACGAGGCCATTTCGTCAGCCACCAGCCAGATCATCGAAGCGCTGGTCCGGCTAGCCTCGGTCACTGGCGATCTCGACCTGCACGAAAAGGCCTGGCAGGTCGCCGAGCACGCGGCCGGCCGTGCCGCGCATCAGGCTTACGGCCAGGCGGGCATCGTCAATGCCTGTTCGCTTGCAATCGAGCCTCTGAAACTGGTCATCGTGGACAGGCTGGAAGATCCGAAGCTCGTTCCGGTAGCGAATCGATGCCCTGACCCACGCCGCGTCGACATCATTACGACGATTGGTTCGGAAGCGAATCGACCGCTGCTGCCCGGCGGCATCTTCCCGCCGACCAACAGGCCGGGCGCCTGGCTTTGCACCGGCCAGGTCTGCCTGCCGGCGGTGACGGATGCCGAGGAACTGGAGCGGTTGTTGCGGCGAAAGTGAACCGCCGGCCCCGGCGCTGGCCCACCCCGCTCCGCTGCGCGGATCGACCCTCCCCACAAGGGGGAGAGTAAGCGCTTTACGTGTTCATCGAATCGAAGAAATCGGCGTTGGTCTTGGTCTGCTTCAACTTGTCGATGAGGAACTCGATCGCGTCGGTGGTTCCCATCGGCGCCAGGATGCGGCGCAGCACGAAGATCTTCTGCAGGTCGGAGCGTGGAACCAGCAGGTCCTCCTTGCGGGTGCCGGACTTCAATATGTCCATGGCCGGATAGATGCGCTTGTCGGCGACCTTGCGGTCGAGCACGATTTCCGAATTGCCGGTGCCCTTGAACTCTTCGAAGATGACTTCGTCCATGCGGCTGCCGGTATCGATCAGCGCCGTGGCGATGATGGTCAGCGAGCCGCCTTCCTCGATGTTACGCGCCGCACCGAAGAAGCGCTTCGGGCGCTGCAGCGCGTTGGCGTCGACACCGCCGGTCAGCACCTTGCCGGATGACGGCACCACGGTGTTGTAGGCGCGGCCGAGACGGGTGATGGAATCGAGCAGGATGACGACGTCGCGGCCATGTTCGACCAGGCGCTTGGCCTTTTCGATCACCATTTCGGCGACCTGGACGTGGCGCACCGCCGGCTCGTCGAAGGTCGAGGACACGACCTCGCCCTTCACCGAACGCTGCATGTCGGTCACTTCTTCCGGTCGCTCATCGATCAAAAGCACGATCAGATAGCATTCGGGGTGATTGGTGGTGATCGAGTGGGCGATGTTCTGCAGCAGCACCGTCTTGCCGGTGCGCGGCTGCGCGACGATCAGGGCGCGCTGGCCCTTGCCGAGCGGCGCCACCAGGTCGATGACGCGCGGCGAGATGTCCTTGGAGGTCGGAACCTCCATCTCCATCTTCAGCCGCGAGGTCGGATAGAGCGGCGTCAGATTGTCGAAGTGGATCTTGTGACGGATCTTTTCGGGATCGTCGAAATTGATGGTGTTGACCTTGAGCAGCGCGAAATAGCGCTCGCCCTCTTTCGGGCTGCGGATCGGCCCTTCGACCGTATCGCCGGTCTTCAAGGAAAAGCGACGGATTTGCGACGGCGAAATATAGATGTCGTCGGGACCCGGCAGATAGTTGGCGTTGGCCGAGCGCAGGAAGCCGAAACCGTCCTGAAGCACTTCGACCACGCCGTCGCCGATGATCTCGACGTCCTGGGCGGCCAGTTTCTTCAGGATCGCGAACATCAGCTCCTGCTTGCGCATGACGCTGGCATTCTCGACCTCGAGCGATTCGGCGTAAGCGATCAGCTCCGGCGGTTTCTTGTTCTTGAATTCGGTAAGCTTCATTTCTTGCATAGACGGACTCTGGGTGAGCTTTGGGAAAAAATATCGGCGGGATGCGACAAATGCCGGGCGCGGCCGAAAACAATGAGGGGCGGCGCATGACGGGAAGGAAGACCCGTCTTTTATCGTCGGTCGGATGAAAGAGCAAGCCGCGTTTTGCGGGCCGAAAAAGGCCTGGAGCGCGGCATGTCGTAACCTAAAACCGCGACCGCTTTCGCGCGGCCTGCGTCAGAACGGCTTGACGACTACCAGGATCACGATTGCTATCATCAGCAATGTGGGGATTTCGTTGATCATCCGCCAGTGCTTCGCGGACTTTTCATTGCGATCCTCAGCGAATTTCCGCGCCGCGCCCGCCAGATAGCCATGGACACCGGACAACAGAAGCACCAGGCCGATCTTGGCGTGCAGCCAGCCGCCCTGGAAGCCAAAGACTTTCCAGGCGAGCCACAGCCCGAACACCCAGGTAACGATCATCGCCGGATTGATGATGCCGCGCAGCAGGCGCCGCTCCATCACCTTGAAGGTCTCCGACTGCACTGAACCTTTCTCGGCATCGACGTGATAGACGAACAGCCGCGGCAGATAGAGCATGCCGGCCATCCAGGAGATGACGGCGAGGATATGGATCGCCTTTGCCCAGGGGTAGAAGCCTTCGGGTGCGACCAAAAACAGAAGCGCCGTCAGCACAATCAGTACGCCGATGCTGATGACCATGCGCATCATCGCCTGGCCGGTGCTGTTGGTGTTGTTCATCTCGGCCATCAGCGTACCGCGCTCCTCACCTGTTTCACCATTGCTTCGACATGCGCGATCGGTGTCTCCGGCGTGATGCCGTGGCCTAGATTGAAGATCAGCGGTCCGTCACCCAGCGCCTTCAGGATGGTCTCGACGCCATCGGACAGCGCCTTGCCGCCTGCCACGAGACGCAAGGGATCGAGATTGCCCTGAACCGCACCCGAGCGCTGCAGATCCTTCGCCGCCGCCAGCGGCACCGTCCAGTCGATCCCCAGCCCCGTCACGCCGGTCTTCTGGCGATAGGTCCGGTAGCGGGCGCCGGCGCCCTTGGGAAAGCCGATGATCGGGACATCGGGATGGACCGCCCGAACCTGCCTGACGATCTCGGCCACCGGCCAGACGCAAAACTGGTCGAACGACGCATCGTCGAGCACGCCGGACCAGGAATCGAAAATCTGCACGACGTCGGCACCGGCCTCGATCTGGCGGATCAGATAGGCCGCCGAATGATCGGCCAGCACCTTCAGGAGCTGTTGAAACGCCGCCGGCTCGCGATAGGCGAACAGCCGCGCCGGCGCCTGGTCGGGGGTTCCATGGCCGGCAATCATGTAGGTCGCCACCGTCCACGGCGCGCCGCAGAAGCCGATCAGGGTGGTTTCTTCAGGCAGCTTTACCCGCAACCGGCGAACCGTCTCATAGACCGGTTCGAGATTCACGTGAAACACATCGCTTTCCAGAGCCATGATCTCGGCAACCGAGATCGGCGTCAAAAGCGGTCCTCGCCCTTCTTCGAAGCGCACGTCGCGGCCAAGCGCATGTGGAACGACAAGGATATCCGAGAACAGGATCGAGGCATCGAAGCCGAAGCGCTCGATCGGCTGCAGCGTCACTTCGACGGCGAGATCGGGATCGTAGCAGAGGTCGAGGAACGAACCGGCGCGCCTGCGTGTTTCACGATACTCAGGCAGATAGCGCCCGGCCTGACGCATCATCCAGAGCGGAGGCGGAAACACTGCCTCGCCCTTCAGGACGTCCAGCATGATCCGGCTTTTGGGCATTGAACGCTCGCCTCTCCCAGCCTTCCTATAATCAAAGATTCTTATATCTAAGATTCTTCTGATTCTAAGAGTCTGTTGGTTGTGGTGGTTGTCACCTGTCCCGCTTCGTCAGGCAAAAAGCCAGCAAGCATATTGTCGCGCGCTTCTCTCTCCCGGCTGCACGGTTCTGGGGACAGTCCGGAATCTATCATTGGAGTCAAAGCCTTGGAACATCCCGCAAAAAACCGGCCCTGTGGATGGCGGGAAGGCAAAAGCGCCCGTCCCCAGATTTGTCCCCAGCCGCCCGGCGAAGCTGACAGAGGATCGAATTGTGGACAAACCCGCATCTGATACAGTCGCCCGCCACGACCCTGCCTTTCCATTCGACCTTATCCACATCCGCCCACAGCCCCAGGTGATCCCTGTGAACAAACCCCAGAGCTTCTTTCACCTGCATCTGATTTCCGATGCCACCGGCGAAACGCTGCTCGCCGCCGGGCGGGCGGCCTCCGCGCAATACAAGGATGCGCGCGCCATCGAGCACATCTACCCGCTCATCCGCACCGAAAAGCAGGTGGCCAAGGTGTTCGAGGACATAGAGGAGGAGCCGGGCATCATCCTCTATACGGTCGTCGACCAGAAGCTGGCGCGCGGCATCGACGAGCGCTGCGCCACCATGGGCCTGCCCTGTGTCTCCGTGCTGGAGCCGGTGCTCACCGTCTTCCAGTCCTATCTGGGCACGCCTGCCGGCCGGCGCGTCGGCGCCCAGCACGTCCTCGACGCCGAATATTTCCGCCGCATCGACGCTCTCAACTTCACCATGGACCATGATGACGGCCAGTTGCCGCTCAACATGGATGATGCCGATGTCGTGCTGATCGGCATCTCGCGCACCTCCAAGACGCCGACCAGCATCTATCTCGCCAATCGCGGCATCAAGACCGCCAACATACCGATCGTGCTTGGCGTGCCGGTGCCCGAAAGCCTGGTCGCCGCCAAGACACCGCTGATCGTCGGGCTGATCGCCACCGCGGAGCGCATCTCGCATGTCCGCCAGAACCGTATCCTCGGCAACAGCAGCTCCTACGTGCCGACCGACTATGTCGACCGCGCGGCGATCAACGAGGAGCTCGCCTATGCCCGACAGATCTGTACCCGCCATGGCTGGCCGATGATCGATGTCAGCCGCCGCTCGATCGAGGAAACGGCCGCGGCGATCGTTGCCCTGAGAGGGAAGAACAGATAATTGGGGCCGGGCTGCGGGTTTGTTTGCATCCACCGTCGCGAAGCTCGAAGGTCACGCCATGCCGTGACGGTGGCCAAGGGGTGCGGCGGTCGAATACACGCCACTCAGCCAGCATCCCAACCACAAATATCCAGGCACAAACCATGACCGAAAAAATCATCCTCGCCTCCGGCAGTCCGTTCCGCAAGGCGATGCTCGTCAATGCCGGGCTCGACATCGAGGCAGTGCCCGCCGATGTCGATGAGCGCGCGCTCGAGGCGCCGTTGCAGGACAGCGGGGTTTCGCCCGAGGATGTCGCCCTGGTGCTGGCCGAGGCGAAGGCCACCGAGGTCAGCGAGCGCCGGCCCGGCGCGCTGGTGCTTGGCTGCGACCAGACCTTGTCGCTCGGCGACGAGGTGTTCCACAAGCCGGCCGACATGGAGGGTGCGCGCCGCCATCTCCTGGCGCTATCGGGCAGGACGCATCAGCTCAACAGCGCCGCGGTGCTGGTCCGTGACGGCAAGGTGCTGTGGCGCCATGTCGGTATCGTCTCCATGACCATGCGCAAGCTCGACCCCGGCTTTATCGGCCGCCACCTCGCCCGCGTCGGCGCCAGGGCGCTGTCCAGTGTCGGCGCCTATCAGATCGAAGGTGAAGGCATCCAGCTTTTCGAGAAGATCGAGGGCGACCACTTCACCATTGTCGGCCTGCCGCTTTTGCCGCTGCTGGCGGAACTGCGCACACTGGGAGCCATCGATGGCTGAGGCAACGAAAAGGGCCTTCGTCACCGGCCATCCGATCAAGCATTCGCGCTCGCCGAAGATTCACGGCCACTGGCTGGCCAAGCACGGCATCAATGGCAGCTACGAGGCCATCGACGTGGCGCCGCGGGATTTTGCCGAATTCATCGCGACATTGCAGGCAAACGGGTTTCGCGGCGGCAATGTCACCATCCCGCACAAGGAAGCCGCCTTCGCCCTCGTCCACCGCCGCGACCAGGCGGCCGAGGAGATCGGCGCCGTCAACACGCTGTGGGTCGAGAACGGTGTCCTGTGGGGCGGCAACACCGACGGCCACGGCTTTGCCGCCAACCTCGATGACTACGCGCCGGGCTGGGCGAACACCGGACCCGCGGTCGTGCTTGGCGCCGGCGGCGCGTCGCGCGCCGTCATCCAGGCGCTGAAGCAGCGTGGCGTCGCCGATATCCGCATCGTCAACCGCACGCTGGCCCGGGCACAGGAATTGCGCGATCGTTTCGGCGCCGGCGTTTCGGCGCACGGCACGGCGGCGACCGACGAATTGCTGGCCGATGCCGGCCTGCTGGTCAACACCACCGCGCTCGGCATGGTCGGCAATGAGGGCCTCTCCGCCGATTCCGCCTTGCTGCCGGACCATGCCGTCGTCACCGACCTCGTCTATGTGCCGCTGGAAACGCCGCTACTTGCCGCCGCGCGCGCCAGGGGGCTGAGAACGGTCGATGGCCTCGGCATGCTGCTCAACCAGGCCGTGCCCGGCTTCGAACACTGGTTCGGCGTCAAGCCGCAGGTCACGGCCGAGCTGCGCGCGCTCATCGTCGCCGATCTGGTGCCGAAACCATGATCGTGCTCGGCCTCACCGGTTCGATCGGCATGGGCAAGTCGACGACGGCGAAGATGTTCGCCGAGGCCGGCGTGCCGGTCCACGATTCCGACGAGACGGTGCATCGCCTCTATTCGGGCGCGGCGGCGCCTTTGGTGGAGGCCGCCTTTCCCGGCACCACGAGTGGCGGCGTGGTCGATCGCGCAAAACTTGGCGCGCGCGTCCTTGGCGATGCCGCCGCGCTGAAGCAACTGGAAGCCATCATCCACCCGCTGGTCCGCGCCGATGCCGACGCGTTCCTGGCCAAGCATCGTAACGCCGGCGAATCGATTGCCGTGCTCGACATTCCTCTGCTGTTCGAAACCGGCGGCCGTGGCCGCGTCGACAAGGTCGTCGTCGTCACCGCGACCGCCGAAGTGCAGCGCCAGCGCGTGCTGGCGCGGCCGGGCATGACGGAAGAGAAACTGGCGGCCATACTGGCCAAGCAGGTGCCGGATGAGGAGAAGCGCCGGCTGGCGGATTTCATCATCGACACCGGCCAGGGGCTGGATGCAGCGCGGGCGGCGGTCGATGCGATCATTGCGGAATTGATCGGGTGTCGCTGACGCTTCCTTCCCTTCTCCCACAAGGGGAGAAGGGAAAAGAGGCATTGCCATTTTGTTCCGGTCTCGTGATTCTGCTCCTTTGGAGCGACTGATTCGATGCGCGAGATCATCTTCGACACGGAAACCACCGGACTTGATTCGCGCGACGACCGCGTGATCGAGCTGGGCGGCGTCGAACTGGTCAACCGTTTTCCGACCGGCAGGACCTTCCACCACTACATCAACCCGCAGGGCCGGGCGATCCATGAGGAAGCGCAAGCGGTGCACGGCATCAGCGCGGCCGACCTCGCGGGCAAGCCGACCTTTGCCGAAATCGCCGAGGAATGGCTGACCTTCACCGACGGCGCCAAGCTGGTCGCCCACAACGCCACTTTCGACATCGGCTTCCTCAATGTCGAATTCGGCCGGCTCGGTCATCCCGTCGTCGATCCCGGCCGCGTCGTCGATACGCTGGCGCTGGCGCGCCGCAAGCACCCGATGGGTCCCAATTCGCTCGACGCGCTCTGCCGGCGCTACGGCATCGACAACACGAAGCGCACCAAGCACGGCGCGCTTCTCGATTCCGAATTGCTGGCCGAGGTCTATATCGAGCTGATCGGCGGCAAGCAGGCCGCCCTCATCCTCGACAGTTCGACCGCGCCGGCGCGGGGCGGCGAAAATGTCCGGCATATCGAAATCATCGTCGCCCAACGCCCGGCCCCATTGCCGTCGCGCCTCACCGAGGCCGATCGCGCCGCTCACGCCGCCATGGTCGCCACGCTCGGCGAAAAGGCGCTCTGGCTGAAAGCGACGTCACCCGAAGCGAATATCGCGACGTCGTCCTAGCCTCAGTACGGCCATTCGCTCCGGCCCAGTGCGCCAACCGCCGCGATGATGCGCGCGAGTGCCTCGGCGGCCGCGGGCATCGTGGTGCGGGCGCGCAGGAAACTGTGAACCAGGCGCTTCTCCTCATGCCACCATGCCTTGCCGCCGGCGGCCAGGATGCGGTCGCGATAGGTCTCGCCATCGGATGACAGCGGGTCGCATTCGGCCGTGATGATCACCGTCGGCGGCAGGCCTGAAAAATCGCTGTCGCGCAGCGGCGAGAAGGTGGGATCGTCAGGCGCTTGCCGCCTGGCCGAGCGGACGTCGCGGTAGAAGGCGATGTCGCCGACGGACAGCAGCGGCGCCTCGGCATGCTCGACGTAGGAACCCTTGCTCTCGTCGCCGCCAAGGCCGGGATAGATCAGAACCTGGCCGATCGCGGTCCGGGCGTGTCGGCGCGTTGCGTGCGCCACCGCGGCGGCCAGATTGCCGCCGGCGCTCTCGCCGCACAGCACGATCGGCAGATCGGTGGCGGCCGCTGCCCATGCGAAAGCGGTCATCGCATCGTCGAAGGCGGCGGGATGGACATGTTCGGGCGCCAGCCGGTAGTCGACCGACAGCACGTCGAAGCCGGTGCCGGCGCAGAGTTCGGCGCAGATGTCGTCATGGCTGTCGAGCCCGCCAAGGATGAAGCCGCCGCCATGGAAATAGAGCACCATGGCGCGCGCGGGGCTGCCGGCGGGCTGGTAGTGGCGGATCGGAATGCCGTGGCCCGGCGCGGCGACCAGGCCATCGCTGACCTTGACCCCTGCCGGGCGCCCTTGATGGAAGGCCCGGCACATCCTGTCATAGACCGCGCGCTGCCTGTCGATCGGCAGGCCGGTGATCTCGGGCGGATACCAGGCGTTGACGCTGTCGATATAGGCCCAAAGCGCCGGATCGAGCCGTGTTTCATATTTGCCGCGGCCGGTCATGTCGGTCTGCTCAACCTGTTCACAGATCGGCGTAGAGGGCGGCTGCGTTGTCGAAACTGAAGCGCAGCGGCACCGAGCCCTCGACCTGCCAGGCGGAGACCACCTCGCCGGCCAGCAGCCGGCAGGCGCCGTCCGTGTCGGTGACCGCGCCGCCATAAAGCCGGTTGGCAAGGTTGAGGATGCCGGTCTGGTGCATGGCCGCACTGCCGCTGCCGCAGGCATCCTTGACCAGCAGCACGCGAAAACCTTTCGCAACCGCATCCTTTACGGATGCGTCGATACAGGCCTCGGTCCACACACCGGCGATGACCAGCCATTCGATACCGGACGCCTTGAGTCTATCGGCGGCCGAACCGGTGCGAAAGGCGCTGGCCTCGGCCTTGATCAGCAGCGCCTCGCCATCGGCGGGCGCCACCTCATGGCAGATTTCGGTCAGCGGATCGCTCTTGTCGGAGAAAGCCGACTTGCCGTCGGCGCCGACGGGATGAAAGGGCCGGTCCTGCTTGTCGAGATCGACGATATAGGCCCAATGCTGGAGCGGCACGTGGTTGGCGCGCGCCGCTTCCTGCAGGCGCCGGACATTGGCCAGGATGCCGGCGAAGCCCTCGACCAGATAGCGCGGGTCCTGCCGGTGCTCCTCCTGCAGGTCGATGAAGACCGCGGCCACGGTGCCGCGCTTGATGGCGATGGGGCTTTTCATGCGGAGGCGCCTTGGCTTCGTGTGGCCGCCGCCGCCGCTCCTTTCAGTGAGCTGGCGCAACCGGTGGTGATTGGCCGTCGCCTCCCCACCTTCGTCATCCACGGGCGGAGCAGGAGCGAAGCACCGTCGCGGTGACCCGAGGATCCATACCGTGACCTTTCTGACGGGCGCAGCGGAGAAGAATTCAGGACCGTGGCGACGCGTTGGAGTCCCGGCATGAATCCCAGGGTCTGCGCCGCGTCGCTGCGCTCCTTGCTCCGCCCTGGGATGACGAAGGGATGGGTATTCGCGCTGATTGCCAACGGACGGAGACCCCCCATCAGACCTGCTTCTCCAGAAACTCATCCTCATAGGGGAAGCGCGACAGAAGCTCCGTCCCGGTGTCGGTGATCAGGATCTCGTCCTCCAGCTTGACGCCCTCGCGGCCGCCCTTCTCGCCAATATAGCTTTCCACGCTCACCACCATGCCTGGCACGATATGGCCGTCGCGGCCATAGGTCTCGTAATCCATGGCATGCGCGATGAACGGCGTCTCGCCATGCATGCCGACGCCGTGCATGACCGAAGTGTAGCGCTGGTCGACGAAGCGGTCGGGGATTTTCCACGCCTTCTCGGCGATCTCGCGGAACGCCATGCCGGGTTTGACGATCGAGATATTGTGCTGAACCTGGTCGTGCGCCATGCGGTAGAGCGACTTCTGGTAGGGCGTCGGCTTGCCGGGTCCGCATCGGAAGGTGCGCGAGAAATCGGAATAGTAGCCGTAGCAGCCGATCGTGTCGGTATCGAGCGCCAGCAGCTCGCCCGGCCGGATTTTTCGCCCGCTGGCCTCGTTGAACCAGGGATTGGTGCGTTGGCCGGACGTCAGCAGCCGCGTCTCGATGAACTCGCCACCCTGGCGGATGACCTCGCCATACATGATGGCGAACAGGTCGTTTTCGGAGACGCCGGGCCTGATGGCCTCGCGCACCGCATAGACCGCGGCCTCGGCGCCGGCCATCGACACCTGCAGGCATTTCACCTCCTCCGGCGTCTTCACCGCGCGCACGGCCAGGATCTCGCCCTGGCAATCCCGCACCTCGCAGCCACGCTTTTCCAGCGCCAGCGCCTGCAGATGGCTGCAGCGGTCGAGCCCGAGCTTCATCGAGCCGCCGCCATGCTTCTTCAAAAGCTCGGCGATCTCGTCGGCGAAGGGTCCGGCGGTTTCGTCGTCGCGGCCCGAGACCGACGACCAGACCAGCTTGGAAGGCCGCGCCTCGTCGATCGTGTCGAGCACCATCGAGACATGGTAGCTCTGCGGATATTCGAAAAGCACGATCGGCCCTTCGGTGGGGATGAAGAAATAGCGGGTCGAGTTGCGCAGGAAATAGCCGAACATGTTGCGCGAGCCGGTGGCATAGCGCTGGTTGTACGGGTCGAACAGCACGACGCCGCCATAGCCCGCCTCGCGCATCCAGCCGCGCAATTTAGCCAGCCGGCCTTTGCGCAAGGCGTCGGCATCGATGAAGGATGGCTCCGTATCGGACAGCCACATGCCGCCGGCCGGATCGGCCGCCGCCGGGTGACGCATGCGATCCTTGAAGTCGACGTCCTCGGTGCTGTCTGGTTCGAATACGACGATGCTCATGGGGTGCCTGGCCTTGGGTGGATTTGCTAGGCCGGGAGCATGGCGCAGGCGGGGCCGAAGGATTGTGCGGAAAACCGCGTGTGTTGTGCCGGATGCCGCTGACGCCTGCCTTCGTCATCCACGGGCGGAGCAAGGAGCGAAGCGACGCGGCGAAGACCCGAGGATCCATGCCGGGGCGTCTGTGCTACATTAAAGCGGTTCAGAACCAGGCATTCTCGCGGGGGACGACACTTGGACCGCTGCATATTTTGGCCGATGTCGCGGCATGGATCCTAGGGTCTCCACGCCGCTTCGCGGCGCTCCGCCCTAGGATGACGAAGATAGCCCCTAATGCCGCCTCGCGAGTTTCGGCGGATGTCCATGCTCTTCCCGGAAAGCCCGGGCAAAACTCGACATCGAAGCGAAGCCGCAGGCCAGCGCGACGTCGCGCACCGCGAGCGTCGAATGCGCCAGCAGGTCGGCGGCGCGTTTCAGCCGCAGGCGCCGGTAATAGCCGTTGGGCGAGATGGCGAGTTCGGAGCGAAAGGAGCGTTCGAGCTTGTCGGAGGACACGCCGAGCCGTGCGGTGAGCTCGGCCATGCCGAGCCGCTCCTCCACCGCATCCTCCATGATCGCGATCGCCGACAGCACCAGCTCGTTCTGGACGCCGGTGCGCAGGCGCAGCGGCATCAGCTTGCGGTCGACGCTGGAGCGCAGCTGGCTGTGCACGAACCATTCGGCGACGCCGGCGGCAAGCTCGGCGCCGTAATCCCTTGTGATGATCTCCAGCATCATGTCGAGGCTGCCGACGCCGCCGGCCGAGGTGAAGCGCTTGCGGTCGATGACGTAGAGGTCGCGCTTGAGCTCGATGTTGGGGAAGGCCTCGGTGAAGGCGGCCTGGCTGGTCCAGTGCAATGTACAGGCGTGGCCGTCGAGCAGGCCGGCCCGAGCCAGGAAGAACGCCGCATCCGCCACCGCGCCGATATGGGCGCCATTGCGCAGGCTGCGGCGTATCCAGTTGGCGGCGTCTTCGGCGACGAGATGATCGGCGTCACCCCCGGAGCATACGACTATGCGGTCGACCTTGGGCGCATCCTCGGCGTAGAAACCGGGCTGGATGACGACGCCGTTCGAGGCCTCGACCGCACCTTTCGTGCCGCCGACTATGATCCAGCGGTAGCACTCCCGCTTCGCCAATATGTTGGCGGCGCGCAACGGCTCGATGACGGAGCTGAACGCCATCATCGGAAAGCCGGGGAATACAAGCACCGCGAAGGTCAGAGTCTCGGTGGGCCTTTGGGGTTCGCGCGTCGCCATGGGCGCTACATCTCGGGCGAATGGCGCGCGAGGTCAACCGGGCGGCGGCTGATCGATATCATGAAGCGTTGGCGCCGCCCCTCACCTGCCTGCTGTCATCGATGGTTTCGCCAATCGCACGGCGTTGCGGCCAGCCTCTTTCTCCCCGTCACTATACGGGGAGAAATGCCCGGCAGGGCAATGAGGGGCGGCGCTGACCTTGGCTCTCGATAGGTCTAGCCCCCCAGCGCCTGCTCCAGATCGGCGATCAGATCATCGCCATCCTCGATCCCCGCCGACAGCCTTACCAGTGAATCCGATATGCCGATCTCCTCGCGCTTCTCGGTGGGAATGGAGCCATGCGTCATCAGCGCGGGGTGCTCGATCAGGCTTTCCACGCCGCCAAGGCTTTCGGCGAGCGTGAACAGCTGCGTGCGTTCGAGGAAGCGTTTGGTGCCGGCCAGGTCGCGGTCGAGCACGGCTGATATCATGCCGCCGAAGGCGTGCATCTGCTGGACGGCGATGGCGTGCTGCGGATGGCTGGCGAGGCCGGGATAGATCACCCGGCGCACATCCTTGCGGGCTTCCAGCCACTGCGCGATCTTCAGCCCGTTGTCGGAATGCCGCTCCATCCTGAGCGCCAGCGTCTTCAGGCCACGCAAGGCGAGAAAACTGTCGAACGGGCCCGATATGGCGCCGATGGCGTTCTGCAGGAATTTCAGCTGGGCGGCGAGATCCTTGTTGTCGCCGACAACCGCCACGCCGCCGACCATGTCGGAATGGCCGTTGAGATATTTGGTCGTCGAATGGACGACGATATCGATGCCGAGCTCCAGCGGCCGCTGGATATAGGGGCTGCAGAAGGTGTTGTCGGCGACCGACAGGATGCCCTTGCGTTTGGCGAGAGCCGCGACGCCTTCGAGATCGACGATGCGCAGCAGCGGGTTGGTCGGCGTCTCGACCCACAGCAGTTTCGTTTCGGGCCGGATCGCGGCCTCGACCGCCGCCAGGTCTGTGAAATCGACGAACGAGACCTGCAGGTTGGCCGAGCGTTTGCGCACCCGCTCCATCAGCCGGAACGAGCCGCCATAGATGTCGTCGGTGGCGACGATATGGGCCCCGCTATCGAGCAGTTCGAGCACCGTCGAGATCGCCGCCAGGCCTGAAGCGAAGGCGAAGGCGGCGGTGCCGCTTTCGAGGTCGGCCACGGCGCGCTCGAAGGCAAAGCGGGTGGGGTTCTGGCTGCGCGCGTATTCGAAACCCTTGTGCACGCCGGGTGACTGCTGGCCGTAGGTCGAGGTGGCGTAGATCGGCACCATCACCGCGCCGGTCAGCGGGTCGTGGCTCTGGCCGCCATGGATGGTGCGCGTCGAAAAGGCCAGGCGGTTCTTGCCGGCTGGCGGGGTGTGTTTGGTCATCGGGCGCGCCTCAGATGGTTGATCAGGTCGATGCGGGTTATCAGGCCGACGAACTCGTCGCCGTCGAAGATGATGGCGACCTCGTTGCGGTCGAACACCGGCAGCAGCGCATCCAGCGTCTGGCTGGCCTGCAGCGTGTGCAGATTGGAGGTCATGGCCGTGCGCACGGGGCCGTTGAACCGCTCCCAGCGGCCGTCATAGGGGCCGTCGACCTTGGCCAATATGTCGCTCTCGTCGACGATGCCGACGAGCTTGCCATTGTCGAGCACCGGCAGCTGCGACACATCCGAGCGGCGCATGCGGCCATAGGCGTTGAGCAGGCTTTCGTCCGGGCCGACATAGACCGTGTCGCCGGTGCGGTGCGAGCGCATGACGAGGTCGCGCAGGTCGCCATGCTGCTCATGCTCGGCCAGGCCCTGCTCGGCCAGCCAGAAATCGTCGAACACCTTGGAGAGGTATTTGTTGCCGCTGTCGCAGACGAAGGTGACGACGCGCTTCGGCACCGTCTGCTCGCGGCAATAGCGCAGCGCGGCCGACAACAGCGTGCCCGACGACGAGCCGGCCAGGATGCCTTCGCGTGACAGGAGATCGCGCACCGCCAGCATGCTCTGCTTGTCCGTGATGGAATAGGCCTTCCTGACCAGCGACAAATCGGCATTGGGCGGCACGAAATCCTCGCCTATGCCTTCCACCGTCCAGCTGCCGGCCTCTTCCATCTTGCCGGTCTTGATCAAGGGCGCCAGCACCGAGCCGACCGGATCGGCCAGCACCATTTCGGTCTTCGGCGACACCTGGGCAAAATATCGGCCAAGCCCGGTCAGCGTGCCGCCCGAGCCGACGCCGACGACAACCGCGTCGACATTGCCGTCGAGCTGCGAAAAGATCTCCGGGCCGGTGGTCGTCTCATGTGCCAGCGGGTTGGCCGGATTGGCGAACTGGTTGGCGTAGAAGGCGCCCGGCACCTCCGCCGCGATTTTCTCGGCCATGTCCTGGTAATATTCGGGGTGGCCCTTGCCGACATCGGAGCGCGTCATGCGCACCTCCGCACCCAGCGCGCGCAGATGCTGGATCTTTTCGCGCGACATCTTGTCGGGCACGACCAGCACGATGCGGTAGCCCTTGGGGATGCCGACCTGGGCAAGGCCGAGGCCGGTATTGCCCGCGGTTGCCTCGACGATGGTGCCGCCCGGCCTGAGCTTGCCTTGCTTTTCGGCGGCGGCGATCATCGACAGCGCGATGCGGTCCTTGATCGAGCCGCCGGGATTCTGGCTTTCGAGCTTGATGAACAGCCGGCATTTGCCGGTGTCGAACTTGGTCAGCTCGACCACCGGCGTCTGGCCGATCAGGTCGAGAACCGAGGCATAGGGAGGGCGCAGCCGGGATGTTGCGCTGTCCGAGGCGGCATTGTCCGACGCGGCTTGCCTGTGCTCGCTCATTTCGATGCTCCATGATCAAGCGACCGCCTAGGGGGGCAGAGCGGCAGCGTAGCCTCTTTTCCAGCCGTTTGTCGCCGGAAAGAAGATAGATCATGCCAATCAACCGGCCAGACGGGGAATGAAATTCCAGTTTGTGCCACGGTCGGTGGGGCAGGCCAGAGGGGCGCCGCAGAGCGCAACCCACCAACGATTCACCCCAGCAACTGCTTGCTCAGCCTTGCACACTGCACGCGAATATCCGGGATGGCGTCGATCTCGAAGAAGGTGCCGCGCGTCAGCGGGCCGACGGCGAGGATCTTTCGCGAGACCGTGCCGTCGCTGGCGATGATCTCGCAATTGGGCGACACGTCGAGGCCGATGCGCATCGGGTCCGGCCGCGCGAGCCCGCGGTCGACCAGCGAGCGCACCACGCTGTTCGACGAGGTCGAAATGTCACGCACGATGCCCGAGCAATCATAGATACGAGCAACCTCGAAAGTCTCGACAAGCTGGCTGTGGCGCGACTGGACGTCGACGGTGAAAGTCTCCCCCGGCACGATGCCGACGACGCGGCCGGCGACAAGCCGGATGCGGCCGGATTGCACGGCCTCGGTCACCTTGGCGTAGACTTCCGGCGCCATGCGATGGCGGTGGATGTCCCACCAGGCCTTGGTGTGCTCGACGAAGCGGCGCTTGGCGGAAGCCGGCCAGTTCTGCCAGATCTTCTGGTTGAAGGGGCGCAGGCCGTCGACCACGTCGCGCCAGTCGATGCCGGCCTTCTGGTTCTCGCGGATCAGGTCGCGGAACCAGCCGACGAAATAGGAAAGCTGGGTGCCGAGCGGGATGTCGGCGACGTCGAGCTTGATCGGATTGCCCTTGCGATGCGGCGACGGCAGCAGGCCGCGCCGGGAAACCGCGATGATCTTGCCGGTGTGGCCGCGCTGTTCCAGCGCCAGGAACGCGTCCACCATGCTGAGGCCGGTGCCCAGCACCATCACGGGGCTGTGCGGATCGAGCGCTGTATCGGCTTCCGAGCCCATGCGGATCGCATGGCCTTGCGCCGGCTGTTCGTCATGGCCGGTGGCGAGTATGGCCAGATGGGCGACGACGCTGGTGCCGTTGGCGAGCGCCACCTCGACGCCGGATGGGGTCGGCGTGATCGACAGGCTCTCCTCGTGGATCAGGCGCAGCCGCCCGGTCGGCTGTTCGCGCGCTTCGAGTTCGTCGAGCAGCTCGCCGAGATAGCGGGCATAGATGCTGCGCGGTGCGTAGAATGGTGTCTGTGGCGTCTGCTCCTGGCTCACAAGGCCGCGCGCCTGCAGCCAGCGCCAGAAATTGCCGGGGTCGTCGGCATAGGCGCTCATGCCGGCGGCGCTGACATTCAGCACGTGCGCCGACAGCAGCGTCGAATAGGCGATGCCCTGGCCGAAATGCGGGCGCTTTTCGATCAGCGTGACACGCAGATCCGAATTGGGCGATTTCAGGAGATGCGCGGCAAGCACGACGCCCGAGGCGCCGCCGCCGACAATGATGATCGAATTGGCGCGCCCGCTCATGCGCGTTCCCGCGGTATGCGATGCGTCAGGCCTGGACCTTCACCGCGATCGGAAGATCGTGGATCTCCCTCGCGGCTGGAAGCTCGTCGAGGCCGATATCGCGCATTTCGGCGAGGCTGCGCTGGTCGAGCACCTCGGCGATCGCCTGCCGGACCTCCAGCATCAGATGTCGGACTTGGCATGTCGCCTCGTTGCAGTCTTCGCAGCGCTGATATTGTGTGCGGCTGGCGCAGGGAATTGGGGCCAGCGGCCCGTCAAGGACGCGCACGACGTGGCCGACCTTGATCTCGTCGGCGGGCCGAGCCAGACGGTAACCGCCATCCTTGCCCTTGCGGCTCTGGACGAAACCGGCATTGCGCAGCTCGCCCAGGATGGCGTCAAGAAACTTCTTCGGGATGTTGTTGCCGGTCGCGATGTCGTTGACGAAAGCGAGCTGCCCGGCCGGCATCCGCGCGAGGTGTACAAGCGCCTTGAGGCCGTACTTGCCTTTTTTGGTGAGCATAAACCGAACGTTTCTCTGTCATGCGATGGCTTGAAGCCATCCGTTGCGAAACGCCTGGCGTGCCTCCCCGCCGCGCCCAAGCATCCATGACACATAAATTCTAGTGACATGATATACAAGCCGAGAACTGTTGATTTTGCTTTGTTTTCAAGCCGTTTAGGCCATTTGTCAGGCTTTTGTGCCATTAAGGGCACAGAAATGCACATCGACCGCCCAAAGCGACAGGATGGCTCCCGGCGAGACAGCCGTGTCGCGCGCCGACTCACACAACATCGACAGCCGAATGCCGCGAGCGATCATGGTGGTGGGGTGCCCGCTCATCGTCGCCTCCAATTCCCTCATGTCGATAAGGATACTATACTTACCCTCGAACACGCGGAACGGCTTGTCAATTCCGTAGCCGTTCGAGGCATGGATTTGCGTGGTGCTGGCCTGGGTAAGAATTTATCATTCGTGCGTGAACGGCACAGACAAGCAGTCGAGTGCCGGAGCCTCTACAACTTCGTCATCCACGGGCGGAGCAGCCGCGAAGCGGCGTCGCGGAGACCCGAGGATCCATTCCGTGACGTTGATCGAAGAGTGCAGCGGTGCAGAGTTCTGAACCGTGGCGACGCTTACATGTCGCGGCATGGATCCTAGGGTCTGCGCCGCGTCGCTTCGCTCCTTGCTCCGCCATAAATGACTAAGGTTGGAAGGTTCGCGGAGCGCCATTCCTGCTCCTACAGCGGTCTGTCATCGAAGCAGCGAGCGGCCACAGCCGACCTATGCGCTCCAGCCTTCCGCAACCGACAGCTTTTTTCCAACAACCCCGCCTTCGTTGAAACAATTTAACTCTACAAGGCCGATAGAATTAGCGGACTATAATGGGGCGATCCGATTTTCTCTGTTTTCATGGAGCC
Source organism: Mesorhizobium sp. GW821-FHT07A06 (assembly GCF_059419085.1). NCBI lineage: Bacteria > Pseudomonadati > Pseudomonadota > Alphaproteobacteria > Hyphomicrobiales > Phyllobacteriaceae > Mesorhizobium > Mesorhizobium sp. GW821-FHT07A06. The sequence goes on from NZ_JBWKRC010000003.1 coordinate 171,891, forward strand.
CTTTGATGTCCACCATTTCGCGACGCATTCTCCTTCTGTCGTCGGCCGCCCTTGCCGGGGCCGCCTTCCTTGGCCCGGCCCTGGCCGACGACCTGAAGATCACCATCGGCTACCAGACGGTGGTCGAACCCTCCAAAGTGCCGCAGGCCGATGGCACTTACGAAAAGGCCACCAAGGCCACGATCGACTGGCGCAAGTTCGATTCCGGTGCCGATGTCATCGCCGCGGTCGCTTCCGGCTCGGTCGACATCGGCTATGTCGGTTCGAGCCCGCTGGCGGCGGCGGCCAGCCGCGAACTGCCGATCCAGACGATCTTCGTCGTCGGCCTGATCGGGCCGTCCGAGGCGCTTGTCGCCCGCAACGGCGCCGGCATCGAGAAGGTCGCCGACCTCGCCGGCAAGAAGGTCGCCGTGCCCTTCGTCTCGACGACGCATTACAGCCTGCTTGCCGCGCTCAAGCATGAGAATGTCGATCCGAAGTCGGTCCAGATCCTCAATCTCAGGCCGCCGGAAATCGCCGCCGCCTTCGCGCGCGGCGACATCGATGCCGCCTATGTCTGGGATCCGGCACTCGGCCAGATCAAGACGACAGGCAAGGTCGTGCTGGATTCCTCGCAGGTCGCCGCCTGGGGCGCGCCGACCTTCGACGCCTGGATCGTGCGTACCGATTTTGCCGAGAAGAACCCGGAAGCGGTGCGCGACTTCGTCAAGGTGACGGGCGCCGCCTATGCCGAGTACCTCGCCAAGCCCGATGCCTGGTCGGTGTCTTCGCCGCAGGCCGGAAAGATCGCCAAGCTCACCGGCGCCAAGCTGGAAGAGGTGCCCGAATTGCTGAAGGGCTACGTCTTCCCGACGCTCGAGGAGCAGGCCTCCGACAAGTTCCTCGGCGGCGGCACGGTCAAGGCGGTCGCGGCGGCCTCCGCCTTCCTCAAGGAACAGGGCAAGGTCGACGCCGTGCTGCCGGACTATTCGAAATACGTGACATCGAAATACGTCACCGAGGCGCTGGCCTCGAACTGAGCCCAGTGCTGAAGCGTCCCCGCATGCCTTGGCGGCAATGCGGCGGCGCTCAAATGGCTCGCGCGCTCCTTCCCTGACGCCGCGTGCTGCCTGCCCCGGACCTGCTGACAGGAGCCGTTCCGGGGCAGTCGGATTTCCTCAAAGAGGGCCCCATGCCGCATCTCGTGCTCGACAAAGTCTCGATCCACTACGAGGGCCAGCCGGCACCCGCCGTCGAACGGGTGTCGATCGACATCGCCAAGGATGATTTCGTCGTCCTTGTCGGCCGCTCCGGCTGCGGCAAGACCTCGCTGCTCAATGTCGCCGCCGGCCTCGTCGCGCCGGCGCGCGGCACGGCCACGATCAACGGCCAGCCGATCACGGCACCTGGTTCGGATCGCGCCGTGGTGTTCCAGAACGACGCGCTGTTTCCGTGGCTGACGGCGCGCGAGAACGTTGCCTTCGCGCTGCGCCTGCGCGGTGTCAGGCCCGACGAGCGGGCGCGCCGCGCCGACGAGCTTTTGGCGCTGGTCAAACTCACCGATGCCGGCGACAAGCGCATCTGGGAGCTGTCCGGCGGCATGCGCCAGCGTGTCGGCCTTGCCCGCGCGCTCGCCGCCGAGCCGCAATTCCTGCTGCTCGACGAGCCGCTCGGCGCGCTCGATGCGCTGACGCGCGAGCGCATGCAGACGACGCTGCTCGACCTCTGGACGGCAAGCCATGCCGGCGTGCTCATGGTCACCCACGGCATCGAGGAGGCGCTGGTGCTCGCCACCCGCATCGTCGTGCTGGCGCCCGGCCCCGGCCGCGTGGTGCGCACCTTCGAACCCGGCTTCTCCAGGCGCTACGCCTCGGGCGAGGCCATCCGCGCGATCAAGGCCGATCCCGCCTTCGCCGCGGCACGCGGCGAACTGACCGACGCGATCTTCGAGGGAGAGGCGGCATGACCATCTCCTCCTACACCGAACGACCCGGCTCGAGGACCGAAGAGGCCGACGGCCTGTCGGTGCCGTGGTCGCGGCCAAGCCCGAAACGCAAGGGCGTTTCGGCCCGCATGATCAGCGCGGTCACCATACTGGTGGTGCTGGCGGCGTGGGCGCTGTCGGCCCGCCTGCAACTGGTGTCGCCGGTGTTCCTGCCCTCGCCAGTCGCCGTCTGGAACAAATTCATCGTCGTCATCAGGGATGGCTTCGTCGACGCGACGCTGCTGCAGCATGTCGTCGCCAGCCTGGGCCGCGTGTTTGCGGCACTCGTCGCGGCCATCCTCGTCGGCGTCCCGGTGGGTCTCGCCATCGGCATCAGCACCGTCGGCCGCGGCATCTTCGATCCGCTGCTGGAATTCCTGCGGCCGATCCCGCCGCTCGCCTATTTGCCGCTGGTCATCATCTGGTTCGGCATAGGCGAGCCGTCGAAGATCCTGGTGATCGCCATCGCCATGCTGGCGCCGGTGGCATTGTCAACGGCGTCGGGCGTTCGCGGCGTCTCGCAGGAGCGCGTCAACGCGGCGCGTTCGCTTGGCGCCACAAAGCGCCAGGTGGTCCGCCACGTGATCCTGCCCAGCGCGCTGCCCTCGATCCTGACCGGCCTGCGCATCGCGCTCGGCGCCGGCTGGTCGACGTTGGTCGCCGCCGAACTGGTCGCGGCGACGCGGGGTCTTGGCTTCATGATCCAGTCCGCGGCCCAGTTCCTGGTCACCGACGTGGTGATCATGGGCATTCTGGTGATCGCGGTCATCGCCTTCGTACTCGAATTCACCATCCGCAGGATCGAGCGCGCGCTCGTCCCGTGGGCGGGACGGGAGTGACCAACCGCAAGTGCAGGAGAGAATGACCATGACCCATTCCACCGCCGTGCTGTTCGCCCATTTCGGCAGCTGGCTGCTGGGCCTTGCCTCCGACCGCAAGGCGACGAAGGAGGACAACCCTCCATCGCCGGCGCCAGTCCCGTTCCAGGCCGGGCGTGACCGCCTGCCGCCGCGCGACGAGAGCTTCTACTGGGCCTGGCAGTACTGGTCGCAGTGACTGGCGAGACCATGGACAGAGCGCCCCTCGCCCCGTTTACGGGGGATGCCGGCAGGCAGGTGAGGGGCGGCGCAGACCCAGGTGTGCAATCGAGTCCGGCGAACACAGGTCCGATTTAATGCTGCAGGCTACCAGTCCAATGCCGGCGCTGCCCCTCATTGCCCTGCCGGGCATTTCTCCCCGTTCACGGGGAGAAAGAGGCTAGCAACGGCCGCCGCCGATTGACCAAGCGGCTGAAAAACCATTCCGCCCTCCAGCCTCATCTCGCAAAATCGTTCCTCTACTAAATTTATAGAACTACCTAGCCTTATCTCTCTTCCAACCGGCGAGGACATGCTCCCGGCGCCGATCCACAGCGAAGGAGAGGGATCATGTTCAATTTGACGAGGCGCGCTTTCGGCATCGGCCTTGTGGCCGCGACGGTTGCCCTGTCGTTCGGCGCCGCGGCGCAGGAGCTGAAGCAGTTCAGCATCGGCTATCAGAAAACCGGCCTGCCGGTGATCGCCCGGCAGCAGCAGGTCATCGAAAAGGCGCTGGGCGACAAGGGCGTCACCGTCAAGTGGGTCGAATTCACCGCTGGCCCGCCGCTGGTCGAGGCGCTCAATGTCGGCGCCATTGACGCCGGCTGGACCGGCGACGCGCCGCCGATCTTCGGCCAGTCGGCGGGCGCCAACATTGTCTACGCGGCGGCGCTGCCGTCCAATGGCGACGGCGAGGCGATCTTCGTCAAGCCGGCGTCGCAGGTCCAGTCGGTCGCCGATCTCAAGGGCAAGCGCGTCGGCGTCGGCAAGGGCACCAGCGCGCATAATCTGCTGGTCGTCGCGCTGGAAAAGGCAGGTATCCCCTTCGATCAGATCACGCCGGTCTATCTCAGCCCCGCCGATGCCGCCGCCGCCTTTGCCAGCGACCAGATCGATGCCTGGGCGGTCTGGGATCCCTTCTTCGCCATCGCCGAAACGCGTTATCAGCCGCGTGTTCTGGCCCGCTCCAGCGACGTGCTCAAGGTCAACACCTATTTCCTCGCCAACAAGGATTTCGCCAAGGCGCATCCCGAGATCGTTACCACGACGATCGCCGCCCTCGGCGAGGCGGCGAAATGGGCGGACCAGAACCGCGACAAGGTGGCCGAGGCGCTGCATGAGGTGACCGGCGTGCCGCTCGACGCACAGACCATTGCCGCCAACCGCACAAAATTCGGCATCTTTCCGATCACCGACGAGATCACCGCCGGCCAGCAGGCGACAGCCGACCGCTTCTACAAGCTCGGCCTGATCCCGAAGGCGGTCCGCATCTCCGACGCGGTGTGGACCGCGCCGGGCAACTGATTTTTCTCGCATGGCGCCGGGCGGAAACGTCCGGCGCCTTTGTCGTTTCCGCTGATATCTTCAGGAGATCCGCCCGTGACCGCGCCAGACATGACCACGCCGGCCGGCACCGCGCCGCTCGATTTCTTCTGGTTCATCCCGACCCATGGCGACGGCTCATATCTTGGTTCCGAGCAACAGCAGCGGCCGCCGGAGTTCGGGTATTTCAAGGAGATCGCGCAGGCGGTCGACCGGCTCGGCTTTCCCGGCGTGCTGTTGCCGACCGGTCAGAATTGCGAGGATTCCTGGATCACCGCGACAGGACTTGCGACGCTCACCGAGAAACTCAAATTCCTGGTCGCCTTGCGGCCCGGTGTGACGCTGCCGACCTTCGCCGCGCGCCAGACCGCGGCACTCGACCGGCTGAGCAATGGCCGGCTGTTGCTCAATGTGGTGGTCGGCGGCAATCCGACCGAGCTCGCCGGCGACGGCGTCTTCCTCCCGCATGACGAGCGCTACGCCCAGGCGCGGGAATTCCTCACCATCTGGCGCGGCCTGGTATCCGGCGAGCGCGTCAACTTCGACGGCAAATACTACCGCGTCGAGAATGGTCGACTCGACCTCTTGCCGTTGCAGGAACGGCCGCCGCTCTATTTCGGCGGCTCGTCCGACGCCGGCCAGGATCTCGCCGCCGACCTCGTCGACATGTACCTGACCTGGGGCGAACCGCCGGCACAGGTGGCCGAGAAGCTGGCCTCGGCGCGCGCGAAGGCGGCCCTGCGCGGCAGGAAACTGCGTTTAGGCATCCGGCTGCATTTCATCGTGCGCGAAACCGAGGACGAGGCCTGGCGCGCCGCCGACCGGCTGATCAGCCATGTCACCGACGCCCAGATCGAGAATGCGCAGGCGCGCTTCCTCAACCAGATGGACTCGGTCGGCCAGCGCCGCATGGCCGAGCTGCATGGCGGCCGCCGTGACAAGCTGGTCGTCTCCCCCAATCTGTGGGCGGGCGTCGGCCTGGTGCGCGGCGGCGCCGGCACCGCGCTGGTCGGCACGCCCGAGCAGGTCGCCGAGCGCATCCGCGAATACCAGGCGATCGGCATCGATACCATCATCGGTTCCGGTTACCCGCATCTGGAAGAAGCCTACCGCGTCGCCGAGCTGCTGTTCCCACGTCTCGGGCTTGGCACCAGGCGGCAGCGGGCGCACCAGGACATTGCCAATGAATTCTCGGTCGGCTTCCACGGTGCCGTCCGCCTGCAGGCCTCTTCATGAGCCTATCCGCGCGCCTCCACGCAAACGCCATCGGCTGGGTGTTGCCGATGCTGGTGATTGCTGGCTGGGAAGCTGCGTCGCGCGCGGGCGTCATGCCGGCCAATGTGCTGCCGGCGCCAAGCGCCGTTGCCGAGGCCTTCTGGCGGCTGACGCTTTCGGGTGAACTGATCCGCAACATCGGTGTTTCCACGGCGCGCGCGCTTGGCGGCTTTGCCATCGGCGGCTCGATCGGCTTCGCGCTCGGCCTCGCCAACGGCCTGTCGCGGCTCAGCCGCGGCCTGACCGACACCACGCTGCAGATGATCCGCAACATTCCGCATCTGGCGCTGATCCCGCTCGTCATCCTGTGGTTCGGCATCGACGAGGAGGCAAAACTGTTCCTGGTGGCGCTTGGCGTGTTCTTTCCGATCTACGTCAACACGCTGCTCGGCATCCAGGGCGTCGACCCGCAGCTGGTCGAGATGGGCCGCGTCTACGGCATGGACCGGCGCGCGCTGTTCTTTCGCGTCATCCTGCCGGGCGCGCTGCCGGCGATCTTCGTCGGCCTGCGCTACGCGCTCGGCATCATGTGGCTGACACTGATCGTCGCCGAAACCATCTCGGCCAGTTCCGGCCTCGGCTACATGGCCATGCAGGCGCGCGAATTCCTGCTGATCGATGTCGTCGTGCTGTCGATCCTGATCTACGCGCTGCTCGGCAAGCTCGCCGACAGCCTCGCCCGCCTGCTCGAGCGGCTGTCGCTCGGCTGGCATCCGGCCTTCCAGAACGGATGAGATGCTGTCCATGACCGCCGCCAGCCTGACCGCCGCCCGATCCTTCGTCGCCACGCCGGCGCCGGCGCGACCGGCCATGGCGGTCGAAGGACGGCGCGCCTTCGCCTTCAAGGGCGTGGGAAAGCGCTTCGGCGACAAGACCGTGCTCGACGGCATCGACCTCGAAGTGCCGGCCGGGCAGTTCGTTGCCGTCATCGGCAAGAGCGGCTGCGGCAAGAGCACGCTGCTCCGGTTGCTGGCGGGGCTCGACCGCCCGACATCGGGATCGCTGACGCTTGGAGCCGGGGAAGAGGGTCACAGCCGCACCCGTTTCATGTTTCAGGAGCCGCGTCTGCTGCCCTGGGCCAGCGTGGTGAAAAATGTCGAGGTCGGGCTGAACGGCATCGCTGCCGGCGCGGACGCCAGGCAACGCGCGCTCGATATCCTCGCCGAGGTTGGCCTCGCCGACCGCGCCGGTGAATGGCCCTCGGTGCTGTCCGGCGGCCAGAAGCAGCGCGTGGCGCTGGCCCGCGCATTGGTCGGCCACCCGCAGATCCTGGCGCTCGACGAGCCGCTCGGCGCGCTCGACGCGCTGACCCGCATCGAGATGCAGCAATTGCTGGAGCGCATCTGGCTCGCCCAGAAATTCACCGCCGTGCTGGTCACGCACGACGTCGCCGAAGCGGTCGCGCTCGCTGACCGGGTGGTGGTGATCAGCGCCGGCAAGATCGCGCTCGATCTGGAGGTGCCGGTGGAAAGGCCGCGGCGGCGCGGTTCCGCCGAGCTCGCCCGCCTCGAAGGCACGATCCTGGACCGGCTGTTCGGCTAGGGTAGTCTTGCGGCGGGGCATTCTGTCTGAACCGGATAAATAGGTAACAGAATGGCCCGACGGCACGGGTGACAGTTTTCTTGCTCACCGGGCTAGGGCTGTCTTGCGGTTACGCGATTGACGAGCGGCTTCCCCCACTCCGTCGCGGCTTTGCCGCGCCACCTCTCCCCCCTCCCGAGGGAGAGGAAGGGAGCCAGCCGGCAAAAGCTCGCGTCTTTCCTCTCCCCCGTCGATCGGGGGAAAGGTGTCGAGCGCAGCTCGACGGAGTGGGGGTCGACCTTACCGCCACCCACCCCCTACCGGTTCGCCCACACCAGTCCGGCCAAGCCGACCAGCATGGTGACGATGCCGATATAGAGCCATTGCGGCTGGCCGGTCATGAAGCTGCCGCCGACCACGCCGATGCCTTGCAGCGACCACAGCGCACCGATGGCCAGCACAATCAAGGCCAGCAGATTTTTGGTCAGTCTCATTGACGGATCTCGCTTTTCAAGTCGATCGTTGGCCGTGCCGTGACCGTGATGAAAGAGCCAAAGGAAGTGGCACAATCACACCGGATTCTACTTGGAAATTAATTTGTCATTTTGTCAAAACGATCTCGGATATCGGCGCTGAGATCATCGAGAATGGATCAAATTGTGCCGGAAAATCCCTGACAGACTGTTACTCGGTGACTCCAAACGTGTGATCTCGCCACGGAACGGACAGATGCTTGCCGCATTTCCTGCCTTATTCGGCACCTAACGGCTTGGGTCTGTCAAAAACGGAGCCACCCCTTACAGATGAAGAACCTAAACCAGACCGCGCTTGTCGCGGTAACGATCGCTGCTGGCCTGATGGTCGGCGCTTCCGCCACTTCGGCGACCGCCGCCGCCGGCCAGTGCGGTCGCGCTTCATGGTACGCGCTGCACTCGAAAACCGCATCGGGCGAGCGCATGAACCCCTCGGCGATGACCGCCGCCCACCGCACCTTGCCTTTCGGCACCAAATTGCGGGTCACCAACCAGAACAATGGCAAAAGCGTCATCGTGCGCATCAACGATCGCGGCCCGTTCATTCGCGGACGCGTACTCGACCTGTCGAAGGGCGCCGCCGGCCAGCTCGGCTTCATCGGTTCCGGCCATACCTCGGTCTGCATGGCACGCGTCTGATGTGATTATCCCTGGACCATGATCTCCTTCGAAAACAGGAACCGGTTTTCGGGATCATGGTTCCGGCGGCCCGACATATTTCCTACACATTTCGGCAACGCACACTGAGCCGGCTCCGCCATTCCGGGCGGATTTGCAAGCCTTTGGACGAAAGAACCATTGGTCACGCCACGTGACGTATTGCATCGCAGCAATTAGTTGTTAACTTCGCCGCGAGACATTTGAGGCTCGGCGCTGCTCGTCGTCCCTTCGGTCGCAGGCAGCAGCGGGGTTGTCGATGTTCTATCAGCTCTATGAATTGAACCATGCGGCGCTGCAGCCGGCACGGCTTTATGCCGACGCGGTGCGGATGTTCTACTCCAACCCGCTCAATCCGATTGCCCACACGCCCTGGGGCCGCTCGGTCGCCGCGGGCGCGGAACTCTTCGAACGCACCACGCGCCGCTATGGCAAGCCCGCCTTCGGCCTCGGCAAGACCGTCGTCGACTGGAAGAGCGTCGAGGTCACCGAGAAGACCGTCTGGTCGAAGCCTTTCTGCAATCTGGTCCGCTTCGAACGCGCGGTGCCGGCCGGCCGCAAGCCGGATCCGAAGCTTCTGATCGTCGCGCCGATGTCGGGCCATTACGCCACGCTGCTGCGCGGCACGGTGGAAGCCATGCTGCCCTATGCCGATGTCCACATCACCGACTGGGTCGATGCCCGCATGGTGCCGCTGGCCGACGGCGGTTTCGATCTCGGCGACTATATCGATTACATCGTCGACATGTTCCATGCGCTGGGTCCTGACACCCATGTGATGGCGGTGTGCCAGCCTTCCGTGCCGGTTCTGGCGGCGGTGGCGCTGATGGAGGCGAAGGGCGATCCCTTCGTGCCCTCGACCATGACCCTGATGGGCGGCCCGATCGACACCCGCCGCAACCCGACCGCGGTCAATCTCCTGGCCGAGGAAAAGGGCATCGACTGGTTCCGCGACAATGTCGTCATGCGCGCGCCCTGGCCGGTGCCGGGCTTCGGCCGCGAGGTCTATCCGGGCTTCCTGCAGCTGTCTGGCTTCATGAGCATGAACCTCGACCGCCACATCATCGCCCACAAGGACTTCTTCATGCACCTTGTGAAGCATGATGGCGACAACGCCGAGAAGCACCGCGACTTCTATGACGAATATCTGGCGGTCATGGACCTGACGGCCGAGTTCTACCTGCAGACCGTCGACACCGTTTTCGTTCGCCATGCCTTGCCCAAGGGCGAGATGACGCATCGCGGCACCCGTATCGACCCGTCGGTCATCCGCAATGTCGCCCTGTTCACGGTCGAGGGCGAGAATGACGACATATCGGGCCTCGGCCAGACCAAGGCGGCGCAGGATTTGTGCGTCAATATCCCGGCCGACAAGAAGGCCCATTACATGCAGCCGGCGGTCGGCCATTACGGCGTCTTCAACGGCTCGCGCTTCCGCTCCGAGATCGTGCCGCGCATTGTCGACTTCATCACCAGCTATGGCCGCCAGAACCGCGTCGCGATGAAGCCGAAGCTGGTCCGCACTGCCAAGCGATAGGCAATTCCGGGACAGAATCGGCTTCAGGGCTGATTCTGTTGCACAAGTGCCGCTGTCCCTCCCCGCGGGTAACCATGCTGCAAATCAGCCTGTCGTCGTAATTGACACGGACTGTCGATCGCCCTTAACGTTTCGTTAACAACAGGGTGAGCGGGGACAATGAATTCCTCAACAATGGCGAGAAGGCTGCGCGTGTGCGTGGCCGCGGCCGGTCTGGCAGCCACGGGAGGCTGGATGGCACCGGCCTTGGCGGCCGGGGCGATGGCGACCGGGGGCATCACCTCGCAGCCGATCGGCCACTATGATTTCTGCAAGCTGCACCCAGCCGAATGCTCGATCCGTCCGAGCAACCTGGCTCCGGCCAGGATGACCGACGGGCTGATGCGCAAGCTCGTCAATGTCACCGCCAGGGTCAACGCCGCCGTCAAGCCGATGAGCGACATGGACATATACGGCAAGGACGAGGTCTGGGCCTATCCCGACAAGGGCGTCGGCGATTGCGAGGACTATGTGCTGGAAAAGCGGCGCCAACTGTTCCGCTCGGGCATCTCGCTTTCCGATCTTCTCATCACCGTGGTGCGCAAACCGGACGGTGAAGGCCATTCGGTGCTGACCGTGCGCACCGACAAGGGCGATTACGTGCTCGACAATTTGACCGACAAGGTCAGGGCCTGGGACCAGACCGGCTACCGCTTCCTCAAGCGGCAGGCGATCGACAACACAGGCCGCTGGGTCTCGATCCGCGGCGGCCAGCAGGTCCTGGTGGGGTCGGTGGAATAGGGACTGGTAGCGGTTTTTTAGCCGTGGCTTTCACCCGTTGTCGGTTATTATAGCAGAGGCTGGCGCTGCCCCTCATTGCCCTGCCGGGCATTTCTCCCCGTATAGTGACGGGGAGAAAGACGCTGTTAGGCGCTTTCGCCAACGTACAAGCGCCAGCGGCGCGGCTGTTCCCCATCTCCCCGTCTCTACACGGGGAGAAGGTGCCGGCAGGCGGATGAGGGGCGGCGCCGACATGCCCAGTCGCGCACCTCGCGCATCCCTCCCGAAAATTTTCTCAATCTCTCCGTGAACCATTTCCGTTCGCCCGGCGACACACAGCCGTGAATGACGAAACCCAACCATGGAGACTTCAAATGACTGCTTTTCTGCGAAACACCCTTCTCGCCGTTGCCGCCGTGTCGGCCCTGGGCGGATCCGCGATGGCCGACCAGACGGTCAGCTGCGCCCACACCAACCTCAATGACCTCTGGGCCGGCCGTTGTTGTGGCACTGCCGGCGCATCGGACTGCCTGGGCGGTGGAAACAATGACCACGGCCATGATCGCCCGGGCACCAACGGCGGCAACCCCAACGGCAGCACGGCCGGCAAGAACTGATCTCGCCACGCCTGCCCGCTGGCCGATGCCGGCGGGCACTGTCTTGCGGCCAGGCGAACGTCCCGCCGTCGCGGAATGCGGATAAAACCGGTTACTTCAGCCGGCCCAGCGCCGCGCGGATCGAGGCGGTGATGCGGCGCAGCTCCGCTTCGTCGAGCTTTTCGATGTTCTCGGCCAGAAGATTGGCCAGCTCGGTGGCGGCGGGGCTGAGACCCGACGTGTCGAGCTTCACGCGCGGATGCGAGGCTTCGGCCAGCCGCGCCAGCTCCTCGGCATCGTCCCAGATGATGTTGAAATAGCCGATGATCTTCTGGATCAGCGTCCAGGTCGGCGCGCCGCGCCTGCCATGCTCGAGCGCCGACAGATAGGCGGCGCTGATGCCGATCGCCGCCGCCATGTCCTTCTGGGTGACGCCGCGATCGGCGCGAAGCGCCCGCAGCCTCTCGCCGAACGGTGTCATGCGCCCCGCCCCACGGCTTCAGCCCTCATGAACGCACCCGCCGCAGCCTGATATAGAGCGCGCCCGAGCCGCCATGGTTGCGGGCGGCATGGTCGTGGCTGGAGACCAGCGGCCGGAACGCCGGCGTCGACAGCCAGGCCGGCACCGCGCGCCGCAAGACGCCGTCGCCGCCGGAGGACGACCCCTTGCCGGTGATGACCAGGACATAGCGGACACCGCCGGCATGCGCCCGGTGCAGGAACGAGAACAGCAGCGAATAGGCCTCGTCCTGCGTCATCCCATGCAGGTCGACGCGGCCCTCGATCGGCAGCCGGCCCTTCGCCAATTTGTCCAGCGTCGGCTCGTCGAGGCGATGCGTGACATGCTGCGCCTTCGGCTTTGCCGCGCCCGGCGCATTGGCGGCGGGTTGCGCCGTTTGCGACGATGTCGGCATGGCGTTGGCGGCGATATCGGGAATGTCGACGGCGGCCCTGCCCTTCAGCGGCTTGGCCGTGCGCGCCACCAGGTTCCACAGCACCCGGTCGTCCTCGCTGAGCTTGTCCGGACGCTTGCTCATCTGGCGCCCCCGGCCAGCGGGCGCGGCACCAGCGCGTAGAAATCGGCGGCGTTGCGCACCACGCCGGCGATTTCGCCGGCCGCGTCGCCGGAGCCGGCGAAGAGATCGCCCCGCGCCGGCCCGGTGATGGCCGAGCCGGTGTCCTGCGCGATCATCAGCCGCCGGAACGGTTGTTTGTCAAAGGCGGTGAGCGTCGGCGCGTCGATGTGGAAGGGCGTGCCGAATGTGTGCAGCAGCCGGTCGACGGCGACGGAGCGGCCCGGCGTCAGCGGCACCTTGGCGGCGGCGATCGGGCCGAGGGCCGCGTCCTCGACATCGGCCTCGCGGAAGAAGATGTAGGAGCGGTTCTGCCACAGGATCTCGTCGATGCGCCCGGGATGCGCTTTGAACCAGGCGCGGATCGACTGCATCGTCACTTGCGCCAGCGGGATTTCCCCCAGCTCGCTCAGGATTTTGCCCGGCCCGGTAAAACGCTGGCCCGATTTGGCCGCGTAGGTGACGCGGCGCAGCCGGCCATCGGTCATGGCGAGCCGCGCGGCCCCTTGCACATGGACGAAGAAGGCGTCGACCCTGTCGGCCAGCCAGGCGATCTCCAGGCCCAGGCCCTCAAGCGCCCCGCGCTCGATCGCGCCACGGTCGAAATACTCGACCGTTCCGTCCGCCGTGCGGCGCGCGAAGGCGAGATAGGAATCCATCCCCCGCGGCCGGTTGGCGTCGTCAACATCGACGAGATCGGGCGGACGCGACAGGAGCGGCACGGCAAACCGCCCGGTCCGCACCGGCGAGGCCTCCACTTGCGGCTCGTAGAAGCCGGTGACCAGCCCGGCGCCGGTCTCGGGCCGCACCAGCATGGGGACAAAATGGCGCTCGAAGAAAGTTCGCGCCTCCGACCGGTTCACGGGCGGCGCGGTGCGCGCCTCCGCGTAAGCCGCCTTGAAGGCACTGAAATCGACGCCGAGGGCGCCGCTGCGATAGGGTTTTACCGGCACATGGAAGGCGGAACGGCGAAAAGCCTCGAAGGCCGGCAGGTGGTCGTCGTCGCCCCAGCCGGGCAGGTCGTCAAAGGATTTTTCGAGGAAGAGAGGCGATAGCGACACCGGAGCCCCGTCGCTTTAAAGCGCGTCGTGTTTGAAGAGCGTCATGCGACGCGCTTCGAGTCTTGGTTTTGATGCAAGTCGTCGTCCCAAAACCGCTTCGCACTTTTGGGCGACATGCATCGGGACTCAGTCTTCTTCTTCGGTGGCGACGAGCTTCCAGTTCGGATCGCGCGAGCGCGTGTCGCGGGCGAAGGTCCAGACATCCTTGACCTCGGCCACGGTTTCCGGATCGCCGTCGATGACGGCGCCCGCCTTGTCACGCGTCGCCGAAATCAGCTCGCTGATGATACGCAGCGTCACATGCGCCTCGCCGCCCTTCATCTCGGCCGAGACGATGTCGGCCTTGTCGATGCCGACGAAGGAGGACTGGATCTTTTCCGACTTGGCCTCGCGCTCGCCGATCGCGGCGACGAAACCGTCATAGACTTCGCGCGACAGAAGGTTCTTCAGCGTTTTGCGGTCGCCGTCGGCATAGGCCATGACGATCATCTCATAGGCCATCTTGGCGCCGTCGACGAAGCCCTTCGGATCGAAGGACGGATCATTGTCCTTGATCGCGCGCAGGCCCTTGTTGAGATCGGTGTCGGGCTTGGCGAAAGCGTCGATCGCCGTGTAGGCATCGGCCGGTGCCGGCTCGCCCGGCAGCCGCTTGCGCGGCAGCGAAACGACATTCTCGGGTTTCTGGGTCGCGTCCTTGTCGGTGCGCGCCGCCGTGTAGGGGTCGAAGGGCGGCCGCTCGCTACCGGTCCGACGGCCCAGCACGTTGCGCAGCTGGAAGAAGATCACCACCGCCGCGATCAGGAAGAAAATCGTGCCGAAGTCGAAGAAACCCATATCTTCCGCCAATCAATCCCTGCCTCTAGGCCGGACCGTCCAGCCAACAGGCCGCGGTCGCATAGCGTTCAACATTCAAAGCATATAGAACGCAAGGTGCAATCATTCAAATCAAAGGCAGGCATACCTATCTAACAGCCTCCGTGCCAGCGGCGATTGGTCGCCAGCGGGCAAAACAATCGAATGGTCGGTAAAGACTTGCGCATTTCGCTGCTTCCCCTCTTCCTCCTCGCGCTCCCGCTGCTGGAAATCGCCGGTTTCGTCATCGTCGGCCGAGAGGTCGGCGCGCTGGCGACGGTCGGCCTGGTGCTGGCCTCGAGCATCGCCGGCGTGCTTTTGCTCCGGCACCAGGGCTTCGGCGTCATGGCCCGCATCCGCGCCGAGATGGATGCCGGCCATGATCCCTCCCGCCAGCTGGCGCATGGCGCCATGATCGTGGTGGCGGCGATCCTGTTGATCATCCCCGGCTTTATCACTGACATTATCGGCCTGCTCCTGTTCCTGCCGCCGGTGCGCGACTTCGCCTGGAGCCGCTTCAAGGGCCGCATCGTGGTGGCCACCGATTTCTCGGCCGGCGGTTTCCGCGGCCGGCCGCGCGAAAAGGTCATCGACCTCGACGACGGCGACTATTCGCGCGAGGACGATTTCAAGCGCGGCCCGGATCACAATTCGCCGTGGCGGCGTCTCAAGGACGACTGAGAACGCGGTTGCGGCCTGTTCCCGAACGTTAGCGCTGCCCCTCATTGCCCCGCCGGGCATTTCTCCCCGTAAACGGGGCGAAAGAAGCTGGCCGCGACGGCGGCGCCATCCTTGTAACGTTGGTGATTAGCGAAATCGGCGAGAACAGCGTCCCTCGCCCCGTTTACGGGGAGAGGGTGCCGGCAGGCAGGTGAGGGGCGGCGCCGGCTTCGAAAACGATTTCTCAAACGCCAAGTCGAAGCTGCACCAGCCTCGAGCCAATCCCCCGAACCACAAGGCGGCAAACCTTGTCTTGTCATGCCGGCCATGGTAGCGAACGCCCGATTTCAATTCGGTCAGCAACGCTGCCCAGGCAAAAGGAAAAGGCTCATGGCCAGCAATGATGACGCGCCGGTCGGCGCCAACGGAAACGGCAATGCGGCGGCGCAGCCATCGCTCAACGTCCTGGCCCAGTATGTGAAGGACCTGTCCTTCGAAAGCCCCGGCGCGCCGAATTCGCTGCGCGGCCGCGACAAGGCGCCCGGCATCGCCATCAACGTCAACGTCAACGCCAACCCGCTCTCCGACAAGCAGTTCGACGTCAATCTGACGCTGAACGCCAAGGCTTCCTTCGACCAGGAAGTGCTGTTCAACGTCGAGCTGGTCTATGGCGGCGTCTTCGCCATTTCGGGCTTCCCGCAGGAGCACATGCTGCCGATCCTGTTCATCGAATGCCCGCGTTTGCTGTTCCCCTTCGCTCGCCAGATCATCGCCGAGGCGACCCGCAATGGTGGCTTCCCGCCGCTGATGCTCGACCCGATCGATTTCGCGCAGATGTTCCAGCAGAAGATCGCCGAGGACCAGGCCGCGTCCTCGAAGGTCCAGGTCAGCTGATCGCTTCTCCTTCGTGTTTCTGAAAAGCCCGGCCTCGAGCCGGGCTTTTTGTTGGCGGCGCCCCTCCCTTCGTCATCCACGGGCGGAGCAAGGAGCGCAGCGACGCGGCGCAGACCCCTGGAGCTGCTTCGCAGCCCAAGGGATCCATGCCGGGACTCCAATGCGTCGCCACGGTTCAGATCCTGCACCGTTGAATCCCGTCGGCAAGGTCGCGGCATGGATCCTCGGGTCTCCGCGACGCCGCTGCGCGGCTGCTCCGCCCGTGGATGACGAACTGAGGAGGCCGTCACCCCACTTGCGGAACACCGCACAAGCTCTGCGGATTCCAGAACACTCCCTGACGTCACCTCACCCTATCATCGCCGCCTCAGGCAATGGCGCCCCGGCGGTCGCAACCGCCCCCGCGTAGGCGATCGATCGGGGCGGGCCTGCTTCCGTGCATGCCGTTGTCCCAAAACCGCTTCGCACCCTGGGCGGCATGCACCAACGACAAAGGGAACGACGATGAAATTCATGCTGACCGACCGCAATTTGCACCCGCGGGCCAAACCCGTCGCCGACGATTTCAAAACGGGCGGCATCAGCCGCCGCGAATATCTGGCGCTGATGGCCGGCCTCGGCGTCAGCGCCGCCGGCGCCTTCGCGCTGGGCGGCATCGCCGCGATGCCTGCCCGCGCCGCCGAGCCCAAAAAGGGCGGCACCTTGCGCGTCGCCATGAACGTCAAGGGGTTCAAGGACCCGCGCACCTTCGACGGCGTCGAAATGTCCAATGTCGCCCGCCACTGCAACGAATATCTGGTGCGCTGGAACACCGATTTCTCGTTCGAGCCGTGGCTCTTGGAAAAATGGGAGATGAGCGACGACGCCAAAACGCTCACGCTGCATGTGCGCAAGGGCATCACCTGGTCGAATGGCGACACCTTCAACGCCGACGATGTCGTCCACAACCTCACCCGCTGGTGCGAGGCGGGCGTGGCCGGCAACTCGGTCGCCGCCCGCATGGGCGCGCTGGTCGATGCCGACACCAAGAAAGTGGTCGCTGGCGGCATCGAGAAGGTCGACGACTACACGATAAAACTCAACCTTCCCAAGCCCGACATTTCGCTGATCGCCGGCATGGCCGACTATCCCGCGCTGATCATGCATCGCTCCTATGAGGGTGACGGCGACCCCATGAAGGCGCTGGCCATCACCACCGGCCCCTGCGAGCTGGTGAAATGGGACGCCGAAACAAGCGCCGAGGTGAAGCGCAAGGACAAGCCGTGGTGGAAGGGCGAGTTCTACCTCGACGGCATCCAGTGGATCGACTACGGCTCCGACCCCAACGCCATGCTGTCGGCCTTCGAATCCGGCGAGATCGACACCGACCACGAAACCGCTTCCGACGCCGTCTCGCAGACCGACAAGATGGGGCTTAGGAATTCCGAGATCGCCACCGGCTCCACCATCGTCGCCCGCTTCAATGTCGGCAACGCGCCCTATCAGGACGTCAAGCTGCGCCGTGCCGCCCAGCTCGCCGTCGACAATGCCGCCGTGCTGAAGCTCGGCCTCGACGGGCGGGGAAAACCGGCCGACAACCACCATGTCGGCCCCATGCATCCCGAATATGCCGATATCGGTCCCGCGAAACGCGACATGGAGGAGGCGAAAAAACTGCTCGCCGCCTCCAGCAAGCCGGGCCATGAGTACGAGCTCATCTCGGTCGACGTCGAATGGCAGAAGAGCACCGCCGACGCCATCTCGGCGCAGATGCGCGAGGCCGGCCTCAAGATCAAGCGCACCGTGCTGCCCGCCGCCACCTTCTGGAACGACTGGAGCAAATACCCCTTCTCCTGCACCGAATGGCTGGGCCGCCCGCTCGGCGTCCAGGTGCTGGCGCTCGCCTACAAATCGGGTGCGGCCTGGAACGAAAGCGCCTACGCCTCGAAGGCGTTCGACGACCTCCTCGACAAGGCGCTCGCCACCCCCGACGCCAAGGCCCGCAAGGAGATCATGGCCGGCATCGAGAAGAATCTGCGCGATTCCGGCATCATCATCCAACCCTACTGGCGCTCGGTGTACAGGACATACCGCAAGGGGGTGGAGGGCTGCGAGCAGCACCAGGCGCTGGAGCAGCACTTTGAGAAGGTTTGGCTGGAGAGTTGAGGCGCCGGCGCTTCTGCCTTCTCCCCTTGTGGGGCCCGAAGGGCGGGCGAGGCCCGTGACTCGCCCAGGGCGGTGGATTGCCGCGCAGCGGCAAGACGGATGAGGGGTGCGTGACGGATCGCTGCCTTGCAGACTAGGCGCTTGTAAGCACCCAATCTTTCTACCGCCTCACTCCGCTGGAACACCCCTCATCCGTCTCGGCGCTGACGCGCCGATCCACCTTCTCCCACAAGGGGAGAAGGAAGAGGCGCCGCGCTCACCGCTCCGCCCTGACCAGCGTCCAGATCCACCCAACAAAAGTCAGCACCAGGAACGGATAGCCGGCGGCGGGCAGCGGCGCAGAGGTCGGCAGCAAGGGCGCGCCCCACAGGATCATGCAAGCCGAGACGACAAACAGCACGGCGGCCAGGAGCGCGGTGATCCGCATCCAGAGCGCAAAAGTGTTCGGCGCGCTGACCATGATCAGCGCTGCCGCCCAGAGCGAAATGCCGCCGACATAGGAGGGCACGCTGGCCTGCAAGCCGGCCGCATTGCCAGCCAGCAGCAGCGTCTCGCCGGCGAGGAAGGTCAGGAACCCGGCGGCGACGCAATCATTGCCCAGCCGTTGGTATTTCATCGTCAGCAGCGCGGTGGCGACCACCAGCGCCGCGCCGTCGATCGTCCAGAGTGTCTCGCGGAGTGAGGCGCTGGGCACGAAGGTGCCGGCGAGGCCGAAGGCGCCACCGATGGCGAGGCCGAGAGAGGCGACTACATCCAGATTTGAGCGCATCAAGACCTCCCCAAGCCGGGCTCAAGGATAGGTCAGGATGGGACAATCTCCAAGGGTGACTTCGAAGGGAGCGCATTGCCCGATGCGTATTTGATCGCATCCCACATACACTCCCGGACTATATCGCTAACGCTACCACCGGGCGCCTTGCGACTTCTAGGAATTCATGTCGTTCAATGAAGCGTTCCACGGCTCTCACAACGCTTCTTAGATACATGGACGTGTTGTCGCTAATCTCTCGTAAGCCTGCGACAGTCTCGTTCTCTCCGCATTCCCTGAAAGAGATCGTGCCGTGCGCTAGATCGTTGCGAAGTTTGACCACAAGAGCTAGCGGGCCAAGATTATTTCTGAATATACGCTTTGCAGCCGCCCGCACTGGCGGCGTCAGTCTCAGACGTAATCCGACCCGCTGAAGCATGTCTTCTATATTGCTGTCATTCCAATTCCCGCCGCCACCCTTCTCTAATTTGAATTCCGGAATTGGGGCAGCATGTACCAACAAATCAGACAGCGCTACCGCATACTTTAATCGGTTGTCGGCGTTCATTTCCTTATTGGCAGCGATAACTACTTTGATCCACTCTTTCCTGAAATGCGGATTGAGGTCGGCCGCCTTCCAAGCACCGTTCCAAGAGGCGGAGGCGAGCGCATCCAAACAGCGAGTCATCATCGCTTCAATCAAGTTGTATAGCTGAACAAAAACGCCCGCCCTTAGGATCTGAATCTGTTGCGGCGACAGCGGATTGCCGGTGACACTAAACTTTGGAGGCCCCAATACCGCCGCAGCATCTAACTCATCCAGAAAGCTGAGGTAGGCGTTCACCTCGGCAAGTCGTTCGTCAAAAGCAGTCTCAAGCGGTCCCGGCATCTGTCAACAACCTGTTTCGGACAAAGTCGATTCGTGCCCGTAGCTTCGACACTACGTTAGCTCCATCTGACGTCGTCACGTTTGAGAACGCTTCTGAGTCCACCCACTCCGAGACCGGAACGTGGGGTCCATCGACCTGAAGCTCTGGCTTCTCCTTCATCGCAAGATAGGATCCGATCGCTAACGCCTCAAATCTAACCCGTGGTGTAGTGGTGCTGGTTTTGGTCTTGCGAAATCCGTTCGGGCTATTCTGCTCAATGAACATTATCATTTCGGCGAAGCGAATTCGGTAATCCGCGACAAGCTCAGGGTTTAACTCAAAGCGTTCGTTCATCCGGCGTGTATAATCAAAGAGGAAGATTGCTGGCCGGTCCTTGTACCCTTGAAGGCCGTCACCATATGCGAAGAAGCGGGTTACTAATTCCTCACGCTCTCTCTCGTGGAGGGCCTTTTCCGGAACCGGTGCAAGCTTCACGAAGCGCGGGTTTTTAGCCAACTCGATCACGAGATCAATAAACGGGCCACCCAGTGCTCCGCGACGCACCTCTGCCTTGTTGGCGGCCTTGCTTCCCGTATTGATTCGCTCGAACATATCGAACCGAGCTTGATCGTCCGCCTTCTCGTTCAATACGATCCCTCGGATCGAACGGTTCTTCACCTTCCGCTGTCGTGATTCCAGCAGGTCGGCGAAGCGAGAATTTGAAAGGGCGGGCAACTCTTCCAGTTCACCAAGGCGTAGGCCGCCATGAACCCATTCTTCGATGGTCCGCAGGCGCTGCGAGCCGTCTACGACTTCAAGTCGACCATTGGGCATCTCCCAAAAAAACAAAAACGGGATCGGCAGCCCCATCAGTACAGACTCAATGAAGCGTGATTTGCGATAAGGCTCCCACGTGAACTCACGCTGGTAGGCAGGCACGACGAAGTCGCCCTCTTTCATCTTGTCTGCCAAGAACTCAATTGTGAATTCTACGAGGTAGGAGTCGATGCGCTTCGAGCGCTCGAGTATTTCACGCTCTGCTGCATCTCTGGCAGATTCATCGAAACCGTCAGTTGTCTTTGATTTAGCCATGCGTACCCCCCCGAGCCAACGTTCTAGACGCTTGGAAGGTTTCAGGAAAGTCAGTTTTGCATCGACCGAATATTATCGAGATGATCCGATACGCTTCGCCCGATTGCTTCGCCCAATTTTGGAGGCACTGCATTGCCGATCAGCATTCCTACTTTGTCAAAGGTAGGCCGACTGCCATCTGGGATGAAAGAATATGATGCCGGAAATGACTGCAAGATCGCTGCCTCCCGGAGCGTAATAGCGCGATCCTGGTCCGGGTGTCCAAAACGACCATTGCCATAGCCGAAGCACTGAGTAGTCATTGTTGGCGCGAATTCGTCCCAAGACATGCGACCATAGACAGAAGGATAGGTCTCGCCGGTTTCCTTCATATGGCAACTCGCTCGAAGGTCCGACGGCCAATCTCGCCAAGTCCCGCCGGGCTTTGAAGCCCTTATCCTTCGAAGGTTAATTGAACTCAATCGGCAGGCCACATGCAAAGTATCGTGATTGGATGCCTGGCCAGCATCCAATCGGGGCAATGCGGCGATCGCGTCTCTTACCGTCAGCTTCACCGTTCCTGCTGCAGCCTTCGGTACACTTATCGGACCGATACGTGACGCGACCAAAACTAACCGCTTTCGGGTTTGCGGGACGCCGAAGTCGCTGCAAAGAACTTCGTCCCATGCAACTTTGTAGTTTGCACCCTCCAAACCCGTTACGAATTCCTGCCAGATCGATTTGCTCGCCAAGCCACGGACATTCTCCATGGTGACAATTTCGGGTAGGACTTCGACGGCTAGCTTTAAGAACGAGCGAAGCAATTCCCACCGAACGTCTGGCGTCTTCCGACTCTGCGAATAGGTGGAGAACGGCTGGCAGGGTGCACACCCAGCCAATACCCGAACGTCCGCTCCTGCAAACCAGCCGTCCAGCTCAGCCTTAGTCAGGTCGGAGACGCTTTTCTCAGCAAACTCCCCGCCACAGTTTGTTTCAAACGGATGACGGCAGGCGGGGTCGAGGTCAACACCTGCTGCAATTTCGAACCCTGCAGATTTCAGGCCGTAGGCAAGGCCTCCGGCACCGCAAAACAAGTCCACTACCTTCACGATGGGCGCGCGCTTCTTCGGCAAGGTGATCGAGTCAGACATGATAACCACCATATCTGATTCGCCTAGCTTTGAATCGTTCAAAGCTCGCTGGAAGGCGTATCATCCTAGCGGGATCAATCGCCCATCTTCAGCGCCTGGATAAACGCCTCCTGCGGAATATCGACCTTGCCGAACTGCCGCATCCGCTTCTTGCCTTCTTTCTGCTTGTCCAGCAGCTTGCGCTTGCGCGAGACGTCGCCGCCGTAGCATTTGGCGGTCACGTCCTTGCGCAGCGCCGAGATGGTTTCTCGTGCAATGACCTTGCCACCGATCGCGGCCTGGATCGGGATCTTGAACAGGTGGTGCGGGATGAGCTCCTTCAGCTTCTCGCACATCTGCCGGCCGCGCTTTTCCGCCGCCGTGCGGTGCACCAGCATGGACAGCGCGTCGACCGGTTCCTCATTGACCAGGATCGACATTTTCACCAGGTCGCCCTCGCGGTAGTCGGTGAGGTGATAGTCGAACGAGGCGTAGCCCTTGGAGATCGACTTCAGCCGGTCATAGAAGTCGAACACCACTTCATTGAGCGGCAGGTCGTAGGTCAGCATGGCCCGTTTGCCGACATAGGAGAGGTCGGCCTGGATGCCGCGCCGGTCCTGGCAGAGCTTCAATATGCCGCCGAGATAGTCGTCGGGCGTCAATATGGTGGCGCGGATCCACGGCTCCTCGATCGCCGAGATCTTCACCACGTCGGGCATGTCGGCCGGGTTGTGCAGTTCCTTCACCGAGCCGTCATTGAGGAGCAGCCGGTAGACGACTGACGGCGCGGTGGCGATCAGGTCGAGGTTGAACTCGCGTTCCAGCCGCTCCTGGATGATTTCGAGGTGCAAGAGGCCCAGGAAGCCGCAGCGATAGCCGAAGCCGAGCGCGGCCGAGGTTTCCATCTCGTAAGAGAAAGAAGCGTCGTTGAGGCGCAATTTGCCGACGGCGGCGCGCAGATCCTCGAAATCGGCGGCGTCGACCGGGAACAGGCCGCAGAACACCACCGGCTGCGCCGGCTTGAAGCCGGGCAAGGCATGCGCGGTGGGGCGCTTGTCCTCGGTGATGGTGTCGCCGACGCGCGTGTCGGCCACTTCCTTGATCGAGCCGGTGAAGAAGCCGAACTCGCCGGGGCCGAGCTCGTCGACATTGATGCGGGCGGGCGTGAACACACCGGTGCGCTCGACCAGGTATTTGGCGCCGGTGCCCATCATGCGGATGGTCTGGCCCTTTTTCAGCACACCGTCGATGATGCGCACCAGCACGATGACGCCGAGATAAGCGTCGTACCAGCTGTCGACCAGCATCGCCTTCAAGGGCGCGGTGGCGTCGCCCTCGCGCGGCGGCGGCAATTGGTGGACGATTGCCTCCAGCACGTCGGGAATGCCAAGCCCGGTCTTGGCCGAGATCAGCACGGCGCCCGAAGCGTCGATGCCGATCACCTCCTCGACCTGCTCGCGGATGCGCTCGGGCTCGGCGGCCGGCAGGTCGACCTTGTTCAGCACCACGACGATCTCGTGGTTGTTGTCGATCGCCTGGTAGACATTGGCCAGCGTCTGCGCCTCGACGCCTTGCGAAGCGTCGACCACCAGCAGCGAACCCTCGCAAGCGGCCAGCGACCGCGACACTTCATAGGCGAAGTCGACATGTCCCGGCGTGTCGATGAGGTTGAGGATATAGTCCTCGCCATTGTTGGCGCGGTATTTCAGCCGCACCGTCTGCGCCTTGATGGTGATGCCGCGCTCGCGCTCGATATCCATCGAGTCCAGCACCTGCTCCTTCATGTCGCGCAGCTCCAGCCCGCCGGTCAGCTGGATCAGGCGGTCGGCAAGCGTGGATTTGCCATGGTCGATATGGGCGACGATGGAGAAATTGCGGATGTGGTCGAGGGGCGTGCTCATGCGCGCGCTTTAGCAGGGGCGGCAAGCGGCGGCAAGGCTTGCGGCGCAAGGGCTGCCCTGCGGTCACAAAGTGAAGAGCGGCGCCGAAAAATCGAGAATATCGGTCAAGCGACCGTAAATGCATAAACTTTGATCGATCCCGTTAGACCTTGATTTTCCGGCTGCGTGGTATCGGCAAGGCCACTAATGTCCTTGGGGGTAAAGAAATGCAGAAAATTGCAGACAGGTTTGCCCGCTCCCGCAGCGGGTCCATGATGCCGCTGTTCTTCCTGAGCCTGGTGCCATTGATCGCAGCCGTCGGCTTCTCGGTCGACTATACCGATGCCGTCCAGACCCGCTCCGGCATGCAGGCCGCGCTGGATGCCGCGACGCTGGCGATCACCACGCTGCCAGCGAGCACGACGCTGCCTGACCGCCAGCAGGCGCTGCAGGACAATTTCGCCGCCAACAACGGCCAGGGCACCGCGACGCTGGTGAGCTTCAACGTCGCCTCCGACGGCACCGTCGCGGCGCAGACGTCGGCCAGCTTCGCCATGCCGACCAATTTCATGACCATCGCCAGGATCGACAGCGTGCCGGTCGCGGTCAAATCGGGGGTCAACAAGGCGCCCAGCCTGGTGCAGGCGACGTTCAAGGTCGACAAGGTGTCGGGTTACTGGAACAAGACGGTGACGCTTTACGGCACGAATTTCGGCGGCACGACGGCGCAGAAACTGATGACGGCCAGCTACGTCTACGCGCCCTACACCTATTCGTACAAGGTCGGGAGCAAGTCCTATTCGATGACGGAACAGAAGGGCTACGGCACCACGACGATATCGCTTGTCAACGGTTCGACGCCGACCGTGGTCCAGAAGCAGACCTGCACCACCGTGGGCTCGACATCCAATTTCACCAACCCGCCGGCGGGCGCGATAGTGACCCCCGAATACGACGGGAACAGCAAACAGACGATCTATTTCCAGATCACCTGCGCCACCACCAACGTGCCGGCCACCGGCGGCGGCGCCGCCGTCGACGTCAGCCAGATGGGCCAGCTCTCCCTGCAGATGGATGTCACGACCGGCAACAAGGCGACGTTCAAATCGAACGACACCACGACCTCCAACCACCTCTATCTGGGCACCACACCCACGCCCTTGACCGAGGTGGCCTCGGGCAAGCTGATCGACATCTTTTCCGTCGTGCCTTGCTCGCAGACCAGCTACCAGGCCTGGGAAGACGGCGGCAACTCGCTTCCGGCGGATTATACGAATGCCGACTTCTTCTACAATGTCACCGGCAAGTGCGCCTTCAACCAGCGGCCATCCGAGACGGCGCTGACGCAGTAAGCACCCCGCTCGCCCTTCGCCGACACGGGCGAAGGACGATCGCGCTCATCACAAACCGGTGAGCGCTGTAACGAAGCGGCAGGCATCAGCGAAATGGGGAATGACCGGCGCGTCCCAGCGCCGCCCCATGGAGCAAGCCGATGCCGAGATCACCAGCCCAAAGGTTCGCCGCACTGTCCAGCCTGGGCGCGCTCGCGCTCGCTGCCTCGCTCGGTGCCGCCGCCGCCCAGCCGCTCACCGTGGTCGAGCTGTTCACCAGTCAGGGCTGCTCGTCCTGCCCGCCGGCCAACGCCAACCTCATCAAGGTCAAGGACCAGCCCGGCGTGCTGGCGCTGTCCTTCAACGTCACCTACTGGGATTACCTCGGCTGGAAGGACACGTTCGGCAAGCAGGAGTTCACCCAGCGCCAGGTTTCCTACGAACCGTCGCTCGGCCATGACGGCCCGTTCACGCCGCAAGTGGTGGTCAACGGCCATGCCGATGTCGTCGGCGCCGCGCAAGGCGAAATCGAGCATCTGATCAAGGCAACGGCCAGGACCGGCGGTCCGTCGCTGTGGCTCGAGGGCGGCAAGGTCGCGATCGGTGCAGGCGCAGCGCCAGGCGGCAAGGCCGATGTCTGGCTGGTGCGCTACGCCAAGGGGGTCGTGCAGGTGCCGGTCGCGCGCGGCGAAAACACCGGTCGCACATTGCCGCATGCCAATGTCGTGCACGCGCTGACGAAGCTCGGCAGCTGGACCGGCGACGCCACCGCCTATGCGCTGCCCGCCGCGGCCGGTGGCTTGAGCACCGCCGTGCTGGTGCAGTCGCCCGGCGGCGGGCCGATCCTGGCCGCCGCGACCAACTGATCATCCTTTTTATCGCGCGGGGTCGTGGAACACGGCAACGCATCACCCGGCCCGCTTCCGCGCGCCAAAACCCAAGGAGACTCCCATGACCAAGTACCTGACCCTGCCGGCGCTCGCTTTCGCGCTTTCGGCCGCCGTTTTCGTCGCCGGCGCCCGTGCCGACGACACGACCAATGCCATGAAGCCGGCCAATGCGACGGCGACCGACGCCATGAAACCGGCCACGGATGCAATGAAGCCAGCCGATGCGATGAAGCCCGCGACCGACGCGATGAAGCCTGCCGACCCGATGGCCACCAATGCCATGAAGCCCGCCGCTGATGCGATGAAGCCGGCGGCCGACGCGATGAAACCGGCCAACTAGTGGCGCGTCACAGAGGATTTGACGGGCTGCAGATGTCCTTCTTCGATGGATCATCGCTGACATTGGGGATTAGCCGGAGCCTCCCCAACGTCGTCATCCCTGGGCGAAGCAGGAGCGAAGCTCCGTCGCGGAGACCCTGGGATCCATGCCGTTACCTTAGCCGAGGAGTGCAGCGGAGCAGAATTCTGCACCGTGGTGACACGTTGGAGTCCCGGCATGGATCCTCGGGTCTGCGCCGCGTCGCTGCGCTCCTTGCTCCGCCCGTGGATGACGAAACGATGGAATTTTTCCGTCAATAGCCAGGGCATGGATGGCGAGGACATGCGCCCGGCCACACGAATGTGAGGCTCTGCCGCAACTCGTGCATCGCGCCAACGTACCTGATCCAATAGACTGAACCCAATGGAAGCCATGAGGAGTGCAACCATGACCGACATCAAGACCCGTTCGACCGGCTTTGCCAGGAGTGCGCTCGCCGCACTCGCCTTGGCGGCCGCCGGTGCCGCCTTCTGGCAGACCCCCGCACGCTCGGCGGAAGACGCCGTGGTGATCCCGCCGCCGGCGCTGGACGAAAAGGCGGCTTCGGGCAGCGAGAAGGCGATCTTCGCCGGCGGCTGCTTCTGGGGCGTGCAGGGCGTATTCCAGCACGTCAAGGGCGTCAGCCAGGCCGTCTCCGGCTACACCGGCGGCGCCAAGGATGACGCCGTCTACGAGACGGTCGGCACCGGCCGCACCGGCCACGCCGAATCCGTCGAGATCACCTATGATCCCTCGAAGGTGACCTACGGCCAGCTGCTGCAGGTCTATTTCTCGGTCGCCCACAACCCGACGCAGCTCAACTACCAGGGCCCGGACTCCGGCACCCAGTATCGCTCGACGATCTTCGCCGAGAACGATGCCCAGAAGAAGATCGCGCAGAGCTACATCGCCCAGCTCGACAAGGCCAAGCTGTATGGGGCGCCGATCGTCACCACGATCGAGACCGGCAAGACCTTCTACCCGGCCGAGAACTACCACCAGGACTTTCTGACGCTGAACCCGACCTATCCCTACATCGTCTACAACGACCTGCCCAAGGTGGCGAACCTGAAGCAGCTGTTCCCGGCGCTGTACAGCGAGAAGCCGGTGCTGGTGCTGTCGGCGAGCAACTGAGTTCGGAGGCCGCGTGTAATCTCCCCCCTCGAGGGGGAGATTTGCGCCTACATGCCCTTCATCGCGTCGCACGACACATCGGGGTTCATGTCGGCGAAGGTGCCGGTCGGGTTCTTCTTCCAGGCCCAGACATGCAGCTCGTAGAAGGCGCCCAGGCCATAGCGATTGGGCGCGCTGTTGAAGTTGAACAGCTGCCCTTCCAGGGAGGCCGGGCCTTTCGAGGTTATGTATTCGACCGCCACCAGCTTGAGCCGGCCGTCCGCCATCGGCTCGTACATGACGGCCTCCGGCTTTGCGAGATCGACGGCATCGTCCTTCAGGTAGGCCGCGTTGACATAGTGGATGCCCATGGCGCCGCCGGCGATGCCGCTGGCGCAAGGGATCGGCGCATAGCCTTCGGCGGTGGCCATCGCCACGTTCTCGAAACGGCCATTGGCCGCCCGTACCTTCTCATCCAGCGTACCCGTGTCATGGGCATTGGCCGCCGTGGCCGCGATCGACAGGATCGACAGGTTGATGAGATGCTTGGTCCACACATGAATGTTCATTTTCTCTCCTCGGTGTTGATGTGCGCGGGAGCAGCCGCTCCCGCCGCCGGCAAGTCGGATGGCTGCACGTGTCAGTGGTCCGACCGGGTGAAATCCCAGTACCGCGGCAGCTCCTCGAGCTCCGGCAAGCCTATGTCGCGTCTCAGATAGTCGTCCTGCGGTGGCAACCGGCGCCGGCCCTTGCGCAATGGTGCCAACAGCAGCGAGGCAAGCCGCCAGGGAAGCCGGCCCAGTAGCGGCCGTCGTCCGACGGGTCTCGAATCCGCCAGCACCTCGCCGGGCGCTTCGTCAGGCATGTCGCCGCCGGCGCGAAGGGCAGTTTGACACCCATCGGAGGGATCAACGATAAAAGTAAGGGTCAAGGACCCGCACCTCCGTGATCTTGTCGACGGGCAGCGCGTTCTTCTGGGCCGTGCTGCGGATCGCTTCCGGCGAGGGCGCGTCATAGATGCAGAAGCTCTGCTTCTTGTCGGGCGACACGAAGGATTGCACCCAGGTCACGCCCTTCTCCGCATTGCGCATGATGACGCCGCCCAGCGCGTCGGCGCCGGCATCGTTCATCGGCACGCTGAGGCCGTCAGGAAATGTGCGTTGTACCACATAGCGAGGCATATCAAGTTTCCCTTTTTCGTTGATTCACGCTCGATTCGAGCGCGACTGGACATTGATCACGCTCGCCAAGGGCGCGCATCGGAGCCTTTCCCTATTTTTTGTTGGAAGATTCCCTATAGTGGCGACGTTATGTGGTAGGTGGCACCGAAAATGTGGGGAGGGGCACATTGTCGGTCATGGTCCCGGACGCTCGTGGCGGACGTCCAGGGATAGGCCCGGACACAATCCCTGTTGAGTGAATGACGATGCTTCTGGAACGGCAGGCACAGCTGGAGCAGCTGGATGGACTTCTCGCGCAGGCCACGCGTGGCTTCGGCCATGTGGCGGCGCTGTCCGGTGAGGCAGGCGCCGGCAAGTCGGCCCTTGTCGAGGCTTTCGCTGGCGGCGTTGGCGACGGCGTGCGCATTTTCCGCAGCGCCTGCGAGGATCTGTCGATACCGGACCCGCTCGGGCCGCTCTACGATCTCGCCCGCGAGGCGCGATGGTCGATGCCGCGGGCGATCGATGCCCGGCAGGGAAAGAGGCTGCCCCTGTTTTCCGACGCGCTCGAAGTCTTCGAGGCGAGGACGCAGCCAACGCTGCTGATCATCGAGGACCTGCACTGGGCGGATGACGCGACGCTCGATTTCGTCCGCTTTCTGGGCCGCCGCATCGCCAACACCCACATCCTGCTCGTCCTGACGGCGCGCACCGACCGCAGCGAAGGACAGATGCGCGTGCGTCGCGCGCTCGGCGAAATTCCGGCCGGTAATGTCGTGCGGATCGACGTGCCGCTGCTCAGCGAGGCTGCGGTGCTCTCGCTCGCCATCGCCGCCGGCCGCGACGGCGACGCCATCTACCGGGCGACGGCCGGTAATGCCTTCTTCGTTACCGAGCTTTTATGCGCCGACAATGAGATGACGCCGCCCGCCAGCGTGCGCGACGCCGTCGTCGCCCGCGCTGAACGGCTGTCGGCCGGCGCACGATCGATGCTCGACGCGGTGTCGGTGTTTCCCAGGCGCGCCGACGCCTGGGCCTTGCAGGGCCTGTGCGGCGTGGCCGCCGCCGGTCAGCTCGCCGAATGTGTGTCGCATGGGCTGCTTGACGATCTGGGCGACGGCTACGCCTTCCGGCACGAGATCGCGCGCCGCGCCATCGAGATGATGCTGACGACGAGTTCCCGGAGACTGTTCAACCAGCGTGCGCTGTCGGCGCTGCTTGAGAACAGGGATGTCGCCACCGCGCGTCTCGTCCACCATGCGGTGGAAGCGCATAATCTCGAGGCGGTGCGCGCGTTCGCGCCGGTCGCGGCGCGGGAGGCCTCGCGTGTCGGCGCCCATCGCGACGCCGCCGGCTATTACGAGGTCGCCTTGCGCCAGGCCGACACCTTGCCTGAGGAAGAGCGCGCCGGCCTTTACGAGCAATATGCCTTCGAATGCCATCTGATCGCGCGCATCGAAGAGGCCATCAAGGCGCAGGAACAGGCGCGCGTGCTGCGGCGGGCGCTCGGCAACACGCTGAAGGAAGGCGACAGCCTGAGATGGCTGTCGCGCTTTTCCTATCTTGTGGGCGACCGGCAGGCCGCCGACATGTTCGGCGCCCAGGCGGTCGCGTTGCTGGAGACCGTACCGGCCAGCGCCGAGCTTGCCATGGCCTATTCGAACCTCTCGCAACTGGCGATGCTGGCCGAAAGGCTGGACGAGACCTTGTCGCTGGGTGCCAGGGCGATCGAGCTCGCCGAACGGCTGAACAGGCCCGAAGTCGTCTGCCATGCGCTCAACAATGTCGGCGCCGCCGAGCAGTGGCTGGACCTGGACTCAAGCCGGCTGCATCTTGCCCGCAGCCTCGAAATCGCGCTTGAGCAGAATTTCCAGGAGCATGCGGCCCGCGCGTTCACCAATTGCGCTTGTGGCGAGATGAACCAGTTGGGCTACAGCCAGGCCCAATCCTTCCTTGATCGCGGCATCGATT
This sequence comes from Mesorhizobium sp. GW821-FHT07A06, assembly GCF_059419085.1. Taxonomy (NCBI): domain Bacteria; kingdom Pseudomonadati; phylum Pseudomonadota; class Alphaproteobacteria; order Hyphomicrobiales; family Phyllobacteriaceae; genus Mesorhizobium; species Mesorhizobium sp. GW821-FHT07A06. Next base: position 202,337 of record NZ_JBWKRC010000003.1, read on the forward strand.
ATTGCATCGAGAACGATCTGGCGACGTGGCGCGACTACATGCGCGGTGTGCGGGCCCAGCTGCTGCTGCGCCAGGGATGCTGGAATGAGGCGGCCGCCGAAGCCCTGGATGTGATTGCCAACGACCGGGCGACCGCACTGGTGCGCTATCCGGCCCTTGTGGCGCTGTCGCGGCTGAGGGTCCGTCGCGGCGACCCGTCGGCCGAGCCGCTTCTGGCCGAGATGAAGCAGTTTCTGGAGAGGGGAGCCGAGCTGCAGCGGCTGTTGCCCTATGCGGCGGTGGTTGCCGAACGGGCCTGGCTCGGCGAGGCGGACAAGGCCGAGGCGCTGCGCCTGATCGGCCTTGCCGAGGGCCTGTCGCCGACGCGGGCGGTCTTCGCGGAGCTGGCCGGCTGGCGGCTGCTTCTGGCACCCGATACCGATCCGGGCGACACGTCAGGCATGGCCGCGCCCTACCGCATGCTGCTCGCCGGTGACTGGCGGGGCGCGTCGGCAGCCTGGGCGGAACTCGACGCGCCTTACGAACGCGCGCTGGCGCTCGCCCAGGGCGACGAGGCCGCGCAGCGCACGGCGCTGGAGATTTTTGAAGCGCTCGGCGCCGGGCCGGTCGCGAGCCATGTGCGCGACATGATGCGGCAGAACGGCGTCATTCACATTGCCAGGGGCCCGCGCCGCACCACTCGTGCCAACAGCGCCGGCCTGACCCAGCGCCAGATGGAAGTGCTGCAGCTGATCGAGCGCGGCCTGTCCAACAAGCGCATCGCCGAGCATCTCGCTATTTCGCCCAAGACGGTCGATCACCATGTCTCGGCGGTGCTGGGCAAGCTGGACGCCGTCTCGCGCGGCGAGGCGACCGCGGCCGCGCGCGACAGCGGGCTGATCTGACCCTTCGCCGTGCCTTGGCGGCTGCGAAGGCGGCGTATCAGTCGTAGGTGAGATCCGTCGCCTTGCCGCCGAATACCCGGTAGGCATAGAAGGAATAGAAGATGATGATCGGCAGCACCACCACGGTGCCGACCAGGATGATGGCCAGGCTTTCGGTCGCCGACGCCGCCTGCCAGATGGTCAGCTTATCGGGTACGACGAACGGGTAGAACGACCAGGCAAGGCCGGCAAAGCCGAGCACGAAGATGCCGGCCAGCGTCAGGAACGGCGTCAGCGAATGGCGGTCGTCGGGTTTCGGCAAATGGAAGGTCTGCCGCCACAGCCACAGGAACAGCAGCGCCGACAGGATCGGCAGCGGCGACAGGTACAGCATTTCCGGCCAGACGAACCATTTGTCGAAGATGCGCGGGCTGGCGAAGGGCGTCGCCAGCGACACCGCCGCCATGCCGAGCGCGGTCAGCACCAGCGCCGTGCGCAGCCAGCGCACCGCCTTCTTCTGCAACGCGCCTTCGGTCTTGTAGATCACCCAGGCGGCGCCCATCGCCGCGTAGGCCGCGGCCAGGCAGAACGCCACCAGCGCGCCGAATGCCATGCCACCCACGCCGACATCGAGGCCGAGCACATAGACGCCCAGCATGTAGCCTTGCGCCAGCGAGGCGATGACCGAGCCGAGGAAGAAGATGCGGTTCCAGCGATGCTTTTTGCCGCTCGGCACCTTGGCGCGGAAATCGAAGGCGACGCCGCGCAGGATCAGCCCGACCAAAAGCACGAAGACCGGAATGTAGAGCGCGGTCAGGATGACGCCATGCGCCATCGGGAAGGCGACCAGCAGCAGGCCGACGGCCAGCACCAGCCAGGTCTCGTTGGCGTCCCAGAAAGGACCGATCGCCGCGATCATCGTATCCTGCTCGGCGTCCTCGGCGGCCGCGAACAGGATGCCGATGCCGAGGTCGAAGCCGTCGAGAATGACGTAGATCAGGATGGCGAGGCCCATCAGGCCGGCGAAGATGAGGGGGAGGGCGGTTGGCCAATCGAAGCTCATGTCACTCTCCCGCCGCCGGCTGTGAAAGCGCTGCTTTCATGACGCCCGGCAATGGCGAGGTGTCGCCATCCTTGGCCGCCTTCAGCGCCAGGTGCACCAGCACGCCGAGATAGGCGATCAGCAGCAGCACGTAGAGGATGAGATAGATGGCGAGCGTCAGCGCCACATGGTTGCCCGCCACCGGACCGACGGCGTCGGCGGTTCTGAGCACGCCCGTCACCAGCCAGGGCTGGCGGCCGATCTCGGTCGTGTACCAGCCGGCCAGCGTCGCCAGCCAGCCCGACAGCGCCATCGGCACCATCAGCATGGCGAGCGGCTTCGGCAGGCTGTGCCGGCGCTTGAGGAAGAAGGCGGCCGTCCAGGAAACGGCGAGCATCAGCAGGCCGGTGCCGACCATGATGCGAAAGCCCCAGAACACCGGAAAGACCGGCGGGTGGTTGCCGGGAAAATCGTTCAGCCCCGGCACCACGCCGCTGGGGCTGTGCCGCAGCACCAGGCTGGCGCCGTCGGGAATGGCGATCTCGAATCTGTTCTCCTTCGCCGCCTCGTCGGGCAGCGCGAACAGCACCAGCGGCACGTTGGGCCCGGTGTTCCAGTTGGCTTCCATGGCGGCGATCTTCTGCGGCTGGTGTTCCAGCGTATTCAGCCCGTGCTGGTCGCCGGCGAAGATCTGGATCGGGATCAGGACCGCCGCGGTGAAGACGCCGGTGCGCAGCGCCTTCCACATCGATTCCGAGCGGTCGCCCTGGAGATAACGCAGCGCCGACAGGCCCGATATCAGGAATGATACGGTCAGGCCCGATGCAAGCAGCATGTGGACGAGGCGGTAGGGCATGGACGGGTTGAAGACGACAGCCCACCAGTCGACGGCGTGCGCCACGCCGTCGCGGATCTCGAAACCGGCCGGCGTCTGCATCCAGGAATTGAGCGCGATGATCCAGAAGGCCGACAGGGTCGTGCCGCCGGCGACCAGCACCGTTGCCAGCGTGTGGACGCGGTTGGAGACGCGGCGGAATCCGAACAGCATGATGCCGAGGAAGGCGGCTTCGAGGAAGAAGGCGGTGAGGATTTCGTAGGCCAGCAGCGGCCCGGCGATGTTGCCGACCTTTTCCATATAACCTGGCCAGTTGGTGCCGAACTGGAAGCTCATGGTGACGCCCGAGACCACGCCCATGGCGAAGGACAGCGCGAACACCTTCACCCAGGTGAAATAAGCGCGCATCCAGGCGGAATCATTGGTGGCGTTGTAGCGCAGCTTGAAGAACAGCAGCACCCAGCCAAGTGCAATGGTGATCGTCGGAAACAGAATATGAAACGAGATATTCGCGCCGAACTGGATGCGCGACAGTATGAGCGGGTCCATGGTGGGCTCCGGCTGCTGCAAGTATTGATGAAGGATAGGCTCGAAGCTGCTTCAGGTCAAAGCGGCGTCCTGCCGCGAGGCTCAACGCCACAGGACAATTTTACCGCTTCACGCCGCGTGTCTCTTTGCTCGCAATTCCGGACGCACAACCGTTTCACACTTTTCCCGGAATTGCTCGGTTGAGGCAATTCCGGGAAAAGCATGAAGCGGTTTCCCGGCGGGATTGCGTCAAGGCAAGAGCCCTGGCCGCCCGCAACCGCTGTCCAGAACTGTCAGCAGCGCCTTGACTTGCGGTTGCACATAACGACATTCGGCCTATATCAGGGGACCTCTTTCAGGCAGCCGTTTTCAGCCCATGCCCTCCATCCTGTCCATTTCCGGGGTCTCCAAGACCTACGCCACCGGCTTCACCGCGCTCAAGCAAGTCAATCTCGACATCAACCGCGGTGAGATCTTCGCGCTGCTCGGCCCCAATGGCGCCGGCAAGACGACGCTGATCTCGATCGTCTGCGGCATCGTCAACCGCTCGACCGGCACCGTCACCGTCGACGGTCACGACATCGGCAAGGACTACCGCGCGGCGCGCAGCCTGATCGGCCTGGTGCCGCAGGAATTGACCATCGACGCCTTCGAGAGTGTCTGGGCGACGGTCAATTATAGCCGCGGCCTGTTCGGCAAGCCGGCCAATCCCGCCTTCGTCGAAAAAGTGCTGCGGGATCTGTCGCTATGGGACAAGAAGGACGCCAAGGCGATCACGCTGTCGGGCGGCATGAAGCGCAGGCTGATGATCGCCAAGGCGCTGTCGCACGAGCCGCGCATCCTATTCCTCGACGAGCCGACGGCGGGCGTCGATGTCGAACTGCGTCAGGACATGTGGGAGATGGTGCGCCGGCTGCGCGAGGATGGCGTCACCATCATCCTCACCACCCACTATATCGAGGAAGCCGAGGCGATGGCCGACCGCGTCGGCGTCATCAACCGCGGCGAGATCATCCTGGTCGAGAACAAGGCCGAACTGATGCGCAAGCTTGGCCGCAAGCGGCTGGTGCTGGAGTTGCGCAATGCGCTGACGGCCATACCGGAAGCCTTCTCGCGCTATGCGCTGGAGCTGTCGCCTGATGGCGGGCAACTGACCTACACCTATGACAACCAGGCCGAACGGCCGGGCGTCGCCTCGCTGATCCGCGATCTCGAGGCCGGCGGCATCCAGTTCCGTGACATCGACACGCAAAACAGCTCGCTCGAGGAGATATTCGTCAATCTGGTGAGGAGAGAGCCATGAACCTGCGCGCGGTTTGGGCGATCTACCGGGTCGAGATGGCGCGTGCGTTCCGCACCGTGCTGCAAAGCATCATCTCGCCGGTCATCTCGACATCGCTCTATTTCGTCGTCTTCGGCTCGGCCATCGGCTCGCGCATCACCGAGATCGACGGCATCAGCTATGGCGCCTTCATCGTGCCGGGGCTGATCATGCTGTCGCTGCTGACGCAGTCGATCTCCAACGCTTCCTTCGCCATCTACTTCCCGAAATTCGTCGGCTCCATCTACGAGCTGCTGTCGGCGCCGGTCTCCTATCTGGAGATCGTCATCGCCTATGTCGGCGGGGCGGCCACCAAGTCGATCATCCTCGGCCTGATCATCCTGGCCACCGCCTCGCTGTTCGTGCCGCTCAGGATCGAGCATCCGTTCTGGATGATCGCCTTCCTGGTGCTGACGGCGGTGACCTTCAGCCTGTTCGGCTTCATCATCGGCATCTGGGCGAAGAGCTTCGAGCAGCTGCAGCTGGTGCCGCTGCTCATCATCACCCCGCTGACCTTCCTCGGCGGCAGCTTCTATTCGATCCATATGCTGCCCGGCGTCTGGAAGACGATCACGCTTTTCAACCCGGTCGTCTACCTGATCAGCGGCTTCCGCTGGAGCTTCTTCGGCAAGGCCGATGTCTCGGTCGGCATCAGCCTCGGCATGACGCTGGTCTTCCTGGCCGCCTGCGTCGCGGTCGTCGCCTGGATCTTCAAGACCGGCTACCGGCTGCGCAACTGACGCCCCCATGAGGCATGGCCAAGGCCGCGCGACGCGGGCATCGTCGTCTCCCGACTGATCGCATTGTGGCGTGGGTTGAGCCTTGATCCCTGGGCTTGTGGCAATTGCGGCGCTTCGATCGCGCGCGGTCCCCTCGTGAGCGACCATGATCGAAGTTCCAGCTTCGGGATATCGCGTCACTTCATGGTGACGACCACCTTCCCCTTGGCGCGTCCGGTGTCGATGTAGGCGAAGGCTTCGTTCAATGTTTCGAAGGGAAAGCTGCGATCGACGACCGGGCGGATCGTGCCGTCTTCGATCAGCTTGGTGATCCTTTCGAGCTGCCCGCCATCGGCGCGCATGAACAGAAAGGAATAGTCGACGCCCGCCCTCTTCGCCTTGCGCCGGATGCCCGCGCTCATCAGGCGCAGCACGAGCTGAAGCACTGCATTCATGCCCTGGGCGCGGGCGAAGGTGGGGTCGGGCGGGCCGGAGATAGAAATCAGCTTGCCGCCGGGCTTCAGAATCTTGAGCGATTTTTCCAGCGTCCGGGCGTCGAGGCTGTTGAGGACAAGGTCGTAACCGGACAGCTCTTCCTCGAAGTTCTGGCTGCGATAGTCGATGACGATGTCCGCGCCCAGTTGCTTCACCATGGCGGCGTTGGCGGCACTGGCCGTTGTCGCGACGGTCGCGCCGAGATGCTTGGCGAGCTGGATGGCGAAGGTGCCGACCCCGCCTGATCCCGCATGGATCAGCACTTTCTGCCCCGGCCTGATCTGGGCACGCTCCACCAACACCTGCCAGGCGGTCAGTCCGACCAGCGGGATCGACGCCGCTTCCGACATCGACAGATTGGCGGGCTTGAGCGCGAGGTCGGCTTCCTTCACCGAAATCCGCTCGGCGAAGGCTCCGATCTGTCCGTCACGCGCACGGGCATAGACGGCATCGCCCGACTTGAAGCGTCGCACCTTCGCGCCGACCTTGACGACCGTACCTGCCAGATCATGACCGAGCACGAGCGGCGGCTTGTAGGGCAGGATCGGCTTGAACGCACCGTCCCTGATCTTGGAGTCGAGAATGTTGAGGCCGGCTGCCTCCACCTCGACAACCACGTCGTCGGGGCTGGGCGTGGGCTCGGGGAGGTCGCCGAGACGCAGCGTCTGGTTCTTGCCGTAGCGGTCGAGGATGAAGGCTTTCATCGTATGCTTTCTCCAATCAGTCTGGCGATGCCGCGTCACGACCATCGGCGAGGCATCGCGTCACCGACCCGCTCCAGCGCGTTGGTTGAGAAGTCGAAATGTGTCGTCGTCCGCGCCTGGACCGGGACGAAGCTGAGCGCGCTCGTGGGGAATGGCGATGCCCGTTTCGGCATCGACGAGCGCCAGAGTCAAAGGGCGTCCGGTCTCCCGATCGACCATTTCGATGGAGGGCGCGCCAAAGCCGGTCGCATCCCAGCGATCTCCCCATTCGCGCAGGGCGGTGCCGACCTTCCACAGATCGAGCCCTTTGGGCGTCAACCGATATTCGTCGCGCGGCGGACTTACCTGATAGCGCACGCGCTCCACAAATTCATGCTCGACGAGGTGCTTCAGGCGGGCTGCAAGAGTCGCTGCGGGAATGCCCGTATTGGCCCGCAGGTCGTCGTAGCGTCCGAAACCCAGCGAAAGGTCGCGGATCAGTAGCAGCGTCCATCTGTCGCCGATCTGCTCGAGCGCGCCCGCGATCGAGCAGCGCATTCCGGCAAATGATTTGGGCTTCATAAGCGTGGTTCTCGAATAAGTTCAATTATTGAAGTAAGAGAGGCGCGCGCCATATGCAAGGGCGGGACTGAGCGGACGTATCGATCGCTCCGATGCTCGCCGCAAATAACAGGGAGAATGCCATGCCCAGTCGGCGATCTGGGATATGTAGCCTCCAAGCGCTTTGCTTGTCGGCCAATGTAGGAGGGACATGGAGCGCTACGTAGGCCTAGTTCTGCGTTTTGTCGTTCTCAGCCGCCGGATGAGATTCGAACCGCAAGTGTGTGGCTGAAAGTGTCCGGAAAGGCTGCTTTCGCCGGCCTTCAGATGCTGTCATTCCGTAGTCATGCAATATCAGTACGGGAATGAATGACCGCTTTTTCGTGATCCTGTCCAAAAACGGACTGGCAAGAAACCACCCCATCTCTGTCATTCCGCATTTATGAGTTCACGGCCTAGATCGCCTTGACCAGCCGCAACAACCCCAGCATCTCGATATAGGTGCCCTGGCGGAAGGCGATGTAGACCGGCTCTTCCGCACCGTGGAAACGGCGCTTGAACGCCGCCTGGCCCTGCAGGTTGAACCTGCGGCGGTTGACCCATGGCGAGGAGTAGGCGCGCTGGAAGGCGTTGCGCCAGAAGTCGCTTTCGGCAAATCCGCTTGGTGTCACGTCGACGAGCGGCGACAGGCCAAGCGTGACCACGGATATGCCTTCCTCGCGAAACCGGTCGACCGCGAATTTGGTCAGGCCGATCTCGGCGTGCGGCGAGGCATCGATATGCTTGCGCTTGAAGGCGGTGGTGTAGCCGATGACCTTGCCGTCGCGAAACAGCGGATCGAAATCGAGCAGCGCGACCAGCTCGCCATCGGGTCCATGCAGCACGAAACGGCGCATGTCGGTGCCGAGTTGATCGTAAAAGGGGCGGTTCAGAAAACCCATTTCCCAGCGCTTGACGATGCGGTCGCCGCGCCAATTGTCGGAAAGTCGCGTGATCTCGTCGAGGAAGACGGTCCTTTTGTCCTCGTCGAACGAAAACCCCTTCTTCAAGAGCCAGCGCTCTGAATAGCGCACGGTCTCGTTTCGCTTTCCGGAAAAATCATGCTTGGGCAGGACAAGGCGGGTATCGATGCCCAGCCGGTTGACCTTGTAGCCGAGCCCGGCCAGCACGCGCGCGGTATCCTCGCCGATCTGCACGAACCAAGGGTCGCCGGCGGTCTCGACAAAGCGCCTGATGTAGTCGGCCCGCCGCCCCGGCGCCGCCACCGGGTCGCCAAGCGCGAAATGATGCTTCATCTTGGTGCCGAAGGCGATGTAGCCGTCGGCATCGCCAAAATAGGAAAGCTTGCCCTGCACGGCAGTGGAATAGGCGAGCGAGAAGTCGCCATGGCGGCGGACGATCGCGAGGCGTTCGACATGCGTCAACGCCTGACGCTCGACCTTGGGCGAAGCGCCCTCGAGGATTTTGTCGAAATAGATCCGCAAGGAGGGCATGGTCGAGATTCCGCGTGCCGTCTGTGGCGTGGCGTGCCTGTCGACACGCAAGACGCGCCACGGCGTCTTGATTCTCGCGGGAAGCCGAAATCGGTTTCGAATTCCTGCGCCGGTAACGAGATCCGCCAGCCCCCGGAGCTCGAATCAATCACATTGCCGCGACCTGATTATCGCCGATGCCGCCGATATGCCATATAGGGCTGGATGTATTCGGACAGAAGCGGGCGTTCCGCTCCATCTCGTTGTTTTGGCCGCACTTCCGCGATCCAGTCGTTTCCGCTTGGCGACGAAATCTCCTGGAGCGCGGCCGCGGCCCGGCGCAGGGCTCGGCAATGATACCCATATATGAGGCTGCGCGCGATCAAACGGTTACAGCCTGCTGCGAGCCTTGTGGCAATGCGCGGCTGAATGGGACTAGAGAGTGAATGGCTGATACGGCAACCAGACCGATGGTGGAGCAATTGGTGACGGTCGAGCCGGCGATCGTGATTGGCGCCGGGGCCGCCGGACTGACCGTCGCCCATGCCTTGATCAAGGCCGGCGTGCCGACGGCGATCCTGGAAAAGGAGAGCCGGCTGGCCGAACCCTGGCACCGGCGGCACCAGCAATTGCGTCTCAACACCCACCGCGATCTCTCGGCGCTGCCCGGTCTTGCCTATCCCCGGGGTACCCCCGCCTTTCCGCCCAGGGACGTCGTTATCCGCCATATGAACGATTTCCGGGAGGCGAACCGCCTGCCGGTGGAGTTCGGCGTTGCCGTCGAGGCCATCGTGTTCAGGGGCGACCACTGGGCCGTGCGGACCAGCGCCGGCTCGCGCCTGGCGCGTCATGTCGTGATTGCCACCGGCCGCGACAGGGAGCCCTTCACCCCACAGTGGAAGGGCATGCAAGCCTTTTCGGGCCGGATCATCCATTCCGCGGATTTTGGCGACGCCACGGCCTATGCCGGCAAGAGGGTGCTGGTCGTCGGCGCCGGCAATTCGGGCTTCGACACCCTCAATCATCTGGCCGGCGTGGATACGGCGGCGCTTTGGTTGTCGGCCCGCAATGGGCCCGCGCTTCTGCCCAAGCGCATCGGCAAGATTGCCGTGCACCGGCTCTCGCCGTTCATGGCGCGTTTGCCGCTGCGCGTCGCAGATGCGGCGATCGCCGCGACGCAGCGCCTGGTTTTCGGCGATCTGACCAAATTCGGCATGCCACCCGCGCCGTCGGGCGGCGCCAGCCGCCTGACTTCGGATTACACGGCGATCGCCGCTGACGACGGTGCGGTCGACGCCATCAAATCGGGCAAGATCGTCGTCGTGCCGGCGATACGGGAATTCACCCGCGACGGCGTGGTCCTGGCCAATGGCAGCCTGGTCGATCCCGATATCGTCATTGCCGCGACCGGCTACCGCACCGGGTTGGAGCGCATGGTCGGCAATCTCGGCGTGCTCGACGGCAAGGGCGTCCCGCTCTTTAACGGCGGGCAAGCCGATCCGAAGCTGCCAGGCCTGTGGTTCACCGGCATGCGGCCGAGCATCCGCGGCTGCTTCGCCAATGCCGCCATATTGGGCAAGGCGATCGCCAGGCGGATCGCCGGCTCCTCCCGGCCCTCGGGCGCGTCACGCTGATTTGATCGCGCAGCCGGGCGGCGAGGCTGTACGAGCCGGCCGGCTTCAGCTTGAGGACCCCGATCAATGTCGCCGTCGTTCAGCGCGCGGCATAGGGCTGGACGCGAACGCGGACATCACGCCGATTTGGGTTCGAGCCGGCGGAAACCGACGGCTTCCATCAACATCTCCTCGTCGACCATGCCGGCATTGTGGAGCGCAAGCAGGGTCAGGGCGATTTCGCGCGCTTCCGGCGAATCAGGCTGCGCGTCGCGCCGCAGGCAGGCTTCGTCAAAGACGCGCTGCAGCCTGGCGATTTCGCCAGGCTTGAGCAGGCCACGATCATAGACTGACTTTGGCATGGCGGCGGTCTCCTGGGAGAGGAGTTAGGGCGCCATTCCTAAATTGCCAGTCTTTCCCGAGGCTTGAGCTTCGGGCCTTGGCGCCGAGATCAGACCGCGATCTTGCCGCCACCTTGCCTGGTGATGGCGACGACCGCAGGTCGCACCGGCATGTCGGGCTTGAAGTCGGGCCAGCGCGTCGACGGATCCTCGTAGTAGGACGGGCGGCCGAAGCCTTCCCAGTCCTCGCCGCCATCGCCGGGATGCTGGACGGCGACGAAGGCGGTCTGGTCGTCGGGCGCAAACAGCGGGCCGCACATTTCGGCGCCGATCGGCACACGGAAGAACAGTTTCGAGGTCGCCCGCGCGGCACCTTCCGTGTCGACCGCCCACAGGCCGTCGGTGCGCCCGGTGGCTTTCGGGCCCTGGCCGTCGGTGGCGACCCACAGGCGCCCGGCCGAATCGACCGCGCAATTGTCGGGCATGCCGAACCAGCCATTGGCCGTCGTCGCCGTCGAGAAGGTGGCGCCGACATCGGCCACTGAAGGATCGCCGCACTTCAGCAGCACTTCCCATTTGCCCTTTGCGGCCGTGAAATCGCCGTCGGTCTCGGTGATCTCGATGATGTGGCCGAAGGCATTCTCGGCGCGCGGGTTGGCCGCATCGACCTGGTCGGCCTTGCGCTTCGAATTGTTGGTCAGCATCACATAGACCTTGCCGTTGACGGCGTTGGGCTGGATGTCCTCGGGCCGGTCCATCTTTGTGGCGCCAAGCAGGTCGGCGGCACGGCGTGTCTCGATCAGCACGTCGGCCTGGCTGGCGAAGCCGTTCTCGGCCGTCAGCGGGCCTTGACCAAAGACGATCGGAAGCCAGTCCACCGTGCCGTCCTCGGCGAATTTGGCGACATGCAGCGTGCCGTCGTCGAGCAGGTCCTTGTTGGCCGCGCGGTCGCCGGCGTTGAAGGCGCCCTTGGTGACAAATTTGTAGACATAGTCGAAGCGCTCGTCGTCGCCGAGATAGAAGACGACGCGGCCGTCCTTGGCGACGATCGATTCAGCGCCCTCATGCTTGAAGCGGCCCATGGCGGTGCGCTTCCTCGGGATCGAGGTTGGATCGTTGACATCGACCTCGACGATCCAGCCGAAACGATTGGGCTCGTTCGGTTCCTTGGCCAGGTTGAAGCGGTCGTAATGCGCGCCCCATTCATAGGCGCCTTCGGGAATGCCGAGCCGCTTGTAGTTGGCGGCTTCCTTGTGGCCCTCGGGCAGTTCGCCGGAGAAATAGCCATGGATGTTTTCCTCGGCCATCACATAGGTGCCCCACGGCGTGACGCCGCCGGCGCAGTTGTTGAAGGTGCCGAACACCTTGGTGCCGGACGCGTCGGCATTGGTCTTGACGCGATCATGGCCGGCGACCGGGCCGGACAGCGCCATCTCCGTGGTGGAGGTGATGCGGCGATTGAGCTTGCCGTCGCGCACCACCTGCCATTTGCCGCCTTCCTTGCGGATCTCGACGATGGTGCCGCCATGCGCCGCCATTTCGACATCGACCTGCTCCTTCGAGAGCGGGGCGACTTCGGCCTTCTTCTTCCCGTCCTTCTCGACGATCGAAACGATGCCGGGGAACATCAGATGCGGGTTGGTGTATTCGTGGTTGACCACGAGCAGGCCGTGCTCGGCCGAGCCGTCGATCGGGATATAGCCGACATAGTCGTTGTTGTAGCCGAACTGCCTGGCCTGCGCCTCAGCCGACTGCTTTGTCGGGTCGAATTCCGGCGAATCGGCAAACAGCGGATCGCCCCAGCGCAACAGCACGTCGGCGTCATAGCCCGGCGCGACATGATGCTTGTCGTCGATGCCGGCCTCGAGCTCGTCGAACTTGAAGGCCGAGCCTTCCGCGGCACGGGCATCGTCCGCGGCGATCATGGCCAGCGGGCTGACGGTGGCGGCGATCGCCGAGACGGCGAGCGATCCCTTGAGGAACGCCCGGCGCGAGAACCGCGCGGCGATGATCTCGCCCATGGTGCGGTTGTCGGTCGGGTTGATGGCCGGTCCTTCGTTTTCCTCGAGCAGGCTGGTGCGGAATCGGGCGTCGGGGGAGCGATGTTCGGTCATGAGGGCCTCTGGCTTTCGAGTGGCTGGAGCTTCTGTCGCCTGTCGACCCCTACAGCCGGCTGATCACATTTTCGTGACATCATACCTGTTCCACCACTCCGCGCGAGGCAGTTGTCATCCATGACGTCGGACTTTGGTCCGGTCTTGCGCTTCCAAAGGTCCTGGGTGACAAACGCAACGGTCGGAGGTCGCTTCCGGTCAATACATCTTTCGGCGATGTTGCTGGTTGCAACGTTGGGGTGGGCGCGCCGGCTCAATCGACGGAGATCAGGATGAACGGATCGATCACGGCCCGTTGTTGCCGGCTGGCGCTCGTCTCCGCGGCCACGCTGCTGTTGACCATCGCCCCCTATCGAATCGCGCTGCAAGGCCCCGCCTCCGGGATCAATGCCGCTGTCGCACAGGCCGCCAAGGGCGGCAATGGCGGCGGCAACGGCGGCAACAGCAGCGGTAACGGAAATGGAAGCGGCGGCAGCGGCGGCAACAGCAGCAGTAACGGAAATGGAAATGGCGGCAACAGCGGCGGTGGCAATAGCGGCAACGGAAATGGAAACGGCGGCAATTCCGGAACAGATGGCGGTGATGATGGTGGCGGCAACTCAGGACCGGGTGCCAGCCAGAGCACCGGCACCAGCCATGTCAACGCCACGACCGGCGACAAGGTCAGCGTGGACGGCAGCAAGATCTCGGTCGAGCACCCCAACGGCATGACGGAAAAGATCGAGAACGGTCGTTTCAGCATGCGCGACGCGCTCGGCCGCACGATCATCGACCGTCGGGCCACGCCCGCCGATGTCAGGCGTCTCAAGGCCTTGTGAGGCCGGTCAACAGGCAACGATCAGCTTCACACCTCACCTCCGCCGCCCCCGGCGGAGGTGACCTCGTTTTGTCCGCCTCTCGCGCGGTTCCGCGATGGCCTACGCGCGGTTCCTGTCTCGGTCGCGCAACTCACGCATCATGAGGGCCGCCTCGGTTCGGTTTCGCACGTTGAGTTTTGACAGCACCCCGGTCATGTGGTGCTTGACCGTCTTCTCCTGCAGCTGCAGGCGCAAGGCAACCTCCTTGTTGCTGAGCCCCTCCGCCACCAACCGGAGGATTTCCGTCTGTCGTTCGGTCAGTTGCCGCAGCCGGTCCGCCTCGGCATTGGCAGGCTGCGGGGACTGCAGATCGGACAGCAGCCGCGCCGACAGCGTCGGTGAAAGATAGCTCTCGCCGGCCGCGACGTTGCGCAGGATGTCGGCCAGGGCGCGCGACCCGACACCCTTGAGGATATAGCCGTGCACCCCCGCATTCAGGGCCTTGGTGACATCGGCATTGGCCTCCGAAACGGTCAGCATGACGATCTTCTGGGCGGGGTTGTCGGCAAGGATGCTTGCAACCGCGGCCAAGCCGCCGCCCGGCATGGAGATGTCGAGCAGCAATATGTCGGGCTGCGCCGTCGAGGCGATGCGTTCGGCATCCTGCGCCGTCGCGCCTTCGCCGACGATCTCGAAGCCTCCGATCTCCGACAGGCTGCGCGTCACGCCTTCGCGAAACAGCGGATGATCGTCGACAATAGCGATTCGAATGACGCCAATCATGCTTGCTCCTCAACCGATAGACTGATTACCAATCGCGTGCCTTGTGCTCCGGTCAAGGTCTGGAACTGGCCACCAATGCTTTCGACCCGCTCCCGCAGGCCGGCCAGCCCCAGCCCCTCGACCCGCGCCGGATCGAAGCCCGGCCCGCTATCCGACACCTCTACAAAAAGCCGGCCATTCTTCATCCCGGCACGCACTGTCTGATCCTTGGCCCGCCCGTGGCGATACGCATTGTTCAGCCCTTCCTGCACGAAACGATAGATGCTGATCTTCTCGGATGCGCCGGGTTCGGGCAAATGCTTGGGCATGGTAAGCGTCACCGAGGTTCCCGTCCGGCGCTCATGTTCGTCGACGGCCAGCCGCAATATCTCCTTGGCGGCGGCCGTCTCTATCTGCGGCAGCACAAGGCCGGTGCAGATACCGCGTATTTCGCGCATGGCATCCTCCAGCGTCCTGCGGATCATCGCGACCTCGGCCGAACGGCTCTCGGTCCAATGGCCGTCGTCCGAAAATATCGGGCTGTCCATGCGTAACGCCGCCAGCGCCACCAGTTGCGCCGGTCCGTCATGGAGGTCGGCGCCGATCCGGCGCAGATATCTTTCGTTGAGTGCGGTGGCGCGGCGGGACGCCCGCTGCACACGCTGCCGCAAGGCGCTGTTTTGCGTCACCAGCTCCTGCAGCTCCGACACCTGGTGACGCAGCGCCCCTCGCTGATCGTCGATGGTGCGGCTGGCGCGCAGGACGATGCCCGACAGCAGCAGAAAGGCCGTCAAGGTGGTTCCGGCCACGACCAGCCAACTCGACAGCAGCGCGGAAGCCAGCGTGGCCTTGAAATCGCTGGCGACCTCGAAGAACTCGGTGACGGCCACCACATTGCCGGACCAGGGTTCGCGCACCGGATTGTAGATCTCCAGCAAGGGCGTGCCGACAGCCTGTTCCTTCGTTTCGTCTTCGTCGAACGTATCGAATTGGGCGGTGACGTTGCCCTGGAAGGCGGACCGCAGATTGTCGGTCAGATTGAAGCGGCGGCCGATCAAGGCCGCATCCTTGGCGTAGAGCACCGTGCCGTCGCGCCGCCAGAGCCTGAACGAAACCAGCCGCTTGCCGAGCGCGCCCTGGCCGAGCGTCTCGTCGAGCGCCTGCTTGACGGCCTCGCTGAGCTCTTCGCTCTTGCGCAGGTCCGGCAGCAGCGGGGCGATCACGCTGTCGACATAAAGCGCCGTCGTGGCGGCCGAATTGCGCATGACGCCGTCCCGGATCTGCGTCGTTACCCAGGCGCCGACCACGAGCATGACGGCCAGGAGGCCAAAGCCGCCGGCAACGAGGAATTGCAGGGCAAGCGAAAGTTCGCTCCAGCGCCGCGCCAAATTCTGCAGAATACGAATCATAAGCCCCTGACCGCCCCCCTCCCCATCGACAGCTGGGCGACATTGGCACATTGAGCCTCAGTCTTGCCGTTGCCAAGACCTTAGTTGGAACGAGTTCGCTTGACGTCTCGGGGCGCTTCGGAAACAAGGTCCGCTGCGCACGCGGCGGCAGCCGCTTCTAAGGGGACGGGACATTGGGGTTTTCGGGACTGCTGCAGCTTGGCTTTTCAACGGTGATCTTCCTTCTGGCGGCGACCGCCGCCAAGCAATGGGGCCTTGCGCCGAGCCTCGGCAAGATCCTGCTGACGCTCGCGCTCTATTCACTGGGCAATTTGATCATGCTGCGGCTGATCCGTGAGTTCGGCATGTCGGTGTCCTTCAGCCTCTCGGCCGTCATTCAGCTGGTCTCGGTCAACGTCGTCGCGCTGGTGTTCTTCGGCGAGCGCGTCAACGCCCTGCAGGCCGCCGGCATCGTGATGGCGATCGCGGCCGTGGCGCTGATCACGCTCGGGCCCTATCTGCAGGGACGATGACCGAATGAAGGCCGCGGTACCGATCCGATGAAAGACACTGCAAGCACCCTGCTTAACCGGATCGAATTCCCGGTCCTGCTGGCTGGCCTCGTCGTCGCCGGCGGGCTTTGGGGCTTCGAGGAGTTGATGGAGGTGGCGCGCGCCACCACGCCACACGCCTTCGACACCGAAATCCTGCTTGCCTTCCGCCAGGCGGGCCAACCCGGTATTCCAATCGGCCCGCCATGGCTGGAGGGGGCGATGCGCGACATCACCAGCCTGGGCAGCGCCAGCGTGCTGGTGCTGATAACGACGGCAACGATCATCTATCTGCTGTTGATCCGCAGGCCTGGGACCGCGCTTCTCATCTTCGCCGCCGTGGCGGGTGGCCAGATTTTGTCGAGCCTGCTGAAGGTCGGCGTCGACCGGCCGCGGCCCGAGCTCGTCTCGCATCTGGTCAGCGAGACATCGCTTTCCTTCCCGAGTGGCCACGCCATGCTGTCGGCGGTGACCTATCTCACGCTCGGTTCGCTCGCGGCGCGCTTCCTGCATGGCCGGGCGACGAAGATATACGTCCTGTCCCTCGCCGTGCTGACGACGGTGCTGGTCGGCGTCAGCCGCATCTATCTCGGCGTCCACTGGCCGTCGGATGTGTTGGCAGGCTGGTGCGCGGGCTTCGCCTGGGCGATGCTATGCTGGTTGGTGGCGCGGATGCTGCAGCGGCGCAAGGTGGTGAGCGACGATACCTATGGCGCCTGACCGCATCGCCCGGGCTTGCCCTCAGATCAATCTGTTGATCAGGTGTCCACCACAGCCTGCCAGCGCCAGAACCATTGACAGCCAGCATGCCGATGTCACCAAAGTTTTGAAACTGCTCAACCGCGTTATCCCTTCCCTCAGATGGACAACATCCTAGCTTGCAATGCTCGGGAAGTATCGGAAATGGACAATCAGGCGACGGTGTTTAAGTCACAAAGATTCATATTGATGCTTGAAACGTCATGCGCCATTTCCGCGGACGCGGACATGGGTTCCGGCCGATGATCACTGCCGCGCAGATGCGTGCCGCGAGGGCTTTGGCCGGCATCGATCAGAAGACGCTGGCCGAGCGCGCCGGCGTTTCGCTTCCAACCATCCAGCGCATGGAAGCGAGCGATGGCGTGGTCCGGGGCGTGGTCGATACGCTGATGAAGGTCATCCAGGCGCTCGACGAGGCCGGGGTGGAACTGATCGGCGAGAACCAGGCCAGCGAGCGCGGCGGCAGGGGCGTGCGCCTCAAGCCCGCCGCACCACCGGCGCAAAGCGGCCGCTGATGACCTGTGCCGGCTCCACGACGCGCGGGCGCGGCTGGCGGGGAAGTGAGAGGCGCGGTCCCTTCGGTCCAGCTTCCTTTCAACGGAGGAGGGCGGCTGGCCGGCGTCTCATCGGTTGAGCGATCTCGGACCGCTGACGAACGGGCTGCCCCTGAGATAGAAGCGCAGCAGGCGGTCGGCATCCTTCGAAATGCCGATCCTGATGCCCTGCCCGATCTCACCGGGGCTCTGGCCATCGCCTGCGAGCCATAAAGGCCCTTTCTGGCAGAGGTCGAGCCCGTCGAGCGAACGATCGATCCGCAGTGCGGAGGCCAGCCTTCCCGGCCCGCGCGCCAGGTCGCGCAAGCGCTCGATGCCACGGTTCCGCCGCATGATCGCGATGCCTTCGAGCGGTTCCAGCGCCCGGATCAGGACACCGGTGCCGATCCCCTGCCCCTCGCTCGAGACATTCAGCATCATGGAGGTGCCATAGGCGAGATAGACATAGGCATGGCCGCGCTCGAGGAACAGCGAGCGGTTGCGCGGGGTCATTCCCCTGAAACCATGCCCGGCGGCGTCGCCGACGACATAGGCCTCGGTCTCGACGATGCGGCCGCCGACAATGCCTTCGGGTAATGCCCGCATCACCAGCTTGCCGATCAGGAAGCGGGCGAGAGCGACGGTCTCGTTCGGCAGTTCCGCACGGGCGATCGGCGGATGATTTTCCCCATGGCTCACAGTATCCGCTCGGCCCATTGTGCCCGCGAGGCTCCCGGCTCGAATGGATCGCTGAAATACTGGGTCTCGCGCGCCACCTTGCCGTCCAGGAACTCCATGATGCTGACGCTATGGGATGGCCGCCCGTCATAGGTCAGGACATATTCGGTGACCCAGAGGTCATCCTTGCCGATGATCCGCCGCACGGTGAAGTGCTTGCGGTTCGGCTGCGCGGCGCGGGACGACTGGATGTTGCGCCGTCCACGGATGCGCTCGCCCGATTGCGGATAGTCGAGCACCGCATCCTCCCGGTAGATCTGGTGTTCCGCCTCGAAGTCACCTGCGTCGGAAGCCGCCCAGTGGCGATCCAGGGCCGCCCGGATGCCCCCGTCTTCCATGGCAAAGTCTTCCATGGCAAACCTCCATCGCCGTCGAAGGACCTTTCCTACCACGGTCCATCGACGGCTGTTAGCAAAGGTCGCGGCTCGCCCCGAGCCGCCGTTTCTCAATCGAGCTTCAGCGCCGCCACCTCGCCCTCGTTCATCAGCGGCACATAGAGGATCGACTTGCCGTCGGTGCCGATGTCGGCGCTGCCCGGCTTGAAATGCGCCACCGCTTCTGGAGTTCCGCCGGCCTCGTAGCGGTAAAGCGTGCCGGTCAAGTAAGCGGTGGCGTAGATGGTGTCGCCAATGGCGATGACGCCGTCGAGGTCGGCGAATCTCCGCGCGCCGGGCAGCGGCGAAACCACCTTGCTGGCGAGGTCGACCGACAGCAGCCCGCCCGGCTCCGCCGTGCTGAAGTCGGGCTTGATGCCCTTGCCCCAGGAGGCCACGATCAGCCGGCCGCCGTCGGCGAAGACGCCATTGGGCGAAGCCAGCAACGCATCCCTGACGAACGGCTCCGGCCTGTCGCCGTCGATGCGGTAGATCGTGTCGGCCAGCATGTCGCTGACATAGACCTTGCCTGTGTGGTCCGCCGTCATGTCGTTGAGGAAGACGGCATTCGGCACCACGATGCTGGCGACCAGCCTGCCGCTGGCGAGATCGACGACGCGGACCTTGGTGATGTCGGCGACATAGAGCTTGCCGGCCGATATCGCCATGCCCTTGGGCGCGTCCATGCCGTCGGTCCAGTGCTGGGTGACGATCTTGCCGTCCAGCGACAGCACGCTGAGATAGCCGTTGCCGTCGGCATCGCCCGGGTTACCGACGATATTGGAGACGATGATGCGGTTGTTGGCGGCGTCGAACAAAGCTGATTCCGGTTGTTGGAGGCCCGTTGCGCGCCAGAGTTCGCCGGCCTGGACCGCTGGTGCGGCCGCGATACCGATGGTGGCGACCAAGGCTGGGATGATGAAGCGTTTCATGGCTGTTCTCCTGTGCTGACAGGCGACGAGCTAGGATTTTCGATACTTTTCGAAAAGCCTGATTGCCGCTAGTATCGAAAATCGATACGAAATTGCCGGCAAGAGGTGCATCCCATGAACGGTCTGATCTTCGAGGCGCTGAAGCGGACGCTGAAGGCGAAGGGCGTCACCTATCGCGAGCTGGCCGATCGCATGGGCGTTTCCGAGCCGACGGTGAAACGCATCTTCCACGAGCGCAACTGCAAGCTCGACCGGTTGGTCGAGATATGCGCCGCAGCCGGCGTCGAGCTGGAAAACGTGCTTGGCTCGATGAACCGGGGGCCGGGGCCGGTCAACCATATCGCGCCCGAGATCGAGCGCCGGCTCGCTGGGCGGCCCGCGCTGCTGTTCATCTTCGTCATGCTGTCGGAAAAGTTCACGCCGCAGGGCATCATGCGCTCGCAAGGCCTGAGCGAGGCCTCGATGTTCCTCTATCTGCGCGACCTCGAGGAACTGGGACTGATCGCGCTCGGCCGGGGCCTCACGGCAAGATTGCTGGTCGAAACGCCGATCCAGTGGAATTTCGAAGGGCCGCTCAGGCCGCTGTTCGAGATGACCAACAAGAATTTCATCGGCTGGGCCATCACCCATATCGAGAAGGAGGCGACCTTCGTCAGCTTCTCCAGGCGGATGCGGCCTGAGACGGCCGAGATGGTGCGGCGCGAAGCGGAAGACCTTGCCGAGCGCGCCAAATTGCTGGCTCACCACGACCAGCATACGACGCCCGAGGACGGGCTCACCGGCTACAAATGGACGTTTGCCTTTGGAGCGACGCCATTTCCCGCGATCATGCCGATCGGCCCGCACCCGCGCGATGCCGGCGCCAGGACGCCTGAGCAGCCCACCGCAAAAGGACGGCCCGCTTCCGGCTTGAAAGGCCGCTATTCGGCGGCCTTCGCGTCGGCGGCCTTGTCGTCCCAGGTCACGGACCGGTAGTCGAAGCCATATTCCAGCGTCGGCTTGACGATGCGGAAAAACGGCGACAGGTCGAAGTCGCGCGGCGTGTAGAGCGAGTGGTGGCGGATGTGCAGGATTTCCTTGCGCATATAGCTCGACTGCGCCGAGGCGCGGCCCGGCGCACGGGTGATTTCGGGCAGGATCGGGTAGTGGATCCGGCCATAGGCCTCGGCGATGAGCGAGGAGCAGATGGCCCGGGTCGGGTCGCCGGAGCCGAAGGCCAGCATGCGCCGGCGCCAGCGCACCGGCACCGGCGGCGTCGGCAGGAAATAGCGCAGCATGTCGAAAATGTTCTTGAGGTCGTATTTCAGACCAAGCTTGCCGATCATGAAGGCGACGACCGTGTCGCGGTCCTCCGGCGTCAGCCCGCTCGCCCGGCAGATGCGGGTGTTGTAGGTGCGGTAGCGAGACAAGGGTACCGCCACGCAGCCTTCGCCGAGCGTGACCTCGACCAGCCGCCGCCGCTCTGTTCCGTCCTCCGGTTCGGCCAGCGCGTCGCCGACATAGAGGGCCGCATGCGACCATGTCGACTGGGTGAGGTACTTGATCGCCGCCGAGATCTTCTGGTTGCCCTCGATCAGCAGGATGTCGCCGGGTTCCAGCGTGCGGCGCAACGTTTCGGGATCCGACGGCGTGTAGGGTTCATAGCCGGAGGACTCTTCCTGCAACCGGCCGGCGAGCCAGCGGCCAAGTCGGTCCAGGAGCGTGTCGCCGGGCTCGGTCATGATGCAGCGTGACTAGCACACGCCGGCGGGGAAGTGCCAGCGTGCAGGCCTCGTCAGCCGGCCGAAGCGCTCGTCTCGTCGCGCGGCGCCGGACTGGCCAGATCACCGCGCGCCTTGCGGGCCAGCTTCTTCGTCGAATGCTTGGGGCTGTCGCCGAACAGTTCGGCCGCCTCGGCAAGACATGATTTTCTCAGGCTCTTCTCCGAACGTTTCATGAGCTTGCCGAGAAGTTTCGTGTCCTCGGGCGGGCCAAGCGGCTCGTCATCCGCCTCGAGCAAGGCGCGCATGACGAACAGATCATGCAATTCGCCGAGCCGCTCGCCCAGTGCATCGACCGCCTTGCGCCGCGCCTTGATAGGCGTCGGCCAGAGCCTGCCCAGCAGCGACAGGTGCATGCCATGCGTCTTGGCCGCTTTGCGCAGATCGTGGAAATCGTCGGCCTCGCCGCGCGAGCCAGCCTTGTCGAGCGCCTTCCTGGCACGGCGCAGGGTGACCCTGGCGCCTTCGGCAAGCACGTCGGCCGCCTGTTCCGGCTGGTCTGGCAAGTCGAGGCTTTCGATCCGCTTCATGCCGTCTTCGCAGGCGGCGGTCGCCGCGCCGATCGCCGCTTCGAGGCCGGCGGCTTCGTGGAGATCGTGCTGGCGGGCAATCATCCGGTCACGTACGGTATCGAGCCCGCCATCGGCGCTCTCTTTCGGGAAAGCTGCCGCCAGCCGGTCGATGGTCTCGATCAGCGCCGTTGCCTCGCGTGGGCCGGCAAGCAGGGCCGCAACGTTGCGATAGCACTGGTTCTCCGTCGTGCAGAATGTTTCGTCACCGGAATGAACCAGACGCAGCAAGGCACGCGCACTCTTGAGCCGCTTGCGGCATTTGTGCAGTCCCTGCTCCGGCCGGCTGCGCGCCGTATCCAGATGCAGGAGCGCCTTGCCAATTTCCTCGGCAAGGATGCGCCTGACCTCGCCGGTCAGCGGCAGGCGCGGGTCGATACGAAAGCTCATGCGGCGATCTCCGGTATCCCCCCGAGGGCGAGCGACGCGTTGTAGAATTTCTGCTCGCCGGTGACTTCACGGCCGAGCCAGTCAGGCAGCATTTCGTCCGGCACGTCTTCCGGCGTCTCGAGTTCGGCCACCACAAGTCCCGCGAGTGCACCGCCAAAGACGTCGACTTCATAGAGATAGCCGCGATGCCTAACATGGTGACGTGTCTTCTCGATGACACGTCCGATGGCGAAGTCCAGCATCTCGACGGCATCGGCGAGCGGGATTGGATACTCGAACTCGTCGCGCTCGCGCGCGCCGCTGCCGAATTTGAGCGTCAGCTTGGCGGAAGCGCCGTCGCTGATGCGAATGCGCACGGTCCGGCCAGGCGTCGCGGCGAGATAGAACTGGAGAATGCGGATATCCGCCTCGACCAACTCCCGCCACGCGGTGCTGGAGACCAGGAACTTGCGCTCGACTTCCTTGCCCATGGCCGCGCACTAAAGCGTTTGCCACGGGCGATGGCAAGACAACTCCGAACACAAGTTGACTTTAATCAATCGATTGATTAAAGTCTTGCCATGATCAAAGTCCCCGACACCAAAAATCCCCGACGCGAGACCTCTCCGGCGGATCTGACGCGCACCGCACTCGTGCGGGCGGCGCTGAAACTGTTCGGCCGGCAGGGTTTCGATGGTACCTCGACCCGTCAGATCGCGGCCGAGGCGCAGGCCAATATCGGGTCGATCGCCTATCATTTCGGCGGCAAGGAAGGCCTTCGCGCCGCCGCCGCCGACTATATCGTCGAAACCATCCAGACGATTGCCGGCCAGGCATTGGGCAGCGCCCAGGCCGCGGCGGCAAACGATCCGGAGGCCGCGCGTCTGCTGCTCTTCGGGGCGCTGGAGCGGATGGTCGGCTTCATCGTGGCGCAGCCGCAGGCCGGCGAGATCGTGCAGTTCGTCCTGCGCGAACTGTCGCATCCGACAGCAGCCCTCGACCGCATCTATGACGGCGTGTTCGAGCCGACGCATCGCCGGTTGTGTCTGATCTGGGAGCAGGCGACCGGCGAGCCGGCCGAAAGCGAGCGGACCCGGCTCACCGTCTTCACGCTGATCGGCCAGGTCATCTATTTCCGCATCGGCCGCGAAGCGGTGATGCGCCGCATGGGTTGGCACGATATCGGCGCTGTCGAGGCCGCCAAGGTCGTGGCGGTCACGACGGACAACCTCGGCGCCATACTGGCCGCCCGAAAGATCGAGGATCGAGCGGCAGGGATGAAGGGGCAAAGACCATGAGCTTTCTGTGTTCGCTGCCGCTCGCCGCGCAGCTTCTCGGGGCCTGTGCCCCCACCGCCCCCCTGGCCGTCGGCTATGTCGAGGGCGACTATGTGCTCCTGGCGCCGATCGAGGTGGCGCAGGTCGAGGCCGTCGCCGTGAAGCGCGGCGATCGCGTCACGCCGGGCACGACGGTGGTGACGCTGGAAAGCGCCGACGCCAAGATCGCGGTGGCGCAGGCCGAGGCAAGCCTCGCCCAGGCGCAGGCGCAACTCGCCGATTTGCAGGTCGGCAAGCGGCCGGAAGAAATCGCCGCACTCAAGGCGCAGGTCGACATGGCCAAGGCGCAGGCCGACGACGCGAAGCGCAAATACGACCGCGCCGCCGATCTGTTCAAGCGCGGCACCGGCACCCAGGCCGATTACGACACCGCCTCGGCGACGCTGGAGACCGCCAATGCCCAGGTCGGCCAGGCCAGGGCCAATCTCGCCGTCGGTGGCCTGCCGGCGCGGCCCGAGACGATCAAGGCCGCCGACAATCAGGTCAAGCAGGCGCAGGCAGCGCTGGAGCAGGCTCGGTGGCGGCTGTCCAAGCGCACGCTGGCCGCGCCCTCGCCCGGCCGGGTCAACGACATCATCCGCAATCCCGGCGACACGGCCGGCCCGACCGCGCCGGTCATCTCGATGCTGCCTGACGGAGCGGTGAAGCTCAGCGTCTACATACCGGAGGCCGCCTTCTTCTCGGTCAGGATAGGCAGCCTGCTCAACGTTCATTGCGACGGCTGCGGCGGTGGTGTGAAGGCGCGCGTCAGCTATGTCTCGCCCGATCCCGAATTCACCCCGCCGGTGATCTATTCGCTCGAGAACCGGCAGAAGCTGGTCTATCTGGTCGAGGCCCGCCCGGAGGGCGATGCCGGCCCGCTGCAGCCCGGCCAGATCGTCGACGTCGATCTTGCGGAAACGGCCAGATGAACGCCATCGACGTTCACGGCCTGGTCAAGCGTTTCGGCGACAAGACCGTCGTCGACCATGTGACGATGTCGGTCGCCGAAGGCGAGATCGTCGGCTTCCTCGGCCCCAACGGTTCGGGCAAGACCACCACCATCCGCATCATGTGCGGCCTGCTCACGCCAGACGAAGGCGAAGGCACGGTGTTGGGTTTCAACATCCGTACGGAGTCGCTCAGGATCAAGCGCGAAGTCGGCTATATGACGCAGAAATTCTCGTTCTACGAGGATCTGACGATCGGCGAGAACCTAGAATTCGTGGCGCGGCTCTACCGGCTGAAACCGGTCGAGGAGTATGTCGCCAGGACAGTGGAGGAACTCGGTCTCACCTCGCGCCGCAACCAGTTGGCCGGCACGCTGTCCGGTGGCTGGAAGCAGCGGCTGGCGCTCGCCGCCTGCATCATGCACAAGCCTAAGCTTCTTTTGCTCGACGAGCCGACGGCCGGTGTCGATCCGAAGGCGCGGCGCGAATTCTGGGACGAGATCCACCGCCTCGCCAGCGGCGGCCTCACCGTGCTGGTCTCCACCCACTACATGGACGAAGCCGAGCGCTGCCACCGCATCAGCTACATCTCCTACGGTAGGATGCTGGCCACCGGCACCGTCGCCGAGGTGGTCAGGAATGCCGGCCTGACGACGTTCGTGGTGCAGGGTCCGCGGCTGGCCAAGGTGGCCGAAGAGCTGCAGGGCCGCCCCGGCGTCGACCAGGTGGCGCCCTTCGGCGCGACGCTGCATGTCGTCGGTTCCGACAGGAAGAAGCTCGAAGCAGCGCTTGCCGATGTCGAGAAGGAGCACGAGGGCGTGACGGTCGCGCCGGGCGAAACCAGCCTGGAGGATGTCTTCATCCAGTTCATGTCGGGGTCGAAGGACAATATGGCATGAACAGTGTCTTCTCCTTCGCTAGGCTTGGCGCGCTGCTGATCAAGGAGTTCATCCAGATGCGGCGCGACCGCATCACCTTCGCCATGATGCTCGGCGTGCCGCTGCTGCAGCTGGTGCTGTTCGGCTTTGCCATCAACAACGATCCGAAGGGCTTGCCGACGGCGCTGGTGGCGATGAGCAACGACCAGTACACGCGCGCCATGGTCTCGGCGCTGCAGGTGACGGGCTACTATCGTTTCGACCATGTGACCCAGAGCGCCGAGGAGGCGGAATTCCTGATGGCGCGCGGCGACGTTTCCTTCGTCGTCACCATCCCGGCCGACTTCGCCAGGCGTGTCGAGCGGGGCGACAATCCGCAAATCCTGATCGAGGCGGACGCGACCGATCCGTCGGCGGCGAGCGGCGCCATTTCCACGCTGAGCACGGTGGCGAGCCAGGCGCTGCTGCGCGCCCAGGGCATGCAGGCCGCGGCCGCCGAGAATGCCAGGCAGCAGCTGCAGGTGGTGGTGCACCAGCGCTACAATCCCGAAGGCATTTCGCAATACAACATCGTGCCCGGCCTGCTCGGCGTCATCCTGCAGATGACCATGGTGATGATGACGGCCATGGCGCTGACCCGCGAAACCGAGCGCGGCACGATGGAAAACCTGCTCGCCATGCCGTCCAGCCCGGCCGAGATCATGCTGGGCAAGGTGCTGCCCTTCCTCGTCGTCGGCGCGGTGCAGGTGGCGGTGGTGCTGGTGGCGGCCAAGCTCCTGTTCGACATTCCCTTCGTCGGCAGCCTGACGCTTCTGTTGTCGTCGGTACTCGTCTTCGTGCTCTCGCTGGTGCTGCTCGGCTACACCATCTCGACCATGGCCCGCTCGCAGATGCAGGCCATGCAGCTGACCTTCTTCTTCTTCCTGCCGTCCCTGCTCTTGTCCGGCTTCATGTTCCCCTATCGCGGCATGCCGGGCTGGGCCCAGGCGCTGGGCGAAATCTTCCCGCTGACGCATTTCCTGCGCATCACCCGCGCGGTGATGCTGAAGGGCGCCGATTTCCACGCCATCGCCACCGAGATAGGCTGGCTGGCCGTGTTCGTGCTGGTCTTCGCGGGCACAGCGCTTTTGCGCTTCAGGCGCACGCTGGACTGACCGGCGCTCGCGAACCATGATCGCCAATGACGACGGCCGGATCGTAAAACGGCGTCGATCGCCCGCATCTCCCGCATGGCAGAGGCGCTGATGGCGGGCATGGCGCGGCGGACAAAGCGCTCAGGCGGCCGCCATGATCCCGGCATAGGTACTGAAATCGACATTGCCGCCGGACAGCACCACGGCGACATTCTTGCCCGACAGTTCGATCTCGCCCGATGACAGCGCCGCCAGCGCGACGCAGCCGCCCGGCTCGACCACCAGCTTCAGATAGGCCATGGCGTCGCGCATCGCCTGTGCCGTCGCCTTATCGGAGACGGCAATGGCGCCGGCGAGGTTCTTGCGGTTGATCTCGAACGTGATCACGCCCGGCTCGGCCGTCAGGATCGCGTCGCAGATCGAACTGTAGCCCGCTTCGTTGGAAACCCGGGCGTCGGCGGCGAGCGAGCGGCGCGTATCGTCGAAATGCTCGGGCTCGACCGCCCAGACCGCTGTGCCTGGCGAGGCGTCCTTGACCGCCACCGAAATGCCGCTCGACAGGCCGCCGCCCCCACAGGGGATCAAGACGGCGTCGACGCTGACGCCGAGCGCCCTGGCCTGCCGCATCAGTTCAAGGCCGATCGTGCCTTGCCCGGCAATGATGGCAGGGTCGTCGAAGGGCGGCACCAGCACCATCCCCCTGTCGATATAGGGGCGAACCACGGTCATGCGGTCATCGCGGAAGCGGTCGAAGGGCACCACCTCCGCGCCCATCTTGCGGACATTGCCGATCTTCATCGCCGGCGCGTCCGCCGGCATGGCGATGACCGCCTTGACGCCGAACATGGCGGCGGAAGCGGCGACCCCCTGCGCATGATTGCCCGACGAGAAGGCGACGACACCCCGGCTGCGTTCCGCCTCGCTCAGTGATGACAGTTTGTTGTAGGCGCCGCGGAACTTGAACGAGCCGGTGCGCTGCAGCGTCTCCGGCTTGAACAGGACGCGGCCGCCGAAGCGCTTGTTCAGCTCCTGCGATTCGATCAAGGGGGTTTCGACGATCAGGCCGGAAAGACGGGCCGCCGCGGCGTGGATGTCGGCGATGCCGGGAAGGGTGGTGGCGGTCATGCGAGGTCCAGTGAAAGTGGGTGTCTTCTCATGATGCGCGCAAACAGCCGTGGCGCACCATCGAAAAAATGTGACCGTTACAATGTTGGGTGAGTCAAAATCCGATGGACGGCGCTGCCCCTCATCTGGCTGCCGCCATCTTCTCCCCGTGAAAGGGGGAGAAGGGCGCTGTCGCCTACGCTTTCGCCAGGAAGCGGACGTTGCTGGAGGAGCGGCGACGGTGAGACCAGCTTCTTTCCCCCCGTTCACGGTGAGAATGCCCGGCAGGGCAATGAGGGGCAGCGCCGACCATGACGGTTGGCCCCGGCCCTCCTCTATGGCTCCGGGCGTTCGTCGCTCGAAAAGCCCATTTGGGGGCTTTTCGTCCGCTGCGCGGACCGCTCCTCATCCAAGCAGCGTCCGCTGCCTCTTGGTTCCGCCCAGCTTGCGCCAATTGTTGAAGCGGTGGGTGGCGGCCGCAAAGGAGATCTTCATCTGCTGGGCGACCGAATAGCGCGACTTGCCTTCGTCGAACATGCGGTAGCAGCACTCGACCCCCTCCTCGGTCAGCTTGCCGTCGGGGGCCTTGTTGTGCGGGTTGGCGGGGTCGAACTTCTCGATCTGCTGCTCGACCAGGCCCTTCAGGCGCTGCAGATCGGCCTCGATGCCGGCAATGAGATCGAGAACGGGTTTCGGGTCGAAATGCTGCGGGTGCGGCTTCGTCATGCGCATGCTCCTCATTCTTGTGTTAGGTTCAGCTATATAGGTGAATCTTTGCCAATAATAAAGAAGCGGGGCCACTTGAGTGTTTCAACAATTCTTGAACCCGTGGCCACGGCGCGATTGACCCGGAGCGTGGCAAACCCTAGTTTAGAACTATTCTAAACTAGGGTCCTTTCCTCATGCTTTCCCGTGTTTTCGGCTTCGGCCGCCGCCCCTTCGAATCGCTCTCCGAACAAGAAATCCTGGCGCTGGCCATTTCATCCGAGGAAGATGACGGTCGCATCTATCGGGCCTATGCCGACGGGCTGGCGGAAAGCTTCCCGCAATCGGCGAAGGTGTTCGAGGAGATGGCCGAGGAGGAGGACGGCCATCGCGACGCCCTGATCGAACTCTTCCGCAAGCGTTTCGGCGAGCGCATTCCGCTGATCCGGCGCGAACATGTGAAGGGCTATTTCGAGCGCAAGCCCGACTGGCTGGTGAGGCCGCTCGGCATCGAGCATGTGCGCCGCCAGGCCGAGGCGATGGAGCAGCAGGCCTACCTGTTCTACGTCGAGGCGGCAAAGCGCACCACCGATGCCTCGACGCGTAAACTTCTCGACGACCTCGCTATAGCCGAACAGGGTCACGAGACACTGGCGCAGCGGCTGGAGCAGAAACATGTGCCGGGCGACGTGAAGGATGAAGAGGCCGCCGCCGAGCAGCGCCAGTTCATCCTGACTTACGTTCAGCCGGGCCTTGCCGGCCTGATGGACGGTTCGGTGTCGACGCTGGCGCCGATCTTCGCCGCTGCCTTCGCCACGCATGACACCTGGCAGACCTTCCTGGTCGGGCTTGCCGCGTCGATCGGCGCCGGCATCTCCATGGGTTTTACTGAAGTCGCTTCCGACGACGGCAAGCTGTCGGGCCGCGGCTCGCCGATAAAACGCGGCATCACCACCGGCGTCATGACATCGGCCGGCGGTCTGGGCCACGCATTGCCCTATCTCATTCCGCATTTCTGGACGGCGACGGCCGTCGCCGCTGTGGTGGTGTTCTTCGAATTGTGGGCCATCGCCTTCGTCCAGAACCGCTACATGCAGACGCCCTTCCTGCGCGCCGCCTTTCAGGTGGTGCTGGGCGGCGCGCTGGTGTTCGCGGCGGGAGTGCTGATCGGGAATGCTTGAGCGCTGCCGCGCCAGCCACTCACCCATTCACCGCCCGGCTGTCCGCCGGCGCCTCGTCCCTTTCGGTCAGTCCGTAGTCGCGCACCACATGCGCGATGCGCAGCCGATAGCCGGCAAAGATGCCGCCGCGGCCGGCCTGCTGCGCCTGGCGGTGCTCTTCGGTGTTGCGCCAGGCCTTCACCGCGTCCTCGTCGCGCCAGAACGACAGCGACAGGATGCGGTTCTGGTCGGCGAGACTCTGAAAGCGCTCGATCGAGATGAAGCCGTCAATGCCGTCGAGCAGGGGCCGCAGCTTGGCGGCGATGCCGAGATAGGCATCGCGCCGGCCCTCCGCGGGCTGCACCTCGAAGATGACGGCGATCACGGCAGCACCAGCTTGGCGTGGGGGCCGGAGACGTGTTTCAGGAACATGCGGTCCTCCTTGAGGATGAATCTTTCGCGCCTGGCGAACTCATAGTTTGCCTTGCCGGCGGGATCGGCGGCAAGGCGGGCCCGATAGGCTTCGTAGGCGGCCAGGCTTTCAATGTTGTAGGCGGCGTAGGCCGTCGTCGCCGACCCCTCATGCGGGGCGAAATAGCCGATCAGGTCGGCGCCGCAGCGCGGAATGGCCTGGCCCCAGTTGCGGGCATATTCCTCGAAGGCGGCCTTGCCGAACGGGTCGATCTCATAGCGGATGAAGCAAGTGATGGTCATGGTCGGCTCCCTGGGATCTTGCATCGACGCTTCGAGCGCTGTCGAAACGTCATGCGCATCGATGTGCTAGGCAGTTTGGTGTCAGGAGCCATCGTCGCTTGCGTCGCCGGCTCCTTGAGCTGGAGCCAGATTAGTGGTTGTCTCACAAGAATGCTTCGATGAGGATCAAACCATGCGTGAAGGACCTGATATCGCGCGCATCGCCAGCCTGGTCGGCGACCCGGCCCGCGCCAACATGCTCAGCGCGCTGATGGGCGGCACGGCGCTGACGGCGAGCGAACTGGCGCTGGAGGCCGGCGTCTCCTTGCCGACCGCCAGCTCGCATCTGTCGAAATTGATGGAGGGTGGGCTGCTGACCTTGGCCAGCCAGGGCAGGCATCGCTATTACGGTCTCGCCGGTCCGCAGGTCGCGGGCATGATCGAAGCCATCACCGGTGTGGCGGAAGCCGTTGGCCCCAAGCGTGTGCGGCCGGGTCCGCGTGACGCGGCGATGCGCGTCGCGCGCGTCTGCTATGACCATCTCGCCGGCGAGCAGGCGGTGGCGATGCTCGACCGCCTTGTCGAGAGAGACATCCTGCTGCGCGACGACAAGGAGATCAGGCTTGGTCCGTCGGCGGCATCGCATTTTTCCGCCATGGGCATCGATGTCGATCCCAGGCCGCGCCGGCCGGTCTGCCGCGCCTGCCTCGACTGGAGCGTGCGCCGCTCGCATCTCGCCGGCACGCTGGGCGCCGCCATCCTCGACAAGATCCTTCTGGAAAAATGGGCACGTCGTGAAAAGGACAGCCGCGCGGTCATCTTCTCGCCGCCGGGCAAGCAGGCGTTTGAGAGGGCGTTTTTGGCGTAGTTTGCCAGCGCTC
This sequence comes from Mesorhizobium sp. GW821-FHT07A06, assembly GCF_059419085.1. Classification (NCBI taxonomy): domain Bacteria; kingdom Pseudomonadati; phylum Pseudomonadota; class Alphaproteobacteria; order Hyphomicrobiales; family Phyllobacteriaceae; genus Mesorhizobium; species Mesorhizobium sp. GW821-FHT07A06. The sequence goes on from NZ_JBWKRC010000003.1 coordinate 233,276, forward strand.
ACCCACCTTCGTCATCCTGGGGTCTGCGCTGCGTCGCTTCGCTCCTTGCTTCGCCCTACGATGACGAAGTCGAGTAGGCTTACCCCCGCTTCAACGCCTTCCCCTGCTCGAAAAACCCCTTCCACGGATCGGCTTGCGCCAGCTGTTTCAGCGTCGTCTTGTCGCCGATCGGGAACGCGTTCGGCGCCAGCCCGGCCTCGATCTCGGCCCAGGTCACCGGCATCGACACGGTAGCCCCCTTCTTGGCCCTCGACGAATAGGGCGCGACCGTCGTCGAGCCGCGGCCGTTGCGAAGATAGTCGACGAAGATTTTCCCGGTGCGCGCCTTCTTCGACAGCGTCGCCGTGTAGCGGCCGGGGGCGCCCTGTTCGAGCGCCTTGGCGAAATCATGGGCGAAGGTCTTTACCGCATCCCAATCCGCCGAGGGCTTGAGCGGCACCAGCACGTGATAGCCCTTGCCGCCCGATGTCTTGACGAAATTCGGCAGCGACAGCTCATCGAGCTTGCCCCTGATGTCGAGCGCCGCCTCGCGTACCGCTTCCACGTCGACACCCTCATCGGGGTCGAGATCGAAGATGATCTGGTCCGGCTGTTCGAGCTTGTCGATCGTGCAACCCCAGATATGGATCTCGACCACCCCGTACTGGACGAGCGCCGCGACGCCATCGAAATCCCGGACGAACAGGATCTCCTCGCCATCGGTTGGGTCTTTCATCCGCGCGATCTTGTCGCTCATGCCGGCCGAGGCGTGTTTCTGGAAAAAGCGTGGCCCGCCAACGCCGTCCGGCGCCCGCACCAGGCTGAGCGGACGGTTGACGACGAACTGCTCCATGCGCGGCCAGACCTCCGCGTAATGGTCGAGCAGGCCTTGCTTGGAGATCTTTTCGTCGGGCCACAGCAGCTTGTCGGGGTGGGAGAGCTTGACGGTGGTCGTTACCGCAGCGGCGGATTTGCCGGCGCCGCTTGACGACGGCTTGGCCTTGCCTGTCGCTGCCTTGGGCCTTTCCTGCACAACGTCCTCCGCCGGCTTGTCCTCGCGCAGCCCCTGGAACGAGGCATGGCGTATTATACGGTCCGAGGTCCAGCTGCGAAACTCCACTTCGCCGACAAGCTCCGGCTTGACCCAGACCAGACCCTTGCCCTTCGGCACGGCCCTGTCGAAAGGAGAATCCTTGGCCTTCAGCCCATCGAGTTTTGTCTTCAGCTCCGTCGCACCCTTGGCGGAGAAGCCGGTGCCGACACGCCCGGCATAGTGTAGTTTGGCGCCCTCATAGTAGCCGACCAGCAGCGAGCGCAGCCCGCGCCCGGTCTTGTCCGACGGCAGATAGCCGCCAATGACGAATTCCTGCCGCGCCGTGCATTTCGACTTCACCCATGTCGGGCCGCGCCCGCTGCGATAGGGCGCATCGGCACGCTTCGAGACGACGCCTTCCAGCCCCATGCGGCAGGCATGCTCCAGCATGATCTTGCCGGGCTCGGAAAAGTGGTCGGAGAAACGCACCGCCGGGTTCTCGGGCTGCTTGCCGAGCAGCTCCTGCAAGGCCTGCTTGCGCTCGACCAGCGGCTCGGCGCGCAAATCCTTGCCGTCGAGGCGCATCAGGTCGAACACATAGTAGATGAAGCGATGTGTCCGCTTTGCCGACAGATCTTGCTGCAGCAAGGCGAAGGACGAGACGCCGCTGTCGGCCAGTACGACGATCTCGCCGTCGATGATGGCATCGCTGCATTTCAGGCCGGCGAGTTCGGTGACGATTTCGCCGCCGAATTTCTCCGTCCAGTCGAGTCCGGTGCGGGTCAAGAGCCGCACATCGGTACCGGCGATCTGCGCCTGCATGCGATAGCCGTCGAATTTCACTTCGTGCAGCCAGTCCTTGCCCGGCGGCGCATCCCGTTCGAGTGTCGCCAGCTGCGGTTCGATGAAGTCGAGTTTCCGGGCGGCCGCCTTCGCGTTGCCGGCCGCCGGCCTGTTCGAATGCCAGACGTCGGGCTTTCGGCCTTTCGCCGTCTTGCCTTCGCCGATCTCCTCGATCGTCAGGCCGGACTTCACCGATTGCGGCGCTTCCTTCAGTATATCCTCGCCCGGGCGCGCCGCTGCATCGTCCGATTTGATCAGCAGCCAGTTGTCGCGCTTCTCGCCCGGACGCGGTTTCAGCCTGACCAGATGCCACAGCCCATGCAGCTTGTGACCCTTGAGCTCGAAGTTGATATGGCCTTTCTTCATCGCCTTGGCCGGGTCGGTCTCGGGCACCCATGTCCCTTCGTCCCAGACGATGACCGAGCCGCCGCCATATTCGCCCTTGGGGATCGTGCCCTCGAACGGCGCGTAGTCGATTGGGTGGTCCTCGACATGGACGGCCAGCCGCTTCTCATGCGGGTCCAGGCTGGGGCCACGTGTCACCGCCCAGCTCCACAGCACGCCACCATGTTCCAGCCGAAGGTCGTAATGCAGCCTCGTCGCCGCATGCTTGTGGATGACGAAGATGCCGCCCTCCTCGCTTTTCCCGGTCCGCGCGACCTTGCCGGCCGGTTCCGAGGTCTTCTTGAAATCGCGCTTGGCGTTATATTGCTCGAGGCCGGCCATTTGTTCCCTCAGGCCGATTTGCGCTTGGGCGCGGCCGCTTTCGGCTTGGCGCGCTTGGCCGCCGGTTTGGCTTTCGCGGACGACGCTTTCGTGGAGGCTGAATCCGAGGAAAGGCTCTTCTTCAGCGCATCGAACAGGTTGACGACATTCGAGGGTTTGGGCGTCGCCTGGGCCTTGGGCGCCTTCTTGCCGGCCTTCTTGGCGCGGATCAGTTCGAGCAGCGCGTCCTCATATTTGTCGTCGAATTTCGACGGATCGAACTTCGCCTTCTTCTTGTCGATGATCAGCTCGGCCAGATCGGTCATCTCCTGGTCGGTCTTCACCGCCTTGATCTCGCCGAACACGCTGTCCGGCTGGCGCACCGTATTGTCGTAGCGCAGCGTCGTCAGCACCATGCCCTTGCCGAGCGGCTCGATGACCACTGGGCGTTCCCGGCTGTAGAGCACGATGCGCGCCAGCCCGGCCATCTTCTTGCCCGCCATGGCATCGCGGATGACGGCGAAAGCCTCCTCCGACACCTTGTCGGCCGGCGCGACATAATAGGGCGTGTCGAGATAGATTTGCTGGATCGAGGCTTTGTCGACGAAACCGTCGAGGCTCATCGTGTGCGAGGATTCGATCTGCACCGCCTCGATCTCGTCCTCCTCGATATGGACGAAGTCGCCGTCGTCCAGCTCATAACCCTTGATCTCGTCGCCATCCTCCAAGGGCTTGCCGGTTTGCGCGTCGACATAGATGCGTTTCACCGTGTTGCCGGTCTTGCGGTTGAGAATGCGGAACGAGACCTTTTCGGTATGGGTGACGACATTGGTCAGTTCGACCGCGCAGGTGACCAGCGACAGCTTCAGATAACCCTTCCAGGCAGGGCGCGGCGCCATGGCAATTCCTTTCCGCGATCAGATGAAGGGAAGAACGGGCAGGGCGCGCTCCAGTTCCGCACGCGCGTGACATCAGGCATGCCAAAGCGCGCCTGAGCCATTGTGGCGGCCAAAACGGAAATTTCACCGCTGGTCAAAAATTGGAAACAGAACCGCGCCCAGGCGACATTCAAACGAAACATATGTGATGCAAAAGTCACACTCGGCGGAATGGCGACAAAAGGCATGGAAACACCCCGAATCAGCCGCATTCCGGCCACGAAGCAACGGGTTTTCGACCAGAAATTAACATCACGTTCACCGACTATTCACGCCTCGATGCTATCATCCGCGCAATTCGGAAGGGACATCCGAAAATCGGGACAGGGACGGGTAAAATGAACTTCCTAACGCACCTCATCGGCTATGCCGCCGCCATTCGCGAATTCGTCGCGCCGACCTATCGGCCGGAGCGCTACTACATGCGCGGCCCCGGCCCGGCTTGCGCCCGTCGCGGTACCTCGCTCGGCGCGCACTGACCATGACGTTCGAGAGCCGCCACAACAGCCGGATCTGCCGGCCAGGCGCCAACTCCCGCGCCACCACCTATCGCGCCGAGCGCCCGGCTTTCGCCGACGAGCGGCGCTCGACAACGCCGCGTCTTTGACCACCTACGGCTGGTGTCCCAGGACACGAGCAGCCCAGGCCCGCGTGACCGACCTTCCTCGGTCTAGTCTGCCAAGCCAGTCCTCCCGCTGAACCATCTTTCGATGCAAGCCGTCCGTCGATCGTCTTCGACGGCGCCTGTCTGCTGTGCTCCGGCTTCATTCGCATGCTGGCGAGGCAGGCATGCCATGGTTCAGCTCAATCCGGCAGGGCGGCGATCGCGACAATTTCAATGACGATGTCGGCTTGAGCGAGCGCTGCAACGCCGATCACCTCCGAGGGCGGCGGGTTGTTGTAACTGCAGTGCTTCGGGCAATGCTCGGCGAAGAATGCGTCCAGAACGTCCAGGCGAAAATTGGGAGAGCTGAGAACGCCGCCATCGGGAAATGGTCCTCTGACAAAGAACGTCAGTTTGACGAGGTGTTCAAGCGTGGTGCCCAGCTCCTCAAGATCGGATTTGATATTGCCCAGAACCTCAAGCCACTGCGCCGCCGCATCGCCAGCGAAACGACCGCCCCGCTTGCCCATAGGATCGTAGTCGGCGGCGGTCGCCGTGTTTCCACAGAGGTAAGCGAATCCCTTCGCTCCGCTGACAACTGTCCCCTTGCCCCACGGCATCAACCGGTCGTTTTTGAATTTCCTGTGGGTCACGAGTTCCATTTCTCATCTCCCATCTCTGGTGTGACGTGCCCGGATCATAAAGGCTGGTCGCAAGGATAGTGCTGCGAGGCATGGTCGCCAGTCCGCGGCCGGCCGCCTGGTGAAACCTGGTCCTTGCGAAACCGCGTGACGAAGCCGAAAATTTTTCTTGGCGCGCTGTCGAAATCGGTCGTCGCCGCGCGACATACGTCTGGCCCCGCAAGGACGCGGCCGCCGAAACCACGGGAGATGACCCATGCGATACATGCTGATGATCAACAACGACGAAGCCGCGATGGCGGCCATGCCGATCGAGAAGACCCGGCAGATGAGCGCGGCCTATAGCGCCTATACCGACGCGTTGAAGAAATCCGGCGCGTGGCTGGCCGGCGAAAGGCTGCGCCCGACCCAGGCGACCACCTCGGTGCGGATCGCCGACGGCAAGACCAATGTGATCGACGGCCCCTATGCCGACACCAAGGAGCAGCTTGCCGGCTTCTACATGATCGAGGCGGCCGACATCGATACCGCCATCGAATGGGCGGCGCGCTGTCCGGCGGCCAGCACCGGCACGGTCGAGTTGCGGCCGATCTGGGAAATGGCCGACTACCTGCCCAAGGATTGACCGCGTTGGACAGTCGCCCGGATATCGCCCGGGCGGCCGCCGAGGCCGCCGCCAGGCAGAGCTATGGCAAGCTGGTCGCCTGGCTCGCGGCGCGCACGCGCGACGTGGCCGCGGCCGAGGACGCGCTGGCCGACGCCTTTGCCGCGGCGCTCGAACGCTGGCCGAAATCGGGCGTGCCCGAAAAGCCGGAAGCCTGGCTTTTGGCCGTGGCGCGCCGGCGTCGTGTCGATGCCGTGCGGCGGCGGCTCACCCGGGAGGCCGCCCGCGATCATCTCAAGCTGATCGCCGAGGAGATGGAGGCGCGCATGACCGACGAAGATCTGCCCGACGAACGGCTGCGGCTGATGTTTGCCTGCGCGCATCCTGCGATCGAACCGGGCGTGCGGGCGCCGCTGATCCTGCAGACCATCCTCGGCTTCGATGCCGCGACGATCGCTTCCGCCTTCCTGGTCTCGCCGGCAACGATGGGCCAGCGCTTGGTGCGCGCCAAGACGCGCATCCGTGAAACCGGCATTCCGTTGCGGGTTCCGGAGCGGGCCGAACTCGGCGAGCGGCTGGACGCCGTGCTGGAGGCGATCTACGCCGCCTTCGCCGAAGGCTGGTCGGATCCGGCCGGCACCGAGACGCGGCGCCGCAACCTCGCCACCGAGGGCATCTGGCTCGGCCGCCTGGTCGCCACGCTGATGCCGGAGGAGCCGGAAGCGCTTGGCCTGCTTGCGCTGATGCTGTTTGCCGAGGCGCGCCGCGCGGCCCGGCGTAGCGCCGAAGGCGAGTTCGTGCCGCTGGCCGAACAGGACTGCGACCTCTGGGACCGCGCCCTCATCGATGAGGCGGAGGCGCTTCTTTCCCATGCCGCGGCGAGCGGCGTGGTCGGCCGCTACCAGCTTGAGGCAGCCGTGCAGTCGGCCCACGCCGCGCGACGGCTGACCGGCCGCACCGACTGGGTGGCGATCCGCGCGCTTTACGACGCGCTGTTTTCGATTGTGGGATCGCCGGTGGTGGCGATCAACCGCGCGGTTGCGCTCGCCGAAACGCAGGGCGCCATGGCGGGGCTGGCGGCCCTCTACGTTCTGGGTGACGACAAGCGGCTGAATGAATATCAGCCTTACTGGGCGGCGCGGGCCGGTCTCCTGGCCAGGCTTGGCCAGGTGCCGCAGGCGACCGAGGCCTATGACAGGGCGATCGGCCTGGAACGCGATCCTGCGGTGCGCCGGTTCCTGCAAGGCAAACGCGCAACGCTGCGAAACTGAGCTTCAGCCCGGCCACATCTCGTGCGACGTGTTGAGCGTCCTCAGCAATGGATGCTCGCGCAGCTTCGCCCACAAGCGTTCAATATCAGGCCATGCCGTCCGCGCGCTTTCGATGTCGGGATGCCAGGCCACGAGCATGACGAGATAGATGTCGGCCAGCGACATCGCCTCACCCACCAGCCAGTCACGGCCGCGCAAGGCGGCGTCGAGAACGGCGAAGCCGCGGTCCATCTCGGCGACGGCTGCCTGCTTGACGGCTTTCGTTCCGTCGGCATCGGCCGTGTAGCGGTAGGCGTAATACAGCCGCAGGATCGCGGGATAGAGCACCGACGACATGAACGCCATCCAGCGCAGGAACTCGACGCGGGCCGGCGCGTCGATCGCCGGCGCCAGGCTGGCCTCGGGATGGCGTTCCGCAAGCAGAATGCAGATCGCCGCCGATTCGGTCATCGAGCGCCCGTCCGGCAAGGTCAGCACCGGCACCTGGTTTAGCGGGCTGATGTCGAGGAACGCCGGATCGGGCCGGTCGGACTTCGGCACGTCGATCTGTTGGAACGGCGCGTTCGCCAGCGCCAGCGCGGCCTCGACGACGAAACCGCCGCTGCCCGGACGTGTATAGAGCTTGTACATGGAATTCTCCCCCCGGCCTGCACCCAAAGCAGGCCGATGGGGATATGAACCGGAAGCAGGGTGCCGCTCAAGCCGGCGGCAGGCGCCACCGGCGGTTTTTCAAAGGGCCAGCAGCCGCGACGAGTTACGCGCCGAGCCCTTCGAACAGGATCGTCGACAGATAGCGCTCGGCGAAGGACGGGATGATCACCACCAGGGTCTTGCCCTTGTTCTCCGGCCGTGAGCCGACGACGATCGCCGCCTGCAGGGCAGCGCCCGACGAGATGCCGACCGGCACGCCTTCGAGGCGGGCAACGAGGCGCGCATTGGCAACCGAATCCTCATTCGAGACCTTGACGATCTCGTCATAGATCGTGGTGTCGAGGATCTTTGGCGCAAAGCCGGCGCCGATGCCCTGGATCTTGTGCGGGCCGGGCTGGCCACCCGACAACACCGGCGAGGCTTCCGGCTCGACGGCGACGATCTGGACCGAGGGCTTGCGCTTCTTCAACACCTGACCGACGCCGGTGATGGTGCCGCCGGTGCCGATGCCGGCGACGAAGATGTCGACCTCGCCCTGCGTGTCGTTCCAGATCTCCTCGGCCGTCGTCGTGCGATGGATTTCCGGATTGGCGGGGTTTTCGAACTGCTGCGGGATGATGGCGTTGGGGATCGTCGCGGCCAGCTCGTCGGCCTTGGCGATGGCGCCCTTCATGCCTTTTGGGCCTTCGGTCAGCACCAGCTCGGCGCCGAGCAGCGCCAGCATCTTGCGGCGCTCGATGGACATTGTCTCAGGCATGGTCAGGATCAGCTTGTAGCCCTTGGCGGCTGCGGCGAAAGCGAGCGCGATGCCGGTGTTGCCCGACGTCGGTTCGATCAGCGTCGTCTTGCCGGGTGAAATCTTGCCCGCCGCCTCCAGCGCCTCGATCATCGCCACGCCGATGCGGTCCTTGACCGAAGCGATCGGGTTGAAGAATTCGAGCTTGGCCACCAGGTTGGCGACGATCCCCTTCTCCTTGGCGAACTTGTCGAGCCGTACCAGGGGCGTGTCGCCGATCGTGTCGGTGATGGAATTGTAGATGCGGCCGCGGCCGGGGACGCGGGCGGAGGTGACGGGCTTGTTCATTGGTTTCGCTCCCAGGATTTCAGGCGAGTGAGAATTTCAAGCAAGTGGCATTGCAGCCGGCAAGATAGGGCTTTCAGCCGCGCAACATAAGCTGTCGGCCGGAAATATCCGAGTGGGGCGTTTGTCGAAAACGCCGTTGTCCCGGAAAAGCATTTCGCGGAAAGGCCCGACCTCGGAATGTTTTGGCTGAAAGAGTGCTACTGGCGGGCGGCGATCGCTGCCGCGGCGCCGACCATGAAGCCGGCGGCGGTGCGGTTCAGCACCTTCAGGGCGCGTGGCGATTTCAGGAACCAGCGCGCCTTGGCGGCGAGCGCCAGGTAAGGGACCAGCACGACGAACAGGACGACGACCGTCAGAGCGGCGAGAATGCTGTAGTCGGCCAGCGTGATGGTCTTCAGGTCGACGATGGTCGGCGTGATGGCGAGGTAGAAGATCATTGTCTTGGGATTGCCGAGCGTGACGGCGAGGCCGGCGGCAAAGCTCGAAACCAGCCCGCCCTTGCCCTTCCTGGCCTCAACCGTTTCGGGCGTGATGCCGGCGGTCCAGAAGCGCCAGCCCAGAAACGCCAGATAGGCGACGCCGGCCCATTTGATCGCCAGGAACACCATGCCGAAGGTCTGCGCGACAAAGGCGAGGCCGAGCACCACGGCGGTCAGATAGGTGAGGTCGCCGACCATCAGGCCGAAGAACATCGCCAGCGCCGAACGAAAGCCGGAGCCGAGCGCACGCGCGACAAGCGCGGTGATGCCGGGGCCGGGGATGGCGGCGGCGATGCCAAGGGCGGCGCTGTAGGTGAGGAAGCCGGTGAGGGTCATGGATTCGGTCTCGGATCGGAAAGCTTTATCGCATGGCGCGGGCCACGGTTGAATTCCCTGGGTGTCCGAATCCGTTGCACCAGACATGCCGGCCTTCGTCCTGCGAGGTCCCCTCATCCGGCTGCTTCGCGGCCACCTTCTCGCTGTTCGCGGGAAGAGGGATGACGCCGGCGCCGGCAATCCGGGATGAAGGGCCTGTGCCAGCCGAGCAAGATCCATCAGGAGCGGGCGCCACCATAAGTCACGCGCCAGATGGTGCCGTTGCCGTCCTCGGTGACGATCAGGGCGCCGTCGCTCGCCACCGCCACGCCCACCGGCCGGCCCCACACCTCGCCATTGGAGACCACGAAGCCGGTCATGAAATCCTCGTATTCGCCGGTCGGCTTGCCATCCTTGAACAGCAATCGGACGACCTTGTAGCCGGTCCTGTTGCCGCGGTTCCACGACCCGTGCAGGGCCACGAAGGCGTCGCCCCTGTAGTCCTGGGGAAAACCGGTGCCGGCCGGAAAATCCTGGCGGTCGTAGAAGGCGATGTTGAGCGGCGCCGAATGCGCCTGCATCAGCACATCGGGAATGGTTGCCTTGCCGGCGAGATCGGGCCGCGCTCCCTTGTGGCGCGGATCCTCATTGTCGCCGATATAGTACCAGGGCCAGCCGTAGAAGGCGCCGTCCTTGACGGATGTTGCGTACTCGAACGGCACATTGTCGCCGAGCGCATCGCGCTCGTTGACGACGCACCACAGCGCCCCGGTCGCCGGCTGCACGGTCATGCCCGAACAATTGCGCAGGCCGGTGGCGACGATGCGGCCGTTCTTGCCGTCCGGGTCGAAGGCCAGCACGTCGGCGCGGCCGTCCTCGGAGCCCCATGTCGCGCCAAGCGGCTTCGACTTGATCCACGCTTCGAGGCCGCCATCCGGCGCCTTGCCCATGTCCTCGGCGATGTTCGAACCCGAGCCGACCGACAGATAGAGCGTCTTGCCGTCAGGCGAAAAGACGATGTCGCGCGTCCAGTGGTGGTTCGAGGGAATCTTGTCGACGATGGTCTGCGGTTCGCCGGCGGCTTTCAGCTCGCCATTGCGGTAGGCAAAGCGCACGATCCTGTCGCTGTTGGCGACATAGACCCATTGCGGGTCATTGCCCGGCGGATAGAAGGCGATGCCATAGGGCTGGTTGAGATTGCGGGCAAAGATGGCGTCTTCGGCGGGCTTGGCACTGTCCTTGGACAGGCGGTAGACGCGGATCTGGTTGGCTTCGCTGTCGGCGACGAACAGGTCGCCGTTCGGCGCGATGCGCACGGCGCGCGGATTGTCGATGCCGGAGGCGATCAGCTCGGCCGAGAATCCCGGCGGCAGTCGCGGCTTCGCGCCTGCCGGCATGTCGGCGAGCCCGGCGCTGTTCGAGGCGGATTTGGTGACATAGGGCTTCGGCAGGTCTTCCGGCTTGATCAGGCGGCGTATACCTGGCTTGTCGGCGCGCCAGTCGCCGAAGGCGGCCGCGCCTTTCAGCACCCGTTGGTCCGCCTGCTGCGCGAAGGCCACTGTTGCGAGAAAGAGCGCTGGAAGCACCAGGCCGGCCGATCGGATCATCTTGTCCTCCATCTGGTCGCGAACGAAACCAACGGCAGGTCTGTCCAGAGGTTCCGCCTCATACGATGCGTCGAGGAGCGAAAGACCGGTTTCCGGTCTATGTCCCGGCAGCGTAAAAATCGTCGTCGAGGCGTTTTTCCAGCGCGACGAGATCCGCCGGCAGCGGCAGGCCCATGGCGCGCATCTCCCGCAGTTTTTCGCGCAGCTGTTCCTGGATTTCGTGCTGGTCTTCCGGTTGGTTCACCATCTCCTCGAGCAGCAGGCTGATCCGGGCCTTGAATTCTTCGAGCGCCATTCTTCTTCTCCTTGCTGCCCGTCTCTTGCTATCCGGGGCGCTACCTTAACATGCGCGATATCAGCTGCGCGGTATAATCGACCATCGGCACGATTCGGGCGTAATTCAGACGGGTCGGGCCGATGACGCCAAGCGCGCCGACGACGCGGGCATCCTTGTCGCGATAGGGCGCGACGACCAGCGACGAGCCGGACAGCGAGAACAGCTTGTTTTCCGAGCCGATGAAGATGCGCACGCCCGATCCTTGCTCGGCGAGATCGAGCAGCTGGATCAGCCCGTCCTGCGTCTCCATGTCCTCGAACAGATGCCGCAGCAGTTCGATGTCGGCCTGGGCGGTGACGTTTTCGAGCAGGTTGGCGCGGCCGCGTACGATCAGCCTTGCCGGCAGGCCGCTTTCGGCGCCCGCCCACACCGCAAGCCCCTTCTCGACCAGGTCTTGCGACAGCGTGTCGAGAGCGGCTCGCGTCTCTTCCTTGATGCGGGCGATCTCGGTCCGCGCCTCGGCCAGCGTGCGGCCGCGGATATGCGCGTTGAGGAAATTCGAGGCCTCGTGCAGCTGCGAGACGGTGATGCCGGCGGGCAGCTCGACAACGCGGTTCTCGACGTCGCCATTCTGCGACACCAGCACGGCAAGCGCCTTGGTCGGTTCCAGCTGGATGAATTCGATATGCTTCAGCGCCACCTCGTTCTTGGCGGCCAGCACCAGGCCGGCGCCGCGCGACATGCCCGACAGCATCTGGCTGGCCTCGGTCAGCATGTGCTCCAGCGTCGCACCCGAACCGGAGGCCCGCACCTGTGCCTCGATGGTGCGGCGCTCCTCGTCGGAAAGGTCGCCAAGCTCCATGAAGGCGTCGACGAAGAAACGCAGGCCGGCCTGCGTCGGCAGCCGGCCGGCCGAGATGTGCGGCGCGTAGATCAGCCCGAGGTGCTCGAGGTCGCTCATCACATTGCGGATGGTGGCCGGCGACAGCGAGGAGGGCAGGATGCGCGACAGGCTGCGCGAGCCCACCGGCTCGCCGTCCCTGAGATAGGAATCGACAATGCGCCGGAAGATGTCGCGTGAGCGCATGTCGAGTGATTGAAGTGCGAGCGGTTGCGAACCCGGATCGATTGCCTTGGTCATTCGGCCAGAAACCTCCTTGTTCAGGATATAGACTTCGGCACGGCGGGCGCAACCCGGTGTCTGTGTCGGATCGTCCGGTCCGTTTTCCTTTGCGCGCTGCCCCCCATGCGTCTAAAAGCCGGCCACGATTCCGAAAAATGACTGGAAAGAAGCCCGAATGCGCCCCTCCAAACGCCAATTCGACGAAATGCGCGCCATCTCCTTCGAGCGCGGCGTCTCCAAGCACGCCGAAGGCTCGTGCCTGGTGAAGTTCGGCGACACCCATGTCCTGTGCACGGCGAGTCTCGAGGAGAAGGTGCCCGGCTGGATGCGCAATTCCGGCAAGGGCTGGGTGACGGCCGAATACGGCATGCTGCCGCGCTCGACCGGCGAGCGCATGCGCCGCGAGGCCTCCGCCGGCAAGCAGGGCGGCCGCACGCTGGAAATACAGCGCCTCATCGGCCGTTCGCTGCGCGCCGTGGTCGATTTGCAGGCGCTGGGCGAACAGCAGATCACCGTCGACTGCGACGTCATCCAGGCCGATGGCGGCACCCGCACCGCCTCGATCACCGGCGGCTGGGTGGCGCTTTATGACTGCCTGCGCTGGATGGAAGCCCGGCAGATGGCCAGCGTCGCCAAGGTGTTGAAGGACCATGTCGCGGCGATTTCCTGCGGCATCCATGACGGCCAGCCGGTCATCGATCTTGACTATCTCGAGGATTCCTCGGCCGGCACCGACGCCAATTTCGTCATGACCGGCAAGGGCGGCATTGTGGAGATCCAGGGCACCGCCGAGGGCGAGCCCTTCTCGGAAGGGCAGTTCGCGGAATTGATGGGCCTGGCCAAGAAAGGCATCCAGCGCCTGGTCAGCCTGCAGCAGATGGCGGTGGCGTAAGCCATCGATTTTCTGGTGACCCCCTCCGCCATCCTTGAATCAGCCCTGTACGTCACCGATCTGGCGGCGGCGGAAGAATTCTATGTCGGCGTGCTCGGCCTCGATCTGCTCGGCAAGGTGGACGGCAGACATCTTTTCTTCCGCTGCGGGCCGGGCGTGCTGCTGGTCTTCAATGCCGAGGCGACCAAGATACCTCCGGCGCCGGACGCGCGGCTGAAAGTGCCGCCGCATGGCGCGGTCGGCGAAGGTCATCTCTGCTTCGCGGCGAGCGCTGCGGAAATCGTGGCCTGGAAAGCCCATCTGGAGGCAAAAAGAATTGCCATCGAAAGCGAATTCGAATGGCCGCAAGGTGGCCGTTCGCTCTATATACGCGACCCCTCGGGCAATTCGATCGAGTTTGCCGAGCCAAGAATCTGGGGGCTTTGATGCATTCTCTTGATGGAAAGAAGATCGTCGTCGCCAGCCACAATGCCGGCAAGCTGCGCGAATTCGCCGATCTGATGGGGCCGTTCGGCTTCGAAGCGAAGTCGGCGAAGGACTATGGCCTGCCGGAGCCGGACGAGACCGGCACCACTTTCGAGGAGAATGCCTACATCAAGGCGCTGGCCGCCGCAAAGGCGACCGGCCTGCCGGCGCTGTCGGACGATTCGGGCCTCTGCGTCGACGCGCTCGACGGCGCGCCCGGCGTCTACACCGCCAACTGGGCCGAAACCCCGGACGGATCGCGCGACTTCGCCATGGCCATGCAGCGCACCGAAGTGGCGCTGCAGGAGGTCGGCGCCGCTCTGCCGGAACAGCGCAAGGGTCGCTTTGTCGCCGTCATCTGCCTCGCCTTTCCCGACGGCGAGGCCGAATATTATCGCGGCGAGGCCGAAGGCACGCTGGTCTGGCCGCCACGCGGCGAGCTTGGCTTCGGCTATGACCCGGTGTTCCTGCCCAATGGCTTCGAAAAGACCTTCGGCGAGATGAGTGCCGAGGAAAAACACGGCTGGAAACCAGGCCAGGCGACGGCGTTGTCGCATCGCGCACGCGCCTTCCAGAAATTCGCCAAAGCGAGATTGGGAGAGGCATGAGCATGCTGCTCGACCGGGCCCCCGGCTTCGGCGTCTACATCCATTGGCCTTTCTGCGCGGCCAAATGCCCCTATTGCGACTTCAACAGCCATGTCCGCCACCAGCCGGTCGACCAGGAGCGCTTTGCCGCCGCCTTCGAGGCGGAACTGGCGACGATGCGCCAGCGCACCGGGGCGCGTGAGGTGACCAGCATCTTTCTCGGCGGCGGTACGCCGTCGCTGATGAAGCCGGAAACCGTGGCCAGGGTCCTGGACGCCGTGGCGAGGAACTGGACGGTGCCTGAAGGCATCGAGGTGACGCTGGAAGCCAACCCGTCCTCGGTCGAGGCCGAGCGCTTTCGTGGCTATCGCGCCGCCGGGGTCAATCGCGTCTCGCTCGGCGTGCAGGCGCTGAACGACAAGGATCTGCGCTTCCTCGGCCGGCTGCACAATGTCGATGAAGCGCTGCACGCCATCGGCCTCGCGCGGGAAATATTCCCAAGGCTGTCCTTCGACCTGATCTACGCCCGGCCCGGCCAGACGCCGGAGGCCTGGGCGGCCGAGCTCGAACAGGCGATCGGCCATGCCGCCGATCATCTGTCGCTCTACCAGCTGACCATCGAGGAAGGCACGCCCTTCCATGCACTGCATGCGGCGAAGAAGTTCATCATTCCCGACAATGACCATGCCGCCGACCTCTATGCGCTGACGCAGGAGATTACGTCCGCGCATGGCCTGCCGGCCTACGAGATTTCCAACCACGCCAGGCCGGGCGCCGAGAGCCGGCACAACCTGACCTATTGGCGCTATGGCGAATATGTCGGTGTCGGTCCCGGCGCGCATGGCCGCTTCGTCGAGAATGGCCGCCGCACGGTGACGATAGCCGAGCGGATGCCGGAAACCTGGGCCAACCTTGTCGAGGCCAAGGGCCATGGTGTCACCGGCGGCGAGATCCTGACCCGCTCGGAAGAGGCCGACGAATTCCTGCTGATGGGGCTGAGGCTCGCCGAAGGCATCGATCTCTCGCGCTACGAGGCGTTTTCCGGGCGCGGCCTGTCGAGCGCGCGGCTGTCCATGCTGCAGGGCGAGGGGCTGGTGGCGCCGATCGGCAATGCGCGCCTGCGCGCCACGCCGGCCGGCATGATCGTGCTCGACGCCGTGGTGGCCGACCTGGCGCGCTGATCCTTGAAAAACGTCCTTTTCGTCTGCAGCCAGAACCGCTTGCGCAGCCCGACCGCCGAGCAGGTGTTTTCAACGCGCCGGGACATCGAGGTCGCATCGGCGGGGACCAACCATGATGCCGACACGCCGCTGACGCATGAGCTGGTCGCCTGGGCCGACATCATCTTCGTCATGGAGAAGGTGCACCGCACCAAATTGCAGAAGAAATTCAAGACGAGTTTGAACAAGGCCCGAATCATCTGCCTCGATATACCGGATAACTATGAATTCATGGATTTGGAGCTGATTGAGCGCCTGAAGGCGAGCGTTTCACGCTATCTGGGGTGACAGATGGCTTGCCGCGTGTGCCTGACCATGATGCGTCGGCCACCGCGCAATCCGAACCCGAGTCGACCTCAAAGAAGAAATCCTGATGGTGAAAATCGCCGCCGTCCTCCCAGGATTGTTGGGTGAGGCCACAGCCTGCGTAGGAAAACACGTCGATCTTTGTGGCTCGCGGCGCCTGGATCCATTGCTCGCCAACTTTATGGAACATGTAGTGTGACGTGGCTGGATCGTCTGAACGCATATGCAAGTGGATGCCCGGCATCGCGAATTGCGGATCAATGTCCAGTTGCAGATAGGCGGCGGAGAGACCTTGGACGGTTATCCAGTCCCGGCTGGAAACAGGCTGGTTGATTGCCGGGTAGCGAATTCTCGCGAATTCCCGTTCCTCGGTTTCGCCGACCAGTACCCCTCGGAGCGAAAGCGTCTTGCCAAAGAGGCCGCTGGCAGCCGTTGCCCTGAACTTGACCGTTCGTGGGCTTCGGGAGGCTGATGAGGAGCCGGCCTCCGCGTTGTTTCTTGTATCGGCCGGGGACGTGAGGGCAAAAAGGCCGACCGCAAGGGCCAACATTCGCGGACCAACCAGCTTTTCAGTCGCGACGCGCCTCAATTTGTCAGCGATCTCGTCAGGCGTCGTGCTTGAAACGGCGCTTGCCGCGATCCTTCTCGGCATGCGCCTCTCCGCTGCGGGCCGGCTTGGCGTCGGCCTTTTCGCGGCGAACGCTGTGCTGGTCGTTCATCGGATGCGGGGGCACGCCTTCCCTGGCGCTTTTCGTTTCAAGACGGGTGATGAAGATATCGAAGCGATTGGGCATCGTTCGGTCAGTGCTCCGTCGTGCTGTCTGGTTTGTTGTCGGAAAGCCTGACATTGGTGGGCAAGGGCTTGGCGGCCCACTTGGTCGGGCTGGCGTCGTTCTCGGCGGGCAGGCGCTTTTCCCTGGGCGGGGAGGTGCTGTTGCGGCCGGCATAGTAGGGCGCGAAAGCGTCCTGTATCTTCAGGCTGTCCATCCTGTCCTCCCTTGGGAATCAGGGGCTAAATCTGCCAAACCCGGTTTCGTTCCCTACTGTGGCGAAGGAATGGCGCTTAGCTTACATCGGCGTGAGTTTTGCAAGCCGGCACCAGCCGTGCCAAACAAGATCTGGCAGGCCAGACAGGGCTGAACGGAGACGGCATCGGTGACTGACGAGACGGGCAAGCGCAGCTATGTGGTCGGGCAGACCGAGATCGTGGCCCGTCCGCTCGGGCCGGCGCTCTATCTGGTGGCGACGCCGATCGGCAATCTCGCAGACATCACGCTGCGCGCGCTGGAGACGCTGGCCGCCGCCGACATCGTCGCCTGCGAGGACACGCGGGTGTCGCGCGTGCTGCTCGACCGCTACGGCATCCGCCGCCGCACCACGGCCTATCACGAACACAATGCCGGCGAGGCCGGGCCGAAGCTGATCGCGGCCCTTCATGCCGGCCAGAGCGTGGCGTTGATTTCCGATGCCGGCACGCCACTCGTCTCCGATCCCGGCTACCGGCTGGTCGGCGAGGCGATCGACCACGGCATTCGTGTCGTGCCGATCCCTGGTCCGTCGGCACCGCTTGCCGCGCTGACAGCGTCCGGTCTGCCGTCGGACGCCTTTCTGTTCGCCGGATTTCTGCCGGTGAAGGTTGGCCAGCGGCTGGCGCGGCTGGAAGCGCTGAAGGCCGTACCGGCAACGCTGATCTTCTTTGAATCGCCGCGCCGGCTGGCCGAGTCGCTGGGCGCCATGGTCGAGGCGTTGGGCGGCGAGCGAAAGGCTGCCATCGGCAGGGAATTGACCAAGACCTTCGAGGAAATGCGCATCGGCGCGCTGCGGGCGCTGGCCGACCACTATGCCGCGGCCGATACGCCAAAGGGCGAGATCGTCGTCTGCGTCGGTCCCGCCGAGGCCAAGGCGGACGAGCCGGCGGATATCGACCGCCTGCTGTTGTCGCTCGCCGCCGAAATGCCGGCCTCCAAGGCGGCGGCGGAAGCCGCGAAGATGACCGGGGGCCAGAAACAGGCTCTCTACCGTCGGCTTCTGGAGCTCAAGGATGCTTCCGGAGAGGGTAGTGGCTGAGCGCCCCAGCGCCAGCCGCCAGAAAGCCTATCGGCGCGGCCATCGCGGCGAATGGCTGGCGGCGGCCGCGCTGATGCTGAAGGGCTACCGGATTCTCGCGCGCCGCCATCGCACCCGTTTCGGCGAGATCGACCTGATCGTGCGGCGCGGCGACCTGGTGCTGTTCGTCGAGGTCAAGGCGCGCCGCACGCTGATGGAAGCCATGGAGGCGATCAGCCACGAATCGGAGCGCCGCATCGAGGCGGCGGCCGACATCTGGCTATCGCGCCAGGCGGATTATGGCAGGCTGTCGATGCGCTTCGACATGGTCGCGGTGCTGCCATGGCACTGGCCGGTGCATGTCGAGAATGCTTTTTATGGACGGAATTAGGGGAGCATTTGACCGGCGTTGCTCGCCCTTCGCGGGCTCAGGGCGTTCGTCGTTCGGAAAGCCAAGCAATTGGCTTTCCGTCCGCTGCGCGGAACACTCCTCACCCCCAAACCATCAATGCCACCAACCCGACAATCCCCACCACCAGCCGCCACCAGCCGAACAGCGAGTAGCCGTTGCGCGAGACGTAATCGAGCAGGAAGCGCACCACGAAGAGCGCGGTGACGAAGGCGGCGACGAAGCCGATCGCGATGATCGGCAGGTCGGCGGATGTGAGCACGTTGCGGTTCTTGAACAGGTCGAAGGCAAAGGCGCCGACCATGGTCGGAATGGCGAGGAAGAAGGAAAATTCCGCCGCCGCCCGCTTGTCGACCCCCAGAAGCAGCGCGCCGACGATGGTCGAGCCGGAGCGCGAGGTGCCGGGGATCAGCGACAGGCACTGGAAAAGCCCGATCTGCAGGTAAAGCCTGGTCGGGAACCGCTCGACGTCGCGATAGACCGGCTTCAGGTTCATGCGGTCCACCACCAGCAGGATGACGCCGCCGATGATCAGCATGATGCAGATCAGCCTCGGTGATTCGAACAGCACCGTCTTGATGAAGTCGTGCGCCAGCGCGCCGATGATCGCCGCCGGCAGGAAGGCGATCAGGATGCCGATGACGAAATGCCTCGTCAGCCGGTCATGCGGCAGGTCGAGGAGCATCTGCCACAGGCGGCGGAAGTAGACGCTGAGGATCGCCAGGATCGCGCCGAGCTGGATCAGGATCTCGAAGGCCTTGCCGGTCGAATGAAAGCCCAGGAAATGGCCGGCAAGCAGGATGTGTCCGGTCGAGGAGACCGGTATGAATTCGGTCAACCCCTCCAGCAGGCCCAGCAGCAGGGCTTCGACGAAGGTCTGGCTTTCCATGGCTACCTCGGCTTTTGCTCGACGGCTAACAGAACGGCTTGCTTGTCATGGCGTTGAACTGCCCCTATAGGTCGCAACACCCTGACGGCCCGCTAACCGGGCGGCCAAGACTTACCGGTGCGCCCGGCGATTCGCCAGTCCACACTCGTGCGCTTTATCATCGCGGAACCATGCTGACGCTTTTCCATCATCCCATGTTCGCCACCTGCCGCTTCGTCCGCCTTGCCTTTGGCGAGTATGGCGAGGAGCTGGCGCTGATCGAGGAAAAGCCGTGGACGCGGCGCAAGGAGTTCCTGGCGCTGAACCCGGCCGGCACGCTGCCGATCCTGCTCGCCGAAGGCGATGTGCCGATCGTCGGCGCGACCGTGATCTCGGAATATCTCGACGAGACGCGCGGCGTCTTGAAGCGCGACAAGCGGCTGTTCGCCGAGGACCCGATGCAGCGCGCCGAAATCCGCCGGCTGATCGACTGGTATCTCAACAAGGCCGAAAGCGAAGTCACCCGGCATCTGGTGCGCGAGCGCGTGTTGAAGCCGATCATGCCGGAAACGGCCGGCGGCGGTTCGCCCGATTCGGGCGCCATCCGTGCCGCGCGCGCCAACATCCGCCAGCATATGAAATACACCAACTGGCTCGCCGGCACCCGCCATTGGCTGGCCGGCGGCAGGGTCACCTATGCCGATCTCGCCGCCGCCGCGACGCTGTCGGTGCTCGACTATCTCGGCGAGATCGATTGGCGCGAACACGCCGCGGCGCGCGAATGGTACACCAGGGTAAAGTCGCGGCCCTCCTTCCGGCCGCTCCTGACCGACCGTGTGCGCGGCCTGTCGCCGGTGTCGCATTATGCGGACCTCGACTTCTGACGCCGCAAAACTGCGCGCGCTGATCGACGCTGAGGCGCATCGCGCCGGCTTCGATGCCATTGCCGTCACCTCTCCCGATGCGATCCCGCTGGCCCCGGCCCGCCTCGCCGAATTCGTCGCCGATGGCTTTCACGGCTCGATGGACTGGATCGCCGAGACGCTGGAGAGGCGCAGCGAGCCTTCCACGCTTTGGCCTGAGGTGCGCTCGATCGTCGTGCTGGCGATGAATTACGGCCCCAATCATGATCCGCGCGACCTGCAGGCCCGGCACGACCGGGGCGCCATCTCTGTCTATGCGCGGAATCGCGACTATCACGATGTGATGAAGGGCCGGCTGAAGGAAATCGCCGGCAAGATCGTGGCGCGCGCCGGCGGCGACGTGAAGGTCTTCGTCGACACGGCCCCGGTGATGGAAAAGCCGCTGGCGCAAGCCGCTGGCCTCGGCTGGCAGGGAAAACACACCAATCTGGTCAGCCGCGAACACGGCTCCTGGCTGTTCCTCGGCACCATTTTCACCACGGCCGAACTTGCGCCCGACCGGGCCGAGATCGATCATTGCGGCTCCTGCCGCGCCTGCCTGGACGCCTGCCCGACCGATGCCTTCCCCGCGCCCTACCGGCTCGATGCGCGGCGCTGCATCTCGTACCTCACTATCGAGAACAAGGGGCCGATCCCGCACGAATTCCGCGAAAAGATCGGCAACCGCATCTATGGCTGCGACGATTGTCTGGCCGCCTGCCCCTGGAACAAGTTCGCCCAGGTAGCCTCAGAAGCAAAGCTCGCCGCGCGCGACGATTTGCGCGAGCCGCCGCTCGCCGAACTGTTGCAGCTGGACGACGCGGCCTTCCGCGCCTTCTTCTCCGGCTCGCCGATAAAGCGCATCGGCCGCGATCGCTTCATCCGCAACGTGCTGATCGCCGCCGGCAATTCCGGCGATGCCGGGCTGGCCGGCCCTGTCCGTGCGCTGCTCGGCGACGCCTCGCCGCTGGTGCGCGGCGCGGCAATATGGGCGCTGGCGCGGCTGGTGCCAGATGCCGAATATGCCGAAAGGGCCGCGACCGGCCTGATGACCGAGAATGATGCGGCGGTGCGCGAGGAATGGCGCCTGCCGCGGCCAGACAGGGCACATGTATGAGCGAAAAGCGGATATTCATCTTCGGCGCCGGCTACTCCGGCAAGGCTTTTGCCCGCGCCAATCCGGGCGCCGCCACCATCCTGGGCACGACGCGCTCGCCCGACAAATTCCAGGCATTGCGTCAGGCTGGCATCGCCCCGCTGCTGTTCGACGGCGTTCTGACTGGTGAAAACGCCGAAGCACTGAACAAGACGACGCATCTGGTGATTTCAATCGCTCCGGAAGAGGCCGGCGATCCCGTGCTGAATGCCGCCCGCGACGCGCTCGCCAAAATGCCGGCGCTGCAATGGATCGGCTATCTCTCGACAGTCGGCGTTTACGGCGACCATGGCGGTGCCTGGGTCGATGAAAAAGCCGCGTGCCGGCCAGTGTCGAAACGCTCCGTCATGCGGGTCGAGGCCGAGCAGGATTGGCTGAAGCTCGGCGAGCATATCGGCCGGCCGGTGGCGATCCTGCGCCTGTCCGGCATCTATGGTCCGGGCCGCAACGCGCTGGTCAACCTGGAAAACGGCACCGCGCGGCGGCTGGTCAAGCCCGGCCAGGTATTCAACCGCATCCATTGCGACGACATTGCCGGCGCGCTCTGGCAGCTGATCGGGGACAACACAGGCGGCATCTTCAACGTCACCGATGATGAGCCTGCGCCGCCGCAGGATGTCGTTGCCTACGCCGCTTCGCTGATGGGCGTCGAGCCGCCGCCGGAAATTCCATTCGACGCCGCCCAACTTTCGCCCATGGCGCGGTCCTTCTATGGCGAGAACAAGCGTGTCGCCAATGCGGCGATCAAGGCGGCGGGCTATCGCTTTCGCTTTCCCGATTACCACGCTGCCTTCGACCATATGTGGGCAAGCGGCGATTGGCTCGACGGCGAGGCGCGCAGCCCGATGAAGGGCTAAAGCAATTCCAGGAAATAGTGTGAAGCGGTTTTCCGTCCGGAATTGCGTCAAAACAACGAGATAGAGCGGTGAACCGCTCTATCGATCGCCTGGCGGCCGACGTGCTATGATTCGGTTTCGGGATTGCGGTGGGGATCCGGTTTCATGAACTCAGCGATGCGTCCATATTTCGGCAGATCGTCACGGTTGGCGGTGGCTCTTGGCCTGCTTGCCCTGAGCGGTCTCGCCGCGCGGCCGGCACTCGCCGAGGAACGGGCAAAAGACCTGTTCGGCGCCGAAAAGCTGCCGGCAGCGGCCGCGGCGCAGTCGATCGGCTTCTATTCCAAGGGCTGTTTTGCCGGCGGCGTCGCCATTCCCATGGATGGCCCGACCTGGGAGGTGATGCGGCCGTCGCGCAACCGCCGCTGGGGCCATCCGGCAATGATCGCCGTAATCGAGAAGCTTTCACGTGACGCCGCCGCCGATGGCTGGCCAGGCTTGCTCATAGGGGACATTTCGCAGCCGCGCGGCGGTCCGATGCTGACCGGCCACGCCTCGCACCAGATCGGCCTCGACGCCGACATCTGGCTGACGCCGATGCCCAGCCGTCCGCTGTCGATCGCGCAGCGCGAATCGATGAGCGCCACCTTGATGGTCGACGAGAAGACGCATCTGGTGAAGGACGCGCTGTGGAAGCCGCAGCACACCGCGCTTTTGAAGCGTGCCGCGAGCTACCCCGAGGTCGAACGCATCCTGGTCAATCCGGGCATCAAGAAAAAGCTCTGCGACACCGTCAAGGGCGACCGCACCTGGCTGCGCAAGATCAGGCCGTTCTGGGGTCACGACTATCATTTCCACATGCGCATCGGCTGCCAGCCGGGCTCGCCCAACTGCAAGGCGCAGGAAGCGACGCCGGCCGACGACGGCTGCGGCAAGCCGCTGGCCTGGTGGTTCACGGAAGAACCGTGGCGTCCCAACAAGAACCCGGACGCGCCGAAGGCACGCGACGTGATGACGATGGCCAGCCTGCCCAAGGAATGCCGCGCCGTGCTCGACGCGCCCGGTCCGGCCTCGGCCGAGGCGGCGACCTATCACGGCGGCGCCATCCCGGTCGCGGTCGCCGAACCGGAAGCACCGTCGCTGCCCGCCACCACGGCCAGCGGCACGGCCGGCCTGCCAGGCACGCTGAACGCCTTCACGTCGACGCCCGAGGTCGGTGTGCCGGTGCCACGGCCACGCCCGCCAGCGCACTGATCGATGCGTCGGCGTCGGCCGTCTCAATCGGTTTAGCATCGCGTTTTCCGCGAAATAGTGGCCGTTTGGCCGCAGAACCTCGCCCTGCGCGTCGCCCGGTTCGAAAACCGTTTCCCTTTTCAAACTCATGCGCTAGTCAACGGAAGAACGGCGAGAACGCCGTCAGGGGCGCCGGGGACGGACCAGAGCATGCCAAGCGTAAGCGATACCGACACGTCGTTGCGGTTTCCGATCCTGATCGGCGACATTGGCGGCACCAATGCGCGCTTCTCGATCGTGCTCGACGCCAATTCGGAGGCCGGCGAGCCGACCATCGTGCAGACCGCCAACTACAACACGATCGACGAGGCGATCCAGTCGGCGGTTCTCGACCGCTCTTCCGTTCGCCCGAATTCGGCGGTGCTGGCGGTGGCCGGGCCGGTCGATGGCGACGAGATCGAGCTCACCAACTGCCCATGGGTCGTCAGGCCGAGGCAGATGTTCGCCAGTCTTGGCCTGAGCGACATCGTCGTGCTCAATGATTTCGAGGCGCAGGCGCTGGCCGTCGTGGCGCTGGGCGAAGAGCATATGGAAAAGATCGGCGGCGGCGCGCCGGAGCCCAATGCCGGCCGCGTCGTGCTTGGGCCGGGAACCGGTCTCGGCGTCGCCGGGCTGGTCTACGCGCTGCGCCACTGGATACCGGTGCCCGGCGAAGGCGGCCATATGGACATCGGCCCGCGCACGCCGCGCGATTTCGAGGTTTTCCCGCACATAGAGAAGCTCGAGGGCCGCATTTCCGGTGAGCAGATCCTGTGCGGGCGCGGCCTGGTGAACGTCTACAGGGCGGTGGCCATGGCGGACGGCAAGCCGTCACCTTTCACGACGCCGGCGGAGATCACCGGTGCGGCACTGGCCAAGACCGATCCGGTGGCCGAGGAAGCGCTGCGGACTTTCGTCACCTGCCTCGGGCGCACGGCCGGTGACCTTGCCTTGGTGTTCATGAGCCGTGGCGGCGTCTTCCTCACCGGCGGCATCGCGCAAAAGATCGTGCCGGCGCTGAAGGAAGGCAATTTCCGCGCCGCCTTCGAGGACAAGGCGCCCCACAGCGCGCTGATGCGCACCATGCCTGTCTACGTCATCACCCAACCGCTGGCCGCACTTCTCGGCCTTGCCGCCTATGCCCGAAACCCCTCGCTGTTCGGCGTCCAGACCGCTGGCAGGCGCTGGCAGGCCTAGCTCTTCGACTGGATGCGCCTATATCCCCCGCGAGCGCGCTTGAGCCGCCCGCGACGAAGTTAATCAGCCGCGGGCATAGGCAAGCCGGCCTCATGACGTTAAGAGGGGTGCCGAATTCGCAGCCCGATCCTACGAGGCGGAAAACCACAAAGCGCTCCTGATTTGACACTTCAAGCCCCCAAACAGAAAGTCCAGCCTGGCGAGGTCACGGCGGTGCTCCGCCGCATCCTCGCTGAAAACGGCAATGAATATCGCTGGACCTATGTCGTTGCCGTCACCTGCCTGCTGATCGTTTCCGGCACCACTGCCTTCACGGCGTGGATCATGGCCCCGATGATCAACCAGATCTTCTACGAACGGCGCGGCGATATGCTCTGGTTGATCTGCGCCGGTTTCATGGGAGCCTCCCTGCTGCGCGGCTTCGCCGGTTACGGCCAGGCAGTCGCGTTGGCCAGTATCGGCAACAATCTGGTCGCGCGCTACCAGAAGCGCAGCTTCGACCATCTGATGAAGCTCGGCGTCAACTTCTTCAACGATACACGTTCCGGTCGGCTGGCGGCACAGGTCAGCGAGAATGTCGGCGGTGTTCGTGACCTGCTGTCGCTGACACTGACCTCCATCAGCCGCGACGCGGTCACATTGGTCGCTCTCGTCGGCGTGATGATCTATCAGGATCCGGTGTTGTCGCTCAGCTCGCTGCTGATCGGGCCGCCGCTGATCTGGGCCGTCGTCTACATCACCCGCCGACTGCGGCGTATCAACCGTGAATCCGTCCTGATCAATTCGCGGCTGAACGGGTCCGTGCAGGAGGCCACGCAAGGCATAGCCATCGTCAAGGCCTTCACCCTGGAGGAAGAGCTGTCGCGCCGCATCGGCATCATGGCCGATACGGCCGAGCAGCGTAACAACAAGATCGCCCGCGTATCGGAGCGGCTGTCGCCGATTTCCGAGATTCTGGGCGGTCTCGCCATCACTGCCGTGCTTGCCTATTCCGGCTACCGGGCGCTGTATCTTGGGCAGCCGCCAGGCGCGGTGTTTTCCTTCATCACCGCGCTGATCATGGCCTACGATCCGGCAAGGCGCCTGGCGCGCACGCAGGTCGGGATGGAGCGTGCCCTGGTCAACGCGCGCATGATCTACGAGTTGCTCGACCTGGAGCCGAAACAGGGCGATGCGCCCGACGCTGTCGATGCCAGGATCACCACCGGAGAGGTGCGCTTCGACAATGTGACGTTCGGCTACAGCGCAGACATGCCGGTGCTGAGGGAGCTGAGCTTTGTCGCTGCCGCCGGCAAGGTCACGGCCATCGTCGGCGCGTCCGGCGCCGGCAAGTCGACGCTGGTGGCGCTCTTGCAGCGCTTCTACGACGTCGACCAGGGCAGTATCGAGGTCGATGGCCAGGACATCTCGAAGGTGACCAAGCATTCGCTGCGGCAATCCATCGCCTACGTGGCGCAGGCGCCTTATCTGTTCGAGGGCACGATCCGCGACAACATCCGCTACGGCCGGCTGTCGGCCACGGACGCCGAGATCGAGCAGGCGGCGAAACAGGCGGCAGCCGACGAGTTCATCCGCCAGCAGCCGCAAGGTTACGACACGCCGGTCGGCGAAGGCGGCTCGACCCTTTCCGGCGGCCAGCGCCAGCGCGTCTCGATCGCCCGTGCCATCGTGCGCCAGGCGCCGATCCTGCTGCTCGACGAGGCGACCTCGGCACTCGACAACGAGGCGGAGGCGCGCGTCCAGGAGGCGCTGAGCCATGTCATGCAAGGCCGCACGACCATCGTCATAGCGCATCGCCTGTCGACGGTGGTCAATGCCGACCACATCATCGTGCTGGAAGAGGGACGGTTGGTCGAGGAAGGCACCCATGCGACGCTGATGGCCGACCCTCACAGCATCTATGCCCGCTTCCACCGCATCCAGGGCAAGAAGGGGCTGGGGCTTGTTGATGACAGCAAGCCGATCCAAACTCCGGTCAGGGCCACGCGTGCGAAGAAGACTGCTGTGAGGAGCACATGAGCGAAGCAAGCGATATGGGCCTTGTGGTGGTGGGTGCCGCAGGCCGCATGGGCCAGACGCTGATCCGCGCCATCCATACTATTCCGGGCGCTCGCGTCATCGGCGCTGTCGAGCGCGCGGATTCGCCCTACCTGGGCAAGGATGCCGGCGAACTGGCAGGTATCGGCATCATCAATGTGCCGATATCGGACGATCCGCTGCCGGTCTTCGCCAAGGCTGACGGCGTGCTCGATTTCACCACGCCGGCCTCATCGGTCGAATTCGCCGGCTACGCGGCGCAGGCGCGCATCGTCCATGTCATCGGCACGACCGGCTGCTCGGCCGACGACAATGCCAGGATCGCGGCGGCGGCGCGCCATGCGACGGTCGTCAAGTCGGGCAATATGAGCCTCGGCGTCAATCTGCTGGCGGTGCTGGTCGAACAGGCGGCGCGCGCGCTCGACGCCGATGATTTCGACATCGAGATCCTAGAGATGCACCACAAGCACAAGGTCGACGCTCCCTCCGGCACCGCGCTGCTGCTCGGCGAGGCGGCCGCGGCCGGACGCGGCATGGCACTTGCCGGCAACGACGTGCGTTCACGCGACGGCCATACGGGTGTGCGAAAAACCGGCTCGATCGGCTTCGCCACGCTGCGCGGCGGCTCGGTGGTCGGCGACCACAGCGTCATCCTGGCCGGCACCGGCGAGCGCATCACGCTGTCCCACCACGCCGAGGACCGCGCCATCTTCGCCCGCGGGGCCGTCAAGGCGGCGCTGTGGGCACGGGGCAAGAAGCCAGGACTGTATTCGATGCGGGACGTGCTCGGCCTGAGCTGAAGCGGCCGATCTGCCAAATTTGCCAATTTGAAGGAGCAAACATGTCGAGAACCCTCGTGCTCGTGCGCCATGGCCAGAGCGAATGGAACCTGAAGAACCTGTTCACCGGCTGGCGCGACGTCGACCTGACCGAGCAGGGCCACGCCGAGGCCAAGGCCGCCGGCCAGAAACTCAAGGCGCGCGGCCTGAAATTCGACATCGCCTTCACCTCGGCGCTGATCCGGGCGCAGAAGACCTGCCAGCACATTCTCGACGCGGTCGGCCAGAGCGACCTGAAGACCATCCGAGACCAGGCGCTCAACGAGCGCGACTATGGCGACCTTTCCGGCCTCAACAAGGACGATGCGCGCAAGAAATGGGGCGAGGAGCAGGTGCATGTCTGGCGCCGTTCCTACGACGTGCCGCCGCCCGGCGGCGAAAGCCTGAAGGACACCGGCGCCCGCGTCTGGCCCTATTACCTGCATGACATGCAGTCGCACGTGCTGCGTGGCGGCACCGTGCTGGTCGCCGCCCACGGCAATTCGCTGCGCGCGCTGATCATGGCGCTGGACGGCAAGTCGGGCGAGGAGATCGTCAAGCTGGAACTCGGCACCGGCGTGCCGGTCATCTACCAGCTCAACGCCGATTCGACCGTGGCGTCGAAGGAAGTGCTGGAGGGCTGAGCCGGCAAGCGGCGAACCGCTTTGAAAAAAGCGCGTTGACAGCCATCGCTTGCCCGCTTACATGAGCCCGCACCAGCCCAGATGGCGGAATTGGTAGACGCGCACGGTTCAGGTCCGTGTTCCGCAAGGAGTGGAGGTTCGAGTCCTCTTCTGGGCACCAAATTCCAGTTTCGAGCCACTCTATGGTTCAGAAACCCAAAGAAAAAGCCCGGTTCGCCCGGGCTTTTTCTTTTTGAAGCAACCTCCCCTTCTGGCCAGTCCCGAACAAACCGCTTCAAACCGCGCGCCTGCTTAGCTACGCTCGCAGCCATGTCTCAATCATCCACCGCGATCTTCGGCGCCCGGCGCGATCAGGCCTTCCCAACGCTGAGCGAGGCCGACATCGATCACATGCGCCGTTTCGGCGAAGCCAGCTCCTATGCCGCCGGCGAGCACATCATCAGGGCTGGCGACGTGGCGCCCGGCCTGATCGTCGTGCTGTCGGGCAGGGTCGATATCACCCAGGATGGCGGGCTCGGCCGGCACGAGACGATCGTCACCCATGGTCCGGGCAGCTTCGTTGGCGAACTGGCGCAGCTTTCGGCCCGCCCCTCGCTGGTCAATGCCGAGGCCGCCGAGCCCGTCGAGGCGTTTGTCATTCCCTCTCGGCGCGTGCGCGACCTGATGGTGCAGGAGGCCAATCTCGGCGAGCGCATCATGCGGGCGCTGATCCTGCGCCGCGTCGGGCTCCTGGAAAGCGCGACCAGCGGGCCGATCATCATCGGACCATCAGGCAATGCCGATGTCCTGCGGCTGCAAGGGTTCCTCGCCCGCAGCGGCCAGCCGCACCGTGTGCTCGATTCCGCCAGCGACCCCTGCGCGAAAACCCTGGTCGAGCGCTTCGACGTCGACCCTCACCATCTGCCGGTCGTGCTGTGCCCGAACGGCAGGCTGCTGATGAATCCCGGCGAGAAGGACCTCGCCCGCTGCATCGGCCTGCTCAGGCCGATCGATGCCGACACGCTGTATGACGTCGCCATTGTCGGCGCCGGACCTGCGGGCCTGGCGGCGGCGGTCTATGCGGCGTCGGAAGGGCTGTCGACCATCGTGCTCGATTGTCGTGCTTTCGGCGGGCAGGCCGGCGCCTCCTCGCGCATCGAGAACTATCTCGGTTTCCCTACGGGCATCACCGGCATGGCGCTGATGGCGCGCGCCTACAACCAGGCGCAGAAATTCGGCGTCGAAATGGTAATCCCGGACGAAGCCAGGCTGCTGAGTGCCGCGACCGATAATTCAGGCGCCCGCTACCTGCTCGATGTCGGCGACGGCGAGACGGTGCGCACCCGCAGCGTGGTGATTGCCAGCGGCGCGCGCTACCGGCGTCTCGATGTCACCAACCTGTCGCGGTTCGAGGGCACGTCGGTGCATTATTGGGCTTCGCCCATCGAAGGACGGCTTTGCGCCGGCCAGGAGGTGGCGCTGGTGGGCGCCGGCAATTCGGCCGGGCAGGCGGCGGTCTACCTCGCCAGCCATGCGCGCAAGGTGGCGCTGCTGGCGCGCGGCGGCAGCCTCGATGCCTCGATGTCGCGCTACCTGGTTGAGCGCATCAAGGCGCAGCCGAACATCGAGGTGCTGACCGGGACCGAGATCGAGGCGCTGGAGGGCGAGGACGGCAATCTTGCCAGCGTGCGCTGGCGCAACCGCGTCAGCGGGCAGCAGACGACACGCCCGATCCGCCATCTCTTCCTGTTCATCGGTGCCGATCCGAACACCGACTGGCTGGCGCAATGCAACGTGGCGTTGGACGCCAAGGGTTTCATCCGCACCGGATCCGAGCTCGGACCGGACCGGGGTCTGATGGAAACCAGCCGCAGCGGGGTGTTTGCCATCGGCGATGTACGTTGCGGTTCGGTCAAACGCGTCGCGGCGGCTGTCGGCGAGGGCGCCCAGGTGGTCGCGGCGCTGCATGCCTATCTCGCGCGGGACGCCAGCCACGCCGCGGACAGCAATTTCAGGAAAAGTGTGTAACGGTTTTCGCGGGAAAAGCGCAAAAAAGGAAGAGTTGAGCCTCAACTGGCCAGGAGAGTGTGATGGCGGATGAATGCAAGCATGCGGCTGGGATCAAGGACGTGACGCCGAGCGCGCTCGGTTGCGAGGAGTGCCTGAAGAGCGGCTCGTGGTGGGTGCATCTGCGGCTCTGCCGCACCTGCGGCCATGTCGGCTGCTGCGACGACTCGCCCAACCGCCACGCGACCAAACATTTTCACGCCACCAGCCATCCCATCATCGAGGGCTATGATCCGCCGGAAGGCTGGGGCTGGTGCTATGTCGACGAGGTTTTTCTCGACCTCGGCGACCGCACGACGCCGCAGAACGGCCCTATCCCGCGCTTTTATTGAGGGCGCCGAGAGATCCGAAGAAGAGCCCGGTTCGTGCGGGCGTTTCTTTGGCCGACGCATCGCGCCATCGGATGCCCTGTTGTCAGCGAACTGACAGGTTGCCTGTTCCAGTGTCCACCGAATCACGGTCATCACAGCCCGGCCCCTGGACGTTCCCTTCATAAGAGGATCGTCGCCGCCAAAGCTTTGACATGATCGCGGCTAGTTTAGAAACGTTCAAAACTGGAAACTCGCATGCACCCCACCTACACAAGCGCGCAGAAAGCCATTCACTGGGCAGTGTTCCTGCTGGTCATCGGCCTTTATGGCTTGACTTACGTCGAGGAGGTTTTTCCGCGCGGCGATCCGGGGCGGGCGATGGTCTGGTGGCTGCATATTTCGTTCGGGCTGCTGCTTTTCGCGCTGGTCGTCATCCGTGTCGGCCTGCGGCTGACGCTGGGGACGCCCGGCCTGCCGCAGGAAATGTCACCGCTTGAACGAAGTGCGGCCAAAGTCGCGCATCTTGCGCTTTACGCGCTGCTGATGGCCATTCCCGTGCTCGGCATCTTGCTGACCTGGTACAGGGGCGATGCCTTGAGTTTCTTCGGCCTTTTCACCATCCCGGCTCCAGTTCCGCCGGATCGCGACACGGCCCGGTTCATCAGGGAGCTGCACAGCCTCTGCGCGAATTCGATCCTCATCCTTGCCGGCGTGCATGCGGCAGCGGCGCTGTGGCATCATTTCATCCGTAGGGATGACGTGCTCAAGCGAATGCTGCCGGAAGGCACGCCCTGACAAGGCGCACGCCATCTTCCTTTGATCAGTCCCGCTTCGGCGTCACCGGCGCGGATGCCGGATTGTCGACGCTGTTCTCATTCACCTGGAAGGCTTTTCCTTCGACCTTCTTTTTCCTGAGGTCGTCACCGGTCTCAGGCTGCGGCGGGCGTTTCGGATTTTCTTCCGTGTTGTCGTTTATATCGAAAGCTCTGGTCATCATGTCCTCCAAGGGCTGTCCTGGGACACAATGTCCGACGGTGCGTGGGGTTCCGCCGGCAAGGCAAGGGCGCTCCCTAGCGGTCAGGCGTTTGTAGCCGGACCGCGACAGCGTCCGCCATCGATCCGTCGGTCCATGTGCCGACGTCCAGGAAACAGGGACAAGGCCGCCAACGCAACCATCATGCCGGCTTGTGCTGCCGCACGATCCTCCATTCGTGCCAGATCAACACCATGACGACCGCATCGAAGACGGTCAGGACCAGCAGGCCGAATGATTGGGTGTATGAGTAGCGGTAGACTTGATAGACCATGAACAAGCCCAAAGCCGCGAGCGAGGCAGGGTAAGACCAGAGCTTGCCTCTCAAAAGCCCGACCACCAAGGCAAGTTTTATCAGGCCGTGGCTAAGCAGGTAGAAGGCATAAAACTCCTTGCTGGCGACCGAAAAATGGCTTGCCATCCGCGACAGATGGCCGGCGATGAAATCGTTGGGATCCTCGATCAATTCCTCCGCGGTGAGGGCATTGACCCAGGAGGCAATGGTATCGGTGGTGACGACATAGAGCAGAATTCCGCCGACGCATTCGATCAGGGCATGCGCGCCCTTCAGCCATAGGCTGACTTCGAAGATCTGGTGGATGCGGTGTTCATCGATGCGCTTCAAGAACCCACCTCACAACCAACCACGAAAACCCATGCCGATGGATGTCGCTCCAAAAACGCAATCGGGAGCGCCATTGCGCTGTTGCACCTTACAGGACGCGGCTTCAAGATCGGCCGGTGAAGTATCGATATGCCAGCCATCCCGCCAGCGCGACCGAGACGGCCCATATGCAGGCGATGATCACCGCCGCGCTGCGGCTCACGGGCCTGTCAACGGCAAGAGCGGCGGCCTCCCTGTGCTCTGCCATGACCTCGGGCGGTATCATCTTTACCACGGCAAGGATTCCCAAGGGGACCAGGATCGCATCATCGAGGTAACCAACCAAGGGGATGAAATCGGGAATCAGGTCGATTGGAGACAAGGCGTAGCCCGCGACACATACGGCAAGCGCCTTGGCGTACCACGGCGTTCGGGGATCGCGCGCGGCAAGGTAGAGCGCATGCACGTCGCGCTTGATCGCTCGGGCCCATTCGCGCAGTGCAGTAGCCATTGGATGACTGTAGCGCCAAAGGATGACGCGCCCAATAGCGCACATCGGCCGGCATTCGCGGCCGGCTGTCGTGACGTCTATCGCACCGACCCGGTTACCGTGCGGTCGACATCGGGAACGGATTTGCGTTCGTTGCCGGCAAGTGCCGCTATGATC
Organism: Mesorhizobium sp. GW821-FHT07A06; assembly: GCF_059419085.1. Taxonomy (NCBI): domain Bacteria; kingdom Pseudomonadati; phylum Pseudomonadota; class Alphaproteobacteria; order Hyphomicrobiales; family Phyllobacteriaceae; genus Mesorhizobium; species Mesorhizobium sp. GW821-FHT07A06. Next base: position 265,746 of record NZ_JBWKRC010000003.1, read on the forward strand.
AGCAGGCTGGCGACAACCGGAACGAACAGGACGGCGACGCGGGCCTGTACGTGGAGAATGGCGCGCCATTCGTTGCTGCGCTTGTCGGGGCTGTCGCTCATCATACTCACTTCGCCATGGACCCCCCGGGAGGTCACATAGAGGTGAACGGTTAAACAACTCCTTCCGACTTCGTTAACGGGAGATTCAAGCCCGGAGCAATTCCAGGAAAAGTATGAACGGTTACCGTCCGGAACTGCTCTAAATCAGCTGAGCCCGATGCGCCTTGCGCCTTGCCGGAACAGCGCCTCGGCATCGGGATCGAAGCGGAACGTGCCGATGAAATCGTCGGCGCGATAATCAGGCAGTGTCTTGCGGATGGCGGCGGCAAAGCCGCGTGCCTCGTCGAGCCGGCCGGCCAGCGCCAGGCAGTGCGCGGCAATCGCCAGGATGATGGTATGCGCGTTCGGCCGCGCCGCCGCCTTCAGCGCCCAGTCGGCCGCCTCTTCGAACTGGCCGAGCCGTACATGCGACATCGCGCGTGACCCCAGCATGCCGAACAGCAGCGGGTCGAAGGGGCTGAGATGACGCGAATGGTCGGAGGAACTTATCGCCGCCCGCGGGTCGCCGGACTGCGAGTGGACGAAGGACAGCGCGTAATGGCCGAGCGCGAAATTCGGGCTGAGATCCACCGCCCGCCCCAGTTCGGACAGCGATCCGTCCTGCTCGCCGCGCAGCCACAGCGCCCGGCCCATCGCCCAGTGCGCGGCCGGATTGTGGTCGTCGACCAGCAGGCTGTGCCCGGCGCTCTCATAGGCCAGCGCGCTTTCGCGGTCGCGGTCGCCCCAGCGCTGGAACGCGTTCTGCCAGTGGGTGAACGACAGGCCGGCATAGGCGCGGGCAAAGGTGGGATCCAGCTGCAAGGCCTTGTCGAAGAATTGCCGCGCCTGCTCGTTCTCGGCCTGGGTGAAGCGGTACATGTGCCAGAGGCCGCGATGGTAGGCCTCCCAGGCGTTGAGCGAATTGGGTGCCTTCAGCATGGCGCGGTTGCGCTCGACCGTTTCGATCTCGGCCGAGATCGACGACACGATGCTGTCGCCGATATCGTCGAGCACGGCAAAGATGTCGTCGGGCCGGCGCTCGAAGGTCTCGGCCCAGACGATCCTGGCCGTGCGCACCTCGACGAGCTCGACGCTGACGATCAGCCGGCCGGCCGTGTTGCGCACCATGCCGGTGGCGACATAGTCGACGCCAAGTTTTCTGCCGGCTTCTTCCGGCGCGATGGTCTTTTCGGCCAGCGCAAACACCGATCCGCGCGCGATGACGAAGAAATCGCGGAGTTTGGCGAGGCGGGTGATGATGTCATGGGTGAAGCCGTCGGCAAGCCCGCCGCGTGTGCCTTCGCCGGCTTCCTCGACAAACGGCATTACCGCCAGCGAGGCCTGGCTTGGCTCGACCGTGCCGGCATCCGATGGGACTGCCAATTGCGATGGTGTGGACAGGCACGCCGGTTGCGCCTTCAGCGAGTTGCCGGACCGTTGGTCACGGATTGCCTGCCAGGCCGCGCGAAGCGGAGCGAAATCAAGCTCTTCCGATTGGAACAGGCGAGCCGCAGAAGCCAGATGCTCCTCGGCCGCGCCGATGGCGCCGCGCTCCGCCAGATTGGACAGCAAGGCCAGATGCGCGCGCGTGTCGAACGGCGCCAGCTCGACCCATTTGTCGAGTTGCATGGACGTTTCGGGCGAGCCCGCCGGATGGTTTACGGCAAGCTGTTCGAGCACGGCGGCGTGGTACGCCTGGAAACGCCGGCGCTGGGCGATCAGCCAGCTGTCGAAAAGCGGGCTGCGCTCGAGCTCCAGCCCGTCGAGCAAATCGCCGGCGAAGAGTTCCGACAGCGCCCGCAACCGCTCCCTATCGAGCGTGCCGATCCCTTGCGCGGCGGCGCGAGTGACGTCCAGTGCATCGACAAGGCAGCCATCGAGATCAAGCGCCACCGTGTCGCCCCGTGTCTCCACCCGGCGCCGGACCGGCGTGTCGAGGGCCGCGCGCAGCTTGCTCAGGTACCAGCGCAACTCGCCTCGCGGATCGTTGGGCACGTCCCACAATAGCTCGCACAGGCGGCTGCGCCCCACGGCGTGCGGCGCCAGCGCCAGATAGGCGAGCAGCGCGCGCAGCTTGCGCGATGCCGGCAGCGCGACTGGCGTCCCATTACGCAAGATTTCCAGCGGTCCGAGCAGGCGCACGGACAGGCGCGGCATGTCGCCGTCCAGCGTCGATGGTGCGGATTCCACGTCCGTTTCCACGCCTGCTCCCACGCTGGCCCATCGGCCCTTGCTGTATCACCAAACACGACACGGCGCATCCGGCGGCGAATTTCCACGCCGGGTATCGTTATTGCCGCATCGTCGGCACGCCAGTCCTAACGCGGCCATGTCTCGAAACCTCGCCGCCCAAACCGTCGGTTTGTAACCGGCCTGTGAAAATGAACACGATCGAGGAGATCAACGATGTTGAATAAGCAGAAAATCAGGACCACGACCGGACGCGGCCGCCTGTTCGACAGCATTCTCGACACTGTCGGCGATACGCCGGTGGTGCGCATCAACAATCTCGGACCGACCCATGCGACGATCTATGTCAAGGCCGAGTTCTTCAACCCAGGCGCCTCGGTGAAGGACAGGCTTGCGCTCAACATCATCGAGGAGGGCGAGCGCAGCGGCGCGCTGAAGCCTGGCCAGACCGTGGTCGAGGCGACCAGCGGCAACACCGGCATCGGGCTTGCCATGGTCTGTGCGCAAAAGGGCTATCCGCTGGTCGTCACCATGGCCGACAGCTTCTCCGTCGAGCGCCGCAAGCTGATGCGCATGCTGGGCGCCAAGGTGGTGCTGACGCCGCGCGCCGAAAAGGGCTTCGGCATGTACAAGAAGGCGGTTGAACTGGCCGAGGCCAATGGCTGGTTCCTCGCCCGCCAGTTCGAGACGGCGGCCAATGCGGCCATCCACGAGGCGACCACGGCGCGCGAGATCGTCAATGATTTCGCCGGGTCGCGGCTCGATTGCTTCGTCACCGGCTATGGCACTGGCGGTACCGTCGTCGGCGTGGCGCGCGTGTTGCGCCGCGAGCGGCCGGACACCCGCATCGTGCTCTGCGAACCGGCCAACGCCCAGCTGGTCGGCAGCGGCAAGGCGCAGCAGCGCGGCGCCCATGGCGCCCCCGCCGCCAGCCATCCGGCCTTCGAGCCGCATCCCGTCCAGGGCTGGACGCCGGACTTCATCCCCAATGTGCTGCAGGAAGCGATCGACGCCGGCCTCTATGACGAAGTGATCCCGATCGCGGGGCCCGAGGGCATCAAATGGGCCAAGGCCCTGGCGCAGAAGGAGGGCATCTTCACCGGCATTTCCGGCGGCGCCACCTTCGCCGTGGCACGGCAGGTCGCGGAGAAGGCGGCGGCCGGATCGGTGATCCTGTGCATGCTGCCCGACACTGGCGAGCGCTACATGTCGACGCCGCTGTTCGACGGCATCGAGGCCGAGATGGATGCCGACGAGATGGCGCTGTCGCGCTCGACGCCCGGCTGCCAGTTCCCGGCGGCCTGACGGGAGCCCGGTCATGGATATCGCGCAGGAGGCCCTCGGCACGGTGGCCGAGGAAACGCTCGACCCCGCCGACTGGGCCGCTGTGCAGGCCCTGTCGCATCAGGTAATCGATGATGCCGTCGGTTATCTCAGCGATATCAGGGACCGGCCGGCCTGGCGGGAGATGCCGGCGGATGTGAGGGAAGCTTTCTCGGCACCCTTGCCGCGATCGCCGGCGCCGCTGGCCGCTGTCTATGGCGAGGTCTCGCGCACCGTGATGTCCTACCCGATGGGCAACGTCCATCCGCGTTTCTGGGCCTGGTACATGGGCTCGAGCAACTTCACCGGTGCGCTCGGCGACTTCCTGGCGGCAATCCAGGGCTCCAACCTCGGCGGCGGCAACCACGCCGCCGGGCTGATGGACGGCCAGGTGGTCAATTGGTGCAAGCAGATGCTGGGCTTTCCCGCTTCCGCCTCCGGCACGCTGGTCAGCGGCGGCTCGATGGCCAACATCATCGGGCTGACGGTGGCGCGCAACACCAAGGCCGGCATCGACGTGCGCGAGCACGGCGTCGCCGCGATCGAAAAGCCGCTGCGCTTCTATGGCTCGGACCAGGTCCACTCCTGCCATCGCAAGGCGATGGAAGCGCTTGGCCTCGGCAATCGGGCGCTGCGCCGGATCCCGACCGATGCCGGGTTGCGCATCGATATATCGGCCTTGCGAGCAGCGATATCGGAGGATCGCGCGGCGGGTTTCAGACCGGCCTGCGTCATCGGCAATGCCGGCACGGTCAACACCGGGGCGATCGACGATCTGTGGGCGCTGGCCAAACTCGCTCATGAGGAAGACCTGTGGTTTCATGTCGATGGCTGCATCGGCGCGCTGATCGCGATTGCGCCTGATAACGCGCATCGCGTTGCCGGCATCGAATGGGCCGATTCGGTCGCGCTCGATCCGCACAAATGGCTGCACGCGCCATTCGAGGTCGGCTGCGCCCTGGTCAGGGACGCAATCGCGCATCGCCGGACCTTCGCGGTGACGCCGGAATATCTGGAATCGATGCCGCGCGGTCTTGCCTCAGGCGAATGGCTGCACGACTACGGCCTGCAGACGTCGCGCGGCTTTCGCGCGCTCAAGGTCTGGATGGCGCTGAAGGAGCATGGCGTCGACAAGTTCGGCCGCCTGATCGACCAGAACATCGCGCAGGCGCTCTATCTCGCCGAACGCATCGAGGCCGAGCCGCTGCTGGAGCTGGCGATACAGCCGACCATCAATATCGTCTGCTTCCGCTACCAGCCTGGCGTCAAGGGCGAGGCGCTGAAGGCGCTCAACACCGAGATCATGCTGCGGTTGCAGGAGCAAGGTATTGCCACCCTCTCCGACACCACCGTGCATGGCGAGCACTGGCTGCGCGTGGCGATCGCCAACCATCGCACAAGGCGCGACGACCTCGACCTTCTGGTCGGTGAGACGCTGCGGCTCGGGCGGGAGATCACGGCGCAGGGGCCTTCCGGGAAATAGCCGGAAAACGCGAGCGACAGGCACGGGCGGCCATGCGATTCTGCGGCGATGATTCGGGAGGCCAGACCGTGACGCTCTTTCGTATGGCCGTGCTCGTGGCGCTGGTCTGCACCAATTCAGCCAAAGCCGCCGACATGGCCTTCTTCGTCAAGAACCTGCACAGCCGCGCGGTTGCGGTCGAGCTGTTCAGCCGCGACCGCGAGACGGTCTGGCCGGGCAACGACAAGGTGTTCCTGATCGATCCGGGCTCGCAGAAATCGGTGCCGCTGTCCTGCAATCAGGGCGAGCGCATCTGCTATGGCGCCTGGGTCGACGGTAACGACCAGATCTCGGCCGGCGTCGGGCCGGACAACGACCAGCCTTGCGACAATTGCTGCTTCATCTGCGTGGAACACTCCACCGAGACGATCGATCTGGTGCCGTGATCGACCGGCACGTCAGTCCGGCAAACCGGCCTTGCGGAAGCCGTCGACGAAATGCTCAAGCATCGCGGTGTCGCGGAATGGCTCCGTCCAGACCCAGTGGCGGGTTGTGAAGTGCGGGTTGCCGACGAGGAACAGCTCGACCTCGGCGCGCGCCTCGTCGAGCCGGCCGAGTTGGGCCAGGCTTGCCGCCAGGAAACGGCGTGAGCTCGTCCGGTAGGTCTCGTCCCGGCGCAGCGTCTCGACGGCGGCCTCGTAGTCGCGCGCCGCATATTGCGCCTGGCCAAGGGTGAGATAGTACCAGCTTGCCGGAAACGGATTCAGCCGGAACGCCTTGCGGATCTGCTCGAGGCCTTCCGCGACCCGCCCGGCCAGTGTCGTGATATCAGACAGTGTCGCCCAGGCGTCCGCCTCGTTGGGGTCGAGCTCGAACGCCCTGGCGAATTCGGCATCGGCCTCTTCGAAGTCGCGCTCATAGGCAAGCAGATTGCCGAGCACCCAGTGGCAGCCGGCATCATTGGGGTCGATCGCCACGGCCTTGCGCGCCAGCTCCAGGGCAATGCGACGGTTGGGTTCGACCGGCTCGCCCCAATGCACCCATCCCATCCAGTGGTTCATGGCAAGCCAGCGATAGGCCTCGGCGTAGTCCGGATCGAGCGACAGCGCACGCGTCAGCATCAGATGCGCTTCCCGTGCCGACTGCGGTGAATCGTCGATCAGCTTGCGCGCCCGCACGCACAGATCGTAGGCCTCGAGATTTGTCGGCCGGTTGCGTGCCGGCGGCGCGCGCAGCCGGCCGAGCAGCGCCTCCACGATCTTGGCCGTGGCCTCGTCCTGGACGGCAAAGATATCGTCCAGGCCGCGATCGAAGCGTTCCGCCCACAGATGCTCGCCGCTCAACGCGTCGACCAGCTGCGCGTTGATGCGCACGCGTCCCGCCGCGCGCCTCGCACTCCCTTCCAGGAGGTAGCGCACGCCAAGCTCCTCGGCGATCGCGCGCACGTCCATCGCCTTGCCCTTGTAGGCAAAGGTCGAGTTGCGCGCGATGACGAACAGGCCCGGGGCCCTGGACAGGTCGGTGATCAAATCTTCGGTCAACCCGTCGGCGAAGGCCTCCTGCTCGGGGTCGTTGCCGAGGTTGACGAAAGGCAGCACCGCGATCGATGGTTTGTCGGGCAGCGGCAAGGGTTTTCGCTTCGCGCGGTCGAGCTGCTTGATGGCGCCCGTGAAGCGGTAGCCGACGCGCGGAACCGTCGATATCCATTCGCCGCCGTCGGCGGGCGGCCCGAGCAGCTTGCGCAGCTGTGCGATCTGGACCGTGAGGTTGCCTTCCTCAACCGCCGTGTCCGGCCACACCGCGTCCATCAATTCGGCTTTCTCCAGGATTTCGCCTGGCCGTCCGACGAGCGCCGCAAGCAGCTTCAGCCCGCGATAGCCGACGGCAACGGGATCGTCGTTCCGAAGCAGCGTTCCCGCACCCGGATCAAGCACGACGGACCAAAGGCAAAGCGCGATCCCTGCATAGGGCGCATCTATAGAGCATTTCCGGGAAAAGCGTGAGGTGGTTATCGGAAAACGCGATGCGCTTTCACCGGGGAATGGTGCCAAAACAAAGGGTTAGAACCCATTTGTAACTTTTGGGAACTATTTGGCAGGGCTTAATTACGGCGCTGTCCGTATCCTGCAGAATTCAGCCTCTTTCAGTTCGAGGGTCCCCATTCTCAAACCGTTTGGGCTCCAAGCCACATGGAGGTTGCCATGACCAATAGCTTTGCATCGGCCCCGCATCAGGCCGTACGGCGGGGAACCCCCGTGGGGCAGGCCTCGCGTCGTCGCTATAGCCTTGCGACCCTGCGAAACACCATCGCGGCCTGGCGCGAACGGACACGCTATCGCTGGGACCTCAAGCGAATCTCGGAGGTCAATCCGCATCTGATCGATGATATCGGCCTGACCAGACGACAGGTCGAGGATGAAATCGCCAAGCTGCCGTTCTGGCAGCGATAGGCGAAGTCTTGAGATCAGGCGTCGGATTAAGTCTTGGATTGTCGCCATCATCCCTTTAGCGCCCGCCCGCGTCATGGCATGATCCCCTCCATCGGCCGTGGGGGCCGATTCTTCATCGGGGGCTTCCATGTTTTTCACGTTCGCGCGCCGGCTAGCCGCCGCGTTTTCGCTTGCCGTCCTGTTTGCGCCTGCCGCCCATGCCGGCGACGTCACCTTTACAGTCAAGAACAGCCATCCCAATGCCATGCGCCTTGAGCTCTACAGCCAGGATCGCGACTATGTCTGGCCGGGCGAAGGCAAGGATTTCTACCTCGACGACGGCGAAACCAAGTCGCTGCCGATCTCCTGCAACGAGGGCGAATCGATCTGCTACGGCGCCTGGGTCGATGGCGACGAAGGCACCTATTGGGGCGTCGGTCCCGGCAACAAGGAAAAATGTGACGACTGCTGCTACACCTGCAGCGGCGGCGAGACCGAGGAGATCGATCTCGTCCCCTGACCGGTTTGCCAGCTTGACGGTTTTCCTGTTCGAGCCATAGCCTGCGCCGAGACGATCACCCCGGGCACGCCGCGCGGCTTCCTTTGAAACGCGGCGTGCTCCAGGCAACAGGAGCACCGCGATGGCCGGCATGGTCGAAAGCGATAAAATCGACGTCGGATTTTCCGGCAAGCGCTGCATCCATTCGCGCAATTGCGTGCTCGGCGACCCGCATGTCTTCGTGCCCAATGCGCCGGGGCAGTGGATCCACCCCGAGGCGGCCAGCGTCGAAAAGATCGTCGCCATCGCCGAAAGCTGCCCGTCCGGCGCCATCACCTATGTCAGGAAGGATGGCGGGCCGCAGGAACAGCCGCCGGTGGTCAACACCGTGCGGTTGCGCGAAAACGGCCCGCTCGCCGTCCACGCCGAGATCGTGCTCGACGGCGAGACCTTTTATCGCGCCACGCTGTGCCGCTGCGGCGCATCGGAAAACAAGCCCTTCTGCGACGGCAGCCACGGCAAGGCCGGCTTCACCGCCACCGGCGAACCGGCACTGAAGGACGCGCCGGCGCTCGAAGCACGCAATGGCCCGCTGAACGTGACGCCGACCACCAACGGCCCGCTCAAGCTCGAGGGCAATGTCGAAATCGTCACCGGCACCGGCCATACGATCGACCGCACGCAACGCGCCTTCCTCTGCCGTTGCGGCCACTCGGCCAACAAGCCGTTTTGCGACGGGTCGCATAAGAAGGTTGGGTTTGTGGGCTAAGGCAGGAATCTCCCCCCTCGAGGGGGAGATGGCCGGCAGGCCAGAGGGGGTCGGTACGACGGGACGCGACCTCCTGCGGCAGAACGTTGGCGCGTGAGGCGCTGGCATCCTTCTTTTCAAGGCTAGAAGGTCGTCGCATCCGGTCGAACCGACCCCCTCTGTCGCCTTCGGCGACATCTCCCCCTCGAGGAGGGAGATTACACTGGCCCAGCGCTCGCGCCTTTATCCGTAAGTCCGTATCGGCTAAGGGGCGGGGCAGAAGACCTCTCGGACCCGCAAAAAAATGACCGCCAAGACCAAGCCAAAACCCCTGTTCCTCGGCATCGACACCGGCGGCACCTATACCGATGCCGTGCTGTGGTCTGAAACAGAAGGCCCGCAGCAGGGGCCGAACAAGGGCAAGGTGCTGGCCAAGGCCAAGTCACTGACCACCAGGCACGATCTGGCCGTCGGCATTTCCGGCGCCGTCGACGCGGTGCTCGAAAAGGCCGGCACCGATCCGGCTGACATCAAGCTGGTCTCGATGTCCACGACACTCGCCACCAATGCGCTGGTCGAGGGCCAGGGCGGCCGCGTCGCGCTGGTCATGATCGGCTTTTCCGAAGCCGACCTCGCCCGCGACGGGCTGAAGACGGCGCTCGGCACCGATCCGGTGGTGTTTTGCCCGGGCGGCCATGATGTCCACGGCAATGCCGCCAAGCTCGACCTGTCCGGGCTTGAGGCCGCCTTGCCGGAACTCGGCGCCTCGGTGTCCGGCTTTGCCGTCTGCGCCTATTTCGCCACCCGCAATCCGGCGCACGAGATCGCCGCGCGCGAACTGATCCGCGAGAAGACCGGCCTGCCGGTCACGGCAAGCCATGAACTGTCGGCCAAGCTCGGCGGCCCGCGCCGGGCGCTGACCACGCTGCTCAACGCCAGGCTGATCTCGATGATCGACCGCTTGGTGGCGGCGACCGAAGGCTTTCTCACAGAGCGTAACATCGCCGCCCCGCTGATGGTGGTGCGCGGCGACGGCGCGCTGGTCTCGGCGGCGTTCGCCCGCCAGCGGCCGATCGAGACCATTCTCTCCGGCCCCGCCGCCAGCCTGGTCGGTGCCCGCCACATGACCGGGCTCGACAATGCCATGGTGTCCGACATTGGCGGCACCACCACCGACGTCGCCGTGCTCGACAACGGCCGGCCGCGGCTCGACCCGGAAGGCGCCACCGTCGGCGGCTTCCGTACCATGGTCGAGGCCGTCGCCATGCGCACTTTCGGCCTGGGCGGCGATTCCGAAGTGGCGCTGGAGGATGGCGCGCTCAACCCGAAAATCCTGCTTGGGCCGCGCCGCCTGGTGCCTTTGGCGCTGGCCGGCATGGCGCATGGCGAGGCGGTGACGTCAGAGCTCGAGCGTCAGCTGCGCGCGCCCAACACCGGCCGCATGGACGGCCGCTTCGCGGTTCGCACCGGCGTTCCAGACAGGCTCGCCGCCGGGCTGACCGCCCCGGAAGCGCGGCTCTACGAGGCGATCGGCGCGACCCCGCTCGCCCTCGACAGGCTGCTGACGTCGAATGCCCAGAACGCCACCTTGAACCGGCTGGTCTCGCGCGGGCTGGTGCATATTTGCGGCTTCACCCCGTCGGACGCGGCGCATGTGCTCGGCAAGCAGGCCAACTGGGATGCCGCCACCGCCCGCCTCGGCGCCGACCTGTTCGCCCGCAAGCGCGACGGTCGTGGCCAGCCCATCGCGGCTTCACCGGAGGTGATCTCGGAGCGGGTGCTGGTGACGCTGACACGCTGGTCGGCCGAATACATCCTTGAAACCGCTTTCGCCGAGGACGGGCTCGATGGCGCCGCGACCGTGGCGCACGCGCTGGTGCAGCGCGCCGTCGACGCTCATCCCGGTATCGCCCGGCTGAGCGTCGCGCTCGACCGCCCCGTCATCGGCCTCGGCGCCTCGGCGCCGCTGCATTATGCCGGCCTGGCGCCCCTGGTCGGCAATGACTGCGTGGTGCCGGAAGACACCGATGTCGCCAACGCGCTCGGCGCCGTCGTCGGCCAGGTCAGGGTATCGGCCGAAGCGCGGGTCAGCCAGCCCAAGGAGGGCCTGTTCCGGCTTGCCTCGGGTGAGACGGTGCGCGATTTCCTCGACGAGGCGGCTGCGATCGTGGCGGCCGAGGCCGATGTGCGGGCGATTGTCGCCGAGCGCGCCCGGGACGCCGGCACCGACAACGCCGAGATCGACGTCGCGACCGAATTCAGGGTTTCGACGGTCGAAGCTCAGCGCATGTTCATCGAGGCGCATGTCGTGGCGGTGGCCTCGGGACGGCCAAGGATCGCGGTGTAGCGGCTGATCTCCCCCCTTGAGGGGGAGATGTCGCCGAAGGCGACAGAGGGGGTCGGTTCGATGGGACGCGACCTCCTGCTTTGAACAGAACAGGCCAGCACCTTATGTCGGGCGACCCCCTCTGGCCTGCCGGCCATCTCCCCCTCAAGGGGGGAGATCGGCGCTCCGCCAACTTGCCTAAATACGCCACCTTCACCCTAAGCTGAATTGACCCGGCAAACTCAACATGCCAAACGCCCCGCAAAGCCTTTCATCTGGAGTAGCCTGATGACCGATCGCGTCGAGATCGCCGGATTGCGGATTGCCCGCGAGCTGCATGACTTTGTGGCTGGCGAGGCCTTGCCCGGCACCGGCATCGTCGCCGATGCGTTCTGGAACGGCTTTTCGGCCATCGTCCACGATCTCGCGCCGAAGAACCGGTCGCTTCTGGCAAAACGCGACGCTATGCAGGAAAAGCTCGACGGCTGGTACCGTGACAATGGCGCGCCCGTCGACATGGACGTCTACAGGGCATTCCTGAAGGAGATCGGCTATCTTCTCCCCGAGGGGCCGGCCTTCAGCGTGTCGACGGAGAATGTCGACCCGGAAATCGCTGATGTCGCCGGGCCGCAGCTGGTCGTTCCGGTGATGAATGCGCGCTATGCGCTCAATGCCGCCAATGCGCGCTGGGGCTCGCTTTATGACGCACTCTACGGCACCGATGCCATTCCCGAGACGGGCGGCGCGGAAAAAGGCAAGGGCTTCAATCCGGCGCGCGGCGCCAGGGTCATCGCCTGGGCCAAGGATTTTCTCGACCAGTCGGTGCCACTCACCTCGGGTAAATGGGCGGGTGTCAACGGGCTGTCGGTGGCCAATGGCGCGCTGAAGCTCGGCGCCGGCGCCGGCGGCACCACGCTGGCCGATCCCAAACAATTCGTCGGCTATCGCGGCGATGCCGCCAATCCGGATGCCGTGCTGCTGGCGAAAAATGGGCTGCACATCGAGATCGTCATCGACCGCGCCAACCAGATCGGCCGCACCGATCCGGCGGGCATTGCCGACGTCATCCTGGAATCGGCGCTGACCACCATCCAGGACTGCGAGGATTCGGTCGCGGCGGTGGATGCCGAGGACAAGGTCGTGGTCTACCGCAACTGGCTCGGCCTGATGAAGGGCGATCTCGCCGAGGAGATCACCAAGGCCGGCAAGAGCTTTGTCCGCAAGCTCAATCCCGACCGTGCCTACACCGCGCCCGCCGGCGGCCAGCTCACCCTGCCCGGCCGCTCGCTGATGCTGGTCAGGAATGTCGGTCACCTGATGACCAATCCAGCGATCCTGGACCGCGACGGCAACGAGGTGCCGGAAGGCATCATGGACGCGGCGCTGACGGCGCTGATCGCGCTGCACGATGTCGGACCGAAGGGGCGGCGCGCCAACTCCCGCGCCGGCTCGATGTACGTCGTGAAGCCCAAGATGCACGGGCCGGAAGAGGTCGCCTTCGCCGTCGAGATCTTCGACCGAGTCGAAGCGCTGCTCGGCATGGCGAGAAACACCATCAAGATGGGCATCATGGACGAGGAACGGCGCACCACCGTCAACCTCAAGGAAGCGATCCGCTCGGCAAAAGACCGCGTAGTGTTCATCAACACCGGCTTCCTCGACCGCACCGGCGACGAGATCCACACCTCGATGGAAGCCGGCCCGATGATCCGCAAGGGCGACATGAAGCAGGCCGCCTGGATTTCCGCCTACGAGGCCTGGAATGTCGACATCGGGCTCGAATGCGGCCTCGCCGGCCACGCCCAGATCGGCAAGGGCATGTGGGCGATGCCGGACCTGATGGCGGCCATGCTGGAACAGAAGATCGCCCATCCCAGGGCCGGCGCCAACACCGCCTGGGTGCCGTCGCCGACGGCGGCGACGCTGCATGCGACCCACTACCACAAGGTCGACGTGCATGCCGTGCAGGCGGCGCTGAAGAGCCGCCCGAGGGCGAAGCTCGACGATATCCTTTCCGTGCCGGTGGCGGTGCGGCCGAACTGGACGCCCGACGAGATCCAGCGCGAACTCGACAACAACGCGCAAGGCATTCTGGGCTATGTCGTGCGCTGGATCGACCAGGGCGTCGGCTGCTCCAAAGTGCCCGACATCAACGATGTCGGCCTGATGGAAGACCGCGCCACGCTGCGCATCTCCTCGCAGCACATCGCCAACTGGCTGCGCCACAAGGTGTGTTCGGAAATCCAGGTGCGCGATTCCCTGCAGCGCATGGCGGCCATCGTCGACCGCCAGAATGTCGGCGATCCGCTGTACCGGCCGATGGCGCCGGATTTCGACACCTCGATCGCCTTCCAAGCCGCCTGCGACCTGGTGTTCAAGGGAACGAGCCAGCCGAATGGCTACACCGAGCCGGTGCTGCATGCTCGGAGGTTGGAGCTGAAGGCGAAAGCGACGGCCTGAACAAAAGGTCCAGAAGAGATCCGCGCAGACCGAGGCTGGGCGGAAGCGCCGGCGGCCTCCTCTCACTTGATAGAGGTCAGATTGCGAGCCGGAACGGTCCTCCTCGCCTGAAATCTTGCTGGACGGCCGGGCTGGTTGCTCAGGACACGCCGACGCCGGACACCTACGCCGCCTGCGCTACACGCTCCGAGCTCATGCGATAGGAGATCGCCTCGGCGAGATGGATGCGGCCGACGGTCTCGCTGGCGTCGAGGTCGGCCAGCGTGCGCGCCACTTTCAGCACGCGGTGGTAGGCGCGCGCCGAAAAGGCGAGTTTTTCGCTGGCGTCCTTGAGCAGCGAGAGGCCGGCGGCGTCGGGCATGGCGATGTCTTCGATGACGGCCGGCGCGCAATGCGCGTTGGTGGTGGCGCTGGTCACGCCGAGCCGCTCGAAACGCTCGCGTTGCAAGGTGCGGGCGCGTGCCACGCGCATCGCCACCGCCGCACTCTTCTCCGCCCTGTCGGGCCTTATCAGGTCGCTGGCCGAGACCGCGGGAACTTCGATCCTGAGATCGATGCGGTCGAGCAGCGGACCGGAAATGCGCGCCTGGTAGTCGGTACGGCAGCGCTCGCCGCGCAGGCAGCGATAGCCCGGCTCGCCGGCCATGCCGCAGCGGCACGGGTTCATCGCCGCCACCAGCTGGATGCGCGCCGGATAGGTGACGCGGTGGTTGGCGCGCGCGATCATGCAGTCGCCGGTCTCCAGCGGCTGGCGCAGCGCATCGAGGGTCTGCGGCGTGAATTCGGGGAACTCGTCGAGGAACAGCACGCCGTGATGCGCCAGCGACACTTCGCCCGGCCGCGCGCGCAATCCGCCGCCGACCATCGCCGCCATCGAGGCCGAGTGATGGGGGGCGCGGAACGGCCGCCGGTCGGTCAGCTTGCCTTCGCCGAGCTCGCCCGCCACCGAGGCGATCATCGAGACTTCCAGCAATTCCTTCGGCGCCAGCGGCGGCAGGATCGACGGCAGCCGCTGCGCCAGCATCGATTTGCCCGAGCCTGGCGGGCCGACCATCAAGAGATTGTGGCCGCCAGCGGCCGCCACTTCCAGCGCCCGCTTGGCTGTCTCCTGGCCCTTGATGTCGGCGAGGTCGGGCAGGTCGCGCGCCGGGGCGTGGATGCCGGCCTCGGGGCGCGACAGCACCTGCGTGCCACGGAAATGGTTGGCGATGGCGATCAGGCTGCGCGGCGCCAAAATGTCGAAGTCCTTGCCGGCCCACGCCGCTTCCGGCCCGCAGGCGAACGGGCAGATCAGGCCCTTGCCTTCGGCATTGGCGCCGATCGCCGCCGGCAAGGCACCGGCGACGGCGGCAATCGTGCCGTCGAGCGAGAGTTCGCCGAGCACGACATAGCCGGCCAGCATGTCGCCCGGAATGGCGCCAAGGGCTGCCATCAGGCCAAGCGCGATCGGCAGATCATAGTGGCTGCCTTCCTTGGGCAGGTCGGCGGGCGCTAGGTTGACCGTCACCTTCTTCGAAGGCATCGACAGGCCCGACGCATGAAGCGCGGCCTGCACCCGCTCGCGGCTTTCGGCCACCGCCTTGTCGGGCAGGCCGACGATCTGCATGCCGACCTTGCCGGGCGCGATCATCACCTGCACGTCGACCGGCACGGCCTCGATGCCCTGGAAAGCGACCGTGCGAACCCGCGCCACCATTTTCCCACCCCGGATGCGGGCTGGCCCCAGCCCCTGCGATCAGGCCAGGAATGGCCCTTGGCGAGACAATCACAGTTTTCCGGTCAAATCAAGAACATTACGGGAACAGGCAATCGCTGGGGTTGCAACCGAATTGCGCTCGGTTGCAAAAGCGGAACATGGTTAAGACAAAGTGAAAACGCTTACTTCCGCTTGTCCTCGACCGCATCCCAGAACAGGCTGGCAATGTCGGCGCCGCCGAAACGCCGCACCTCGCGCACGCCGGTCGGCGACGTCACGTTGATTTCAGTCATGTAGTCGCCGATGACGTCGATGCCGACCAGGATGAAGCCGCGTTCCCGGAGCGACGGCCCGATGCGGGCGCATATCTCGCGCTCGCGTTCCGTCAGCTCGGTTTTCTCGGCGCGTCCGCCGACATGCATGTTGGAGCGGGAATCGTGCTCGGCCGGAACCCGGTTGATGGCACCGACAGGCTCGCCGTCTATCAGTATGATGCGCTTGTCGCCCTTGCGCACCTCCTTCAGGTAGCGCTGCACGATATAAGGCTCGCGGAACAGCTGGCCGAACATCTCGAGCAGCGAGGCGAGGTTGCGGTCGGCCTCCAGCAGATGGAAGATGCCGGCGCCGCCATTGCCGTAGAGCGGCTTGACGATGATGTCGCCGAACTCCTTGCGGAAGGCGGCGACCTCCAGCGGATCCTTGGTGATCAGCGTGTCCGGCATCAGGTCGGCAAACTCGGTGACGAAGATCTTTTCCGGGCTGTTGCGCACCCAGGCCGGGTCGTTGACGACCAGCGTCTTCGGGTGGATGCGCTCGAGGATATGCGTGGTCGTGATGTAGTTCATGTCGAAGGGCGGATCCTGGCGCAGCAGGATGACGTCCATTTCGGAGAGATCGGTGCGCACTTTTTCGCCCAGCGCGTAGTGATTGCCCTTCTCGTCGCGCACCTGCATCTCCTCGATGCGGGCAAACACCTTGCCGTCGCGCAGCGACAGCCGGTCGGGCGTATAGTGGAACAATTGGTGGCCGCGCCGCTGCGCTTCCAGTGACAGTGCGAAAGACGTGTCGCCGGCGATAGACACGGCGGAGATATGGTCCATCTGGACGGCGATTTTCAACTTCATGGCGGGTCCCCAGCGCGATTGGAGCGGCGTGCTCCCCCTGGATGCACAAGTACGCTCCAACACTTTAAGTCGAGAGCGATATAAGGGTCGCGGCGCCTTCTGCCAATCGGGCCAGCGATCTAAAGCGCATCCTTGCGGCGTGCTTTAGCTCCTGGTTTCATGCATGTCGTTGTCCCAAACGGGAGCCACTTTCGGGCGACATGCATCAACGGTCGAAGACCAGCCTGGAATAGCCGAGGAAGGACAGCGCCATGGCGGCCAGCGAGGCGGTGGCGAGGGCGGCAAGCGGCGGCGCTGCCGGCAGCGCGAACAGGATCGCGGAATAGACGAGGTAGTTGACGATGCTGGTGGCGATGCCGACGCCGCCATAGCGGGCGCCTTCTCGCGCCATGCCGCGCCGCGAGGGCGCGAAGGTCAGGTGCCGGTTGATCCGCCAGGTGACGCAGAGCGCAAAGCCTATCGACAGCAAGCGGGCGGCGAAGGGCCCGAGCGGCGTGAAGGTGAGCAGCAGCCAGAGTGTCGCCGCGTCGGCGGCGAAACCGATTCCGCCGGCAAAAACGAAGCGGACGAGGCGGCTCACCGCCTCAGGCTGCCCGGGGTGTCTTGCCCGGCGCGACCTTTGCCGCGGCGGGCGCGATCGCGCCGGTGCGACGCTCGGCACGGCCCGAAGGCATGGAAAGATAGAAGATGCGCTTCTGTTCGGCCCGCCCGCGCGACACCGAATCAAGGATCAGCCCGGTCACCGCCGCAAGCATCGACAGGAGCAGCAAACCGACCGACAGCACCCAGGTCGGTATGCGCGGGACAAGGCCGGTTTCGGCGAACTCGACCAGCACCGGCGCCATCAGCAACAGGCTCGAGGCCAGGAAGAACAGCGAAAAGGCGCCGAAGAAGCGCAGCGGCTGCGTCTCCTTCATCAGCATGGCGAACATCCACAGGATCCTGGCGCCGTCGCCAAAGGTCGACAGTTTCGATGACGACCCGACCGGCCGGCGGCCGTAGTCGAGCGCGATTTCGCTGACCGGCAATTTGAGCTGCGAGGCGTGTACCGACATTTCGGTCTCGATCTCGAAGCCGCCGGAGACGGCTGGAAAGCTCTTGACGAAGCGCCTGGTGAAGACGCGGTAGCCGGAGAAGATGTCGGTGAAATCGCTGCCGAACAGCCATTTGAAGAGCGCGTTGAAGGCGCGGTTGCCGAAAGCATGGCCGGCCCGTCCGGCGTCGTCGGCGACGCCGCGCCTTGTGCCCACCACCATGTCGGAACGTTCGGTCAGCAGCGTGTTGATCAGCTGTGGCGCGTCCTCGGGCGCATAGGTGCCGTCGCCATCGGCCATCAGATAGATGTCGGCATCGATGTCGGCGAACATGCGGCGCACCACATTGCCCTTGCCCTGGCGAGGCTCGCGCACGACGATGGCACCGGCCGCTCGGGCGCGCAGGGCAGTCAGGTCCTTCGAATTGTTGTCATAGACATAGACGGTGGCGGCCGGCAGCGTTTCGCGGAACCGCCGCACCACCTCGGCGATGGTCGGCTCCTCATTGTAGCAAGGCAGGAGCACGGCGATGAAAGGTTCGTGGTCTTGCGGCATTTTCGTCTCCGAATGCCTTGTCGACCACACGGCCGCGCGCCGGAAACCGGCCTCATCCAGGCGGTTTTACTATTTATTGAAGCCGTTAAGGCTAGGTTTAAGACCGACTTCATGAGTGTCGATTGGCCTGGAAAGGCCCGGCATTCCCGCCAAGGGCGATCGGGATGGGCACAGCAAGGGGAACTTCCGCGGGGAAGTCCGATATCGCGTTCGCGCTGCTCGCCGCCTTGCTGCTGCTGGCCCTCAATGCGTGTGCCGGGTTCCCGCAGCTGGCCAATCCGGCGGGTGACAATGACAGCCTGATGCAACTGGTCGAAGTCCGCGATCTGCTGGCCGGCCAGGGCTGGTTCGACCTGCACCAGTACAGGATGGGGCTGGAAGGCGGCTTCGTCATGCATTGGTCGCGGCTGCTCGACGCACCGCTGGCGCTTGCGATCCTCGCTGTTTCGGCCCTGACTGGCAGCACCGCCCTGGCCGAACAGATCGTGCAGATAGTCTGGCCTTCCCTGCAATTCTTTCTCGCGATGTTCTTCATCATCCGCGCCGCGCGCGCTTTCGCCGGGGCACACGCGGTGCTGCCCGCCGCCGTCGTAGGTGGCGCGGCCCTGTACTACGTCGGTATTTTTTCTCCCGGCGCGCTCGATCATCACAATGTCCAGTTGGTGCTGACCCTGGCGAGCCTTGCCCTGCTGCTTGAGGCACCCACGCGCCGACCGGCAGCCTTTGTCGCGGGCATCTGCGCGACATTGACCTTGGCCATCGGCATGGAAAGCGCTCCCTATGCCGGAGCCCTCGGCGCCGTCGTCGCGCTGCTGTTTCTCGCCGCGGGTGATGCCGAAAGGCTGATCGCCAGGGATTTCGGCCTCGGCGTCGCCGGCGTCTCGGCCCTTGTCTTCGTCGCCACCGTCCCGGCTTCATCCTGGAGCCAGGCCCAGTGCGACACATTCTCGGTCGTGCAATTCGCGGTCACCGGGCTTGCCGGAGCCGGTTTGGCAGCGATTGCCTCCTTGAGGGCCGCCAATGCAACGGCTGCCCGCCGCCTGACCTCGCTCGGCCTGCTTGCCCTCACGCTCGCTCTGGTCGTGGTGCTCCTGTTCCCGCAATGCCTGGCGGCGCCCTATGCCCATCTCGACCCGCGCCTGCAGCAGATGTGGCTCGGCCATATCGAGGAGGCGCAGTCGATCGTCCAGCTTGTCTCCGACGACCCGGCCAGGGTGGTGGCGCGTTTTGCCACGCCCCTGGTGGCGATTGTGCTGATGGCGCTTCGCCTCGGCCATGGCGGCTGGCGGCGGCAGGACAGCCTCGTCGGCGCGCTGCTGATCGTTGCGGTCCTGGTCAGCGCCTGGGAAGTACGCGGCTCGACCTTCTCCATTGCCTTCGCGGTGATCCCGCTTTCGGCCTGGATCGCCAAATGGCGGCAGCAGGCCGAGATCAGCCCGTCCGGCGGCTCGATGCTCAGGATGGCCGCCGCCTGGTTGATCTCGGTCAATGCGATCTGGTCGGGCGCCGCTCAAGCCGCATCGCGCGCCTTCGAGACCGGTGCGCCTGCCAGCGACGCCAGCATCGATGCGCCCTGCAACAGCAAGGCCTCGTTCGCGGCACTCGGCGCGATGACGCCCACCACGGTCCTTGCCATCTCCAATCTTGGCTCGCCGATCCTCGCCTTCACCGGTCACCGCGTTTTAGCCGGTCCCTACCATCGCAACGTCGCGGGAAACCTGCTCGTGTTCGATGCCTTGCTGGGCTCGGCCGCCGACGCGAAAGCCATCGTCGAAAGCCACCATGTCGGCCTTGTCGCGCTCTGCCGCGGCAACACGGAAAGCCGGCTGTTCGCGGCCAAGGCGCCGGACGGTTTCCTGGCCGGGCTGATGCGCGGCAACGTACCGGACTGGCTGGAGCCGGTGGCGGGAACCCGTGGCACGCCACTTGAACTCTACCGCGTCAAGTCAAGCGGCTGAAAATCCGCGTGAAAACAAAGGCCTGATGCTCTCTGCGGTCGGCCTCCCGAAGGCATCCGGCTGTCTGTCTGGGCGAGATGGCCGGTGAACCCCGCATCCATTTTCCGGGATCATGCGCCGGCTGCGAAAAATTGGTTTTCAGGATACGTTTCCTAAAGGGTTTGCTGCCAGTCTCGGAAATAAATTCCGACGTCAAAAACAGGGACACCGATGCAAACTCCGTTTGGCACCGGTCAGGCAAACAGGGAGAGCACGGATCTGGCCTTCACCGATCCGTTGACCGGGCTTGGCAATCATCGCCGCTTCTTCGACAAGGTCGATCGCCTGATCAGCGACCGCGCCGACGATCCCGCGCCGTTCACCGTCGGCATTCTTGACCTTGACGGCTTCAAGCCGATCAACGACCTGTTCGGTCACAAGGCCGGCGACGACATCCTGATCCAGGTCGCCATGCGGCTGCGCGCCTCGATGGACAACCACTCGACGGTTTGCCGCATCGGCGCCGACGAATTCGCCTTCCTCTATCCGCTGGTGTTCTCGGAGGAGGCGGCGGCGGAAAAATCCCGCATGCTGATCGAAATCCTGTCGGCGCCCTATGATGTCGGCGAACGCACGGCCAGACTGTCGGCCTCGGTCGGCTGCTCGCTGTTCTATTCCGGCGACGAGACCACCGAGATCCTCATCAACAAGGCCGAAACGGCGCTCTACCACGCCAAGCGCTCTGGCCGTGGCCGGGTCGTCGTCTACACGCGCGAGATGGAAGAGGCGGCCAAGCGCGTCACCCGTATCGAGCAGGCGCTTCGCCGTGCCGTCTCGGCCGGCGAGGTTGAGCCGCATTTCCAGCCGATCGTCGATCTCGCCACGCGTCGCACGATAGGCTTCGAGACGCTGGCGCGCTGGACCGATCGCGACCTCGGCGCGGTGCCGCCGACGGTCTTCATTCCCATCGCCGAGGAACGCGGCATCATCGGCCCGTTGTCGCAGCTGGTGCTGCGCAAGGCGACCGAGGCGGCCAGGAGCTGGCCGAATGACCTGTTCCTGTCCTTCAACCTTTCGCCCTCGCAGCTCGTCGACCAGAACACCGGCCTGCACATACTGGCGATCCTCGACCGCACCGGTTTCGACCCGCGCCGGCTGGAGATCGAGATCACCGAGACCGGCCTGATGAACGATCCGGCCTCGGCGGCACAGATCGTCGACGATCTGCGCCGCGTCGGCATCCGCGTCTCGCTCGACGATTTCGGCACCGGCCAGTCCTCGCTTGGGCGCCTGCGCGAATTCCATTTCGACAAGCTCAAGATCGACCGCGCCTTCGTCTCCTCCATTCTCGATGACCGCCCGTCCGAACACATCATCCGCGCCATTCTGGCCATGTGCGAGGGGCTGGGCATGGATGTGGTCGCCGAAGGCATCGAAGAAGAAGCGCAGGCCGACCGCCTGGTCCAGTTCGGCTGCGCCGGCGGGCAGGGCTATCTGTTCGGCCGGCCGGTCGATGCCGACGCCACGCTCGGCTATCTCCGCGATTCCTTCCGTGGTGCCTTGCGCGCCAAGGCGATCTGACCGGGATCCCTGTTCTGCCGGCCATCGCGACATGCGGCGCATGTCGTTTTGTCTGACATAAGCGCGCAAATCCAGCTTTTCGCCCTTGCCCGCGCGACTTGCGTGGCTAGGATGCGCGCCGGTTGGGCTGCAGCGCCACGCGTCCTTCAGCACGCGTAAAGGACGCTGCAGCAGTTTTGGTTTGCACATGAGCCTTTCCGAAAATCGATCCGATTTTCGGGGTCATGTGCGAGGAGAGAAAAGACATGATGCCATCGGCGGATTTTGCCGACCTCAAGGGAGCCTCGGTGCTGATCACCGGCGGCGGGTCCGGGATCGGCGCGGCCCTGACCGAGGGGTTTGTGCGCCAGGGCGCCAACGTCGCCTTCATCGACATCGCCGACGGCCCGAGCACGCTGCTTGCCGACCGCATCGAGAAGGAGTTCGGCCGGCGGCCGCTTTACCTCAAGACCGATCTGCGCGACATCGAGGCGCTGCGGGCCTCGGCGGCCAAGGCGGCCGAGGCGCATGGCGATGTCACGGTGCTCATCAACAATGCCGCGTGGGACGAGCGCCATGCCATCGAGGACGTGACGGTGGAGTTCTGGGACAACAACCAGGCGATCAATCTGCGGCCGCATTTCTTCACCGCGCAGGCGGTGGCGCCGGGCATGAAGCGGGCCGGCGGCGGCTCGATCATCAATTTCACCTCGACATCCTACCTCATCAACCACCCCGACATGCCGGCCTACACCGCCGCCAAGGCGGGCATCCTCGGTTTGACAAAGGGCCTGGCCGGCAAGCTCGGACCCGACCGCATCCGGGTCAACGCCGTCGCGCCCGGCTGGGTGATCACCGAACGCCAGCAGGAACGCTGGGTGACCGAAGGGGCGCTTGCCGCCCATGTCGCCAAGCAATGCATCAAGGACGTCATGCGTCCGGACGACATGGTCGGCACGGTGCTGTTCCTGGCCTCGGACGCGTCGCGCATGCTGACGGCGCAAATGCTGATCGTCGATGGAGGCTTCCTGTGAGCCCACCCAGCAACGCTCCGGCGGTCGCGGCGCTCGACTGGGGCACGACCCGGCTTCGGGCATGGCTCATCGACGGCAGCGGCAAGGTGCTCGCGGAGCGTCGCGGCGATGACGGCCTGATCACGGCGCGCGAAAAGGGGTTCTCCAACGTCCTCGAGGCTCACCTTCGCGCCATGGGGGCACCGGAAAAATTGCCCGTCATCATCTGCGGCATGGCCGGCTCCCGCCAAGGCTGGATCGAGGCGCCCTATGTGCCCGTGCCGGCGCCGATCGGCGCCATCCTGCGCGGTGCGGCCCGCGTCGAGGACGGGCGCCGCGACATCCGCATCGTGCCGGGCCTTGCCCAGCGTCTGGCCGACGCGCCGGATGTCATGCGCGGCGAGGAAACGCAGCTTGCCGGGGCTGGTTTGCCGGCAAAGGGGCGGCATCTCGCCTGCATGCCGGGCACGCACTCGAAATGGGTCGTGGTCGAGGAGGGCGCGGTCGCCGGCTTCGGCACCTGGCCGACGGGCGAATTGTTCTCGGTACTGGCGGAGCATTCGATCCTCAAGCATTCGCTGGGCGAGCATCCGGCTCCGGTGGCCGTGGACAACCCATTCTTCCGGCAATGGTGCGAACGCGCGCTTGGCGAGGGCGGCGACGTCACCTCCAAGCTGTTCGCCATCCGTGCCGCCGGGCTCCTGCAGGACCTGCGGTCGCAGGATGCGTCGGCCTGCCTGTCCGGGCTTTTGATCGGCGGCGAGATCGCCTCGGCGAAGCGCCGCTACGGCGCCGGCGACGCGCCGGTCGTGCTGATCGCGTCCGGCGCGCTCGCATCGCTCTATTCGGCCGCGCTTGACCTTGCAGGACTTGCCTTCCGCACGGTCGATGCGGATGAAGCGGTGCGTGCCGGCCTTGTCGAGGCCGCGCGCGAGAACGGCATGATCGCCAGAACCGGAGCCTTGGCATGACCGAGACCGCAGCCTTTCCGAAGCTCAAGCGCGGGCTGGTCGCCATCCTGCGCGGCCTGAAGCCGACTGAGGCGATTGCCATGGGGCAGGCGCTGTTCGACGCCGGCATCGAGGCGATTGAAGTGCCGCTCAACTCGCCCCAGCCATTCTCGTCGATCGCCAGGATTGTCCAAGTGCTGCCGAAGTCGGCCCTGGTCGGCGCCGGCACGGTTCTGACGGCGGCCGATGTCGACGGCCTGCACAAGGCCGGCGGGCGGCTCCTGGTCAGTCCCAACATCGATGCCGAGGTGATGGCGCGTGCCACGCACTATGGCATGGTGACGATGCCCGGCGTGTTCACGCCCACCGAGGCTTTCCAGGCGATCCGGCTCGGCGCTTCGGCCCTGAAATTCTTTCCGGCGAGCGTGCTCGGGGCAGGCGGCATTTCGGCGATCCGGGCGGTGCTGCCGGCACAGACCCTGGTCGGCGCGGTCGGCGGCGTTTCGGAGAAGGATTTTGCCGGCTACAAGGCGGTCGGGGTCACGGTCTTCGGCCTCGGCTCCAGCCTGTTCAAGCCCGGCATGAGCGTCGACGATGTGGCGGTGCGTGCGCACGCCGCCGTCGCGGCCTGGGATGCGGTGTTCGGAGACGCATGATGATTGAAGCGATCGTTTCCGTTTTTTCCGACCATGTCTGCCAGCTCGGCGAAGGACCGAGCTACGATCCCGCCACCGACGCGCTGTTCTGGTTCGACATCGTCAACGGCCAGCTTCTGGAGAAGCAGCTGTCGGGCGGCGCGACCAAGGTCCATGATCTCGGCCAGATGGCGAGCGCCATCGCCATCATCGACGACAAGCGGCAGCTGATCGCCACCGAGACGGGGCTTTTTGTCCGCGACGTCGCGACAGGCAAGATGGCTCTGCACACGCCGATCGAAGCCGACAATCCGGTCACCCGCTCCAATGATTCCCGCGTCCATCCCTGCGGTGCCTTCTGGGTCGGCACCATGGCCAAGGACGAGCGCAAGGACGCGGGCTCGATCTTCTGGTTTTTCAAGGGTGAGCTGCGCAAACTGTTTTCCGACATTACCGTGTCGAACTCGATCTGTTTTTCCGAGAACGGAACGATCGCCTATTACACCGACACCGCGACCGGCCTTTTGATGCGCGTCGCCTGCGATCCGTCGACTGGTCTGCCGGTTGGCGAGTCGAAAGTGTTCGTGGATCATCGCTCTTCGAAGGGCTACGTCGACGGCTCCGTCGTCGACCGCGACGGCGTGCTGTGGAACGCGGTGTGGGGCGGTAAGGCGGTCAAGGCCTATTCGCCCGATGGAACATTGTTGCGCGAAATTCCAATGCCGGTGACGCAGGCGTCCTGCCCGGCCTTCGTCGGCGCCAAAGCCGACCGGCTGGCGGTGACTTCGGCCTGGAAAGGTAAGGATGACAAACAGCGCCAGCTCGACCCGCAGGCAGGCATGACCTTCCTCATCGATATTCCCGTCAACGGCCGCTTTGAGCCGCGCGTGCTGATCGCCTGAACGGATCGGTCACCGCTCTGGCGCTGCTATCACGCAGGCGTCTGGCCTGCGTCGGTTTCCCGAAAGCCGTTTGCGTCCGCCGTGCGATGGTAGGCGATCGCACCGCCGGAGTCGGATGATTTCAGGTCGATTCGACCTGAAATCTGAAGCCGTCTCCAAATCGAAGAGATAGAGCATTATGTCGTCCGAAAACCGCTCCGCGCTTTTCGGCATCATGCTCCAGGAACCGTTCATCGATGTCGAGCCACAAGCCAAAGCTGATCCTTGTCTACGAGCCGGAAAAGGCCTGCTTCGACCGATTGATCTCCGACGGCCACCCACCGCAGCGCGCCGCCGAAATCTCGTCCTACCTGGCACAATCGACGGATCTTGCCCCTGAATTCGGTGCCCTTGCCGCCGCCTGCGAGGCACGCGGTCTCACCTTTACGCCGGTGGCACTCGACGATGCCGCCCAGGCGCTTGACGGCGGGGATGCGGAGAACACGCTGATCTGGACGCTGTCCGACGGCGTCGCCTATTTCCGTGGCGGCGCCGCTCCCGCGCTGGCCAGGCTCAAGGGATTGAGGACCATCGGCGCCGACGATTCGCTGTTCGCGCTCTGCCAGGACAAGTTCCGCTCTGGCGCAGTGCTCGGCGCGCTCGGCCTGCCGGTGCCGCAGGCCGGCCTTGCCCGGAATGGCAAATGGCTGGTCGAGCCGCCGGCTTCCGCCGCCGGCTGGTTCGTCAAGCCAAACCGGCTCGGCGCCAAGATCGGCATCTGGCCGGATTCGCGTGCGGCCGATCTCGGTCACGCGCTGGAGCTTAGCCGGCGCGTCTTTGCCGCCTATCGTGACGACGTCGTCGTCCAGCCCTATGTCGCCGGCCGCAACGTGCGCGCCAGCTTCCTCGGGCTGACGCCGGAAACCGGCACCGAAGCGCTCGGCATTGCCTTTGTCGATTCGGGCGGCGATTTCCAGACCATGGCCGACAGTCTGGCGCTCTACGGTGAAACCGGCGAGGCCGCGAAGGCGGCGGGACTCTATGCCGAGCCGGAACTGGTTGCCGTCGCCGACCTTCAACCCGCCGCCGATGCCAGGATTCGTGCGATCGCCGGGCGGCTGATCAGCGGGCTTGGCCTGCGCGACGTGTTTTCCGTCGACCTGCGCGTCGAGGCGGACGACACGGTTCATCTGATCGAATTCGAGGTCTGCCCCGGCCTGCCCTGCTTCGATTTCCGCGCCTATTGCCGCCAGCAGTGGGGTCTGGAGCTTGCCGACGCCATGGCCGAAACCGCGGCGAGCCGGCTGATCGGCCAGAAGCGTCTATAGACGGCACTGCCGAAACCGCCGAACTTGGCGGCGTGCGGCTCGGGCCGCACGCCTTGACGCGTCCCGCTCTGCCCTTAGTGTCGGCTTGACAACTTACTCCTGCCAAGGCCGCGCGATGAACACCACGCCTGTCGTCCCTGAAACCCTGCACCATCACATCAGGCGGATGACCGGGCGCGATCCGCATGAAGGGCATCGTGTCGCCACCCCGCTCGAACTTCTGTTCGATCTGACCTTCGTCACGGCGTTCAGCTTTGCCTCCTCGCAGCTGGCCCACGCACTGGCGGAAGGCCATTACACCTCGGCCTTGCTCGGCTTTGCTTTCGCCAGCTTCGCCATCTGCTGGGCCTGGATCAATTTCTCCTGGTTCTCCTCGGCCTATGACACCGACGACTGGGTTTTCCGCCTCGTCACCATGGTGCAGATGATCGGCGTGCTGGTGCTGGCCGTCGGCCTGCCACGCATGTTCGCTTCCATCGAGCACGGCGAGCATCTCGACAATTCGGTGATGGTGCTTGGCTATGTGATCATGCGGGTGGCCATGATCTTCCAGTGGCTGCGCGCCGCGAGACAGGATCCCGCCCGGCGCCGCGCCTGCCTTACCTATGCCAAGGCAATCGCGGTTGCCCAGATCGGCTGGGTGGTGCAGATCGTCGTCGATTTCCCGGTCGGCACCAGCATCATACTGGCCATCATCCTCGGCCTCATCGAGCTGGCGGGGCCGGTGGTCGCCGAACGCAGGGATGGCGGCACGCCGTGGCATGCGCACCACATGGCCGAGCGTTACAGCCTGTTCGCCATCATCGCGCTGGGGGAAGGGGTTGTCGGCACGCTCGCGAGCCTGTCGGCCGTGGTCGAGGAACAGGGCTGGTCCCTGGACGCGGCCCTGGTCTGCATCGCCGGCACCGGGCTCACCTTCGGCATGTGGTGGGTCTATTACATGCTGCCCTCAGCGCCGATATTGCACGCCCACCGCAACCGCGCTTTCGTCTGGGGCTATGGCCAGATGCTGATCGTCACCGCCATCGTCGCGACCGGCGCCGGCCTGCATGTCGCGGCCTACTTCATCGAGCACAAGGCGCATGTCGGCCCGCTTGCGACGCTGCTTGCCACCGCGATTCCTGTCAGTGTCTTCCTGGCGGCGATCTATGCGCTCTACACCTATCTCGTCAGGCGCTTCGACCCGTTCCACATCTGGCTGCTGGTCGCGACGGCGGCGGTCGTGGCGCTTGCCATCCTCGCCGCGCTTGCCGGTGTCGATATGGCGGTCTGCCTCGTCATCCTGATGCTGGCGCCGGCCGTCACCGTCGTCGGCTACGAAACGCTCGGGCATCGCCACCAGGCGGAAGCACTGGCCAGCGACGAGCATTCGGCGGTGACTTAGTACACCGGCTATCCCGCAGGCATTCGCTCGAATGCCTGCAAGGAAGGATCGAGAATATCCCAGCCATGGCCGCGGATCGTGTAGGTGACGGCCTGCGGCTTGAAATCGCTGGGGTCGTCGAGGCTGGCCGCGGAAACCGTGATCAGCTCCGGCATGGCGACATATGTCAGATAGACCGGTGTTCCGCAGGTCGGGCAGAAGGCGTGGATCTTTTCGTTGCCGCTGTCAGCGGCCACCCGCCAGGTGCTCGCGTCGCCGGTAATCGCCATATCGGCGCGCTGGCCGAAGGTCAGATAGGATCCGTGGCCAGTGCCGGCGCGCCTCTGGCAGTCGCGGCATTGGCAATGGTTCTGGAAGATCGGCTCGCCGCTGGTCTCATAGCGGATCGCGCCGCACGCGCAGCCGCCTCGATAGCGCTTGGTCATTGTCGTTCTCCGCTGGCCTGGTTCCGCACGATATCCCGGCATGTCAGGCCGATTTCGGCTTGGCGAAAAGGTCGATGCCGCTGCCGGTTTCGAGGAAGGATTTCATGCTGGACAGCACGGCCGGCCAGCCCTGGCTGACGCCTTTCGCCATGCCGCTGCCGGCTTCGAGTTCGTCATGGGTGACGGTCAGCCGCACCATGGTGTCGTATTCCTCGATGCCGAACGTCACCCGGCTGTATTTGGACGGGTCGTCGGCCTGCGAGGCGTTCGCCCAGGTCATCACCAGACGGGTCGGCGGTTCGATTTCGACGACCTTGCCGACCAGTTCGACGGTGCGCTCGTCATTGGCGCGGATATGTTCCCATTTCGATCCCGCCTTCCAGTCGGAGACGTTTTCGTGACCCCAGTAGCGCCGTGCGATGTCTGGCCTGGTTATGGCCTCGAACACCTTTTGCGGCGTCGAGCGGATATAGGTCACGTAGACAAAACTGGTCGTCTCTCGGGTCATTGGCCCTCTCCTTCGAGTTCTTGCTTCAGGTCGTGCAGCAGGCTGAGCCGCTGCCGTTCGAACTTTCGCACCCAGCGCTCGTAGACTTCGTGCAGCGGCACCGGGTTGATGAAGTGCAGCTTCTCGCGGCCGCGCTTGACCGTGCTCACCAGATTGGCCGCCTCCAGGAGGTCGATGTGCTGGGTGGCGGATTGCCTTGCCATGTCCAGATGTTCGCAAAGCTGGCCGAGCGTCTGCCCGTTCTTCTCGCAGAGAAGGTCAAGCAGCCTTCTGCGTGTCGGGTCGCCCAGCGCTTTGAAAACCTTGTCGGCGTCCATCGGTCTCAATCTGTTGTGGGGTCATAATATGCAGGCAAATACCTGCATGTCAATCGTCAATCGTTCCCGCCTCGCCCTGCTCAACGAAGCTATCGGGCTCTGACCTCGATTGCTGGATGGCTAGCGTTGTCCCGTTGCCGGCCAACGGCTGTGGCGGGTCGTCGGCCAGGCCGCACGGCTGGCTGACAACATTACGGATGATGTGGGCTTCGGAGTGGGTGCTGCGCCCTTGGGCCAAGCACGGGGCGCGCCTTCACGACTTCGCCGGGATCATTCCCAGCTCCCACTCTACCGAAATGGGGTCTCAGATGCCTTCGACCAGCACGATCTCGCCGTCGGCGACCTTCTGGCGGATGGCGACAGCGCGCTGGTATTCGGGTGAGTGATAGCAGTCATGCGCGACCGCGAGCGATTCGAATTCGATGATCACGTTGCGTCCGCGCCCTGGCCCTTCGGCCTTTTCATGCGCGCCGCCGCGCGCCAGGAATTTGGCGCCGAACCGGTCGAAGGCCAGCTTTGAAGCGGCGACGTAGTCCTTGTAGCCTTCGGCATCGCGCACATCGACGCGGGCGATCCAATATCCCTTGGGCATGCTTTTTCTCCGAGTTTCTGTCCGTCAAGCGAGGACCGGTCTTAAGAATCGCCCCGCGACGGCTCGTGGTTCTTGGGTCACCGCAGGGGGACAAGCGCAGCGTACCCAAAGCGGCGGAGCATCGGAAGCGCGGAAAACGCCGCCGCCGGGGCGGAGTTTGGAACTGGCCCTCAGGCAGAGCGCATTTCTTCCAGAATGGCTTCGGCCGCCTCGCGTCGGTTGGCCGCCGCGACGATCGGCCGAGCCACGACAAGGTGGCTGGCACCGTTGCGGATCGCCTGCGCCGGCGTCACCACGCGTTTCTGGTCGCCATGGTCGCTGCCCGCCGGCCGGATGCCGGGCGTTACCACCGCCATGTCGGGTCCGACGATGCGGCGCACGGCTTCGGCTTCGGCGGCCGAGCAGACGATGCCGCCCATGCCGGCGTGCAGCGCCTGTTCCGAACGCCTGAGCACCAGCGTGTGCGGATCATATTCATAGCCGACATCGATCATGTCCTGCTCGTCCATCGAGGTCAGCACGCTGACGGCGAGCAGGCAAAGGTCGCTGCCGCGTGCCGCCTCCACCGCCGCGCGCATTGCCTTCGGATAGGCGTGGATGGTCAGCATGGTCATGCCCATCTTGACTATGTTCTCGACGCCCTTGGCCACCGTGTGGTCGATGTCGAGCAGCTTCATGTCGAGGAAGATCCTGGTGCCGCCGCTGGCCAGTTCCCTGGCGAAGTCCAGTCCGCCGGCGAAGGCCAGCTGATAGCCGATCTTGTAGAAGGAGACGACGCCGTCGAGTTCGCGCACCGCCTGCTCGGCTT
The DNA here is from genome assembly GCF_059419085.1 of Mesorhizobium sp. GW821-FHT07A06. Classification (NCBI taxonomy): domain Bacteria; kingdom Pseudomonadati; phylum Pseudomonadota; class Alphaproteobacteria; order Hyphomicrobiales; family Phyllobacteriaceae; genus Mesorhizobium; species Mesorhizobium sp. GW821-FHT07A06. The sequence goes on from NZ_JBWKRC010000003.1 coordinate 296,010, forward strand.
CCCTCACGGTCGGCACGTCGAGACCGACGATCAGTCTTTCCTGCATGGATTTCGCCTGCATGGGCTGGGTCTGCATGGTTGCGGAGATCACGCCTCGATCCGCGTGGACAGCATGCGCGAGGTTTCGATCAGCGTGCGGCATAGATGCTCCATCGATTTGTGCAGTCTCTCGTCACGAAAATTGCCGCCTTCCGCGAAGGCGTCGTCGCCGTCGGGCACCGAGCATTCCGGCGTCACCACCTCCATCTGGCAGCGCACCAGCACGGCGCGCAGATGGTTGATGCAGCGGATGCCGGCGAAGTGTCCGTTGGAGGAGGAGCAGAGGGCGGCCACCTTGCCGGCAAGCGGCCTGACCGGCCGGCCGCCATCGCGGCGCACGCGGCTAACCCAATCGATCGTGTTCTTCAGCAGCGGCGGGATCGAGCCATTGTATTCCGGCGTGGCGATCAGCATCCCGTCATGCGCGGCGATCAGGCGGCCGAGCTTGACGGCGTTTTCCGGAACGCCCTTTTCCTTCTCAAGGTCCTCGTCGAGGATCGGCAGGGGATAGTCTGCGAGCGAAATGCGGGTCACCTCGGCGCCCTGCACCGCAAGTTCCTTCTGCGCCACGTCGGCGGTCCTGCCGCTATAGGCGCCCGTCCGGTTCGACCCGGCGAAGACGAGGATTCTGGGGATCACTGCCATTAGCCATCCTTGCTCCCGGACAGGTACAGCCAAGGTTCGATCAAATCAACGCCAACTTCGTCATCCCTGGACGAAGCAGGAGCGAAGTTCCGTCGCGGAGACCCTGGGATCCATGCCGTGACCTTGGCCGCGGAGCGCAGCGGAGCAGAATTCTGCACCGCAGAGGAACTAATGCGCTTCCCTGCGATAGATCCACAGCTGCGTCGGCGGGATGTTGCGGATGATGAAATCGAAATGCTTGACCGTATAGTCGCCACGTCCGGCCGGGATCGGCGACATCGGGCCATAGGTCAGCTGCACGATAGGCCGGCCAGCCGGGATACGGTCAAGCAGGCTCTCTATATAGGCGATACGCTGGGCGACCGGGAAGTTGAGCAACGGCACGCCGGACACGACGGAATCGAAGACCATCCCGCTCCGCTCGCCAAGCGTGGCGTTGAGGTTGAAGGCATCGCCCTCGATGACGTTGACGCCGGGATAGAGGCGACGCAGGTGGCGGACGAAATCGGTGTTGTATTCGACCGCGTAGAGGTTTTCGGGCCGCACGCCCTGGGCGAGGATGGCGCGAGTGATGACCCCGGTTCCGGGGCCGACCTCGAGCACCGGCAGGCCGCACCTGGGATTGACGATCGAGGCCATCTTGCGCGCCGTGACCGAACTGGTCGGAACGATCGAGCCGACCGTCTTGGGTTTGTCGATCCAGCCCTTGAAGAATTTGAGTTCGTCGTCGAACTTCTCGGCTAGCGCCTTCCGCAGTCCGTGACCACGTGTCATGCAAGCTCTCCTCAACGCTCCCCGCAAGCTACTTAACACCTGGTTGACGCAAGGCAAGGCACGGCCATGCCGATGTCGTGGATAAGATAGATTTCGTCGCGCCTCGGGATTCGGCGCGTTTCATCCGACCACGCGCCATTCCTGCTCGATCAACGCTCGCCGAAGGATTCGAAGAAATCCTTCATGCGGGCGAAAAACCCGCTCGATTGGGGCGAATTCTCCTGCGAGGAGAGCTGTTCGAATTCCTCCAGCAACTCGCGCTGGCGGCGGGTAAGGTTCTGCGGCGTCTCGACCGCGGTCTGGATATAGAGATCGCCGACATTGGGCTGGCGCAACACCGGCATGCCCTTGCCCTTGAGCCGGAACTGGCGCCCGTTCTGGGTGCCTTCGGGCACCTTCACCTTGGTCTGGCTGCCGTCCAGCGTCGTCACCTCGAACGAGCCGCCAAGAGCTGCCGTCGTCATCGAGATCGGCACCTTGCAGTAGAGATCGGCGCCATCGCGCTGGAAGAATTCGTGCGGCTTCACCGCCAGGAAAATGTAGAGGTCGCCCGAAGGCCCGCCGCGCAGGCCGGCCTCGCCCTCATTGGCCAGGCGGATGCGGGTGCCGTCCTCGATGCCGGCCGGAATGTTGACCGACAGCGAGCGCTCCTCGGTGACGCGGCCCTGGCCGGCGCATTTCGGGCATGGATCCTTGATGGTCTGGCCGCGGCCCTGGCATTGCGGGCAGGTGCGCTCGATCGAGAAAAAGCCTTGCGTGGCGCGCACCTTGCCGTGGCCGTGGCACATCGAGCAGGTGACAGGCTGGGTGCCGGGCTTGGCGCCGCTGCCGGAGCATTCGGAGCAGGAGATCGAGGCCGGCACGCGAATCTGCGCGGTTTTTCCCGCGAAGGCCTCTTCCAGCGAGATTTCCATGTTGTAGCGCAGGTCGGCGCCGCGCTCGCGGCCACCCGACGAGCGGCGCTGACGCCCGCCCATCATGTCGCCGAAAATATCCTCGAAGATGTCGGCGAAGCCGCCGGCGCCAAAGCCTTGCGCGCCGCCATTCATGCCCTGCTCGAAGGCGGCGTGACCGAAGCGGTCATAGGCCGCGCGCTTCTGCGGGTCCTTCAGCGTCTCGTAGGCTTCGTTGATTTCCTTGAACTTGTGCTCGCAGGAATGATCGCCGGGGTTGCGGTCGGGATGGAACTGCATGGCGAGCTTGCGGAAAGCGCTCTTGAGCTCCTTCTCGTCGGCGCCCTTTTGCACGCCCAGCGTTTCGTAGAAATCAGCTTTCATTTTTTCCCGCTGTCCGGATGCTCAACGTCTTGATGCATTGTTGCGTCGTTTGCCGGCACGTCGTCTCGATTTAGGATTGGTGCCGCCCGGATGCCAGTGCTGGCGTGCGCCTGTCCGGGCTTTTCTGTCGTTTTTTCGGCAAGGCCCCGCACTTTTTCGGCAAGGGTTGCAAAAAAGCCCGGCTTTACGCCGGGCTTTCCGCTTTATTTTGCCGTCGGGCGGCTCAGGCCGACTTCTTCTTGTCGTCGTCCTCGTCGATTTCCTCGAAATCGGCATCGACCACGTCGGAGTCCTTGGCGGCATCCGCCTTGGCGTCGGCTTCCGCCGCTTCCTTCTGCGAAGCCTCGTACATGGCCTGGCCAAGCTTCATCGAAGCTTCGGCAAGTGCCTGGCTCTTGGCCTCGATGTCGGCCGCGTCGTCGCCCTCGGCCGCGGTCTTCAGCGCCGCGATCGCATCCGATATCGCCGTGCGTTCGGCTTCCGAGACCTTGTCGCCATATTCCTTCAGCGACTTCTCGGAAGAATGCACCAGCGCCTCGGCCTGGTTGCGGGCCTCGACCACGGCGCGACGCTTCTTGTCCGTCTCGGCATTGGCCTCGGCGTCCTTGACCATCTTCTCGATGTCGGCGTCCGAAAGGCCGCCAGAAGCCTGGATGCGGATCTGGTGCTCCTTGCCGGTGCCCTTGTCCTTGGCCGAAACATTGACGATGCCGTTGGCGTCGATGTCGAAGGTGACCTCGATCTGCGGCACGCCGCGCGGCGCCGGCGGAATGCCGACCAGGTCGAACTGGCCAAGCGCCTTGTTGTCGGCCGCCATTTCACGCTCGCCCTGGAAGACCCGGATGGTCACCGCCGACTGCGAATCCTCGGCGGTCGAGAACACCTGGCTCTTCTTGGTCGGGATCGTCGTGTTGCGCTCGATCAGCCGTGTGAACACGCCACCCAGCGTCTCGATGCCGAGCGACAGCGGCGTCACGTCGAGCAGCAGCACGTCCTTGACGTCGCCCTGCAGCACGCCGGCCTGGATGGCGGCGCCGAGTGCGACGACCTCATCCGGGTTGACGCCCTTGTGGGGCTCCTTGCCAAAGAACTGCTTCACGATCTCCTGGATCTTGGGCATGCGGGTCATGCCGCCGACCAGGACCACTTCGTCGATCTCGCCGGCCTTCAGGCCGGCATCCTTGAGCGCCGCCTTGCAGGGCTCGATGGTGCGCTGGACGAGATCCTCGACCAGGCTTTCGAACTTGGCGCGCGTCAGCTTCAGCGTCAGATGCTTCGGCCCGGTCGCGTCGGCGGTGATGAAGGGTAGGTTGATTTCGGTCTGCGTCGTCGAAGACAGCTCGATCTTGGCCTTTTCAGCCGCCTCCTTGAGGCGCTGCAGGGCCAGCTTGTCGTTCTTCAGGTCGATGCCTTGTTCCTTCTTGAACTCGGCCGCCAGGTACTCGACCAGGCGCATGTCGAAATCCTCGCCGCCGAGGAAAGTGTCGCCATTGGTCGACTTCACCTCGAACACGCCGTCGCCGATTTCCAGCACCGAAATGTCGAACGTGCCGCCGCCAAGGTCATAAACGGCAATGGTCTTGCCGTCCTTCTTGTCGAGGCCGTAGGCAAGCGCTGCCGCCGTCGGCTCGTTGATGATGCGCAGCACTTCAAGGCCGGCGATCTTGCCGGCATCCTTGGTCGCCTGGCGCTGGGCATCGTTGAAGTAGGCCGGAACGGTGATGACCGCCTTCTCGACCTTTTCGCCGAGATAGGCTTCCGCCGTCTCCTTCATCTTCTGCAGGATCATGGCCGAGATCTGCGAGGGCGACTGCTTCTTGCCGCCGGCCTCGACCCAGGCATCGCCATTGTCGCCCTTGACGATCTTGTAGGGGACAAGCTTCTTGTCCTTCTCCGTCACCGGATCGTCATAGCGGCGGCCGATCAGGCGCTTGACCGCGAAGATGGTATTTTCAGGATTGGTGACCGCCTGGCGCTTGGCCGGCTGGCCGACCAGACGTTCGCCGTCGCCAGAGATGGCGACGATGGAAGGCGTCGTGCGTGCGCCTTCCGCATTCTCGATCACCTTCGGCTCCTTGCCATCCATGATGGCGATGCAGGAATTTGTGGTGCCGAGATCGATACCGATTACTTTTGCCATTTTTCTAGTCTCTCCGCTAAGCAGGCTTTCAGGACCCGTGAAGGCGTTCCGACGAAAGCCCCTGTTCACAAGAAATCCCGTTCGGCAACCGGTGTCCCCGGCGTCGGACGGCTTGGCGCGTATATAAGAACAGGCAGCATCGGGCGCAAGCATTCTGCGCAAGGCTTTCATGAACCTTTCCACCTCCGCCCGCGACTGACGTCCAGGTGCCGCATGGTGCGGCCCGGAAAGGAAGTCCCCATGACCAGCAACCGAGAGGCTCCACGGTCTCCCGGAACAACAGGAACTCGGCGCGACCGCCGCCTTCGGGACGGTGTCGACGCGCTGGGCTTCCCGCTGCTTCCGTTGACCCTAGGTAAGAGCAGGCGTATCGTAATGAAGAGGAAAGCAGACAATTCGATCAGGGATGAACGTGCCGGACCGCCGCGCCCTGCCCTGATTTGCGCGGCACAGCCGGATATTCCTCCCGTAGACTTCGGGGGGAGTTCTATGTCTTGCGATCACGGCCTGTCAGTGTCTTCTCGCGTCAGCCGTTTGCGCCGCCTGGTCAAGAAGACCGGCGGCGTTCTTGCATTCGCCCTGACCGCCGGCCTCTGGCTTGGCGGCGCCGCCCGGGCGCAGGACACCCAGATCATCTACCCAGGCTCGATGGCGGTCACCGGCTTTCCCGGCACCGTCATCCCCAATTTCGACGAGGGCCTGCCGCCCGGCGTCGATCCGGTCGACGAAACCTTCATCGACACCACGCGCGCCACCTTGCGCGTGTTCGACGTTTCGCACCTGGGTGGACCGGCATCGGGCCAGCTCGTCTTCACGCCGCCGCCTTTCGAGGTGACATCAGGCCAGATCGGCGAGGTGTTCGGCCTCACCTATGATGACGGCGTGCGCGATGGGGTGCCATCGGGCATTCCCAACCTTTATGCCGCCGCCACCTCGCTGCATGGCATCGAGATCGTCACGCCGGACGCCGACAAGGATGGCAGGCCGGAGCGGCAGCGCCGTGGAACGGCAGGCGCGACCTTCATGGATGGCCAGTTCGGTACCGAAAATGGTGGCGGGCCGGGCACCATCTGGAAGATCGACGGCATCACCGGCCAGGTCGCCAAATTCGCCGACATCGACACCAACAGCGGTCCTGGCATCGGCAATATCACATTCGATCCCAGCCACCGCCAGTTCTTCGCCTCAGACCTCGACACCGGCCTGATCCATCGCATGGACGCCAATGGCAGGCTGATCGACACCTTCGATCATGGCGTCGCCGGGCGGCCGGCGCATGGCCTGGCTCCGATCGCCGACGACGGCGCGGTGATGGACATACAGGGCGCGGCGTTCGACACGGAGGACCCCGAGACCTGGGGCTACACCCAGGACGAACGCCGCGTCTGGGCCGTTTCCTATCATGGCGGCCGTCTCTATTATTCGGTCGGCGAAAAATCGGAGGTCTGGTCGGTCGGCATCGCCCGAGACGGCACCTTTGCCGGCGACCCGCGCTGGGAGCTGACGGTCAAGGCCGACAAGGACTACGCCGTCACCGACATCGCCTTCGACAACAGCGGCTTCATGTATCTCGCCCAGCGCGGCCCGATCGAGAACCGCTACGACTACAGCCGCTTCGCAGATTCCGGCAAGGGCGAGGTCATCCGCTACTTCAGGGAAAATCCGGACGATCCGGCAACGGAATCGGTCTGGGTGGAAGCGCCGCAGGAATACGCGGTCGGCTTCCCGCAAGGTTTCAGGCAGTCGGCCGGCGGCCTCGACCTGCAATATGGCTATGACGCCGACGGCAATCTCGACACTTCGGTCTGCACGCAGACGCTGGTCAACACCGGCGACAAGCTGCGCGACAATCCGACGCTCGCCGAACAGCTCGCCGCCGGCGGCCCCCTCGCCGTGCATGGCGTGCAGATCACGCCCAAGGATCTGGTCAAGCCGGCCAACGCGCCGCCCTTCGGCTCCTGGTTCGTCGATTTCGACGGCTATTTCGAGGATCCCGAGGTGGAAGGCCATGTCGGCGACGTCGCCGTCTGGCACCCCTGCGATGGCCGCGCCGGCTATTATGAAGAAATCCCGGGCGGCTATCTGCCACCCTTCTACCCGCCGGACTTCCCACCGCCCGGCAACCTGCCACCGTGTCTCGACGTTGAAGATATCAGGTACTACTGCACGCCTTCGGGCCTCGAGGCCGATCTCTATCTCCATGACCATGCCGGCTTCGGCGGCGATTCGATCAAGGTCCAGCCTTCGAATGAGACAAAGTCCAGGACGCCAGGCGTCGGGGTGACCACACCCATGTCGCATGCGCCCGGCACGCCGTACACGATCAACATCACCGGCCACTATCCGGGCGACAGAGTAGACGTTGGACTTTGCTTCTACAGGAAGTCCGACAAGGACAAGGGTGGCTACTACCCTTGCTGCAAGATGACCTTGCCGCTCCGCACCCCAGCCGTCAGCTGCGAACGTTGAGGAGGGGAAGATGAACAATCTCACACTCTCCCCGCTCGCGCGAAACAACTCAACCGACAAGCTGTTAATCGTCATGGAGACGATCATGAAACCCCTGTCATACGCCAGGCGCGGCGCGCGCTGGCTGATGGCGGCCGGGGTCGCGGTCGCCATGCTCACCCCCCTCGCAAGCCACGCGGAAGACGCCGCGCCGGTCACGCCGGAACTGAGGCTCGACCTCGACAATTCGCGCGTCGTCAATCCGAGGCCGGAACGGGTCGTGCCGTTCTTCACCAAGAAAGGCACCCAGAGAGGCTGCGACTATGTCGTCTACTCCCTGAGCTTTGGCCTGCGCGGTGATCCTCAGGGCTTTGCCGATCCGGGTCTTGTGGCCTTGCTGAAGAAACTCAAGATCGAGTTCAAGGACCAGCTTCCGCACGGCTTGGCCATCGTCAACGTGAATGTATCCGGCGACGGCACGGATGCCTCCGGCGGATCACTGCCGGGCGCGACGATCAGCAACACGGCGGGTCCCAGCGATACCGCAACGGTGTCCGACTTCCGGCTCTCCGCCGACGATCTCGACGGCGCCGGGGCCGCCAATGAACGCGTCATCAATTTCCAGATCACGGCCAGGATCGACCATGCTGCGTTTCCTTCGCCGACGATCATCGACAATCAGGGCCTGATCAAGGTGAGCAACGGAGCCGGCACCGGCACCATCATCCCGTCGCAGGATCCGAGCAAACCCGACGATGGCGACTACAAGACCGGCGTGAAGACCTCGATCAAGATCGATGTCACCAAGTGCGAACCGCCGCCGCCACCTCCCGGCAAGGAATGCTTCAAGGTGGAACGCGGCACCGTCGATTGCGTACCCGGCGGCGGTGCCTTCATCTACCACATGCCGGTCGGCCCGGAGATGGGCGGCAAGTGGGTACAGGTGTCGACGACCACGCCCGGCATCACCATCATCCCTGACACCCAGCTGGTGCCGGCGGGCGGCGGCGTGCTCAACTGGAAGATCGTCGGCGCATCGCCCGGCGACGTCATCCATCTCGTCGTCACCGGCATCGAGACCTATGCCGGACCGAAGGAAGGCTGGGGCCTGTGCTGCACGCAGACCATCGACATCGTCATCCCGCGTGACCAGCGTTGCCCGCCCAGGGACAAGGAGCCGGACCTCAAGGTCGAGAAACGCGCCGATGTCGCGCGCTGCACCATGGCCGGCGGCTGCGATTTCACCATCAGGGTCACCAATGTCGGCACCGCGCCCTACAACGGCAAGATCGTGCTCGACGAGGTGACGCTGCCGGCCGGCTCGACGCTGAGCTCAGGGCCCAATCCGCCTTGGGTCTGCGTGCCCGGCACCACCCCGATGACGTGCACCTATCCGGTGACCACGCTCAATCCGGGGGCCTTTGTCGACCTCAAGCTCGGCTTCAAGCCGGCCGGGGGCTGGCAGGGCGGTGCGCTGCGCAACTGCGCCGCCTACAACTATGCCGCCAGCGGCAAGCCGTTGTTCGGCAGCCAGTCGAACGACCGTGGCTGCGCCTCGATCCCGATCTGCCGCCGTGGCGATCGTGACCGCGACTGCCAGCCGCCGGTCGAGAAGAAGGTCGACCTGATCCTGAAGAAGCGTGCCCGCACCGAAATCTGCACGGCCGACGGCGTCTGTTTCTTCGTGATCGACATCATCAACAACGGCACCTCGACCTATACCGGGCCGCTGACGGTGATCGACAACTATCCCGGCGGCGCACCGGCCTCCTCGACCTTCGGGCCGAGCCCGCCCTGGACATGCGGCCCGAACGGCCCCGGTCAGTTCCGCTGCGACAATCCCGGCATCGCGCTGCCCGTGGGCGCCTCGACGCCGATCTTCGTCAAGGCGGTCATGCCGGCCGATTACCGGTCGGACACGGTCGAGAACTGCGCCGAGGTGAAGGCCGTTCCCGGTGAGATCGACCTCACCAACAACAAGGCCTGCGCCAAGGAGCGCATCCGTCGTCCCAATGGTGGCCAGCCCGGCCTGCGCATCACCAAGGTGTGCAGCGGCTCGCTGGCCGGTGCCGCGGCCGTTTCTTGCCGCATCACCGTCTCCAACGCCGGCACGGCGGCTCCCACCGGTCCGGTGCGGGTCAACGATGCCGCCACGCTGGTGTCGGGAGGCGCGCCCGTCCAGATTCAGACCGTCACTCCAGACGGCGCGGAATGGGCGTGCGGACCGGTTCCGGCCAACACGCTGTCGTGCCAGATTCCCGGTGCCGTCATGGCGCCCGGAACCAGCCGCCACTTCGACGTGACGGTCTCGGCCAATGGCGAGTTCGAGAACTGCGCGCGCGGCTCCTATGGGCCGGCGCAAGGCGACGATGTCGTCTACCCGATTGGCCAGGCCTGCGCCAAGGGCGGCGGCTCCTCGACCATCCGTGTCGAGAAGACCGGCGACCGCGAATGCCGGCTGGGCCAGCCCTGCTCGTTCGACATCACCATCTCCAATGACGGAACGAGCCCCTTCTCCGGTCCGGTCCGAATCGGTGATGCGATCGGCGTGGAAGGGCTCGGCCGGCTGGACGGCGTTGCGATCACCTCGATCGACCCGCCCTTCGGCTGCTCGCCCGAACCGGCGAGCTTGCCTCTGTCCTGCATAGCCACCCTGACGCTCGGGGCCGGCGAAAACCAGTCGCATCATGTCACAGTGGTCATTCCCGACGACGGGCGCCTTGCCAATCTGCAGGGCGACGTCAATGGCCAGAACTGCGTTGGTGTCCTGTCTCCCGACACGCGGGTCCAGGGCGGCGGCGACGTGCTGTCCAAGGATGCGACCAATGTGCAGGGCGATCGCGGCAAGGCCTATGCGTGCCACCCCTTCACCATCACGCATGAGGTGAAGAACCAGTGCTCGCCGGGCTTCGTCATGAACGACGCCGGCCGCTGCGTCTGCCCGGAAGGCACCACCTTCCGCAATGGCCAGTGCACCGGCGGCGGCACCAATCTTCTGCCGCTTCCCGTGCCGCCGCCCAAGCGCTGCGTGCTGCTCGAAGGCCAGATCCGGACCGAGGACGGGCGCTGCGTCTGCCCGCGCGGCACAGCGCTGGAGAACGGCGCCTGCGTCAGGACCGACAGGCCCGAGCAGTGCACCATCCGTGGCCAGATCCACGATGCCAACAGCGATTGCGTCTGTCCGCAAGGCACCGAGGTGCGTAACGGCGCCTGCCGCCCGGCCCGGCCGAAGCCTCAGCAGTGCCGCATCCCCGGCCAAGTCCGCAATGCCGACGGCGATTGCGTCTGTCCGCAAGGCACCGAGGTGCGCAACGGCGCCTGCCGTCCGGTCCGGCCGAAGCCCGACCAGTGCACCATCCGGGGCCAGGTGCACGATGCCAACGGCGATTGCGTCTGCCCGCGGGGTACCGAGGTGCAGGGCAATGCCTGCCGGCGCAAGCAGCCGCAGGTGGAGCCGTGCGACATACGCGGCCAGGTCCACAACAAGCGCGGCGAGTGTGTCTGTCCGCGTGGGACCGATGTGATCGACGGCGCATGCCGCAAGCCCAGGCAGCAGGCGGAATGCGCACCGGGCTCGCAGATGGTCAATGGCCAGTGCCAGCCGATCTTCAAGAGGCGTTGCCCGGAAGGCACGGTTGGACGCTATCCCAACTGCCGGCCGATGCGCGGGCAGCCGTCACTGGAGCTCAACCCCGGCCTGCTGCTGCAGCAGGTCTTGCCACGGCGCCTGCCGCAGGCTGAACAGCAGCAGGATCCGGCACCAAACAGGATCCTGAAGCTCCAGCAGCAGTAGCCGTCCGCTTGACGCCAGACCTTGGGCCCGCCGGAGCAATCCGGCGGGTTTCTTCGTCATGTCCCGGCAAGCGGGAATTGGCTGCGGCAGGATCGGAGATCCCGCAACGCCGCCCAAGCCTGTGGAGCCCCCGTGCTTGCACCCTCGACAAGTCCCCCGCCGGGCATTAGGCAGTCGATCCAGGGTGAACGGTATGAAAAGGGCGCCCGGAAAGGCCGCGAGATGAGCAAGAAGACCTTGATCGCACCATCGGTGCTGGCTTCGGACTTTTCGAAGCTTGGCGACGAGGTCGAAGCCGTCGCGGCCGCTGGCGCCGACTGGATCCATCTCGATGTCATGGATGGCCATTTCGTCCCCAACATCACCTTCGGTCCGCCGGTGATCAAGGCGATCCGCAACCGCACCAGGGCTTTTTTCGACTGCCATCTGATGATCGCGCCGGCCGATCCCTATCTCGCCGCCTTCGCCGAGGCCGGCTGTGACGGCATGACGGTCCATGCGGAGGCCGGGCCGCACCTCGACCGCTCGCTGCAGACCATCAGGAACCTCGGCAAGAAGGCCGGCGTGTCGCTCAATCCGGCGACGCCGGAAACGATGATCGAATATGTGCTCGACCGGCTCGACCTGATCCTGATCATGACCGTCAATCCGGGGTTCGGCGGCCAGGCCTTCATCCCGGGGATCGTCGACAAGGTTAGAAGGGTCAAGGCGCTGATCGGCGACCGGCCGATCCGCATCGAGATCGACGGCGGCGTTTCGCCCGAAACGGCCCCTTTGGTCACGTCAGCCGGGGCCGATGTGCTGGTGGCCGGCGCGGCGATCTTCAAGGGCGGCAGCGTCGAGGCGTACCGTGCCAACATCGAGGCGATCAGGACAGCGGCCGACAACGCCGCCGGCTAGGGACCGTTTCAAGGAAACGGCCAACCGCCCTGAATTGCTCGAACGCACCGCGATCATCCCGCTTCGAATCCAACCGGCTGGCTGGCTGACAGCTTTTGCGCGGACACGGTTCTTCAGGAGCACGGTGACGCCCGAATCAGATCGGCGCCGGACGGATGAGCAAGCCCAGCCGTGCGGTATCTTTGCGCGCGACAGAAAAGATGCTCGCACGGGCACACAAGGAACAGATGATCCTGCGTGCATACAAAACATGTTAAGTTCCATTGGTTGTAGAGGCGCGCCAATTCCCCCGATCAGGCGGCGGATAGCGCTATATTCCTTAGTGCTTAAGTACTAGGATGGCGTCTTGTGCTTGAGCCTCTTGACGAAGGCACTGTAGGGTACATGTACGGAAGGATTCTTTTTCGGACTCGAATTGCCCAGAGAGACATGGGGACAAGGAGTCGAATTTGACATACGGCGCTGCCAACCTGAACGACGACGGCACAGGATCCAAGAGTACGCTTGCCAGTACGGTCTATCACCAATTGCGGGATGATCTTCTTGGCGGCGCTCTGGAAGCCGAAAGCAAGCTGCGGGTCGAGTGGGTTGTTTCCAAGTATGGCGCCGGTGCCTCCCCTGTCCGTGAAGCCCTTAATCGCCTTGCCTCCGAGGGTCTCCTTGGCCGTCACGATCAGCGTGGCTTCTTCATCATGCCGGTCAGTGCGACGGAGCTGGAGGAGCTGACGCGCACCCGCTGTTGGCTCGAGGAACGGGCGCTTCGCGAATCCATTGCCCACCGCACCACCGAGTGGGAAGAACAACTGGTGCTGGCGCTGCATCGCCTGGGCCGCGCATCTCGATGTTCCCCGCAAAATCTCCCGTCGCTCGATCCGGACTGGGAGAAATTGCACCGCACCTTCCACCGTGTGCTGATCTCGGCCTGCCGGTCGCACTGGCTGGTGGGTTTCTGCGATCAGCTTTCAGATCACGCCTATCGCTACCGGCAAATGGCCAATGACAGCGAGAGCATGCAGCGCGACGATTTCGGGGAACACCGGCGGATCGCCGAATGCGCGCTGGACGGCAATGCCGACGGCGCCGTCCAGGCCTTGATCGATCACTACCAGCTGACCGCTTCCATATGCATGGAGCGCTTCAAGCAAGGCGAAGTCGCAAAAGCCGCCGCTTCGGCCGAGCGCGCTAGGCGGTAACGACCATTTCCTCGGCGGAGCTTGTCGCCATCATTCGCGATTTCTTCGGCGGATGCGACGCGCCGCACAGCCGTTTGCGGTCTTGACGGCACGGCCCGGAAACGCGAACTCTGCGCGCCCCAAGTGCATTGCCGGCGCCGCATTGCCATCACAGCAGGAAAATTTCATGAGCAATCATCTGTTCGATGCGTTCCGGTCCCGGATGCCGCCGCCCGGGCGCCTGTTGATGGAAACCGATGATGGGCGCTCGCTCAGCTATGGCGACATGCTGGCGCGGTCGGCGCAGCTCGCGCACGCGCTCCTGCAATTGCATGTCGAGCCCGGCGACCGGATCGCCGTGCAGGTCGAGAAGAGCCCGGAGGCGGTGCTGCTCTATCTCGCCTGCGTGCGCGCCGGTGCCGTCTTCCTGCCCCTCAACACGGCCTACACGCTGACCGAGGTTGGATATTTCTTCGAGGATGCAGCACCTCGGGTCATCGTCTGCGATCCGGCGAAATCGGCGGATATCGAGCGGATGGTCGCGCCATCCGGTGCCGTCGTGGTCACGCTCGGCCGCACTGGCCGGGGATCGCTGACGGACCAGGCATCACGGCAATCCTCCGATTTCCATGATGTCGAGCGCGGCGAGGACGATCTCGCGGCGATCCTCTACACGTCGGGAACGACCGGCCGCTCGAAAGGTGCTATGCTCAGCCATGGGAACCTGGCATCGAATGCGCGCGTGCTGGTCGACCAATGGCGCTTCACATCAGGCGACGTGCTGATCCATGCGCTGCCGATCTTCCACACGCATGGCCTGTTCGTCGCCACCAATGTCATCCTGATGGCCGGCGCCTCGATGCTGTTCGAGCAGAAATTCGATCCGGCCCGCATCATCTCACTGCTGCCGCGCGCCACGGCGGTGATGGGCGTGCCGACCTTCTATACCAGGCTGCTGCGGCAGGACGGGCTGGACCGCGAGGCGGCGAAGAACATCCGCCTGTTCGTGTCCGGCTCGGCGCCGCTGCTGGCCGAGACGCACAGGGCCTGGCGCGAGCGCACCGGCCACGCCATCCTCGAACGCTACGGCATGACCGAGACCAACATGAACACGTCCAACCCCCATGAGGGCGAACGGCGCGCCGGCACGGTCGGCTTCCCGCTGCCTGGCGTGTCGCTGCGCATCACCGATCCCGATAGCGGCAAGCCGCTGGCCCAGGGCGAGGTCGGCATGATCGAGGTCAAGGGCCCGAACGTGTTTGGCGGCTACTGGCGCATGCCGGAAAAGACCAAGGCGGAATTCCGCGCCGACGGCTTCTTCATCACGGGCGATCTCGGCATGGTCGACGCCGACGGTTATGTCCATATCGTCGGCCGCGGCAAGGACCTGATCATCTCGGGCGGCTACAACATCTATCCCAAGGAGCTCGAAAGCGAGATCGACGCGCTTGATGGAGTGAACGAAAGCGCCGTCATCGGCGTCGCCCATCCGGATTTCGGCGAAGGCGTCACGGCCGTCGTCGTGCGGGCGCCGGCATCCCGGATCACCGGAGCCGAAATTCTCAGCGCCATCGCCGGGCGCCTGGCCAGGTACAAGCACCCGAAGCAGGTGATCTTCGTCGACGAATTGCCGCGCAACACCATGGGCAAGGTGCAGAAGAATATTCTGCGCGACACGTACAAGGACCTCTACGCATCGTAGTGGTGGGCGCGCATCCCCCGTTATTTCGTCTTGCGCGGCTTTTCGGTCGTCGTGCCCGAGCCCCACAAGGCGCGCGTGAGCAGGCCGCGCTTGCGGTTGCGCGGCACGAGGTCGATATCCCTGACTAGTTTCGCGCCGCCCTTGTGCCGCTCGAGCGTGATCTTGCGGGTGTGGAAGGCTTCCAGTTCGGCGCGATGCGCCACGCTGAGGATCGTGACTTCAGGCAATTCGCGGATCACCGTTGCCATCATCTGGTCCTGGCTCTTTTCGTCCAGCGCCGAGGTCGCCTCGTCCAGAACGACGATGTCGGGGCGATGCAGCAAGAGCCGCGCGAAGGCGACCCGCTGCTTTTCGCCACCCGACAAGGTCTGGTCCCAGGGCGCTTCCTCCTTGATCCGGCCGGCGAGATGGCCGAGGCCGACCTTGTCGAGGGCGGCCTTGATCTGGTCGAGCTTCCACTTGTCGGCGGCCGCGGGGTAGGCGACCACGCGGCGCAGCGTGCCGGACGGGATGTAGGGCCGCTGCGGCAGCATGAACAACCGCCTGTCGGGATGGAAATTGACGCTGCCGCTTCCCCATGGCCACAGGCCGGCGATCGCCCGCACCAGCGTCGACTTGCCCGAACCGGATTCGCCCGAAACCAGCACCCGCTCGCCCGATTCGACGGCGACCTCCGTCTCCTTGACCACGGACGTGCCGTCGTCGAGCGTCACGGAGAGATTGTCGAGGCTGAGCATGGCGTCGCCCTTGGTCTCGCCACGCTTGATGCGCCCGAGCTCGTCGCTCTGCTCGGCACGTTCCAGCCCGTCGAGGGACATCATCAGCGAAGCGATGCGGCGTGCGGAGGCGTTCCAGTCGGCGAGGCGCGGATAATTGTCGACCAGCCAGCCGAAAGAGCTCTGAACAATGGCGAAGGCGGAGGCCGCCTGCATGACCTGGCCGAGCGACATCGACCCTTCGAGGAACTTTGGCGCGCACAGCAGGACCGGCACCACCGGCGCGAACAGGCTCGATCCCTGCGAAACAAGTGCCGTGCGCATGTGCTGGCCGGTCAGTTGCGCCCAGCGCTTCAGCACGCCGGCAAAGGTTCTGTCGATGCCGCTGCGTTCCTCTTCCTCGCCGCCGAGCAGGGCGATGCTCTCGCCGTTTTCACGCACGCGCGTCAGCACGTAGCGGAATTCGGCTTCCGTCTGGTTCTTCTCCTCGGACAGCCGCACGAAATCGCGGCCGATGACGAACATCGAGGTCGAGGTGATCGCGGCATAGATCACCGCGGTGATGACGAGGAAGCCGGGCACGGTGATGGTCGAGCCGCCTAGCGGGAAGCTCAAGGCGCCGCCGATCGTCCACAGCACTACGATGAAGGTCGAGGCCGACAGGGTGGCGACAATCACGCCGGCGACGAAATCGACGGGTGACTCGGTGGCGACCCGCAGATCTTCAGACAGGCGCGCCTCCGGGTTCTGGTGGTCGCCCTTGACGAGGTTCAGCTGATAGTAGCGGCCGTTGGCGAGCCAGCGCGCTATCACCGAGGTCGTCAGCCAGGCGCGCCAGCGGCGCTGCATGGTCATGCGCAGCCAGACCTGCGCGACGACAAGGCTGATGCTGCCAAGCACCAGCGGCACAAACACGGCGCTGAGGAAATAGACGGTATGGGCGTCGCGCTTCTCGATGGCGTCGAAGATCGAGCGGTTCCAGACATTGATCCCGTACTGGAAGCCGACATTGACGACGATCAGGATCAGCAGCCCGGCCGACAATGGCCAGGCGAGCCTGTCGCCATGCCGTCCCCAATAGCCGCGCCCGCTGATCCAGAAGCGCTTCAGCAGGTATTTCTTGCGCGCCTGTTCTGCTTCCTCGGGCGTCAACTGCGGGTCGGGTTCGACGGCTTCCGGCGGCGGAGCTTCGCCTGCGATGTCGGGCGCGGCCGCTTCGACGATCGGTGCCTTCTTGTCGCCTGGCTTCTTTTTGCTCGCCTCCTCCGCGCGCGGGCGCTCGTCGCGCGGCTTTTGCCGCCGCCGCTTGGGGGCGCCGCGCGGCTTTATGCCGTCGGCCGGTTTCGATCTGGGTTTCGCCTCGGACATACGTCCCGACAACGACCTCGAAATCAAAAGGTTTCATGGCATCGGCCTCAGCGGAAGAATTCCCGCCGGCGCTTATAATCGCGTATGCAGCAGCTCGGCGACATGGTCGGCGATCGCCAGGCTCGCGGTCAGGCCGGGGCTCTCTATGCCGAACAGATTGACGATCCGCCCGGCGCCATGATCGGCCGGCCCCTGGATCATGAAATCGGCGGCCGCCTGACCCGGTCCGGATAGCTTCGGCCTGACGCCGGCATAGGCCGGTTGCAGGGCACCGTCGGCAAGATCAGGCCAATAACGCCGGATCGCCTCGTAGAAGGCAGCGCCTCGGCCGGGATCGACTGTATAGTCCACGCGCTCGATCCATTCGACATCAGGCCCGAAACGCGCGCTGCCGCTCAGATCGAGAGTCAGATGGACGCCAAGGCCACCTTCGACCGGAACCGGATAGATCAGCCGCGAAAACGGCGATCGGCCTGGAAGGGCGAAATAACTCCCGCGCGCGAGCCATTGCCGTGGGATGAGATTCCCTGGAAAGCCGTCGATCCGGCGGGCCACGGCCTGCGCATCGAGGCCCGCGGCATTGACGAAGGTGTCTGCCTCCAGGGCGAAGGTCTCGCCATTGGCATCGCGCGTTTCGATCCGGATCCCGCCGGCCTCGATCGCCGCTCCGACGACAGTGGTGAGCAAGGCAAAGGACGCGCCGGCCGCCTCGGCGTCGCCGCGCAACGCCAGCATCAGCGCATGGCTGTCGACAATGCCGGTCGACGGCGACGACAGCGCGCCCGCGCATGCCAGCGCCGGTTCCAGGCTCATGGCCTCGCCGCGCGTCAGGAACTGGAGATCGTCGACCCCGCAGCGTCGGGCATTGGCCTCGATCTTCCGCAACCCATCGATCTGGCTGGGCTCGCTGGCAACGATCAGCTTGCCGGTGCGCGCGTGGGCGACGGCGTGCCCGGCGCAGTAGGCATAGAGAAGCCGCCGCCCTTCGACGCAGAGCCGGGCCTTCAGGCTTCCCAGTGCGTAATAAAGACCGGCATGGATGACTTCGGAATTGCGCGAACTGGTGACTGTACCGATCGCGTCGGCCTGTTCGACCACAACCACCTCGCGCCCGGACAAGGCAAGCGCCCTGGCGATGGCAAGCCCGACGACGCCCGCTCCGGCGACGACACAATCGACCGTCTGCATGGCCTCTCTCAGCGTGGAGCGCCGGCCTTGAACACCTTCTCGCCGCCGATCCAGACGCTTCCTATGCCAAGATCGTCCGACAGCGCAACGATATCCGCCGCCGTGCCGTTGGCAAATCGGCCGAGCCGATGCGACTGGCCGATCGCTTGGGCCGGATAGAGCGAGGCCATGCGCAGGGCTTCCGAGAGTTCGACGCCGACGACGCCGTGCATGAACCGGATCGCCGATATCATGTCGAGATCGGCGCCCGCCAGCGTTCCGTCGGCAAGCCTGAGACTCCCGTCCTTGCGGTAGATGGTGCGGCCGTTGAGCGTGAACGAGGTCATGTCGGTGCCGATCGGCGCCATGGCGTCGGTGACCAGCACGATCTTGCCCGGTCCCTGCTTGGCGTCGAGCGCGATCCGGATGGTCGCGGGATGAACGTGTATGCCGTCGGCGATGAGCCCGGCGGACAAGGAGCCGACATCGATCGCCGTGCCCGCCAGTCCAGGCTCGCGGTTGCCGATCTGGCTCATGGCGTTGAACAGGTGGGTGACCACGCTGGCGCCCGCTTCGGCGAAGGTTTTTGCTCTGAGGTAGCTGGTGTCCGAATGGCCGAGGCTCACGACAACGCCGGCCTTCGCCAATGCCGCGACCCGCGCCGGTTCGACGGATTCCGGCGCGACCGTGGTGAGCAGCACCGGCAGCTTCCGCCGCGCCGCGATCAGCATCGCCTGGTCGGCGTCCGTCATCGGCCGGATCAACGCCGGATCATGCGCGCCCTTGCGCGCGATCGACAGATGCGGACCCTCGAGATGCAGGCCGAGGAAACCGGGTACCTTCCGCAGCGCGGCTGCTTCGCCGGCGGCGATGGCCGCAGCGGTGATCGCGGGCGTGTCGGTGATCAGCGTCGCCAGCAGCGCCGTCGTGCCGAACGGCGCGTGCGCCCGGCAGATGGTTTCGATCGAGGCGACATCGGGGTGGTCGTTGAGCATGACGCCGCCGCCGCCATTGACCTGGATGTCGACAAAGCCCGGCACCAGCATGCCGCCGCCGGCGTCCACAACACGGACGTCCGAGGGCAGGGCACCCTGGCGCACTATGGCCTCGACAAGGCCGTCGCGCACGACGAGCGCCGAGCCTTCATGCCAGTTGTCGCCATCGAAAATGCGGGCGCCTGTCAGGGCAAAACGGTCGCTCATACGGTCTCCGTCACCTTGCGAAGGTTGCGCGGCGTGTCGGGGTCGAGGCCGCGATGGCGCGCGAAAGCCTCGACGAACACGTAGAACGAGACGATCAGCGTCAACGGATCGGTCAGCGGGTGTCCAGTGGCGACATGCGGCAGGCGCGTGGCGCGGTTGGCAAGCGCTGATGTGACGAACACCGGCGCCCCCTTTGCCGCCAGGCTGTCGGCCGCCTCGGCGATGGAGGGCTCTGACGCATCGCGCGCTGCCAGCGCCAGCACCGGAAAGTCGGGGCCGATCAGCGCCAGCGGGCCGTGCATGACTTCGGCCGCACTATAGGCCTCGGCATGCATGCCGCAGGTCTCCTTGAATTTCAACGCCGCCTCGTTGGCCATCGCCGCCGACGGTCCGCGGCCGAGGATGAACAGCGATTTCTGCTTCTCGATGGTTTCGGAGAGCACGCTCATCCAGTCGCAGGCGATCGCCTTGCCGAAATGCTCGGGCAAGCCGGCAAGTGCCTTGAGAAGCGCCTCGTCGCCGGTGGAATGCGCCATCAAGGCGAGACCGGCGACGGCGGAATTGACGAAGGTCTTGGTTGCCGCGACGCTGCGCTCGGGGCCGGCCAGGATGTCGATCGCATAGTCCGAGGCCCGCGCCAGCGGCGACTCGGCGGTGTTGGTGACAGCGATGGTCAGCGCGCCCCCGGCGCGTGCGGTTTCGGCCATGGCGACGATGTCGGGGCTCTTGCCTGACTGCGAGATCGCCAGGCAGGCCGAGCCCTCGAGCCGCAGCTTGCGGCCGTAGATCGAGGCGATGGATGGACCGACCGAGGCGACGGCAAGGCCAGCGGTCAGTTCGACGGCATATTTCATGAAGGTCGCGGCATGGTCGGATGAACCGCGCGCCACGGTGACGACGAAATGCGGGTCGCGTTCCCGGATGCCGCGCCCGGCCTCGGCCAGCATGGCGCCAGAACCATCGAGCAGTCGGGCGACGGCCTGCGGGATCTCCTCGATCTCGCGCTGCATATGTGTGGTGTTGGAGGTCATGGTCGGCCCTCTTCGCTCGGCCCTGTCAGCCGCAGTTCGGCGACGAAATCATAGGCGTCGCCCCGATAGATGGAGCGGGTGAACTCGATCACCTTGCCGCTCGCCAGGTAGGAAATGCGTTCGATATGCAGGCCGGCGACACCCGGGGGTACTTCCAGCAGGCGCGCATCGTCGTCGCCGAGATTGGCGGCCGAGATGCGCTGCACCGCCCGAACCGGGCGATTGCCGGTCAGTTGCAGCGCCGCATAGAGCGACGAGCCGATGCCCGCCGGGTCGGGCAGCACGCTGGCCGACAACGAGGCGCGTTCGATCGCCAGTGGCGTGTCGTTGGCGATGCGCAGGCGCGCCACGCGCGCCACCAGTTCGCTCGACGACAGGCCGAGCACCATCATCTCGTCGGGCGAGGGCGCATATAGACCGCGGTCGAGCCATGCCGAGCGCACCGCCATGCCGCGCCGCGCCATGTCCTCGGTGAAGGAGGTCAGCCGCGACAGCGATTGCTCGACGCGCTCCATGCGTGGCGCCACGAAGGTGCCCGAGCCATGGCGCTGCACAAGGATGCCGCCCTTGACCAGATCCTGCACCGCCTTGCGCACGGTGACGCGCGAAATGTCGGCCTTGGTGGCGATGTCGCGCTCGGAAGGCAGCGCGTCGCCAGGTCCGATCAGGCCACGGTTGACCGCATCCTCGATGCTTTTCCTGAGCTGCAGGTAGAGCGGCGCGCCGCTCTGCGACGATTGCTTCAGCGCGGCGAAGATCTGGTCGGCGGCATCGCTCATCGGGCCGCCTCCGCCTGTCCGGCGAACAGCCGCACCGCCATCTGCACCGCCCCGCCCAGCGCATCGTCGAGCGGTGGCTTGAGCAACGCTCGATAGCGCGGCGACAGTCGTGGCGCGTAGAGCGGCGCCAGCCCGCCGAGCAGGCAAAGCGGCGCGTCATCGGAGAGGCCGAGCGCGCCGAGCGAAGCCTCGACATCGCCGACCGCCTTGTCGACGATCCAGTTGGCGACGGCATCGCCCTTCTCGGCGTGCTCGAACACTTTGGGCGCGAAGCCGCCGAAATCGCCGGGCTTGGCATTGGTGGTGAATTCCACCACGTCCTCGGGATTGTTGCGGAAGATGGCCATCATCGCGTCGGTCAGCGGCGAAGCCGCGCGCACGCCGTCATGGGCAAGCAGCGTCTGTTCGAGCAGATCGCGGCCCATGCGGGCGCCGCTACCCTGGTCGCCGACCTGGAATCCCCAGCCGCCGATCGCCCGTGACTTGCCGCCCTTGCGGGCCATATAGGCGGTGCCGGTGCCGAGGATCGCCATGGCGCCGTCGCCCGAGCCAACCGCCCCTTCCAGCGCGATTTCGGCGTCGGTCTCGACGCGGCTGGTGCTGAACGGCAGGATCGCTTCCAGCTGCTGCCGGTAGGTGCCGACATTGGCGCCGGCTAGGCCGAGAATGGCCGGTGTTTGCGGGATCAGTTCGGGATCCTCCCCGGCGGCGATGAAGGCTTGCCGCGCGGCGTCTACGATGTTCGACCGCGCCCCGGTGAGGTCGGTTCGAATGTTGGCGGCACCACTTTTGGCGCGACCGACGACCGTACCGTCCGCTGTTGCAAGGGCGGCCCTGCAGCTGGTGCCGCCGCCATCGATACCGAGCACGAAATTCACGCGATTTCTCCTCCGGGTCGATAATACCAATAAAATACCAATAGCCAAGACTTAATTTCTGTTTCAAAAAGATTAAGCCGTATTTTATTGAAAAATCTGCACATTTCGTCGGCTCAGCGATTTCCTGTCCGCGAATTCGTTAATGCGTGTGGACAAGTGGTATTTTTTTGGTATTGTTCTGGTATTGGAGGAACACGGATGGCTGAAACGCGCACCGAAGCGCTTCACAGGAATGCCGAGGGGCTGGATATCCAGGCTCC
Source organism: Mesorhizobium sp. GW821-FHT07A06 (assembly GCF_059419085.1). Classification (NCBI taxonomy): domain Bacteria; kingdom Pseudomonadati; phylum Pseudomonadota; class Alphaproteobacteria; order Hyphomicrobiales; family Phyllobacteriaceae; genus Mesorhizobium; species Mesorhizobium sp. GW821-FHT07A06. The sequence goes on from NZ_JBWKRC010000003.1 coordinate 318,301, forward strand.
GGAAGCCATCCTTGTTTCGCTGGCCGATGCGCAGATCGAAGCCGCGAAAGCCGTCCGCAACGCCATTCCCGCCATCGCCAAGGCAGCCGAGATCATTGCGGGCCGATTGAACGGCGGCGGCAAGCTTGCCTATGCGGCGGCCGGCAGTTCCGGCCTGATGGCGCTGGCCGATGCGTTGGAACTGCCGGGCACTTTCGGCATCCAACGCGACCGCATCGCCATCCTGGTCGCCGGCGGCGACGAGGCTTTCAGGACGCTGGCGGGCGGCCCCGAGGATGATGTCGAGGAGGCAGCCGCGGCTGTCGCCAATGCCGGCATCGGCGCCGGCGATTGCCTGATCGCGCTTTCCGCCAGCGGCACCACGCCCTACGCGGTGCGCGCGATCGAAGAAGCCGCCCGTCGCGGTGCGGCCACCATCGGCATCGCCAACAACCGGGACTCCGCCCTGCTTCGCCAGGCCGAAACCGCGATCCTGCTCGAAACGCCGCCGGAAGTGATCGCTGGTTCGACGCGTATGGGCGCCGGTACCGCCCAGAAGATCGCGCTCAACATGCTGTCGACCCTGACCGCTGTTCATCTTGGCCATGTCCATGACGGCTACATGGTCAATCTGATGGCCGACAACATCAAGCTGCGCGACCGCGCCGCGCGTATCGTCGCCGCCATCAGCGGGCGCGGCAAGGACGAAGCGGCCGGGCTGCTGGAGAAAAGTGGCGGCGCGGTCAAGACCGCAATTCTGCTCGCCGCTGGCGCCGACAGCGCCGCCGCGGCACGGAAGATACTGGAAGAGGCTGGCCAGAAACTGCGGCCGGCCCTTTTTGCGCTTGGGCATGATCCCGAAAAGCGGGGACCGCTTTCCGGAAAAGATCATGCTCGAACAGAGAAATAGAGCCTGTTTCATCCCGATTTCCATCGGGGTGAAACGGGCTTGCGAGGGGAGCAAGGGGCCAAAAGCCCCCGTTCTCATCAAAACCGAACCTGAAAAAGGTCAACAGGGAGACTGAGCATGACAACGAAACTACTGACGGCACTGCTTCTGGGCACCAGCATTCTCGGGTCCGCCGGGTTGGCTCACGCCGAGGACGTAACGCTCAACATCGAAAGCTGGCGCGGCGACGACCTGTCCATCTGGAAGGACAAGCTGATCCCCGCCTTCGAAGCCAAGAACCCCGGCATCAAGGTGGTGTTCGCGCCATCGGCTCCGACCGAATATGACGCCGCGCTCGGCGCCAAGCTCGCCGCCGGATCGGCCGGTGACCTGATCACCTGCCGCCCGTTCGACAAGTCGCTCGAACTGTTCAAGAAGGGCAACCTCGCCGACCTCAGCGCGCTGCCCGGCATGGAAAACTTCTCGCCGGTGGCCAAATCCGCCTGGCAGACCGACGACGGCAAGGCGAGCTTCTGCGTGCCGATGGCCTCGGTCATCCATGGTTTCATCTACAACAAGGACGCCTTCGACAAGCTCGGCATCAAGGTGCCGCAGACCCGTGACGAGTTCTTCGCCGCGCTCGACAAGATCAAGGCCGACGGCACCTACATCCCGATGGCGATGGGCACCAAGGATCTCTGGGAAGCCGCGACCATGGGCTACCAGAACATCGGCCCCAACTACTGGAAGGGCGAGGACGGCCGCGCTGCGCTGATCAAGGGCACGCAGAAGCTGACCGACAAGGACTGGGTCGCGCCCTTCGAGGAACTGGCCAAGTGGAAGCCCTATCTGGGCGACGGCTTCGAGGCGCAGACCTATCCGGACAGCCAGAACCTGTTCACGCTCGGCCGCGCCGCCATCTACCCGGCCGGTTCGTGGGAGATCGGCCTGTTCAACACCCAGGCCCAGTTCAAGATGGGCGCCTTCCCGCCGCCGGTCGAGAAGGCCGGCGACACCTGCTACATCTCCGACCATACCGATATCGGCATGGGCCTGAATGCGGCTTCCAAGCACGCGGACGCGGCCAAGACCTTCCTGTCCTGGGTGGCCTCGCCGGATTTCGCCACCATCTACGCCAACGCGCTGCCGGGCTTCTTCAGCCTGAACTCCTCGCCGGTGAAGATGGCAGACCCGCTGGCGCAGGAATTCGTTTCCTGGCGCGGCAAGTGCAAGTCGACGATCCGCTCGACCTACCAGATCCTGTCGCGCGGCACGCCGAACCTCGAGAACGAGACCTGGGTTGAATCGGCCAACGTCATCAACGGCACCGACACCCCGGAAGCTGCGGCCAAGAAGCTGCAAACCGGTCTCGACAGCTGGTACAAGCCGGCGAAGTAAGAGCTCAGGCAACGGAGCCGGCCGGGCGCATGCCTGGCCGGTTCCGGATACTCCTGGTTTTGAGCGTGCACCCGTTCAGATAGCGATTGTCGGCACCGCCTCGCGGCCTTACCCTTAATCTCCTTGGGAAGGCTGGCTGATCAGTCGCAGGCCTTTGTTCTTGCGGTATCGGGCAAGGATGGATGGGCCGTGCATCGAGGCATCATCTAGCATCAACATCGTCTGGAACCGAGAGACGGCGGGAACCGAACTCATGGCCGCAGAAATACGACCGAAAAGACCGTTTCGCTGGCACATCGCCGTCTTCCTGGCGCCGGCCGTGCTCGTCTACACGGCGATCATGATCCTGCCGCTCGCCGGCACGCTGCAGCTGTCGCTGTTCCGCAACATCGAGCAGCACCAGATCTTCGTCGGACTGGACAATTTCCGCGCCTTGTTCGGCGACCCCAACTGGTCGGTGGGTTTCTGGAACGCGCTGAGGAACAACACCTGGTTCTTCATGATCCACATGCTGGTGCAGAACCCGATCGGCGTCATGCTGGCCGCGCTTCTGTCCAGCCCGAAACTTCGGTTCGCGGCCTTCTACCGCACGGCGATCTTCGTGCCGACCATCCTGTCCTTCGTCATCGTCGGCTTCGCCTGGAAGCTGATCCTGTCGCCGCTCTGGGGCGTGGCGCCGCACATGATGGACCTGGTCGGCCTGAAAAGCCTGTTCACGCCCTGGCTCGGCAAGGAGCAATATGCGCTGACAGCGCTCAGCCTGATCTCGGTGTGGCAGTTTGTCGGCATCCCGATGATGCTGATCTACGCCGCGCTGCTGTCGATCCCCGACGAGGTCATCGAGGCGGCCGAATGTGACGGCATCACCGGCCTGTCGCAGTTCTGGAAGATCAAGCTGCCGCTGATCCTGCCATCCATCGGCATCATCTCGATCCTTACCTTCGTCGGCAATTTCAACGCCTTCGACCTGATCTACACCGCGCAAGGGGCGCTCGCCGGGCCGAACTATTCGACCGATATTCTCGGCACCTTCCTCTACCGCGCCTTCTTCGGTTTCCAGCTGCAGGTCGGCGACCCCAACATGGGCGCGGCGATCGCCACGATGATGTTCCTGATCATCCTCGGTGGCGTCTGCGTCTACCTCTTCCTCGTCCAGACGCGCCTGCGTCGCTACCAGTTCTGAGGGGCCAGGAGATGAGCACCGCCACCCGTTCGCTGCCCCGCACCATCGGCGCCCACGCGATCCTCTTGACCTACACGGCGATCGCGCTGTTTCCGGTGATCCTGGTGATCATGAATTCGTTCAAGTCCCGCGCCGGCATCTTCGGCGCGCCGCTGACGCCGCCGACGCCGAAGACCTTCGACCTGATCGGCTACACCACGGTGATCGGCCAGGGCGACTTCATCCACTATTTCCAGAACAGCCTCGTCGTCACCGTCGCCTCGCTGTTCTTCGTGCTCCTGTTCGGCGCCATGGCCGCCTTCGCCCTGTCGGAATACCGCTTCCGCGGCAATTCGCTGATGGGGCTTTATCTCGCGCTCGGCATCATGATCCCGATCCGGCTCGGCACCGTCGCCATCCTGCAATTGATGGTGGCGAGCGGGCTGGTCAACACGCTGACGGCGCTGATCCTGGTCTACACCGCGCAAGGCCTGCCGCTCGCCGTCTTCATCCTGTCGGAATTCATGAAGCAGGTCTCCGACGATCTGAAGAATGCCGGCCGTATCGACGGCCTGTCCGAATACACCATCTTCTTCCGCCTGGTGCTGCCGCTGGTACGGCCTTCCATGGCGACCGTCGCCGTCTTCACCATGATCCCGATCTGGAACGATCTGTGGTTCCCGCTGATCCTGGCGCCGTCGGAGGAGACCAAGACGGTTACGCTCGGCGCGCAGCTCTTCCTCGGCCAGTTCGTCACCAACTGGAACGCCATCCTGGCCGCGCTTTCGCTGGCGATCATGCCGGTACTGATCCTCTACGTCATCTTCTCGCGGCAGCTGATCCGCGGCATCACATCGGGAGCCGTCAAGTGAGTTTGGAAAAGCCTCTTCGTGTCGTCGTCGCCGGGCTCGGCAATATGGGCCGCAGTCATGCGCTGGCCTACCACACCAATCCGGGCTTCGAGATCGCCGCCCTGATCAATCGTTCCGACGTGCCGCTGCCGGACGGGCTGTCGGGCTACGGCATCAGGCGTTCCTTCGACGAGGCGCTGCGTGACCAAAAGCCCGATGTCGCCTGCATCGCCACCTATTCCGACAGCCATGCCGACTATGCGGTGAAGGCGTTCGAGGCCGGCTGCCACGTCTTCGTCGAGAAGCCGCTGGCAACGACGGTGGCCGACGCCAGACGCGTCGTCGCGGCCGCCAAGGCCAACGACAAAAAACTGGTGATCGGCTACATACTGCGCCATCACCCGTCCTGGATCCGGCTGATCGCCGAGGCGCGCAAGCTCGGCGGCCCCTACGTGTTCCGCATGAACCTCAACCAGCAATCCTCGGGCCATACCTGGGAGACGCACAAGCAGCTGATGCAGACGACGTCGCCGATCGTCGACTGCGGCGTGCATTATCTCGACGTCATGCTGCAGATCACCGACGCCAGGCCGCTCGAGGTGCGCGGCATGGGGCTGCGCCTGACCGAGGAGATCGCGCCGACGATGTATAATTACGGCCATCTGCAGGTGCTGTTCGATGATGGCTCGGTCGGCTGGTACGAGGCTGGCTGGGGACCGATGATTTCCGAAACCGCCTTCTTCGTGAAGGACGTCATTTCTCCGAAGGGCTGCGTGTCGATCGTCATGAAGGAAGGTGTGAAGTCGGACGACATCGACACCCACACCAAGACCTCGACCATCCGCCTGCACAGTGCGGCGACCGGCGCGGACGGCAAGTTCGCCAAAGCCGACGAGATGCTGTCGATGGAAGGCGAACCCGGCCACCAGGACCTCTGCGATCTCGAGCAGGCCTTCGTGCTGAAGGCGATCCGCGAGGATCTGGATCTCACCAAACACATGGACGACGCGGTGAAGTCGCTCGCCGTCTGCCTTGCCGCCGACGAGAGCGTGCGCAGCGGCATAGCCGTCAAACTCTAACGACAGGAACGAAGCCGTGGGTTCGCTGAAGATCGAGAATGTGAAGAAGGCCTTCGGGCCGGTCGAGGTGCTGAAGGGCATCGACCTCGAAGTGACCGATGGCGAATTCGTCGTCTTTGTCGGCCCGTCGGGCTGCGGCAAGTCGACCTTGCTTCGGGTCATCGCCGGGCTGGAGGATTCGACTTCCGGCCGGGTGTTGATCGACGGCGAGGATGTGTCGGTCACGCCCCCGGCCAAGCGCGGCATCGCCATGGTGTTCCAGACCTACGCGCTCTACCCGCATCTGACGGTGAAGAACAATATGGGCCTTGGCCTCAAGCAGGCCGGCACGCCCGCGGCCGAGATCGACCGCCGCATCGGCATCGCCTCGTCGATGCTGTCGCTGGAGCCCTATCTGGAGCGGCGGCCGGCCGAGCTCTCCGGCGGCCAGCGCCAGCGCGTCGCCATCGGCCGCGCCGTGGTGCGCGAGCCCAAGCTGTTTCTCTTCGACGAGCCGCTGTCGAACCTCGATGCCGCCCTGCGCGTCAACACGCGGCTGGAGATCGCGCAGCTGCACCGCCGGCTGAAGGCGACGATGATCTACGTCACCCACGACCAGGTCGAGGCAATGACATTGGCCGACAAGATCGTGGTGCTGAACGCTGGCAGGATCGAGCAGATCGGTGGCCCGATGGAGCTCTACAATGCGCCGGCAAATGAGTTCGTCGCCGGCTTCATCGGCTCGCCGAAGATGAATTTCATCGACGGCGCCCGCCTCGGCGAAACGGCCAAGACCATCGGCGTTCGGCCGGAGCATCTGACCGTCGATCCGAAATCGGGCGCCTGGAAGGGTACGGTGGTTCATGCCGAGCATCTCGGCGCCGACACCAATCTCTATCTCGATTGCGAGAAGGCCGGGCTGATCACGGTGCGGATTTTCGGCGTCTACGACGCCGAGCCGGGCGCAACGCTCTATGCGACGCCGGATCCGGCGAAGACCTACCGGTTTGGCGCGGATGGGAAGACGATCAAGTAATCTGGCGCCAACGCCTCTTTCCTTCTCCCCCTGTGGGAGAAGGTGGATCGGCGCGCAGCGCCGAGACGGATGAGGGGTGTTCCAGCGGAGTGAGGCGTGAAAAGGCCGAAAGACTTCACGCGCTTGACTTCTGCAAGCAGAGATCCTTCGCGCACCCCTCATCCGACCTCGCTTCGCGAGGCCACCTTCTCCCACAAGGGGAGAAGGGGAAGAACTGCCGCGGCTACAAATCAGCCTTGAACGTCTGCTTCTGCTGGCCCAGGCCCTCGATGCCCAGTTCCACCACATCGCCGGACTTCAGGAACACCGGCGGCTTCATGCCGAGGCCGACGCCGGGCGGCGTGCCTGTCGAAATGATGTCGCCGGGATGCAGCGACATGAACTGGCTGAGGTAGGACACCAGATATTTGACGCCATAGACCATGGTCTTGGTCGAACCGTTCTGCATGGTCTTGCCGTTGACGGTCAGCCACATTTTGAGGTTTTGCGGATCGGCGACTTCGTCCTTGGTCACCAGCCACGGGCCGGTCGGGCCGAACGTGTCGCAGCTCTTGCCCTTGGTCCACTGGCCCTGGCGCTCGGCTTGGAAGGCGCGCTCGGAGACGTCGTGGGCGACGCAATAGCCGGCGACATGGTCCAGCGCATCGGCTTCGCTGACATATTTTGCCGTTTTGCCGATGACCACGGCGAGTTCGACTTCCCAGTCGGTCTTCACCGAACCGCGCGGGATCAGCACGTCGTCATCCGGGCCGACAATGGCCGAGCTTGCCTTCATGAAGATGATCGGTTCCGGCGGTACCGTGGCGCCGGTCTCGGCGGCGTGGTCGGAATAGTTGAGGCCGATGCAGATGAACTTGCCGGTGCCGGCGACGCAGGCGCCGAGCCGTGGCTTGCCGGAAACCGCCGGCAGCGACTTCGGATCGAGCTTGCCCAGCATCTCCAGCGAGGCCGGATGCAGCACCGTTCCGGCAATGTCGGCGACATGGGCGGAGAGATCACGGATCGTCCCATCCGCATCGAGCAGGCCGGGACGTTCGCTCCCCACCTCGCCATAGCGCAGCAGTTTCATCTAAATCCTTCTCCTGGTTGCGGCCTCGCGGCCTTTTGCAAATTCTCCGCCGAGGCGATGGCTTCCTTGAAGAGCCGGGCGGACCCTACCCATCGACCTGAGCCCGGGCAAGCGCGGACATTTGGTGAGCGGGCCCGCGCCCCGGATTTTCAGACTTCCCGATCTTCCGAACGCGGCGAAGGATCCTGATCTTCCTGTTTGTCCGCGATCTCTCGGCGTCCGATGGTCAGATCGACCAGCCGCCGTCGATATTGTAGGCCTGTCCGGACGTATAGGTCGCCCCGGCCAGGTAGACGGCGAGGTCGGCGATTTCCTCCGGCGTGCCGAGCCGGCCCATCGGCTGGCGGGCGATGAAGGCGGCGCGGGCGGCCTCATAGTCGCCTTGCGCATGCATGCGGTCCTGCAGCGACGGGCTTTCGACCGTGCCGGGGCAGATGGCGTTGCAGCGTATGCCCTTGCCGACATAGTCGGCGGCGACCGCCTTGGTCAGGCCGATGACTGCCGCCTTGCTCAGGCCGTAGACGAACCGGTTCGGCACGCCCTTGGTCGAGCTCGCCAGCGAGGCCATGTTGATGATGGCGCCATCGCCGCGCTCCAGCATGCCGGGCAGCACGGCCCGGATGGTGCGAACCATGGCGCGGACATTGAGGTTCAGCGCGAAATCGAGATCGCCATCCTTCATCTCGAGTATCGATCCGGAATGGACGAAGCCGGCGCAGTTGAACAGCACGTCGACGCGGCCGATCTCGGCAAAGGCCGTATTGACGGCCTCGTCGTTCAGCACATCCAGCTTGCGGGTCTTGATCCCGGACGTCTTGGCGAGTTCGGCGAGCAGCGCCTCGTTGATGTCGGTGGCATGGACGGTGGCGCCAGCCTTGGCGAAGGCCAGTGCGCTCGCCTTGCCGATGCCTTGCGCCGCCGCCGTGATGACAACGACCTTGCCTGCCAGATCCGCCATGCTCTTCTCCTCGCTCCTCTGGATCATCCGGATTTACCGGCATCCTGCCACGGCGTCGTGTGCCAGTAAGGCATCACCATGCAGCCTGGGTCGCCGTCAGTTTACAGATAAAGATGTTTTTTCTCGTTAAAGAACATGTGTCCGGGCGTCAAGCCCGAACGCGATCACCATTGCGACAGCACGGAAACGTCAGTCGCCGTAAGGCACCCAGACGTTCTTCACCTCGATGGCGCGGCGCAGGAAAGCATCGCCCGCCGCTTCCCCGGATGCCCAGTCCAGGCCGCGGCCATTGCCGCTCCAGACGCGCTTGAGGTTGCCGATGGACTCGGCTTCCGCCTTGGCGCAGGTCTCCGCATCGGCGAATACCCAGAGCCCGTCGACATCGTCATGCCTGGCCAGCACGCCGGCAAGCTCGGCGCTGCGTCCGGTGACGATGTTGATGGCGCCGGCCGGAACATCGGAATACTCGATCACTTGATAGAGGTCGGTGGCGAGCAGCGGATAGCGTTCGGACGGCACGGCGACCACGGTGTTGCCCATCGCGAGCGCCGGGGCGATGAGCGAGATCAGGCCAAGCAGCGGCGAGGCATCGGGTGCTACGATGCCGACGACGCCGACGGGCTCATGCAGGGCCAGCGTCACGGCGCGTGCCGGCGGCTGATGCACGCGACCCTCGAACTTGTCGGCAAGGCCGGCATAAAGGAACAGCCGCTCGATCGACTGCTCGACCTCCTCGCGCGCCGCCTTGGCCGTCACGCCTGTGAGCTGCACGAGGCGTGCGGCAAACTCATCGGTGCGGCCGGACAGGTTCTCGGCAAGATAGTAAAGCACCTGCGAGCGGTTATAGGCGGTCGCCTCCGGCCAGGCCTTGCAGGCACGGGCGGAGGACACAGCGTCGCGGATGTCCTTGCGGCTGCCGAGCCCGACCTCGCCGGCCAGCTTGCCCTTGGCAGTAGCGACGGCCAGCGAATAATTGCCGTCCGGCCGTACCTGCTTGCCGCCGATGAACAGCTTCGCCGTGCGGTCTATTGCCAGGCCATCGGCTTGCTCGACCGGTTGCGCCGAGACAGTCGCGGCCTTGATGACCGGACCGAGCGGCAGCCTTGCCGCGAGATACTCGAACATGCCCTCGCGCCCGCCCTCGCGTCCGAAGCCGCTCTCGCGGTAGCCGCCAAAGCCGCAGGCGGCGTCGAACATGTTGGTGCCGTTGACCCAGACGACGCCGGCCTTCAATTGCGGCGCGACATGCAAGGCCAGATTGACGTTCTCACTCCAAACCGAAGCCGCCAGTCCATAGCGCGTGTTGTTGGCGAGTTCGATCGCTTCGTCGGTGTTGCGGAAGGTCATGGTCGCCAGAACCGGCCCGAACACCTCTTCCTGGGCAAGTATGTTAGCCGGCGAAACACCGGTGGCCAGCGTCGGCAGATGGTAATAGCCGGAGGACGGCAGCGCCGCGTCCGGCTGCCAGCAGATGGCGCCCTGTTTCGCGCCCTCGGCGACCAGTCCCTTGACGCGGTCGAGCTGTGTGATGTCGACCAGCGGGCCGATATCGGTGTTCTTGTCGAGCGGACTGCCGACGCGCAACCTGCTCATCCGCGTCTTGACCTTGGCGATCAGGGCTTCGGCGATGCCTTCCTGCACCAGGAGCCGCGAACCGGCGCAGCAGACTTGGCCCTGGTTGAACCAGATGCCGTCGACCAGGCCTTCCACGGCGCTGTCTAGATCGGCATCCTCGAAGACGATGAAGGCCGACTTGCCGCCGAGCTCCAGCGAAAGCTTTTTCCCTGATCCGGCGGTGGCTTTCCTGATGATCTTTCCCACCTCCGAGGAGCCGGTGAAGGCGATCTTCTGGATGCCGGGATGATTGACGATGGCAGCGCCCGCTTCGGGTCCGCCCTGCACGATGTTGACGACACCTTTCGGCACGCCAGCGCGTTCGCAGATCTCGGCGAACAGGATCGCGGTCAGCGGCGTGAACTCGGCCGGCTTCAGCACCACGGTGCAGCCGGCGGCAAGCGCCGGCGCGATCTTCCACGCCAGCATCAGCAGCGGGAAATTCCACGGGATGATCTGGCCGACGACGCCGACGCCCTTATGGCCTGGAAAATCCTTGTCCAGTGCCTGCGCCCAGCCGGCATGATGGATGAAATGGCGGATCGCCAGCGGCACGTCGATGTCGCGGCTTTCGCGGATCGGCTTGCCATTGTCGATTGTCTCCAGCACCGCGAACAGGCGCTGGTGGCGCTGCATGGCGCGGCCGATCGCGTAGAGCACCTTGGCGCGCTGGTAGCCTGGACTGGCGCTCCATTTCGGCAACGCCTTGGTGGCTGCCGCGACCGCCGCCTCGATATCGGCCGCACTGGCGTCCGAAACCTTGGCCAGCAGCTTGCCGGAAGACGGCTCGCTGGTCTCGAACGTCTTGCCGCCGGACGCGGCCTTCCAGGCACCGTCGATGAACAGCGCCTTGCCGAAATCGCGCGCGGCAAGCCACGCATCGGCCTCGTTGCGGGCTTCCGGCGCCGGGCCGTAGTCCATGGCGTGATAGCGGTCGAGAACGTTCATTGTGTGCCTCCTTCACCCTCCCTTTCAAGGGAAGGGTCGGCAAAGCCGATCGGGGTGGGTGCTCAAGCCATCGCGTGGCGGTGATTGGCCGAATAATGCCCGGTCAAATGGTGCTCCAACTGGCGCTCGATGTCGGTCAGCAGGCTCGACGCGCCGAAGCGGAACAGCTCGGGTTCGAGCCACGGCCGGCCGAGTTCTTCCTTCATCAGCACCAGCCAGTCGAGCGAGACCTTCGCGGTGGAGATGCCGCCGGCCGGCTTGAAGCCGATGAGATAGCCGGTCTCCTCGAAATAGGCCCTGATGGCGCGCACCATGGCCAGCCCGACAGGCAGCGTCGCATTGACGCTTTCCTTGCCGGTCGAGGTCTTGATGAAATCCGCGCCCGCCATCATCGCCACCATCGAGGCAAGCATGACATTGCGCAGCGTGGCGAGGTCGCCGGTGCCGAGAATGACCTTCAGATGCGCGTCACCGCAGGCGGCGCGCATGGAGACGATCTCATTGTAGAGCTCCCGCCACTTGGCGCCGAACACCAGCCCGCGCGGAATCACGACGTCGATCTCGTCGGCGCCGTCGCGCACCGAAGCCTCGATTTCCTGCAGGCGCGTCGACAGCGGCGCAAGGCCATGCGGAAAGGCCGTGGAGACGGCGGCGACATGGATGCCGGTGCCGCGCACGGCGTCGACGGCGGTGGCGACAAAGGGATGGTAGACGCAGACCGCCGCGGGCCGAATGGTTTCGCCGGAAATGCCGAGGCCTTCGACGATATCGCGGCGCAGCGGGTTGATCGCCTTGGCGCAGAGCCGGCGCACCCGCTCCTCGGTGTCATTTGAACTCAGCGTCGTCAGATCCATGCAGGCAATGGCGCGCAGCAGCCAGGCCGCCTGGTTGTCGGCCTTGATCGAGCGCCGCTTGGTCAGGCTGGCGACGCGCCGTTCGAGTGCCGAGCGGTTGACGCTGCGAACCGATTCCATGAAGCCGAGATCGAGCTTCATGCCGGGATTGCGCGCGATGCGATGATCCGGCGGTATCGGGGTGTTGGCGGCGGCGCGGGCCGGCAGCGGCGTCACCTTCGACGCGCTGGTGCCGGGCTCGGCTTCGCGGATCGTGTTGCTCATTTCCTGCCCTTTCTCGTTTAGGGCGATACTTACACGATCGTTTGGACCGAGGCCACAAGCTGATGTCGGCCCGCGCGCCGGCGCAAGCCTGCTCGGCCGCCAGCTTGCGCGCCGCCGCGCCGATTTCAGCCTCGATGCGTTCGGGTTCGCCGTGCTCCGGCTCATGCGCGCTGCGGTATTTTCGGTCGGGATGGAGTGGCCCACCTATCCCGGCAGCCTATCCGATATCAGGCGTTCGCCTGGAAGGCGGCATGTCCCACAGCGTGGGCGGCAGGCCTCAGCCGACGAAGGCGCGCTCGACGACGAAAGTCGCGGGATGGCTGAGCGAACCTTCCTGGAAGCCGAGGCTCTCGGCAAGTTCCTTGACGTCCTTCAGCATATGCATCGAGCCGCAGATCATGATGCGGTCGGTCTCGGGATTGAGCTTCTCGATGCCGAGGTCGGCGTAGAATTTGCCGGAGCCGATCAGCGCGGTGATGCGGCCCATGCAGGCCGACTCTTCGCGGGTCGTCGAATTGTAGAGCGTCACGCGCCCGGCGGTCAGCTCGCCGATCAGCGGGTCGCTTTCAAGGGCTGCGACCAGCTCCTGGCCGTAGGTGAGTTCGGCATTGTCGCGGCAGGTGTGGGTCAGGATCAACTGGTCGAATTTCTCGTAGGTGTCGGGATCGCGCAGCAGGCTGGCGAAGGGCGCGATGCCGGTGCCGGTCGAGATCATGAACAGCCGCTTGGCTGGCGTCAGCGCATCGACCACCAGCGTGCCGGTCGACTTCTGCCGCATGATCACGGTATCGCCGACCTGGATCTTCTGCAGTTCCGAGGTCAGCGGGCCGTCCGGCACCTTGATCGAGAAGAATTCCAGCTCTTCGTCCCAGGCCGGGCTCGCCACCGAATAGGCCCGGAACACCGGCTTCTCGGCATTGGGCAGGCCGATCATGACGAACTCGCCGGAGCGGAAGCGCAGCGATTGCGGACGGGTGATGCGGAACGAGAACAGCCGGTCGGTGTAGTGTTTCACCGAGACGACGGTTTCGGCATAGACATTGGCCGGAATCGGAAACTGCAGCGGGCGGGCGCCGGCGGTGTTGAAGGCGGATGTGGTGTTCATCAAATCCAACTTTCTGGCCCAACCGGGGCGCTGGCGCCAAACCTTTTCCTGCGCGCCCGAACCATTCAGGTTCCGGCGTGCTGCTCGCACACTCCAAGGCGGTAAGCTCTTGTGTCCGGAATTTATTAGTATACAAACGATATTTGCGTCAAGATACCGTCGCGAAACACCTTTCCAAACTGTGCCGTATCCGTAGTCCCAGCATTTCGGGTTTCGACAATGAAAGAGAATTTTTCGGTGCAGCCGCCGGATTCCCTGGGCAGCGTCGTGGCCGGCATCGATGTCGGCGGAACCTTCACCGACCTGCTTCTGATCGACGGCAGGCACGGCGGCAAGGTGCACATCGCCAAAACCCCGACCACGGTCGACAACCAGGCCTTCGGCGTGGTTTCGGCACTCGGCGCCACCGGATTTCCCATCGACGGCATCGACCTCATCGTCCATGGCACCACCACAACGACCAATGCGGTGCTCGAGCGCCGGCTGGCCAGGACCGGCATGATCACCACGCTTGGTTTTCGCGACGTGATCGAGCTTGGCCGGCGCACACGGCCGCAACCCTATGGCATGACTGGCACCTTCGTTCCCGTCATCCCGCGCAATCTCAGGCTCGAAGTGTCGGAGCGCGTCGAGGCTTCGGGTGCGGTGCGCACGCCGCTCGACGAGGCCGGGATGCGTGAAGCGGTGAAGACGCTGATCGCGGCCGGCTGCGAATCCCTCGTCATCCATTTCCTGCACGCCTACGCCAACCCTTCGCACGAGCGGCGCGCCGCCGAGATCGCCGCCGAGCTCTGGCCGAACGGCTACATCACCACGGGCCATGCGCTGCTGTCGGAAGCGCGCGAATTCGAGCGCGGCGTTACCGCTTCGGTCAACGCCTCGGTGCAGCCGATCCTCGAGCGCTATGTCGAGCGGCTGCGCAAGGAATTGGCCGCCAAAGGCTATGCCCGCGACTTCCTGATCATGAACGGCAATGGCGGCATGATCTCGGCCCGCTTCGTCACACGTGAATCGGCCAAGACCGTCATGTCCGGTCCGGCCTCCGGGGTGATTGCCGCTGCCTATACGGGCAAGCGCGCCGGCTTCGAAAACCTCGTCACCTACGACATGGGCGGCACCTCGACCGACGTGGCGCTGATCCGCAACGCCGAGCCGGCGGTCTCGAACGAGATCGAGATCGAATATGCCATGCCGATCCACGTGCCGATGGTGGCGGTGCACACGGTCGGCGCCGGCGGCGGTTCGATCGCGCGCGTCGATGCCGCCGGCCTGATCCAGATCGGCCCGGAAAGCGCCGGCGCCAATCCCGGCCCGATCTGCTATGGCCGCGGCGGCCTGGAGCCGACCATCACCGACGCCAATCTGGTGCTCGGCCGGCTCGCGCCGAAGAAGCTGCTGGCCGTCGAAAACCCAGTCACCGTGGAGCGCGTCACCGGCATCTTCGAAGACAGGATCGGCAGGGCGACGGGCCTGTCCGGCGTCGAGGCGGCGGGTGCGGTGCTCAGGCTCGGCAACATGAAGATGGCCGGCGCCATCCGCATGGTGTCGGTGTCGCGCGGCCATGACCCGCGCGATTTCGCGCTGTTCGCCTTCGGCGGCGCCGGTCCCCTGCACGCCACCGCGCTCGCTCGCGAGCTCGGCCTGCCCAAGGTGCTGGTGCCGGCGCGCCCCGGCATCACAAACGCGCTAGGCTGCGTCGTCGCGGACCTGCGCCACGACTTCGTCAACACCGTCAACCAGCCCGTGGCCGTGCTCGATGAAACCCAACTTCACGCTGTATTGGAACGGCACCGAAACGAAGGTGAGGAGCTGATCGGCAAGGAAGCGGTGAAGCCGGAGACGATACGCGTCACCCATTCCGCCGACATGCAGTTCGTCGGCCAGACCCACATCATCAACGTGCCGCTGCCGTCCTCGACAGTCAGTCGCAACGAGCTGCAGGCCCTGTTCGAAAAAGCCTATTTCGCCCGCTTCAAGGTCGAGCTGCCGGAGATCCGCGCCAACCTGGTCAACCTCAACACCTCGGTGACCGGCGTGCGCCCGGCGATCGACCTGTCGCGGCTGATCGATCCGGCGGGGCGCGCGAAAACGCTGGACGAGGCACGGCGTGAGATCCGCCCGGTCTGGTATGCCGGGCGCTGGCACGACACGCCGGTCTATATCAGGGAAAAACTGCCGCTCGATGCCGTCATCCAAGGCCCGGCGATCCTCGAACAGATGGACGCCACGACCGTGCTTGAACCCGGCGATCGAGCGCGCTCGGATGCCGACGGCAACATCATCATCGACATAGGCGAGGCCTGAGATGCCCGAGGCAAAGCTCGACGCCATCACGCTTTCGGTTCTCCAGGCCGCCTTGCAGCAGGTCTGTGACGAGATGGACCTGACCTTTTCCCGTGCCGCCTTCTCGCCGGTCATCGCCGAGGCCAATGACCGCTCCGACGGCATCTATTCGGCGGTCGACGGTTCGCTGATCGCGCAGGGCAGCCAGGGCCTGCCGGTGTTCGTCGGCGTCATGCAGTATTCGACCAAAACGGTGATCGAGATGATCGCCGACGGCCGCTGCCTGGCTCCGGAGCCTGGCGACATCTACATCGTCAACGATCCCTATCTCGGCGGCACGCATCTGATGGATGTGCGCTTCGTCATGCCGGTCTACCGGGGCGGCAAGATCTTCTGCTGGCTATCCAACACCGGCCATTGGCCTGATATTGGCGGCTCGGTGCCGGGCGGCTTTTCCGCCTCCGCCACTGCCGTCGAACAGGAAGGCCTGCGGCTGCCGCCGGTAAAACTGTTCAAGAAGGGCGTGCTCGATCCCGAGATCTACGCCATCATCTGTTCCAACATCCGTGTCGCCGACCAGCGCATCGGCGATATCAGGGCCCAGGCCGCGGCGCTGCTGATCGGGCAGGACAGGCTCAACGGAATCCTTGATCGTTACGGCGACGAAACTGTTGTCGAGGCGATCGCCGAGCTGCGCCGCCGTGCCGCCGAGCAGATGCGCGCCAACATCGCGGCCATTCCCGACGGCACCTACCGCTCGAAAGCCTTTGTCGATTCCGACGGGGTGGTCAACGAACCGCTGACCATCGCGCTCGCCGTCGAAAAGCAGGGCGATACGCTGACCTTCGATTTTACCGGTTCGTCGAAACCTTGCGCCGGGCCGATGAACAGCGTGCTGGCAACGACCCTGTCCTCGGTCTATCTCGCCATGCGGCACATCTTCCCGGATGTGCCGATTAGCGCCGGGGCCTTCGAACCCTTGATCGTCAAGCGGCCGGAAGGCACTTTCCTGGACGCCAAATACCCACGCCCGGTCTCGGGCTGTGCGGCGGAAGTCTCGCAGCGCATCGCCGAGGCGGTTTTCGCGGCCATGGTGCAGGCGCTGCCGGACAAGGTGACGGCTGCCCCCGCCGGCTCCAGCGGCAATTTCGCGCTTGGCGGCAACGATCCGGCGCGCGGCCGCGACTACGTCATGTACCAGATCTCCGGCGGCGGCTATGGCGGCAATTCCGGCCATGACGGCCTGACCAATGGCTGCTCGACCATCGGCATTTCCAAATCGCCGCCGGTCGAGATCATGGAGCAGGCTTTTCCCGTGCTCTATCGCCACTATGCCTTGCGCGAAGGCTCCGGTGGCGCCGGCAAGCATCGCGGCGGTTTCGGCCTCGCCTATGAGGTGGAAATCCTGCGCGGCGATGCGCGCGCCTCCTTCGTCATGGATCACGGCCGCTTCGGCCCGCAAGGCGCGCTCGGCGGCGGGGATGGCGCGGTCAACACCGTCACCGTCTTCCGCAATGGCGAGGAACATGTGCCGCCGCATCTCTCCAAGGAGCAGGACATCCCGCTCAAGGCCGGCGACCGCGTGCGCGTCGGCACGCCTGGCGGCGGCGGTTATGGCGATCCGCGCGAGCGCGACGTCGATCAGGTGCAGCGCGACGTGGCGCTGGGGTACTACACCTCCGAGGAAGCCGCCCAGAAATTCGGCGTGGTCCTGTCGGCGGACGGTCTGACAATTGACCGCAAGGCGACGGACAGGCAGCGCGCCGGCTAAACACCGCCAAGCGCCATGACACAGAGCGGTCACAGCGCCGTGATCGCCGCAGCACATGTCGTTTCCGTCACCGCCGGTGGCACGAAAGCCCGTAGACTTCCGAGGTCAACGGAGATCTGGAACATGCGTCTTTTCGGTCGTTTCGTGCTTGCCGCTTCCGTCGCCCTTACCCTTGCTGCCGGTGCTGCTTCCGCCCAGGACAAGAAGCTCAGGATCGGCACCGAGGGCGCTTATCCGCCCTTCAACTACGTCAGCGCCGACGGCACGCTGGGCGGCTTCGACATCGATCTCGGCAAGGCGCTGTGCGCCGAAATGAAAGTTGAGTGCGAATTCAGCGTGCAGGATTTCGACGGCTCGATCCCCGCTCTGCAGGCCGGCAAGTTCGATGCCATCATCAACATCACCATCACGCCCGAGCGGGCCGAGAAGGTCGAGTTCACCCACAAATACTACCAGACGCCGCCGGCCATCGCCGTGCCGAAGGATTCCGCCATTGCGGGCACTTCGCCGGACGATTTGAAGGGCAAGGCGCTCGGTGTGCAGACCGCCACCATCCACCAGAAATTCGCAGAGCAGAAATATTCGGGCTCGACCGTGAAGGCCTACCCGACCGGCGACGATGCTCGTACCGACATGGCCAACGGCCGGCTTGATGCGATGATGGACGGCTCGATCATCCTGACCGAATGGCTGAAGAAACCGGACGGCGCCTGCTGCAAGCTGCTCGGCACACTGACGGCCGATCCGGCCATCCACGGCCCCGGCGTCGGCATCGCGCTGCAGAAGGGCGACAAGGGACTGGCTGACAAGTTCAATGCCGCCATAGACGCGCTGCGCGCCAATGGAAAATACAAGGAAATCAACGACAAGTACTTTTCGTTCGACGTCTACGGGAGTTAATCCCGGCACCAATCGACCTCGGCGGCGCCACCCGGCGCTGCCGATTTTTTTACGAACGATGGAGATATCCTTGGCTGAGCGGCATTCCCCTTTCTACAGCAGCATCGTCGGGCTGGGCGCGACCATGGGTCGGGTCGGCGGCGATTTCATCTCGGCCAGATATTATTCCGGCATCGCCGACGAGCACCTGAACACCCGCATGAATGTCGGCGTGCAGGACCTCAGCACCATGGGCAAGATGGACATCAAGGGGCCGCACGCCGAGGCGCTGGTCAACCATGTCATCGTCAACGACGCCGCGGCGATGAAACCGGGCCAGGTCCGCTATTCCACGGTCTGTCGCGAGGATGGCGGCATCATGGACGACCTCACCGTGTTCCGGCTGGGACCGGAGCATTTCATGCTGGTCACCGGCTCGGTCAATCGCCTGAAGATGCTGCCCTGGCTGCAGCACCATGCCCAGGGGCGCAAGGCCTATGTCACCGACATCACCGCCGCCGTCGCCTTTCCGACCATCCAGGGTCCGCGCTCGCGCCAATTGTTGAAGGCGCTGGTCTCTGATGCCGATCTGGACGGCCTGAAACGCTGGGCGTTCACATCGGGGCGCGTCGGCGAGACAAAGGTGCTGATCTCGCGCACCGGCGTGACCGGTGAACTCGGCTTCGAACTCTTCGTGCCGGCCGACGAGGCCGCTTCCGTCTGGGAGGCGCTGATGCGGACAGGAGCGGACTTCGGCCTGAAACCCTATGGCGTGCTGGCGATGTTCACGCTCGGGCTGGAAAAGGCCTATCCAGCGCATGGCATCGACATGGATGAGAGTCGCACGCCGTTCCATGTCGGCCTCGACCGCTGGATCAAGTTCGACAAAGGCGATTTCGTCGGCCGCGAGGCTTTGCTCAAGGTGCGCGACAAGGGACTCGATGAACGCTGGACCGGGCTGATCCTCGACGGCGACAAACCGGCTGCGACGAACGCCCGTGTACTGGCCGATGGTGAAGATGCCGGCGTCGTCACCTACAGCGATCACGGCTATTCACTCGGCAAGCTGCTGGCGACCGCGCATCTGCGCCTGCCGTTCACCGCGATCGGTACCGAACTCAGCATCGATATCGATGGCAAGCCGACTCGCGCGGTCGTGGCGCCGATGCCGTTCTTCGATCCCGAAGGGGCGAGGTTGCGGGCCTAGCAGCCTCACTGTGGCCAGCCGCCGGCGCCGCCCCTGACCTTCCTGCCGGCATCCTCTGCCCGTACAGTGACGGGGAGAGGGAACAGCTAGAGCGTATTTTTTCCGCTGGAAAATAAACGCGCTCTGCACGTAATTGTCGCAGCATTCCAGGTTGGCGAGTTGTGATGGTCCCGGACCCCACTGGCGCAGTGCTACTGTATAAGCTGCCTCATGGAGAGACATTGAAGACCGTCCGCGACGCAGCTTGCAGTCGATGATGCCCTCACAGTTGTGACCAACCCCCATCGACCGGAATCTCAAGGCCGGTCGTGAAGGTCGCGTCGAACGCGAGGAAGAGGACGGCCTTCGCGATCTCCTCCGAGGTCCCGAAGCGCTTCATCGGGATGATGCCGAGTGTGTGCCCCCTCACGTGGGCCCGCATCTCCTTTCGAGGCTGCCCGTCTCGATGGGACCGGGCGACACCGCGTTGACGCGGATGTCCTTGGGAAGGAGCTCGGCTGCGAGCAAGCGGGCGAAGGATCGCAGCGCAGCCTTGGCGGCGCCGTAGGTGGCTTGCCCGGGCAGTGCCTTGACGTTGGCGACAGAGGTCGTGAGGACGACTGAGCCGCGATTGATCAGCGGCGCGAGCTTCTGGATATTTGTGAACTGCTTTGTATGATAATGCGGTGCAGAGACGACGGTCAATGATATTTGTAACTATTTAGTACGAAACTATTTCAGGATCCTGTGGACGCAAGGGTGCTGGGTTGGACAAGTCGATACCGGAGACCTTGACGACGGCCTGCCACGCGGCTTCCTGGCTGGCGCGATCGTGGAGGTGTGGTTGGCGCTGCACCTCCATTGGGCCTGAGAACTTCCCTTGAGCCGAGGCGAAGAATTGCCCTGAGACGTCGGTTCCGAACTCCGACGCCTGGAGGTAACGACGGGCCGCGGTCTCCGGCTTCTGATTCATACCGGGAATGAGGTTCACGATTGGAATCATCAGATACTTCACCAACAGGCCAGCGTTTCGCGCCACCTTGGTGTCGTTCGACGCACCGGGGGAGACAGCGTACACGGCCATGCCGGAGGGTAGCCTGCGCGCCAGCGCCGCGACCCACCAAGCGATGATGAGCTTCGCGTCGGCATACGCATTGTTGGGCGCGTACTTCACGTTCGGCCCGTTGCGAATCAGCGCTTCAACAGCGGCGGTTCGGTTACCTTGGAAACTCTTGGCCGCGAAGGTTGGCAGTTCGGTGTACTTGAACATGGGTACGCCCCCGCGGGCAGGCTCCGCACTGGTGACAACGATCCGCGCGTCGGGGCTGAGAAGGTCGGCGCGAAGCAACCCGACAGTCAGCTGATGATGGCCGATCAGCGGGGCCTCAGAAGCCTCAATGCCCGCCGCAGTGATCACGCGCTTCTTGGTTGGGACCAATCCGGCATTGAGCAGCAGGAAATCGACCGGCCGAGCTTGTTTGACCAGCTCGGCGAGCGCGGACCGGACGCTAGCCGGCGTGTCCAACTCCAGTTCCAGAGGCGTGAAGGTCTGTCTTTTGGTTTCCGCTGCCAGTTGAGCGGCCGCTTCCTTGGCCTGAGCCAGTCTGCGTCCGGTGATGATGATCTCGCCCCAGCCCTCTTCGGCAAGAGAGCGGGCTGCTGCATAACCGAGCCCGGAGGTTGCGCCAGTGACGAGGGCGACCGAATGGTTCATGGGCGGCTCCTTGGTGAAGGTTAAGGTCGAAGGAGTCCCACAGTGTAGGGCCGCCTTGTGATTTTTGAACTACTCGATTATATATTGGTGTAAAGGATAGGGGTCAAGGAGTTTAGAACTAAATGTTTCAAAATGCCGAGAGGCCTCGTGGTCGCCCCCGTAGCTTCGACGAGAAGGACGCCTTGGAAAAGGCGACCCGGGTGTTCCGGTCGAAAGGCTACGACGGCGTGACCATTGACGATCTCGTCGCGGGCATGGGTGTGGGACGGCCAAGCCTGTATTCCGTCTTCGGCGACAAGCGGACGATATTTTTGCGTGCCCTTCGGGCGTACGCTGAAGCGAAGGGTGCTCGCGCTGCGAAGGCGCTCTTCTCGCCGACGACTCTTCGCGATTCGCTCGCCGGCTTCATGAGGCACGCCGTAGAAAGTGCGACCGAGGAAGGATCAGCCCCTGGTTGTCTTCTGGTGTGCGTTGCGCCGCTCGTGGACGATGCCGAGGTCCGGCAGTTCCTGCAGGACGCCGCGGCTGGCGGGATGGCGCTGGTAGAACGGCGATTCTACGACGCGATCAGCGCGGGAGAGGTGCCGTCTGACTTTCCGGTATCCGCGCGCGCGAGCCAGGTCCTCGACCTGTCGCGCGGTCTCACCATGCGTGCGCAGATGGGCATGCCGCGCAAGCCGCTGCTCAAAGACGCAGAGGAGGCGGCCGACTTAGTCCTACTGCCGAGACGGTGAACTGCGGCGCCAGAAGGTGATGTCGCGCTCGTGGGGGTCCGGCCGATCCGAATATTCAGCCGGCCCATCACCCCCGCCGATCGAGCCGCGCCACCAGCCGGTCCCCCGCCCACTGGATGCCGCAGACCAGAATGATCAGCACGATCACCACGGCGACCATCACCGACGTCTCGAAACGCTGATAGCCGTAACGGATGGCGAGATCGCCGAGGCCGCCGGCGCCGATGGCGCCGGCCATGGCCGAGGCGCCGATCAGCGTCACCAGGGTCACCGTGAAGCCGGCGACGATGCCGGGCAGCGCCTCGGGCACCAGCACCTCGCGGATGATCGCCCAGCGGTTGCCGCCCATGGCGCGCGCCGCCTCGATCAGGCCGTGGTCGACCTCGCGCAGCGACACTTCGGCGATGCGCGCATAATAGGGCGTGGCGGCGATCGACAGCGGCACGATGGCCGCCCAGGTGCCGATCGAGGTGCCGACGATCAGCCGCGTCAGCGGGATCAGCGCCACCAGAAGGATGATGAACGGCACCGAGCGGAAGCCGTTGATGACGGCGCCGAGCACGCGATTGACCCACAGGCTTTCGGCGATGCCGCCGCGTTCGGTGGCGATCAATGCCAGCCCGAGCGGCAGGCCGAAGACCAGCGAGATGAGGCCGGAGGCGGCCGTCATAAGCACCGTTTCCCAGATCGATCGCAGCAGAAGCTCAAACAGGATTGGCGACATGGCCAAGCACCTCCACCCGCGCCTGGCGGGATTTCAGGAATGAGATGATTTCAGCGAGGTGACTCGCGTCGCTGCCGGGAACGGAGAGGAACAGCGTGCCGACGGGCTGCTGCTGGATATGGTCGATGCCGCCATGGACGAGGCGGAAGGAGCCTGGAACGGACGCGGCAAGGTCGGACAGCAGCGGGCCGCTCGCGGCTTCGCCGGCCACGTCGACGCGCAGGATCGTGTGCGCGCCGGCCGCCGGCAGCAGGCGCGCCGACAACTCGGCCGGCAATTGTGGTCGGATGGCGCCAAGGAGGCTGCGTGTGACGTCGGACTGCGGCTCGGCGAACACCGACCACACCGGCCCGTCCTCGACGATGCGCCCGGCATCGATCACCGCCACGCGGTCGGCGATGGAGCGGATCACCTCCATCTCGTGGGTGATCAACAAGATGGTCAGGCCAAGCTTCCGGTTGATGTCTTTCAGCAGCGCGAGAATCGAGCGCGTCGTCTCCGGGTCGAGGGCCGAGGTCGCTTCATCCGACAGCAGCAGCGCCGGCCGCGCGGCCAGCGCCCGGGCAATGCCGACGCGCTGCTTCTGGCCGCCCGACAGCGATGCTGGATAGGCCTTGGCCTTGTCCGACAGGCCGACGAGTTCAAGCAGCTCCGCCGCCCGTGCCAGACGCTCGGCTCTCGGTCGGCCCTCGATCTTCAACGGCAGCGCGACATTGTCCTCCACTGTCTTGGCCGACAGCAGGTTGAAATGCTGGAAGATCATGCCGATACGCCGCCGCAACGGCTGCAGGTCGCGCTCGCCGAGCCGGCTGATCTCGCGGCCCTCGATGAACACCTCACCGGAATCCGGCCGCTCCAGCCCGTTCAGGCAGCGGATCAGCGTCGATTTGCCGGCGCCGCTGCGGCCGATAATGCCGAGGATCTCACCCTTGCGTACGGTGAGCGAAATGCCGTCGAGCGCCGCTGTGGCGCCAAAGCGACGCTTCAGATCGACAAGGCGCACCAGGTCCTGCGGCGCGTCCGGTCGGGCGTGGGTCGGACCGGCGATTTCCCCGGGCGCCGTGATATGTTGGTTCATGCGGTTCCCTGTTCTCGCCATCGCAAAACGCAATTGCGGCCCGCGCTCAGGCGCGGACCGCTTTTGCTCTCGAACTGGACGTCGGGCGATCAATAGGCGCTGAGGCCGGTGCCCTTGTAGACCTTGTCGAATTCGGCCTTGACCGCGTCGTTCTGGTAGGAAGCCACCAGTGTCTTCACCCAGGCTTCGTTCTCGTTGCCGACCTTGACCGCGATGAAATTGCGGTACGGATTGTCGGATATCGGCTCCTGGGCAATGCGGTTTTCCGGCGTCAGGCCGCTTTTCAGCGCCCAGTCGGTGTTGACCACGGCGGCATCGAGATCCTCGACCGAGCGGCCGACGATGCCGGCGTCAAGCTCCTTGATCTCGACCTTCCTGGGGTTCTCCGCGATGTCGGCGGTGGTGGCCAGGATGCCGGTGCCGTCCTTCAGCTTGATCACGCCTTCGTTCTGCAGCACGCGCAGCGCCCGGCCTTCATTGGACGGGTCGTTCGGCACGCCGATGACCGCGCCCTCGGGCAGATCGGCGACTTTCGTGTATTTCTTCGAATAGAGGCCGATCGGCCAGACGCCGGTGTAGCCGACCCGCACGATATGGTAGCCTTGCGTCTTGATCTGGTTGTCGAGATAGGGCTGGTGCTGGAAGGCGTTGGCGTCGATTTCGCCGCGCTCCAGCGCCTCGTTGGGCTGGGTGTAGTCGTTGAACACCACGGTCTCGACGGTCAGGCCCTTTTCGGCCGCCTGGGCGACCACGACGCGCCAGACGTCCTCATCCTCGCCGCTGATGATGCCGACCTTGATCGCCTTCTTGTCTTCGGCGAAGGACGCATGCGGCGCCATCAGGCCGCCGACCGCGACGGCCGATGCGAACAGCAGAGCCAGGCCACCGCGCCGGTTGATGATTGACCAAAGGGAAGATGGCAAAGTGCTGTTGACGTCGGGCATGATTGATCTCTGCGGTTGTGAAGTCACGGTGCCAGGGCGGATTGCCCAAGCTTGGTCATATCGTCAGGAATTCTATCGGTTTTATCAAAGAACGTGTTTCGCTGGTCTCGGAGAAGCAGGGAATATTCTCTCAAAAATTCCAGGGAAGGGAGCACAGGACACCACCGGATCGATCGCGGCGGCACCGCGCTGCGATCCGGTGGCTACGGATGTTGACGTGGACGAGCCCGGCATGGACGGCGCGCGGCCAAGAGCGTCTGGAGCAGTTGCTTGAGCTGCTGGAGAACCTCATCGAGGTGAGATCTGACTTCTCTCCCGCGCGGGTTGGCGCCGCAAGCAATTGCAGGCGGACCACTTTCCCGCTTGACTGACCAGCCGGACCGAATACCCTAGAACGAAATACCGGCTCTGATCGCCGGGCGGCAAGAATGCCTCGTATGCCTCGCCCTTGCGGCGCTGGCTGCGGGGCATTGTCATTTCTGGGGTCCTGTTTGAAACGGCGCATCGAGATCGGCATCCTCTATTCCCGCTCGGGGAGCTATCAGCTCGTCTCCGATGCGTGCCGCATGGGCGCCATGCGCGCCATCGCCGACATCAATGCCGATCGCGGCTCGGGCATCGAGCTCGTGCCCGTCGAACGCGATCCGCAAAGCAATGCCGACCGCTACGCGACGCTTTGCGAGGACATCTTCAAGACCAGCAGTGCCCGCCATGTCGTCGGCTGCGTCACATCCTGGAGCCGCAAGGAGACGATCCCGGTGCTGGAGAAGGCTGGGGGCATGCTCTGGTACGCCTGCCCCTATGAGGGCTTCGAGGCCAACGAGCATGTCGTCTACATGCACGCCTGCCCCAATCAGCATCTGGTGCCGCTGATGGCCCATGTCGTGCCGCGCTTCGGCGCCAACGGCTTCCTGCTTGGCTCGAACTATATCTGGGGCTGGGAGATGAACCGTGTCGCGCGCGACCTGATCGCGGACGCCGGCGGCAAGGTCCTGGGCGAACGCTATCTGCGCATCGGCGAGACCGACGTGTCGCGCCTGATCGGGGAAATCCGGGCGACGCGGCCGAACTTCATCCTCAACAATCTGATCGGCACATCGTCCTACGCCTTCCTGGCCGCCTATCGCGATTTGGGCGATGAGGATCCTGCCTTCAGCCCGCAAACCTGCCCGGTCATCTCCTGCAACCTCACCGAGGGCGAGCTGCCGGCGATCGGCGAAACGGGCAAGGGACATCTGTCGGTCGGGCCTTATTTCGCACCACGGCCGGCGGCTTTCGCGTCCTCCTTCGAGGCCTCCGCCTATGCCTCCGTGCAGGTGATGGCCGACGTCCTGTCGCGAGATCCCGACGCCGGTCCGGCGGAATTCTCCAAAGCCTTCGCCGAAACGCGCTTCTCCACCCGTCTGGGGCCGATCGCCATCGACGCCCACACCCAGCACGCGACGCTGCCGGTCATCATCGGCCGGATCGCCGACGGCTATTTCGAGGTCGTCAGCCGGCAGCACGAGGTCGCGCCGGATCCCTATCTGTCGCGCTACGACCCCGCCAAGACGTTCGGCCGCCCGCGCCTGAGGGTGGTGTCGTGACCCGAACCCCGCGCATCCCCAATCTCGGCGGCGCCAAGGCCTTCATCCTGCATCGCCCGCATCCGACGGTGCAGGCCATCACAAGACAATTGTCGGCCATCGGCCTCGTCACGCTCGACTGCTGGCCGGAACTGCCGCCCGAGGCGCTCGCCGCCGATTTCGTCTTCTTCGACACCGATCTCGGTTTCGACGAGCAATTCCCCTGGAAGCCGGGCGAGGCGCCGATGCCACTGGTGGCGCTGATCGGTTCGGAGGCGCCGGGCCGCATCGAATGGGCATTGTCGCACAAGGCCGACGCCCAGCTTTTGAAGCCGGTCGGCACCGCCGGCGTCTACAGCGCGCTGCTGATCGCACGACAGAGTTTCGAGGCGCGCAAGAATTTAGCCGGCGAAATTGCCTCGCTGCGCCAGCGTGTCGCCGAGCGCCAGACGATCGTGCGTGCGGTGGCGGCACTGTCGAAAGGCACCGACGACGAGCGCGCCTATGCGCAACTGCGCTCGCTGGCGATGAGCTGGCAGATCAGCGTCGAGGATGCCGCACGCCGGATCGTGGCGATGATGAGCGAGGAAACAGGCGAGGAAGGCGGCGATGACCAGTCCCATCGCGCCTGATCTCATCGCGCCCGCGCGCATGCCGGCCAGGCCACGCACGGGCGTCTGGCGCCGGCTGGTCAAGCGCCGTCTGGCGATGCTCGGCCTGGTCATCGTCGCCATCGTGGTCGCCGGCGCCGTGCTGGCGGCCTGGCTGACCGGCTATGATCCCAACGAACAGATGTTCGACGGCCTGACCATCGAGGGCTCGCCCTTGCCGCCGGATGCCAAATTCTGGCTCGGCACCGACCTGCTTGGCCGCGACCTGCTGACCCGCATTCTCTACGGCGCCCGCACCTCGCTGATCATCGGCATCGTCGCCAATGGCGTTGCGCTGTTCATCGGCACGCTGGTCGGCGTCACGGCAGGCTATTTCCGCGGCTGGATCGGCAGCGCGCTGATGCGCTTCACCGATCTTATGATGGCGTTTCCGGCGCTGCTACTCGCCATCTGCCTGGCGGCGGTGTTCGAGCCCAGCCTGTGGATCGTTGCCATGGTCATCGCTCTGGTCAACTGGGTGCAGACCGCGCGCGTCATCTACACCGAAACCTCCTCGCTCGCCGAACGCGAGTTCATCGACGCCGAACGCACCATCGGGGCGAGTGCGCCGCGCATTCTGTTTCGCCACATCCTGCCGCATCTCCTGCCGACCATCATCGTCTGGGGCACGCTCGGCATTTCGACGACGGTGCTGCTCGAGGCTACGCTCTCCTTCCTCGGCATCGGCGTGCAGCCGCCGACGGCCTCCTGGGGCAACATCATTTTCGAGAACCAGACCTATTTCCAGGCAGCGCCCTGGCTGGTGTTCTTCCCCGGCGCGGCGATCCTGGCGCTGGCGCTGGCCTTCAACCTGATCGGCGACGCGCTGCGTGACATCCTCGATCCGACGCAAAGGGGCCGGGCATGATCGCCTATCTCGGCCGCCGGCTGATCCAGTCGCTGCTCATCCTGCTCGGCGTCTCGCTGATCACCTTCGCGCTGCTCTACCTGTTGCCGGCCGATCCGGTGCGCCAGATCGCCGGGCGCAGCGCCACGCCACAGACGGTCGAGAACATCCGCCAGCAGCTCGGCCTCGACCAGCCCTTCGTCGTCCAGTACTGGCACTATCTGACCAGGCTCGTCAGCGGCGATCTCGGCCGCTCATACATCCAGCGCTCCGAAGTTACCGAGCTGATCGTCTCGCGGTTGCCGGCGAGCCTGCTGTTGATGGTCGGCGCCATCCTGTGCGAGTTGCTGATCGGCCTCTCCATGGGCCTGATCGCCGCCGTCAAGCGCGGCACCGCGACCGACCAGACCTTGATGGTCGCATCCTTCGTCGGCGTCTCGGCGCCGCAATTCGTCGTCGGCCTCTTGCTGCTTTACGTCTTTGCCGTGCGGCTGAGCTGGTTTCCGATCGGCGGCTACGGCACCTGGCGCCATCTGGTGTTGCCGTCGCTCACCATGGGCATCCTCGGCGCCGGCTGGTACGCGCGCATGATGCGTTCGTCGATGATCGACGTGCTGCGTCAGGACTACGTCCGCACCGCGCGTGCGAAAGGCCTGGCGCGTGGTGCCATCCTCTTCCGCCACGCACTGCCCAACGCCATCCTGCCGATCATCGCCATGATCGGCATCGACATCGGCATCTTCATGGGCGGCATCGTCGTCGTCGAAAGCGTGTTCGGCTGGCCCGGCATCGGCCAGCTGGCATGGCAGGCCATCCAGCGCGTCGACATCCCGATCATCATGGGCGTCACGCTGGTCTCGGCCTTTGCCATCGTGCTCGGCAATCTCCTGGCCGACATCATCGCGCCCTTCATCGATCCCCGCATCAAGCTCAGATGACAATCAGGACATGACCGAAAACAAACAGAGAAAGGGAACATAACAATGAAAAAGTATCTCATATCCACGGTAGCGGCATCGGCGCTGGCGCTGATGCTCGGCATGACGAGCGCCCGCGCCGAGGACACGATCGATCCCAACGCCAAGCAGGGCGGCGCCATCACCATCACCTACAAGGACGATGTCGCCACCCTCGACCCGGCGATCGGCTATGACTGGCAGAACTGGTCGATGATCAAGAGCCTGTTCGACGGGTTGATGGACTACGAGCCTGGCACCACCAACCTCAAGCCCGACCTTGCCGAGAGCTACGAGATCTCGCCCGACGGCAAGACCTTCACCTTCAAGCTGCGCCACGGCGTGAAATTCCACAACGGCCGCGAAATGACCGCCGACGATGTGAAATACTCGCTCGACCGCGTCACCAATCCGAAGACGCAGAGCCCGGGCGCCGGCTTCTTCGGCTCGATCAAGGGCTACGACGACGTCGCCGCCGGCAAGGCCGAAACACTCTCCGGCGTAACCGTTGTCGACCCCTACACCGTCAAGTTCGAACTGACCCGCCCCGACGCCACCTTCCTGCATGTCATGGCCATCAACTTCGCCCATGTCGTGCCGAAGGAAGAGGTCGAGAAATACGGCGCCGATTTCGGCAAGCATCCGGTCGGCACCGGCGCCTTCAAGCTCGCCGAATGGACGTTGGGACAGCGCATCGTCTTCGAGCGCAACCCGGATTATTGGCACAAGGGCCTGCCGCACCTGGACAAGATCACCTTCGAGATCGGCCAGGAGCCGATCGTGGCGCTGCTGCGCCTGCAGAAGGGCGAGATCGACGTGCCCGGCGACGGCATTCCGCCGGCGAAGTTCCAGGAAGTGATGGCCGATCCCGAGCAGAAGGCGCGTGTCGTCGAAGGCGGCCAGCTGCACACCGGCTATGTCACCATGAACACCACCATGGCGCCGTTCGACAATGTGAAGGTGCGCCAGGCCGTCAACATGGCCATCAACAAGGCGCGCGTCATCCAGATCATCAACGGCCGCGCCGTGCCGGCCAACCAGCCGCTGCCGCCGTCCATGCCGGGCTACGACAAGGAATACAAGGGCTATCCCTATGATGTCGCCAAGGCCAAGGCGCTGCTTGCCGAGGCCGGCCACCCCGATGGTTTCGACACGCAACTGTTCGCCATGAACACCGACCCCAACCCGCGCATAGCCCAGGCGATCCAGCAGGATCTGGCGGCGATCGGCATCAAGGCCAGCATCCAGTCGCTCGCCCAAGCCAATGTCATTGCCGCCGGCGGCGACAAGGCCGGCGCGCCGATGATCTGGTCGGGCGGCATGGCCTGGATCGCCGACTTCCCGGATCCGTCGAACTTCTACGGCCCGATCCTCGGCTGCGCCGGTGCCGTGCCGGGCGGCTGGAACTGGTCCTGGTACTGCAACAAGGATCTCGACGCCAAGGCGGCCGAGGCCGACTCGGTGGTCGATCCCTCAAAGGCCGTCGAACGCGACAAGATGTGGAGCGCCATCTACGGCAAGGTGATGGAGGACGCGCCCTGGGCGCCGGTCTTCAACGAACAGCGCTTCACCATGAAATCGGCCCGCATGGGCGGCGCCGACAACCTCTATGTCGACCCGGTCCATATCCCGATCAACTATGACAATGTGTACGTAAAAGATGTGCAATAACTGCGATTACACTATCCACGGGCGCCATCACCATTTCGGCTGGGACAATTCCTTCGTCCCGGCCGAACGTGTGGCGCCCGGCTCGACCATCGAGTTCCAGTGCCTCGACTCCTCAGGCGGTCAGCTGAAGGCCGACAGCACGGTTGGCGATATCGCCAAGCTCGACTTCGCAACGATCAACCCGGTGACCGGGCCAATCTTCGTCGAGGGTGCCGAACCGGGTGACGCGCTGAAGGTGACGATCGAGATGTTCAAACCGTCCGGCTTCGGCTGGACGGCGAACATTCCGGGCTTCGGGCTGCTCGCCGACGATTTCATGGAGCCGGCGCTGAACATCTGGAAATATGACGCAGCCTCGCTCGAGCCGGCGCTGTTCGGCAAGAATGCGCGTGTGCCGCTAAAACCTTTTGCCGGCACCATTGGCAACGCACCGGCCGAGATGGGCCATCACTCGGTGGTTCCGCCCAGGCGCGTCGGCGGCAATCTCGACATCCGCGATCTCGCCGCCGGCACCACGCTCTATCTGCCGGTGGAAGTGGCTGGTGCGCTGTTCTCGGTCGGCGACACCCATGCCGCGCAAGGCGACGGCGAGGTCTGCGGCACGGCGATCGAAAGCCCGATGGACGTCGTGCTCAAGCTCGACCTGGTCAAGGACGCGAGGCTGAAGACTCCGCGCTTCACCACGCCGGGCCCGGTGACGCGCCATCTCGACGCCAAGGGCTATGAGGTGACGACCGGCATCGGGCCGGACCTGATGACGGGCGCGAAGGAGGCCGTTGCGCAAATGGTCGACCTGCTCGCCGGGCGCTACAAGCTCGATCCGGTCGAGGCTTACATGCTGGCCTCGGTCTGCGGCGACCTGCGCATCAGCGAGATCGTCGACATGCCGAACTGGGTGGTCTCGTTCTACTTCCCGCGCTGCGTCTTCGAATGAACGCCGGCGCGGGCAGGAAGCGGACCGGGGTTGCCGCTCCGGTGACGGCGGGACCGGTGCTCGATATTACCGGCCTGTCGGTCAGCGTGCGCGGCGAGGATGGCGGGCGCGAGGTTGTTTCCGACCTGTCGTTCACGCTTGCTCGCGGCGAAACGCTCTGCATCGCCGGCGAGTCCGGCTCCGGGAAATCGATGACGGCGCTGGCGATCATGCAATTGCTGCCGCAGCCTGCCGCCCGCATATCCTCCGGCACCATCCGCCTCGGTGAAACCGAGCTGACTGATCTCGACGAGCGCCAGATGCGACGCATTCGCGGCGACCGCATCGCCATGATCTTCCAGGAGCCGATGACCTCGCTGAACCCTGTGCTGTCGATCGGACGCCAGCTCACCGAATCCATCGAGGCGCATACCAGCCTGTCGCAAGCCGAGGCCCGCCAGCGTGCCATCGAGGCTCTGAAGGCGGTCCGCATTTCGGAAGCCGAAAGCCGGCTAAGGCAGTTTCCGCACGAACTCTCCGGCGGCATGCGCCAGCGGGTGATGATCGCCATGGCGTTGGCGCTCGAGCCCGACGTGCTGATCGCCGACGAGCCGACGACGGCACTCGACGTCACCGTGCAGGGCGAGGTACTGGAACTGCTGCGTGACCTGCAGCGCCAGCACGGCACCAGCGTCGTCCTCATCACTCACGACATGGGCGTGGTTGCCGAGATGGCCGATCGCGTCATCATCATGCGGCATGGCCGCATGATCGAGGAGGGCAGGACATCGGACATTTTTGCCCGACCGCGGGCCGACTACACCCGCGAACTGCTGGCCGCTGTACCGCGCATCGGCAGCGGCGTCGGGCGGCAAAAATCCAGGGATGCACAAGCGCTAACGCTGGCCAATGTCGCCGAGGTCAAGGATCTGCATGTCCGCTTCGACCTGCGCGGCGGCGTCCTCGGCAGGGTCAACCGCCGTGTTCACGCCGTCGAAGGCGTCAGTTTCTCGATCGCGCCCAACGAGACGCTGGCGCTGGTCGGCGAGTCCGGCTGCGGCAAGTCGACCACCGCGAAGGCGTTGGCCGGGCTGGTGCCGTACAGCGGCGACATCGTTGTCGGTGGACGCAATTTGTCGGGCCTGGGTCGCGACGAACGCAAGGCGGTGCGCCGCGACGTGCAGATGATTTTCCAGGACCCCTTTGCCTCGCTCGACCCGCGCATGCGCGTCGGCGATCTTGTCGCCGAGCCGCTCGTCATCCATGGCATCGCCTCGAAGGACGAGAGGCGGGAGCGCGTGGCGGCATTGTTCGAGCGTGTCGGCCTGTCGGCGGACCAGATGGAGCTCTATCCGCACGAATTCTCCGGCGGCCAGCGACAGCGGGTCTGCATTGCGCGCGCGCTGGCGCTACGGCCGAAACTGATCATCGCGGATGAAAGCGTATCGGCGCTTGACGTCTCTGTGCAGGCACGCGTGCTCGACCTGTTGAAGGAATTGCAGCGCGAATTCGGCGTCGCCTACCTCTTCATCTCGCACGACATGGCGGTGGTCGAGAACATTTCCGACCGCGTCGCCGTCATGTATCTCGGCCAGATCGTCGAGATGGGCACGCGCGACCAGGTCTTTTCCAACCCGCGTCACCCCTACACGAAACGGCTGATCGAGGCCGTGCCGGTGCCTGATCCGGCCAGGCGCAGGAGCCGCTTTGCTCGGCTCGATCAGGAGATCCCGAGCGCGACTCGCAAGATCGGCGAGGCGCCGCTGAAGCTGGCCTTGCAAGATGTCGGCAACGGCCATCTCGTCGCTGCCGGTAACTAAGGCAATTCCAGGAAAAGTGGGAAGCGGATTCCGTGCGCAATTGCGTCAAAACAAAGAGTTGGAGCAAGCCACCGTTTCCGTGAGACAGCTACTGCTCGAAAGCAACCTCACGGATTTTCGGGCTTCTCGCAGGGAACTCGCCCAATTTGGTTAGCGAATACAAGCTTTCCATCTCTCCGGCAGGGCGACCGGGAAAGAGCTGGTTCCAGAGCTGCACGACATGTTCGGCCATTTTCAGCTTGATGGCCAAATCCGTTTCATATGTGTGCAAGACATGCTGATGGATCATCTGCCGCGTGCGCAGCAGTGCCTCGGAACGGGAGGACGTGATGATGCTGGTCACGCTGTCGCCGTGCAGACGGTGATGATTGAGCAACGCAGCCTCATAGGCGACGGAGCCGTTGCGGATTGCCTCGAGGATAAAGTACCAGTCGCCGCCCGCCGGCAGGGACAGGACCTGCGCGACGAAATCCGGCGTGATGTCGAACTTCCGGAAAACCGCCGCGCTGATATTGATGACCGTGTTCTTGACACCCAGCCCTTCGTTGACCTCCCGCGCCGCCGAAACCTGGTAGCTGCGCTTCCATTTGAAATTGGAGAGATCGGTGAGGTACGGGCTGGACAGATAGTCGCCGACGGTCTCGCTTCGATCATTGATGATCTTCGATGCGCAAAAGGCAAACTTCACGCCTGGATCGCGGAACAAGGGCACCAGTGTTTCGAGGAAACTCGGGTCTGATACGTCATCGGCTTCGGCGATCCAGATCAAGTCGGCCCTTGCAAGCGACATGCCTTTGAACCACTGGGGGTAGGGCGCCCCGGAATTCCTGTCATTGACGATGACACGGGTGCCATGGACGCCGGCATAATAATCCAGGATCGATCGGCTATCGTCGGTCGAGGCATCGTCCAGGATGATGAGTTCAAAATCCTGAAACGACTGCCCCAGGATACTATCCATACGCTCCCGCAGATAGCGGGCGTAATTGTAGTTCGGCACGATGATCGAGACCGCCGGCGGCTTGTTTGCGACCTTCCGCATGGTCGACAGCAGTCGCGGAAAGACCCGATCGGTGGAAAAATTTAGCCTTGCCTTGGCGCTCGCCTGCCTGCCAAGCCGCATCCGCAGGGGCTTGTCCCGGATCAGGTTCAGCGTCGCATCGGCCATAGCTACGGGATCAGCCAATCCGACGATGATGCCGGCATCGTCTTCGACGAAATCCGGAGCCCCACCGCTCTCGGCGAAGCAGATCACCGGCAATTCGGCGAAGGCAGCCTCCAGCATGACGCGGCCGAACGGCTCTTCGCGGGAGGTCAGAAGAAACAGGTCGGCCCGCCGCAGGTAAGCCCCCACATCGTCGACATCACCCAGAAATGTGACTTTCTCGTCCAACCCGTCCGCCCGCAATCTGCCGAGTTGCTGCGACCATGTACCGAGAACCTCATCTCGTTCCCGCCCCGGAAACGAGCCGAGCCAGTAGAAATGATAGTCTTCAACCCCGCGTGCCCGAAGGATCCGGGCGACCTCGATAAAGAGGTCGGCACCCTTGCGGAAGGGCATGCCGATGCCCGAACCCAGGACGATGACCTTGTCCGTCGGCCAGCCGGCAAGGCGGCGGCTTTCAAGGCGCCGGATTTCCGTGAGGTTTTGATCGGCGTTGGGTTGCGGAACCGCGCTTGGGATGACATCGATGGCGCCCGCTGCAACGTTGTGCTCGGACACCAGATAGTCCCGGACACTTCGGGAACACGCCACAAATCTTCGCGTGCGGGAAACGACATCGCCCATATTGTCCTTTGCGTATCGGGCAACGCTCGTTCCCAACTCCCTGGCATGCGTCAGGATTGGCCGCTCCAGTTCAGCAAGCAGCGCGTGCGCACGGCCGGTCGCAAGGCTGTTGCAATAGATGAGGTCCGGTATGCCACCGCACCATTCCGTAATGTGGGCCAACTTCGAGGCGGGCGTCTCTGCCTCTGAAGCCAGATCATCCAGAACGACGGTATCGGCGAGGCGTCGAAACTCTTCGAGCCGTTGACCCCCTGCCAGGCACAGGACCTTGATCTCCAGATTGGTGTGCGATTGCAGCCATTGGATGATGTTGATCAACGATGCCTGCGCTCCGCCGAGAGCCGCATCGTGCGACACGAACAAAACGCGCCACGACGGCTTCCCGGGTGATCTGCCGGCCGCTGGCCGTGCCGACAGGACGTCCCGCGTCTCCTGCAGATAGGCGTAGCCATAGCGGGCATCGGGCTCGAGATAGGCTCCCTCAGCCCACTCGTTCCAGGCATTGACGAAGATCAGCCGGCTGTCGAAATCGGCAAAACGATCGCATGTATCGACGACCGCGTTGGCGAGCCATTGCTTGTAGCGGGACGGCGATGCGTTCACCAGAATGTAGGCGGCCTCCATCCTCCGCGCCGTGTTGTCCCAGGAAGGGCAAAGCCCGCGAAACAGCGTGTAGGGAACCTGCGGGTACGCGCGGCTGCGATTGAGGAGCTCTGTCCAGTCGTAGACCTTCCCCCTGAAGCCGCTCCTGAGCGTTGGCATGCCGGCGCTGATCTCGGGAAGTCGTCCAAGATTCGGTGGGAACTCGACGGCGGCGTCGAATCCGAATTCGGCGGGATCGCCCGAGTCGAACGACTGCGGATAGGCAAGAAAAATCTCGCCGATGCCGGCCTCCCGGCAATGGGTCCTCCAGCGCCGTGCCGTTTCAGCCGCCGACGGAAACAATCCGGGCCGATAAACCATAAGCAGTGGCTTGCCGCCGATACGGATGTATCTTCTGTCACGGAAATAGCCGGCTACGTATCGGATGAAGGCCAGGTCGTCCTCGGGCGAGTGCGATTGCGGGATCAAGACTTCCTGTTCGCGCCCATTCCAACGGCGGCTCCACGGCTCGTTTGCCCAGTTGATGCAGAAGCCCATCTCGTGTGCGTCGTTCTCGACGAATTGGGCGATCGGCATCTCAAGGACGCGCTTGCCGTTGAACCAGTAGAAGTGGAAACAGAATCCCGAGAGGCCATACTGAAGGGCAATCTCGATCTGCTCCTTCTGGATGTCCTTCACTCGCAGGTCGTAGAAGCCAAGATCCGCCGGGAGCCTGGGCTGGTAATGACCGTCGAACTGCGGCGTGGCCCGCGTCACATTCGTCCATTCCGTGAAGCCCTTTCCCCAGAAGGCGTCATTTTCAGGAATCGGATGAAACTGCGGCAGATAAAATGCAATGAGGCGCGCCCTCAAAGCGGCTGGTCGCCCCTCGCCGGATCGCGGCACATAGGTGGCGGGTCTCTGGGGGGCGCCGGCATTTGTGCCTGGAGCACGCCGGGTGCTGCGCCCCTCAATCTTGCCGAAACGAATGTAGTGATCCAACGGATTCATCGACGTGGCAGTCACGTCGGGATACTTCGCCAGGTAGTATTCGTTGTCGAAGTCAGGACTCGGGTTTCGCGACTCGGCGGCACCGTGCCTGATGTAATGCAGGATCGGATCTTTTCCGCTCCTGGCTACATCCGGATTCTGGGCCAGGTACCACGACAAATCGAACAGCCCGCTGGCGCGAATTCGTTGCCAGGTTCGGAATATCTTCCATCGCCTTCTGCTGACGAGCGATCCTACGAAGATCTGGAGTTCGGATCTATCCAATCGGGTCTGCCTCCCGGCAATCCGGCGCCATGTCGTCATCCCAGGTAACGCCGGAGATCTTTGTGCAGATCATTCCAAGCACACGCTCTAGGGCATGCTGCAACGTGCCGTCTTGTTGGCTTGCCTCTTCGGGGAAGACTGCCATAGGCAGATCAAGCCGCATGAGCGGTTCCAGCGCGCCGCGGCGAACCCAGAACATCGTCCCGGCAAAGAAGTCGAGACGAGAGCTGGAGGGCAGCCCCATCGTCTCCAGCAAGTTGAGGACCATCGCCCTGTTCTCCCCCCACGCAGCCTTCTCCCCCTTCCATTCATTGGGCAACCGAAAGCGTCTGGATCCAATCATCTGGGTGTCGGGCGAACGCTCGAACTCGGCGATGATGCGGTCAACCATCTCGCGGGATCCGATCAGGTCGAACGCACTCGCCTGGCGCCAGATATCACCGAGGACCATGCGCGGCCCGCGCGGCCCGGACTTCTTGCCATGCAGCTTGCAGATCAGGTCAAAGGGATCGAGCCTTCCTTCATGAAGTAATTGGATGAAAGGGCCGACGTCGCGACCGCGATTGTCATAAACCACCACCTCGGCATCCGGAAATCTCGCCTGGACGCGCTGCGCGAGTGCCACGTCGGGCTCGGTCAGTGTGAGGATGAGATGGAACGGGCGATCGATCCTCGCCAGCAGCGCCTCGAATTCGGGCCAGAGATCGGGGTAATGCAGATGAAGCGCTACGGCGATCCTGGGTTTGGCGGTGGGCCGGCGTTCGGGGGCCTCGGCTGGCGGACCATCAAAGTGCCGCGACAGGGTTTTCTGCAGATTGTCGCTCGCCGTGCCAAAACCCCAACCGGCAAGGCTGCCAAGGGCACGGGCCAACTCGCGCCCTTCCGCCCCTGAAATGTGCAAAAGAGGCTGCAATACGATCCCGTGGCCAAGCGGCAGTTGAAATCGCCTGTGGCGACGGCGCCGACTCAACAGCGTGCCAACATCCCTGATGCTTATGGGGCGAGCGCTCGCCGCAACGACGTCGCTTCTGTCAAACCGCAGCACCAGGCCGCCTTCACTGCTTTTAAGCAGATAGGACGTCCGGCTGGTGACAGGCACATAGACGATCTTGTCGGCCTGTCCCGGCCGGCGAACATTGAGCCGGAGAAACGGCATCCGCCTCTCTGTTGGAGAAAGCTCGACGATGTAGCGTCCCGGCGTGTGGATGTGGATTTCGCTCGGCGCACCGCTTCGGTCTACGCCATATGCGTCGCCTTTTCGCGGTTCGCAGGGCAGGACATCGGGCGGAACAAGCCTCGTGTCGATAGCGTCAGGCGACATAGCCGCTGTTCCGATTCGCGTGCGATCGGTCAAGGATGCTGTCAAATATGCCGATCAGCCGGCCCAGGGAATTGATCAGTCTATTTCGATTAAGCGTAAGGCAGTAGAAGCCTATCTTCGTCAGATAGCGGAGTATGTCCACAAATGGGCTATAGGCTATGCCGTACTTCCTGCGCAAGTGGATCTCCGATCGCATCTTGGACCGATATCGGAAGATCCGTGACCGGGTTGATTGTGCAACCGAAGTGCCAACGTCGTGGACAGCATGCGCGCTACTGACAAGGATCATGGGTTCGTCACGCTGCAGCAGCCGATAAGAGAGATCGTCATCTTCGAAATACAGGAAGATATCCTCGTCGAAGCCTCCCGTATCGAGGAAGAGTGTTCTTCTGATCATGAACACGCCGCCATTGACGAAGCGCACGCAACAATCCCCCCAGACCTGCCGGATACGTGTGGGCAGCGACACACCGGAAAGGCGATCGATTTCGCTCTGCTCGCGAAACCACAGGCGCCCATCCACCGTGTTCGTGCGCGGCACGAAGACGCCGCAATTCGGGTAGCGTTCAGCCGCCTGCATGAGCGCGTCGACGGCGTCCGCGCCAAGGCGCACATCGGGATTGACGAACAGCAAATACTCTCCCGATGCCGCCGCCGCCCCGATGTTGCAGGCACGCCCAAAGCCGAGGTTTGCAGGATTATCGATGCGATGAACGGCAAAACCGGATAGCGCGGCGGAAAGATCGTCGGTGCTTGCGTTGTCGACGCACACGATCTCGATGCCCGGGGGCAAGCAAGCGAGCGCGCCGCGCACAGTATGCGCGCTGTTGTGCGTCACGGTAACGGCGGTTATCGATCTATTCATTACTAAAGCCATCCTGATATCCCAGTTGGCTTCCCCCTGCAGGCTGGCTATCCATACGCAATCTAAGCGTTACGGCTCTGGCGGTCGAGTCCATTCCCCTGAACTAAGACTGGGACGATGTGTACGCTGGTTCAGCCTTGCCGGCCGTCACGGCTAACATGGCCGTGCCGCTTCCGAGCTTCCGGCTGGCGTGATCTGGCCAATCGGCCGTGCCGCCGCCCGGCGAGCAAGAGCCTGCCAGGCTTCGAACGTGAAATCCGCAAGCCGCCCCCTTGCCGTTCATCCTCATCTTGCACATGTTCAATACCGCTTGCTGGTGATCGTTTGGGGGGACGGTCGGATTCATCACGGGAGGAAATAGAGAATGAAGGCATGCTGTTTGGTTTCGGCCGCGCTTCTCGCCGCGACCGCGATCCCCGCCTCGGCCGCCGGAATTTCCGATGGGAAAGTCAAGATCGGCATCCTCAATGACCAATCCGGCGTCTATGCCGATTTCGGCGGCAAATGGTCGGTCGAGGCGGCCAAGATGGCGGTCGAGGATTTCGGCGGCAAGGTGCAGGGCGCGCCGATCGAGATCATCAGCGCCGACCATCAGAACAAGCCCGACATCGCCTCCAACATCGCAAGGCAGTGGTACGACACCGAACAGGTCGACGCCATCATGGAACTGACGACCTCATCGGTCGCGCTCGCCGTCCAGGGGATTTCCAAGGAAAAGAAGAAGATAGACATCGTCACGGGTGCCGCGACCACCGACCTTACCGGCAAGCAGTGCTCGCCCTACGGCTTCCACTGGGCCTATGACACCCATTCGCAGGCGGTGGGAACCGGCGGTTCCCTCGTGCAGCAGGGTGGCGACAGCTGGTTCTTCGTCACCGTTGACTATGCGTTCGGCTATTCGCTCAAGGAACAGACCGCCAAATTCGTCGAGAGCCATGGCGGCAAGGTGTTGGGCGAGGTGCGTTATCCCCTCGGGTCTACCGATTACTCATCCTTCCTGCTGCAGGCGCAGTCTTCGGGCGCCAAGGTCATCGGGCTGGCGAATGCCGGCCTCGACACGTCCAATTCCATCAAGCAGGCCGCCGAATTCGGCATCGTCCAGGGCGGCCAGCGTCTCGCGGCGCTTCTGTTCACACTGGCCGAGGTGCATGGGCTGGGTCTCCAGGCCGCGCAAGGCGTCGTGCTGACCGAGGGCTATTACTGGGATCGCGACGACAAGAGCCGCGAATTCGGACAGCGCTTCTTCAAGCGCACCAATCGCATGCCGAACATGATCCAGGCCGCGACCTATTCGGCGGTGACGCAGTATCTGAAAGCGATCGACAAGGCCGGCACCGACGAGACCGAGGCCGTCGCCAGGCAATTGCATTCGTTGCCGGTGGACGACGCCGTGACCACCAACGGCAAGGTGCAGTCGGATGGCAACATGGTCCACGACATGTATCTCTACCAGGTCAAGGCGCCCGGCGAGAGCACCAAGGATTGGGACTACTACAAGTATCTCGCCACCATCCCCGGCAAGGAGGCCTTCCTGAGCGAGAAGGAAAGCGGCTGCCCAACGGCGGCACAGTGATCGGCGCGGCCGATGGCGCCGCCTGACCTCGACGGGAGCGAACCGCCCGTGGTGCTGTCCGCCCGCGGGCTGCGGCGCGATTTCGCCGGCTTCGTCGCCGTCAGGAATGTCGACCTCGATGTCCGCCACCGCAACATCCATGCCCTGATCGGGCCCAACGGCGCCGGCAAGACTACGGTCTTCAACCTGCTCACCAAGTTCCTGGCGCCGACCAGCGGCAGGATCGAACTGCTCGGCCACGACATCACCCGCACCTCGCCGGCGAAGGTGGCGCGGATGGGGCTGGTGCGCTCGTTCCAGATATCGGCGATCTTTCCGCATCTCAGCGTGCTCGACAATGTGCGCGTCGCGCTGCAGCGGCCGGCTGGGCTCGGCGTCCAGTTCTGGCGCTCGCTTGCCGCGCTCGACCGCTTGACGCCGCGTGCGATCGAGCTGCTGCGGTCGGTCGGTCTCGACGATGCCAGGAACAGGCTGGCCGGCGATCTTTCCTATGGCAGGAAACGTGTGCTCGAGATCGCCACCACATTGGCGCTCGATCCGAAAGTGCTGCTGCTGGACGAGCCGATGGCCGGCATGGGGCATGAGGACGTGGCCACGGTTTCGGCCATCATTCGCTCGGTGGCCAGCGACCGCGCCGTCTTGATGGTCGAGCACAATCTGACGGTCGTCGCGGATCTCTGCGACTGGATCACGGTCATGCAGCGCGGCGAGGTGCTTGCGGCCGGCGACTACGCCACAGTCAGCCGCGACGAACGCGTCAAGGTCGCCTATATGGGCACCGCCGATGACTGATGCCGCGCCCCTGCTGGTGGTCCGCGGTCTCAACGCCTGGTATGGCGAGGGCCATGCGCTGCATGGCGTCGACCTGGAGGTATTTCGCGGCGAAACGGTCACGCTGCTCGGCCGCAACGGCGTCGGCAAGACGACGACGCTGCGCGCCATCATGGGGCTGATCCGCAAGCGAACGGGCGAGGTCGTTTTCGACGGCACGGACCTGATGCGTCTGCCGCTGCACCGCACCGCGCACCAGGGCATCGGCTTCGTGCCGGAGGAGCGCGGCATCTTCGCGACGCTGACCGTGGAAGAGAACCTGGTCCTGCCGCCGGTCGTCGCCGAAGGCGGCATGAGCGTCGCGGAAATATTCGATCTTTTCCCCAATCTGAAGGAGCGTCGCAACAGCCCTGGCACAAGGCTGTCGGGCGGCGAACAGCAGATGCTGGCGATCGCGCGCATGCTCAGGACCGGTGTGAAGATGCTGCTTCTCGACGAGCCGACCGAGGGCCTCGCGCCAGTCATCGTGCAACGCATCGGCGAGCTGCTGGTGACATTGAAGAAGCGCGGCATGACGATCCTGCTGGTCGAGCAGAATTTCCGCTTCGCCAGCCGTGTCGCCGACCGTTTCTACCTGATGGAGCACGGCAAGGTCGTCGCCGGATTTCCGACCGGTGAGCTGGCGGACCGCATGACGCAGCTCCACGACATTCTGGGTGTATGATGACGCCATGACGATGATCTTCGGCATCCCCGTCCAGGCCTTCCTTGGCCAGTTGCTGGTCGGCCTGATCAACGGCTCTTTCTACGCCATGCTGAGCCTGGGCCTGGCCGTCATTTTCGGCCTGCTGCGTGTCATCAATTTCGCCCATGGCGCCCAGTATATGCTCGGCGCCTTCACAGGTTATCTCCTGCTCACCTATCTCGGCATCGGCTATTGGCCCGCTCTGATCCTTGCGCCGCTGATCGTCGGCCTCTTCGGCGTCGTGGTCGAGCGCCTGGCGCTGTCACGGCTTTATGACACCGATCCGCTCTACGGCCTGCTCTTCACCTTCGGCCTGGCGCTCGTGCTCGAAGGCATATTCCGCTACTCTTACGGCGTGTCGGGAAATCCCTACGCCGTGCCGCCGCTGCTTTCGGGCGGCACCAATCTCGGCTTCATGTTCCTGCCCAATTATCGCGGCTGGGTCGTGGTCGCCTCGCTGATTGTCTGTTTCGGGACCTGGGCGTTGATCGAGAAGACCAGGCTCGGTTCCTATCTGCGCGCGGCAACCGAGAATCCCCGTCTCGTCCAGGCTTTCGGCGTCAATGTGCCGTTGCTCCTGACGCTGACCTACGGCCTCGGTTCCGCCCTTGCCGGGCTGGCCGGAATTCTGGCGGCGCCTGTCTATCAGGTGAGCCCGCTGATGGGATCGGATCTCATCATCGTCGTCTTCGCGGTCGTCGTGGTGGGCGGCATGGGATCGATCCTCGGCGCGATCGTCACCGGTTACATGCTTGGCCTCGCCGAAGGCCTGACCAAGGTCTTCTACCCCGAGGCCTCCAACCTCGTGGTCTTCGTCATCATGGCGATCGTGCTCTTGGTCCGGCCGGCCGGCCTGTTCGGAAGGGACGCCTGACATGGCGCAAGGGACACCCGACATGGCCGGGCTGACGCTTCGCGAGACATCAGCCAGCACCCCGGCATGGCTCGAATGGACGCTGGTCGGGCTCGGCATCGCGGCGCTGCTGGTGGCGCCCTTCCTGGTCTATCCGATCTTCCTGATGAAGATGCTGTGTTTCGCGCTGTTCGCCTGCGCGTTCAATCTCCTGCTCGGCTATACCGGCCTGCTGTCGTTCGGCCATGCCACCTTCTTTGGCGGCGCCGCCTACTTCACCGCGCATGCCGTCAAGGTCTGGGGCTGGCCGCCGGAAGCCGGCATCCTGCTCGGCATTGCGGGCGCAGCCTTGCTCGGCCTTGTCATGGGTTTCTTCGCCATTCGCCGGCAAGGCATCTATTTCGCCATGATCACGCTGGCGCTGTCGCAGATGTTCTTCTTCTTCTGCGTCCAGGCGCCCTTCACCGAGGGTGAGGACGGCATTCAAGGCGTGCCGCGCGGCATGCTGCTTGGCGTCCTCGACCTGAACGTCTCGCTGAATATGTATTACTTCGTGCTTGTCGTGTTCCTGGTCGGCGTCTTCGCCATCTGGCGCATCGTCAATTCGCCCTTCGGCATGATCCTGCGCTCGATCCGCGAAAACGAGAACCGCGCCATTTCGCTGGGCTATTCCGTCGCCAACTACAAGCTCGGCGCCTTCGTCATGTCGGCGACGCTGGCCGGGCTGGCGGGCTCCCTCAAGGCGATCGTCTTCCAGTTCGCCACGCTCACCGACGTCACCTGGCAGATGTCGGGCGAGGTGATCCTGATGACGCTGCTCGGCGGCATCGGCACGATGGTCGGGCCGATCGTGGGCGCCAGCCTCGTCGTTGGGCTTGAAAACACGCTCGCCACCTCCGGTTTCCCGGTGACCATCGCCACCGGGCTCATCTTCATGGTCTGCGTGCTGGTCTTCCGCCGCGGCATCGTCGGGGAGCTTTATGCGCGGCTGCTCGGGCGGGAGGGGAAGGATTGATCAGCGCCGGATTGGATGGGCGCGATGAGCGGACCGGCCGCGCGCTCGAAGGACGCCAGGCGCCGATGTGCAGACG
This sequence comes from Mesorhizobium sp. GW821-FHT07A06, assembly GCF_059419085.1. Lineage (NCBI taxonomy): Bacteria > Pseudomonadati > Pseudomonadota > Alphaproteobacteria > Hyphomicrobiales > Phyllobacteriaceae > Mesorhizobium > Mesorhizobium sp. GW821-FHT07A06. Next base: position 362,086 of record NZ_JBWKRC010000003.1, read on the forward strand.
TCTTGAAATGGGCCGAAAGTAGAAGCTGCCGTTCCGCTGTTGATCCAAGGCAGACCCTCAACTCAATTGACCGGTGCCGTCACCATCCAGGAGTGCTTGGCGTTCCCGCGAGAAAGACCAGACATTTGCCTCGTCTGCTTCCAGTACCCAGATGCTGTCGAAATCGTCATCGGGCCATGATTGCGGAGCGGTCCCTGTGCCACCGACAAGCGCAGCCGTCAGAGCAGGAATAGACTCGTGTTGCCAGCTAACCAACACAGGTGATTGGGCTGTGCGGATGGCATCCGCCGCTAACTGCTCTTGGCCCTTTGAATGAGTGACATCCGGTTCAAGGCCGAGACGCCTTGCCAGTGGAGTGATTGTCTGGCTAGGCCGCTTGCTCCGAGTGCCGGAACCGTCTCTTTTGATCATGCCTGACGCAACAATTGATGCAGGTCTGCCCAGAGGTAGAGGCGGCTCGTAAAAAAATCGGCAAAGGCCTCCCGCGCGTTGCCAGCCTCGCACCGTCAGTGATGCGGGATCACTTTCGCCCTGTTCGGTGACTCCGAGGTCCGGACCACCTGGGACCGGCTTTTCGGCATGACGGATGATCATTACAAGCTTGTTTGGCATCGTTTCGCCTGCCTTATGTTAGCATTGGATCAAGTCGCCTGGGATCGCTCTCGATGCAAGCTCGTTTCCACCTGTTGTGGGCCCACCATGGCGGCATCGGACTGCCGGGCCAAAATTTCCTGCGTTTAGCGTAGTGGGATGCCAAGGTAATCCTCCCGACTTTTTACCTCGGCTTCGCTTAAATAGCCCATTCGGAGGCAGTTCGCGACTTCATATGGGTGGTCCGGCGGGATTGAGAGCGTGGCGTTAAAGTCATCGAGGCACCCCTGCCGCAGCGCTTTATCCACCAGTTGCTGCAACGTCGCTTCTTTTCCATGCTGGTGCGTTCGATATTCGCCGAGGACATAATACCCAACCCCAACGACAACGGCCGCGAAAGCGCCCAGCAGTCGCAATCGCGCGTTATTGGGCATTTGCCCTCCGCAGAGCAGCGCAGCCGTTCAGGCTACCGGGCTTGGTCAGGGTGAATCCCTGCCGGTCAATCCCCCGGCTGCCGCTCGACCCTCGGTCCAGAACTGGTTGGCACCGATCGGTGTTGCAGAGGGGGGTCGCGTTCTTGGGCACAGTCGTGGCGGCAATCGGTGGTCGGCACCGGCCACGCGGGTGCTTCGAAGACGGTCAGTTGGCGCGCGGACCCTGTGCACCACGTCACCGCTTGCACAGTCGCGCCACCAGGCCGCGAAAGCCGAATGGCAACCAAATCATTTGAATATCGATGTGATCCGACGCAAATGCACTCTTGCCGAGGAAATCCTCAAGTCCCTTTAGATCAAATGTTTGTCGGGTTTCGGGGCCAACGAATTGCAACCTCTTCATTGAAGAGCAATCTGTCGCATAGATCGACATTGTTCCGCCCGGACGTAGAACCCTGTGGGCTTCCGCCAGGGCGGTTCCGGTCGGCGAGCAGAAGTAAATCACGTTGACGGCAAGAACCTTGTCCATTGAGGCGGTTTCCACTGGCAGCCGCTCGAAGGTACCCTGGATCAGCTTCAGCTTTCCGTCTTGAATTGCGGCTCGATTTCGAATTTGGGCCTGACGAAACATCGTCGGCGACCGGTCCACCCCCGTAACCGTACCGCTATGCGCAAGTCTGGCCATTTTCTTGAGCGCCCAACCCGGCCCAAACCCTATTTCAAGCACGTCATCCCGCTCGCCGATGCCCAATCGTTCGATGGCCCGCCTGTTGGGCAGGTGATTTATCAGGCCCATGACTGCCCCAGCAGCACGTCCGCACATGCCCTCCGGCATGGAAAACTGTTGCGCAATAAAGTTGTGCAGGCCAATGGTGCCTATGCCATCGAGTGTCTCGACGACGGATGGACCTGATGGTGCCAGATGCCGGCCAGGCGCACCTTGGAATGCAAGGCTATCGTTTCCGCCGCATCTGTCAATCTGTGGAACCAATGGCGTTGCGGGCGGCCCCTGGGCTTCTTCATCCAACATTCATTGTCGCTTTTTATTGCGGGCGATACCCAGGATGCCAGTTCGATGCGGCAGTGTCCGAAACGTGCCCGGCGCCATGGCGCCAGCGGCCATCGTTGCCACCGCAGACAGGACTACGATCGCCGAACGACGGTGTAGGTCGTCTCTATGGTCAGAGGAACACCGGACCGATCAGCCGGGCCCTTTCGAGTGGAGCGAGAAACGACATCGCCGCAATAGCGGTGCCGCTGAATCCTCCGCATTGCCACAGGAAGCGCGAGCGCCAAAAAGCAAACGATGGCAACGATCGGTACCGCTACGGCTGCAAGGGCCGCGCCTAGAACCAGCGCGGACGCAATCCAGAAGGTTTCAGCGATCCTGTTCATTGAGATGACTCCATTCTCCGCGAAGCAATGAGCCACTTATGTTTCCCGCGCATTTCCGCTGGAATACATATTCGTAAGATGCCGTAGTGGCGGACGCATCGCCGGCGCCTCGAGGCTCAGCCCGTCGTCCCCTCACCCATAGCACCCGCGCTGCACCGCCAGCCGCCGCACCAGCGCCAGCACGGCATCAATCGTCGGCGTCGGCTTGTCCGTCAGCCGGCCAAGTTCCTGTACCGCTGTTACCAGCGCGTCGATCTCCATCGGGCGCCCGCGCTCCAAATCCTGCAGCATCGAGGTCTTGTGCTCGCCGACGTCGCCAGCGCCCTTGATGCGGCGGTCGACCCCGATCGGAAAACGCACGCCCAGGCTTTCGCCGATCGCTTGCGCCTCCAGCATCATGGTGCGGGCAAGCTGGCGGGTACCTTCGTCGGCGACGATTCCCGCCAGCGTGCTGCCGGTCAGCGCCGAGATCGGGTTGAAGGAGAGGTTGCCCCACAGCTTCACCCAGATTTCGCTGCGGATATCCTCGCGCACCGGCGCCTGCAGGCCGGCCTTGACCATTTCCTCCGCCAGACGCGTCACCCGTTCGCTGCGCTCGCCCGAGGGTTCGCCAAGCGAGAAGCGCTTGCCCTCGACATGGCGGATGAGGCCGGGCGCGTCGACCTCGACGGCGGGATAGACGACCGAGCCGACGACGCGCTCCGGCCCGATCCGCTGCCAGATCGCGCCGCCGGGATCGACCGCGTTCAGCCTGGTGCCTTCGAGCGGCCCGACCACGCCATGGAAATACCACCACGGCACGCCGTTCTGCATGGTGACGACTGATGTGTGGTCTCCAAGCAGTGGTGCGATCTGGTCCAGTGCCGGGGTGAGCGAGTGGGCCTTCAGCGCCAGCACGACAGCGTCCTGCACGCCGAGTTCCTCGGCCTTCGCGGCGGCTCTCACCGGCGCCACCGATTCCTGGCCGTCCTCGATCAGGCGCAGGCCGTTTGCCTTGACCGCTTCGAGGTGGGCGCCGCGTGCGACGATCGACAGGTCGGTTCGGCCGGCGATGGCCAGCTTGGCCGCGAGATAGCCGCCGATCGCGCCGGCGCCGAAAATGGTGATCTTCATCGTGGGCCTTTGATTTCATGCATGTCGTTATCCAGGAACCGAGAACACGTGCAAGCGACATGCATCAGAGCCCGAGTTTGGCGGCAAGCCCGATGCGCTGCAGCTTGCCCGTCGCGCCCTTGGGGATTTCGTCCAGGATCAGCACCTTGCGCGGCACCTTGAAGTCGGCGAGCCGCGTCGCGGCGTGAGCGCGTATATCGTTTTCGGTGGCGCTCATGCCTTCGCGCAGCACCACGGCCGCCGCCACCTCTTCGCCGAGCTTGTCATGCGGCATGGCGAAGGTGACCACCTGCGCCACCGCCGGATGGTCCATCAGCACGTCGTCGACCTCGAGCGGCGAGATCTTCTCGCCGCCACGGTTGATGATCTCCTTGAGCCTGCCGGTGACGCGGAGATAACCGTCCTCGTCGAGCACGCCCTGGTCGCCGGTGTGGAACCAGCCATGCGCGAAGGCCGTGGCGTTGGCGTCCGGGTTCTTCTCATAGCCCGCGGTGACATTGGGACCGCGAATGACGATCTCGCCGGTCTCGCCGGCTGTCAGCAGCCGCCCGTCCGGCGCCATCACCGCCACTTCGGGGCCGGCGGAAGCCCCTACGCTTCCCGGCTTGCGCAGGCCCGGCGGCAGCCGGTTCGACGCCATCTGGTGCGCGGCCTCGGTCATCCCGTAGGATTCGATCACCGGACAGCCGAAGGTTGTCTCGAGCTCGCCCATCACTTGCGCCGGCAGCGACGCCGAGGAGGAGCGGATGAAGCGCAGGCGCGCCGCCGCCAGCACCTCCGCATTGCGCGCCGCGCGCGGCAGGATCGCCTGGTGCATGGTCGGCACCGCCGTGTACCAGCTCGGCCTGGCGTCGCCCAACCACTGGAAGAAGCGCAGGGCGTTGAAGCCCGGCGTGCAGAAGATGCTGCCCCCCGCTGCCAGCGACGACAGCACCGCCGCGATCAGGCCATGGATGTGGAACAGCGGCATGATGTTGAGGCAGCGGTCGTCGGCGCTCAAGCCGAGCGTCGCGCCGATATGACGGGCGGAAGCGGCAATGTTGGCATGGCTGAGCGGCACCAGCTTCGGACGCGATGTCGTGCCTGACGTGTGCAACAAAAGCGCGATGTCGCCGTCCCCTGCCATGTCGGGCGCCGCTTGCGGGCCGACCGCCGCGCCTTCGATGGTGAAACTGCCGGCAGGCGTGTCGGGTTGCACGATGAGCCTCAACACGCCGATGCCGAGGCGTTCAGCCACCGCCACCGCCGGCCCGGCCTCGTTCTCCGCGACGAGGATCGCCTTGGCGCCGATGTCGGTGAGGTAGAAATCGAGCTCGTCTGCCCGGTAGGCCGAGTTGAGCGGCGCCGTCGAGGCGGCCGCGGCCACGGCGACGAAAGCGGTGGCCATCTCCGGCCCATTCGGCAGCACGATGGCCACCCTGTCGCCCCGGCCGATGCCGAGCGCATGCAGCCGCTCGGCCGTGGCCTGGATCAGGCTCCGCAGCCCGCCATGGGTGAGTGTGGTTCTCTCGGGGGCCAGGATCGCCGGAGCGTCGTCGGCGCCGGCGGCGAGGCGGAGGGAGAGGTCGGGGTGGGCTTCAGCTTGGGTCATGGTCACCGGCTATGTTCAAACGACTGCTTTTGGAAGTCCAGCGGACGACACCGACCCTGGACAATTGTAGAGGGCGCCGCCGCCCCTCATTGCCCTGCCGGGCATTTCTCCCCGTATAGTGACGGGGAAAAAGGGCTGACAGCAACGTCGGCGCTTACCTTGCAACGCTGGCGACTGGCGAAATCATTCGCGACAGGGTCCTTCTCCCGGTCGCTATGCTCGGTCGGCCTTGCCCCATCCCTCAATACCCAAGCGCCACCCCGTCCTTGCGCGGATCGGAGGCTCCGGTCAGCGTGCCTTTCTCCCAGTCGATCAGCACCGCCTGCCCGCCGCCAAGCGGATGCTGCGGTTCGACGACGCGATGGCCGCGCTTGCGCAGGCCTTCGAGCGTCTCGCCGGGAACGTTGCGCTCGGCCTCCACAACGCCGTCATTGTAGAACACGCGCGGCGCATCCAGCGCCTGCTGCGGGTCCATGCCGAAGTCGATCATGTTGGTCAAAAGATGGACATGGCCGAAAGGCTGGTAGCCGCCGCCCATGACGCCGAACGGCATCACCACGCGGCCGTTCTTCGTCGCCATGCCGGGCATGATCGTGTGCATAGGCCGCTTGCCGGGCGCGATCGCGTTCGGGTGTGCCGGGTCGAGCCGGAAGCTCGAGCCGCGATTCTGCAGCACGACGCCGGTCTTCGGACTGACGACACCGCTGCCGAACGAATAATAGGTCGAGTTGATGAAGGAGACCGCGTTGCGGTCGCGGTCGACGATCGAGATGTAGACCGTGTCGCTGCCGGGCAGGTCCAGGCGCGGCAGATGCGTCATGGCGCGGTCGCGATGAATTTCGGCGCGCAGCCGGTCGGCATAGGCGCTGGACAGAAGCTCTCTCACCGGCACCGGAACATGGTCCTGGTCGCCGAGGTAGCGGTCGCGGTCCTGATAGGCGAGGCGCCCGGCCTCGATTTCGAGATGCAGCCGCTCGGTACCGTTGGGGTCGAGCTCGCCGACCTTGAAGCCCGACAGCACGTTCAGCATCAACAGCGCCGTCATCCCCTGGTTGTTCGGCGGCATCTGGTGGATGTCATGGCCGCGGTAGGAGGTGCTGACCGGCGCCACATAGTCGCCCTTGGTCGCTGCGAAATCCTCGTGCGAATGCAGCCCGCCGAGTTCATTGAGCCGGCGCACCATGTCGTCGGCGACGGCACCTTCATAGAACCCCGCGCGGCCCTGCCTCGCGATCACCCGCAAGGTGGCGGCGAGTTCCGGCTGGCGATGGATATCGCCGGCCTTCGGCGCCTTGCCGTCCGGCAGGAAGATGCGCGCGGCGTGTTCGTCGGCCGACAGGTCGGTTTCCGGCTCGGCCCAGTCGAAGGCGACGCGGTCATGCACGACATAGCCGTTCTCGGCATAATGGATGGCGGGCACCAGAACCTCGGCCAGGCTCTTGCGTCCATGATCCTCCAGCAGCCGGCACCAGGCGTCGATGGCGCCCGGCACGGTCACCGCGTGCGGCCCCTGTTTGGGAAGCTCGCTGAAACCCTTGTCCAGATACCAGTCGACCGTGGCGCCCGCGGGCGCTCGGCCGGAACCGTTGAAGGCCAGCACGTCGCCTTGCCCCTTCGGGCAGTAAAGGACAAAGCAATCGCCACCGATGCCGGTCGATTGCGGCTCGACGACGCCTTGCACGGCGGCGGCGCAGACGGCGGCGTCCATGGCGTTGCCGCCGGCGCGCAGCATGTCGATCGCGGCAAGGGTGGCGAGCGGATGCGAGGTCGCGGCAACCGCCTCCGTGGCACGAACCGGCGAGCGGCCGGGAAACTGGAAATCACGCATTCTGTCTGGATATCCCATGGTCACTTCAGCGAATTGGTCTGATGGAAATCATTGCCGCCGCCCGAAGATCTGCGCCACCGACAGGAGCAGAACGGAAAGCACGATCAGGCAGGTCGAGATGGCGGCGATGGTCGGATCGATCTGGTCGCGCAGCGCGTTGAACATGCGGCGTGTCAATGTCGTCGTCTCGCCGCCCGATATGAACAGCGAAACCACCACTTCGTCAAAGGAAGTGATGAAGGCGAACAGCGCGCCCGAGACGATCGAGAAGCGGATTTGCGGCATGGTCACCTGCCAGAAGGCGCCGATGCGCCCGGCGCCCAGGCTGCGCGCCACCCGCTCCTGGTTCATGTCGTAGGAGCGCAATCCCGAAAGTACGGTCAGCACCACCAGGGGCAGCGCCTGCACCGTATGGGCGATGACCAGGCCGGTCAGCGTGTTGTTGAGGCCGATGCGCGCATAGAGGAAGAAGGTGCCGATGCCGATCAGGATCACCGGTATGATCAGCGAGGCCGTCAATAGCGCGTTGATGGTACCGTTGAAGCGCAGCGTGCCCCGGTTGATCGCATAGGCGGCGGCGGTGCCGAGCGGCGTCGCCATCAGCACGGTCATGACGGCCACCTTGACCGATACGACGGTCGCGTCGCGCCATTCCAGCGACTGGAAGTAGCTCTGGTACCAGCGCAGCGACCATTGCCGTGGCGGGAACTGCAGCAGCGTCGAATCCGAAAACGACATGATGACGATGATGACCGACGGCGCGATCAGGAACAACAGCACCAGGCCGCCCAGCGCGTAGAGCCACAGACGTTGCCGGTGCGAGATCGGCAGGCCGACATCCCCGCTCATCGCGAACTCCATACACCGGTGGCGCGCGCGCCGAGCAGCCATTGGAAGAGACCGAGAAGCGCCAGCGTGACCAACAGCAGCACGACGCCAAGCGCCGCGCCCGCACCCCAGTTGGAATAGAGGCTGGTGGTCTGCTCCATGCGCATCGCCCACATGATCACCTTGCCGCCGCCCATCAGAGCAGGCGTGACGAAGAAGCCGAGGCAGAGCACGAAGACGATGACCACGCCCGAGGCGAGGCCGGGCAGCGACAGCGGAAAGAAGATCTGCCGGAAGGTGGCGACCGGGCCGGCGCCAAGGTTCATGCCGGCGCGCAGGCAGTCGGTGTCGATGGTCTTCATCGAGGCGTAGAGCGGCAGCACCAGGAAGGGCAGCAATATATATGCGTCATGCCGATGACGACGCCGGACAGATTGTTGGCGAGCGGCAGCGGCTGGCTGATCACGCCGAGGTCGATCAGCCAGCTGTTGATCAGGCCCTTGCGCTGCAGGATCACCAGCCAGGCATAGGTGCGCACCAGCACCGATGTCCAGAACGGCAGGATGACGAAGATGAGGCAGATCGACGCCGCGCGGCGCGGCAGCTGCGACAGCATGTAGGCCAGGGGATAGCCGAGCAGCACGCAGGCGCCGGTGACGATGAAGGCTACCTTGAAGGTGGTGATGAAGGTCTTGATGTAGGAGGCCTGCTCGAAGAAGCGCGCATAGTTGGACGCGCTGAAGGCCCCGGCTTCGTCGAACAGCGACAGCCAGAACAGCCAGCCGATCGGCACGATGATGATGGCGAAGACGAGGAACAGGCTGGGTGACAGAAGCGCCAGCAGACTGAGCTGCTCGCGCCGCGCATCGGCACGCAGCGCCCGCGCGTTGAGGTCCCGGCCCGCGCCGGCGGCCTCGTCGAGGAGGGCGGATGGCGCGTTCATCCCTCTGCTTCCACCAGGATCGTGTCCTTTGCATCGAGGCCAAGCCTGACCGGCTGGCCGGGGGCCGGCAGCCTGGACAGCACATCGCTGCGGCAATAGTCGCGCAGCGTCAGCTGGCGGCCGTCGCGCAGCGAGGCGTAACAGACGAAGCTGTCGCCCTGGTAGATGATGTCACTGAGCGTGGCGTCGAGCACGTTGATGCCGTCCGACGGCTCGGCCGCCGTGACCAGCCGCAGCTTCTCCGGCCGCACCACCATCAGATGCCGGCCGGCGGCGGGCGGCGCCCCTGCCGTCTGGATCCGCCTGTCCTCATACCAGACCGACCCGTTGCGGCATTCGACCGGAATGAAATTCGATTCGCCGATGAAGCCGGCGACGAATTGCGTCTTCGGCGCGGCGTAGAGCGTTTCCGGCTTGTCGAGCTGCTCGATGCGCCCGGCGTTCATCACCGCGATGCGGTCCGACATGGTGATGGCTTCGCGCTGGTCGTGCGTGACATAGACCGTCGTCATGCCAAGCCGCCGGTGCAGGGCGCGCAGTTCGATCTGCATGTGTTCGCGCAGGCCCTTGTCGAGCGCCGACAGCGGTTCGTCCATCAGCACGATGCGCGGCTCGAAGACGATGGCGCGCGCCAGGGCCACACGCTGGCGCTGGCCGCCGGAAAGCTGGTCGACCCGGCGCTCGCCGAGGCCCTTGAGCTTGACCAGCTCGAGCGCCTTCTCCACCCGCTCGGCCGTTTCCGGGACCGCCACGCCGCGCTGCTTCAGCGGGAAGGCGATGTTGTGAAAGACGTTCATATGCGGAAACAGCGCGTAGTTCTGGAACACCATGCCGATGTTGCGCTTGTGCGGCGGCGTGGTGATGATCTCATCGTCGCCGACCCGGATCGAGCCGCCATTGGCCCTGACGAAACCGGCCAGGATCATCAGCAGCGTCGTCTTTCCGGAGCCGGAGGGCCCGAGCAGCGTCAGGAACTCGCCGGCCTCGACATCGAGGTTCAGGTCGCGCAGCACCGACACGCTGCCAAATCGTTTCTCGATCCGGCGCATGCTGATCGGCAGCGCGGATGGCGCAATGGACAAGGTCATCGTCTCCTGGTGAGGGGGCGGCGCAAGCAGGGCGGGTTCTGTGTCATCATGCGCCGCCCTGCCGTGGTTCGGGTCCGGCCACGGCCTATTGCTGGATCAGATTGTTGAACTTCTCCGTCGCCTCCACCAGATTGTCACGCCAGAACTCGGCGTCCTGCAGCACCTGCTTCTTGACGTTTTCGGGCGACGAGTTGATGTCCTTGATCCGCTCCGGCGGGATCTTGCCTGTCTCGAAAGCCTTCTCGTTCACCGGGCCATTGTCGACATAGAGCGGCAGATTGGCCTGCAATTGCGGGCTGACGAACATCGCCAGCGCCTTCATGGCGGCTTCCTTGTTCTTGGCGCCCTTGGGAATGACCATGCAGTCGGCGGTGAGCACGCCCTGGTCGAAGGAGAAGCTGACCGGCGCGCCTTCCTTCTTCAGCGTGCCGGCGCGGCCGTTCCAGATGCTCGCCATGTCGACTTCGCCGTCCTTGACCAGCTGCATCGCCTGCGCGCCTGATGTCCACCAGGCATCGACATGGCCGCGGATCTTGTCGACGGATTTCAGCGCGCCGTCGATGTCGACCGGATAGACCTTGTCGATCGGCAGGCCAGAGGCGAGTGCGGCGACGCTCAGCGTCTCGGTCGACTGGCTGCCGCTCAGCGCGCGCCGCCCCGGAAATTTCTCCACGTTCCAGAAGTCGGCCCAGGTCTTCGGACCCTTGTCGCCGAAGACGTCGGTCCGGTAGATGAGGACGACCGAGGTATAGGAAATGCCGACCCAGTCGTCATGCACCAGCTTCGGGTTGATGCCGCTCTTGTCGATGATGCCGTAGTCGAGCTTCTCGAACAGGCCTTCCTTCGAGCCGCGCGCGCATTCGTCGGCGCCGAGTTCGGTTATATCCCATTTCACCGCATTGCCGGTCACCTGCAGGCGCACGTCGTCGAGGCCGTTGGTGGTGTCCTGCTTGATGGTGATGCCGAGCGCGTCGGCGGTCGGATTGAAGAAGGCCTTGGTCTGCGCCTCCTGATAGGTGCCGCCCCATGAGGCGACGGTCATGGTATCGCCCGCCATGGCGGGGGCCGCGCCGGCCGCCATCAGGGCGGCAACCGCAACAACGCTAACGCTTCTGATCCTGTTCATTTTTCGGCTCTCCAACCGGTGTTCCCATTATTTTTGATTTCGCATGCTATTTTGTATACAATTTTGAGTGTAGCTTGGCGATCAGCGATGTCAACAGCGCTCGGCATCGCCAGGAGCCCTTGACGGAGGGCTGAGGGGATGCGGTGCCAGGGCGTGGCAAATCGAGCCGACTTTGAATACAGCTATGAGACCACATCGACTTCCGGCGGAAAGACCGGAGAACTGGAAACGGACTTGGCCAAGGAAACCAAAAACACGCTGCGCGACTCTGTCTATTCCTCGCTCAAGGCGATGATCGTGACCGGTCAGATTCCACCCGGATCGCGCGTCACCGAGAACGATATCGCGGTCAGGCTCAATGTCAGCCGCACGCCGGTGCGCGAAGCTTTCAACCGCCTCGAACGCGACGGCCTCGTCACCGGCCGGCCGCGCCAGGGCTATGTCGTCACCGAGTTCGACATCAACATGTTCCGCGAGGCTTTCGACATCCGCGAACTCCTCGACGGCCATGCGACCGAACTTGCGGCCGCCGCCGCGACCGAGAAGGACAAGGCACGGCTCCGTGCCATGCTGGCGGAATGCGAGCGGCTGGCCGCCATTCCCGACCGCACCACCAGGGAAAAATTCCAGGAACTGGAGGTCGGCATCGACCTGCACCGCGTCATTGCGCAGATCAGCGGCAACGCCATGCTGCATGGCATGCTGTGCGGCATCCTCGACAAGTGCCAGCACTATGTCTGGACCGAATTGCTGTGGCTCGACGAATGGAAGATCGCCCGCGAAGAGCATGCCGAGATTGTCGAGGCGATCTGCGCCGGGGACACCGCACGGGCCGGCGCCCTGGCCCGTGCCCATGTGCGGGGATCACGCGAGAATGTGCTGCGCCTGCTGCAGGCCAAGTCGGATTACCAGAGTTTTCTGGCCAAGGCGTCCTGAGGGCGATTGTAACGACACGCTCCGCGCGATCGCGATCGCCCCACCCTTCCTTGAAGAGCGAGCTTCCGCGTCCGTTGTAGGGCAGTCCGGAACGGCGGCGGCGATGCTACCGATGCGCGCCGCGAGCCTGGGCAGTCGCTTCAGCCAATACCGCCAGCGCCTGCTCGACACTCCGCGCCTGGGCATCGGTGCGCTCGATATGCTTCACCATCAGCTTTCGCAGCACGGCAAGCTTTGCGGCGCGATATGCGGCACTCTTTTCGGAGGGCATCATGGTCATGGCACAATCAGTGTGTGGTGGGATCGATCTGGCGCAGGCGCGAACGCGCTTCAGTCACACGTTTTTGCTCGGATCTGATCCGGCAGCACAGGGCCAGGCTGATGCCGACGCCACGCTCCTCGTCCAGCATTGCATTCGCTCGCGTGAGAAATAATTCCGCGCGCTTGACGCGCTGCCTGGCTCTCGCCAGTTCCAGTTCCAGATGGTCGTACATTGTTCCGCACCCTTGAGGTCCGCGGTCCCTTCGAGGGGAAAACCGCCGCCAGGCGGTTTGGTTCCATTGCTTGGCGCAAGGGCGGCAAGGGCCGACCGACCTTCAGCCCTTGTGTTCCTGGAGGCTGTTGCCGCCGTCGACCACCAAAAGAGCCCCGTTGACATAGCTGGCGCCTTCGGAAGCCAGGAACACGACCGCCGCCGCCACTTCATCCGGCCGGCCCGCCCGCGCCGGCGGCGTATGCAAGGCCGCCGTCCGTTCCATCTCGCTCGACGCGCCCGTTTCGATCCAGCCGGGAGCCACGGCATTCACCGTCACGCCGCTCCTGGCCACTTCGAGTGCCAGCGTGCGCGTCAGGCCGACCATGCCGGCCTTGGCGGCCGAATAGGCCGAGGTACCTTCGAAAGACACCAGCGGGCCGGTGACCGACGCCACATTGACGATGCGCCCATAGCCCGCTTCGATCATCGCCGGCAGGAACGCATGGGTGACCAGGAACGCCGTCTTCAGGCTGACATCGATGCCTCGGTCCCAATCGGCCTCGGTCATAGCGAGAAACGCCTTGTCGGCCGAGGGTGATGCCAGCGAGCCCATGCCGGCATTGTTGACCAGTATGTCGATGGCGCCGACATCTGCCCGCAGCCGCGCGACATCGGCGGCCTTGGTGAGATCGGCGACCATGGCCCTGGCATCGATACCCTTGGCACGAAGTTCGGTGGCGCGCTCAAGCACACGCGCGCTGGCGCCGGTGAGGAACACGGCGTTGCCGGTGCTGCCAAGCTGGCGGGCAATGGCGAAGCCGATGCCGTCGACGGCTCCGGCGCCGGTGATCAAGGCGCGTTTGATGCGGGGAAGGGTCATGGTCGGGTCTACTCCAAAGGCCGTGCCTGCCGCACACAGACGGACAGTGTCGGCTGTATCATCAGAACCGAAAAGCCGTGACAGCGCCAGGCGTCCGACCACGACGCCGAAGAGGCCAACGATCAGGCAGGAACATAGGTCAGCCGGATCACGTTCTCGCCAATCCGATCGTGAGTCAGAAAGCGGAGCGGCGGCCGGGGCCCAGCGAACGGTGCTCCCGATTGCAACCTCTCGCCGGGCACTGGGAGGCTGTGCCCGGCGAGTTAACAGGACTGCGCGCCGCGACTGGCGCATAGCCCTGTCAGTTGATCACGTTGCTGTAGAACTTCGCCTCGACGTCGGTCATATCGATCGCTGCAAGGTCCTCGGGCAGCGCATAGGCATCGGCGTCGGCATGCACCTTCGCCTTGCCGAAGTCATTCGCGCCGGCGATGAAATCGTTGGTGACGTAGCGCGCGGTTTCGATGTCGATGCTCGACTGGCCGATGGTCTTGAGGATTTTGAAGAAATTGTCCCAGGCCGGAATGTTGTGCTCGCCCCAGCCTGCACGCTTGGTCATGTCTCCCTTGAAGGTGCGGTGGATCTGCATCAGGCTTTCTGTGCCCGCACGGGGACCATAATTGGCCTTGGTCGTGGGCAGGGCCTTGAACACGATGGCAGTCGCTGCGCGTGGGTTGCGGTCGGCGAACTCGCTGCCCATCGCCCAGCCCTTGAGATATTTCTTCAGGAACTCCAGCCGCTCGGCATCCTCCAGATCGGCGCGCCGCACCACGAGCGAGTTCGAGGGCAGGGGCGAGCCACGCATGCCCAGCCAGTAGTCGAAGTCCAGACCCTTTGCGCCCAGATCGGCCCGCAGGCCTTCCCATGCGAGGCATGCGTCACCCTGACCGCCGGCGAGCGCCGTCGTCCAGGTCGGCCAGCCAGCCTCGACATAGGTGATCTTCTTTGGGTCGACGCCAACGGCCGCGAACATCGGGTCGCAGATCGACTGCCAGGCCGCGGATCCCAGTAGCACGGTCTTGCCTTCCAGCTCTTTCAGATTCTTCACCGCCTGGCCCTTGCGGAAAGCGACATTAAAGAGATCGAGGAAGCCGCTACCGAAGACCGAGACGAGGTCCATGCCCGCATTCACCGCAAAGGAAAGCACGCCCGGCGAGGGGAAGCCGATGTCGGCCTGTTGCACCGCCAGGAACTTCACCACAGCGGTCCCGTCCGATGGGCCCGGCTCCATGTCCGTATCCACTCCGAGGTCCCCGAAGTAACCCATCTCCTTGGCGACCCAGTAAGGGTAGTCGTCCATCACCTCGATCGTGCCGCGCGGCGAAATCCAGGTGAAGGGCGAATTGTAGGGCCTGGCCTCGGCAGTGCCCGAGGTCAGCACGCCGCCGCCCAGAACGGTGGTGGTCACAAGGCCGCCGGCACTGATTTGCAGCAGCCGCCGACGAGTCATCATTTGGTGAGCCATAGGGTCTCCTCCCATATTGGTTGGGCCGCGATATTGCATTGCACAGGTCGAACGCGGCGTTTCGCCCTCTCGGTCAGCTTTCCCAGCCGGCCAGTCTCTTTCCGAGCCAGAAAAAGAACGCGTAGATCGTGATCCCGGTGACTGCGAGGATCAGGATGCACGCGAAGAACTCCGGCATCCGAAGCGTTGAGGAATAGGTCGTCAGGCGGCTGCCGAGTCCGAATCCACCGCCCGACATCTCGGCGCCGACGGCGGTGATCATGCCGAAGATAGCCCCGATCATCAGGCCGACGATCACCATCGGCATGGCCATCGGAATGCGTATCTTGCTGAAGATCTGCAGTGTCGAGGCGCCGCAAGACCGCACAAGCGCGATCTTCATAGCGTCGACACGCCGGAAGCCTGTGGCGGCGTTGATCATCACCATCGGACCGGACGCCAGCCCGACGGCGATGATCCTCGGGGTGAACCCAAAGCCGAAGTTCAGGATCAAGAGCGGCACCAGCGCCAGCATCGGCGTGGTCACCAGCAACAGTATGTAAGGCGTGATTACCTTTTCCACGAAGGGGAACTGCGTGATGACCGCCGCGAGCACCAATCCGATCGACGCGCCGATGGCATAGCCAGTCACGAGCTCGATCAGCGTGTAGGAATAGTGTTCCGCGATCGTCGGCATTTCGGCCGAGGCGAACACGCTGGCGATGGCTGATGGGGTGGGCAGGATGAATTGCGGGACCTCAAACAGACGCAGCAGCAGTTCGCTTCCGCCGATGACGAGTAAAGCCACGGCGACGATCGCGGCAACTTCCTTGGCCCCCTGGCCACCGAGCCCGCTGGCAACTCCGGTTGCGCCGACGATGCCGGCACCGGTCTGGGTCGTTATGCTCATGATGGACCTCCTCATCCCGCGATGGCGGCCGCAGGCTTCGCCGACGGCTGGTGCTTGATGTCGTGCTTGATCATGTTGACGAGTTCGAAGAACTCGCGCGTCTCCATGAGGTCGAGCGACCTTGGCCGCGGAAACGGGATATCGACCATTCGCGCGATCTGGCCCGGGCGCGCGCTCATGATGTAGACCTTGTCGGCCAGGAACACCGCCTCGGCGATGGAGTGGGTGATCAGGATCACCGTCTTGCGGGATTCCAGCCAGATCTCCTCGACCAGCTTGTTCATCTCATCGCGCGTGAAGGCGTCGAGGGCTCCGAACGGTTCGTCCATCAGGAGCACCGTCGGATCGCTCGCCAGTGCGCGCACGATGGACGCACGCTGCTGCATGCCGCCGGACAATTCGCGGGGCATCTTGTCGCCGAAGCCGCCGAGGCCGACACGCTCAAGGAACGTATCGATCCGCGCGGCATCCGGGCGTTGCCTCCGGATTTCGAACGGCAGCTCGATATTCTGGCGAATGGTCCGCCAGGGCAGGAGGTTCGCTTCCTGAAACATCATGCCGATGCTGGGATGCGGGCGCGTAATCCATGCCTCGCCGAGTGCGATCGCGCCCGAGGTCAGCTTGTGAAGCCCGGCGATTGACCAGAGCAGCGTGGTCTTGCCGCAACCGGATGGCCCAACAACCGAGATGAATTCGCCCGGCCGCACCGTCAGATCGACGTCCTTGAGGGCGTGAACGTCGCCCGACTGAGTCATATAGGTTTTGGTGGCGCCTCTGACGTTCAGCACCTTGTCTTTAGTAGGTTGCATCTTCTGGCGCGTCCTCCGGCGCGGTCATCGGGGCGTGCCCCTCCGTTCCCCCGAGCGATGGCGCTCAGGGGCGGTCAAACTCGGTTTGCAGTGTCGTCAGGCGGCGAGCAGCTCGTTCAGATGGCGGTCCACCTGTTCCATGTATCCCGGCTCGAACCCGTTCAGGCCCATGTGACCCTCGGGCGACTGGATCACCCGGAACAGCGCGCCCGGTACAAGGCGACAGTCGGCCTCGCATTCGTGCGGCGGGAAGAAGCCGTCATGACTGATGGGCATGACCATCGTCCTTGCCTCGACCCGAGCCAGCGCCGCGGCAAGATCACCTCCCGCGTGTCGAGACACATCCGCCCGCTGCCACTTGTGCATCTCACACAATAGGACATTGGGGTCCATCGGCTCGAAATAGGCCTTCATCACGCCATTGATGAAATCATCCAGCGACGACATGCCGACCACGCTGCGCCACCGCTCCTCTTGGTAGAACTGCGTGGACCAGCCGAGTGTCGCCACGATCCGCGCCATTCGGTCCATACCCTCGCGCACGACAAGGCCCGAGGCATACCAGCCGCTGTTCCAGCGCGGGTCGGACGTGATCGCCTCCTTCAGCGTTTCGACAAAGACCTGCTGATGCAGCGAAATGCGAGCGGTTGCGGCGATCGGCGCCGCCCGTTCAACCATCCGCGGATGAACGACCGCCCATTCATAGACCTGCTGTCCGCCCATCGACCCGCCGACCACGAGCGCCAGCCGTTCGATGCCGAACAGGTCTGTCAGCATACGATGCTGCGCGCGGACATCGTCGCCGATGCAGAGCTTCGGGAACTTCGCCATCGCCTGTGGTGGGGGCGTGTTCTGCGGCGAAGACGAGACGCCGCTGCCGAGTTGATCCACGATGACGATGAAGTACCGGTTCGGATCAAGCGCATGGTCCGGACCAACATAAACGTCCTGCATTACCTTGCCGGTTCCGGAGAACCAGGTGGTCACCAGGACGGCATTGGACTTCTCAGCGTTCAGTGTTCCGAAGGTGCGGTAGGCCAGCTTTGCGCCGCGTAGCGTTTCTCCGCTTTCAAGGATCAGGTTGCCGAGATCGTGAAGCTTGTAGTCGCCCTGCGTTTCGGGACCATAGAACGGATTGTCGACCATCGCGCCGCTCTCAGTTCAGGCTTTTCGAAACGGCATCGACGGCCGCCTGCGCGCAGCCTTCGTCCTCATCCTCGCTGGCGCCACTGACGCCGATCCCGCCGATGACGTCACCGGCCACGGTCTTGATTGGAAGACCGCCGGCAAAGGCCACGAGGCCGGGAACAAAGGCCGCACCTGGCAAGCCAGCGTCCACGCCGTCGCGCTTCACGCCGAACGATAGATCGGCCATCGCCCGGGTGGGGGCTGCGTAGAGGGAGGAGGTGATCGCCTTGTTCTGAGCGATGTCGGTGCAGGCCTTGCAGGCCCCATCCTGTCGCGCGGCGGCAATCAGCCGCCCGCCGTCGTCGACCACGACGACGTTGACCTTGGGATAGCCGGCGGCGGCCTGAGCGGCGAAGCAGGCCGCGATCATCCTTTCGGCGGCATCATAGGTAAGTATGGATTTGCTGCCGAGACCCTCGGCCACGCCGAGCGTCGGCAAGCAAGCCATTAGCGCTGCTGCCGCAAGCAATCGTTTGGTCATCGCGTCTCCTCCCTCGGCAAATCACCCGTGAGAGGTGATTCAGCGTTGCACGATCATGTGCCTTACGGATTTACCAAAGGACGTCGGGCGCCATCTATCGCGAAGGTTCGCGATGCGAACTGGGATCGATGAGGGATCGCGTTATCGATCCAACAATCTGAGAATGCGGGGCATTCCTATTGAGGGCGTTTTCCGCCGCTTGCGGACGCGAATGCCTACAACGCGACACCGACCGTTCTTCAGGCCAAGGGGAAGTCAGACCTTGCGAGCAAGCTGACCAGGGCGGATGTGCTGGAGACACCGGTTTTCCGCCGTATACTCCTGAGCTGATGATCGATCGTGGAGAAAGACCTGCGGCGAATTCTGGCTATTTCCTTGTAGCTCAGGCCCTTTGCGACCAGTCTGGCGATCTCGATCTCGGATAGTGTCAGCGTTGCCAGCGACGCTGTGCCCGTAAGGCGCGCTGACAAGGCCAAATGATAGCTCCGCCGTACCTCGTCCCCATTCCCGGTCGTCGTGTCGTGATCGGCGATCTCCTTGGCAACGGAGATGATCGGGTTGAGGACATCGACCACCGTGTGTTCGAAGCAATCGTGGAGACCGGATTCCCAAGGAACAAGGTGCTCGGTCCAGTCAGCGCAAATCAGGCCGTAGCTGCCGCGTCCGGTCCGAAGCGCCCAAGCGAACTTTGATTTCGTCCTCGCCCCCGACATCCTTTGTCGTAGTCGCATCGTGATGCGACTGTCCTGCTTGATATCGGCAAAGATCAATGGGTGCGGCTCCAGCCACATGGCCTGCATCGCAGGATCGCGATTATCGACAGCCCCGCCACCGCCGAAAGAGGGAACGTCGTAGTCCGCGTCCTTCGCTTCCGCGAAGCCGGGGAAATAATCCCTAGCCTCACGCAATCCAAAACCGGTGTCAACGCGCTGACATCCAAGCTCGGCTCGCAGCCAGTTTGTGGCAATGAACCAGCAGCCTGGAAGGTCATCAAGATGAAGGAGCATGTGGGCGGCTAGATCGCGCGCCTGTGCGCGTCGGATTACACCGCGATCAAGGAGTCGGTTACGCAGCCGCTGCTGCGCGGCGAAGACACCTCCGCGGAAATCCTCCGCAAAGGCTGCCGCTTCCCACGCTTCCTGGCTTCGACTTTCCGACACCCTTTTCCCTTCCAACTTCCATCTCGCCGGCCTGCGTCGACGAAATTGATGGCAGATGGGCAACCTCCATCGACTCTATGCCGACCTTCTTCTGAGTCAAATCCCGATTAGCCAGTAAAGGATGGCCGGTAGCCAGCCGCTTAGCCCGAACAGGAGCGTCCGTGCGCATGGGGCGCGACGCGATCGCGGTTCTAGCCTGCCGAGCCAGACGGGCCGCGATCATTCGGGTGATGTCGTCCTGAATGGCGAAAATGTTGTCGAGTTCGCGGTCGTAGTGCTCGCCCCAGATAAGGACCGCCGAGGACGCGTCGATCAGCTGCACAGTCACCTGACTCGGTTGCCGGTCTTTCGCACTCTGCCTTCGACGATGTATTTAACGCCAAGCTTTTCCGCCACCCCGGTCACGTTCATTGGCCTTGCCGCGGAACTGGAAGGAGAAGTTCCGCGCAATGACCAGAAGGCCCCTGAACTTGCCAAGCCCGGCGATGATGTCTTCGGTTATCCCTAGCGCAATCAAGCTGGAACGTAGGTCAGCCGGATCACGTCCTCGCAGATCCGATCGTGAGTCAGAAGGCGGAGCGGCGGTCGGGGGCCGGCGAAATATGGCTTGCCGTGACCAAGCACGACGGGGTGCAGGTAGATTCGATATTCATCGATCAGGCCAAGCTCTGTGAGGCTTTGCGCCAAGGTCGGACCAGCAACCTCGATCTCCCCGTCGCTCCCGGCCTTCAGATCGCGGATAGCACTTTCGAGATCATCCTCGATCAGCCTGGCCTTGGGGCCGACCGACTTCAGCGAGCGCGAAACGACCCATTTGGGCTGGTTCCGCCACGCCGCCGCGAAGGCCTGTCGCTCCGCATCCCATTCAGGATGATCGTCGTCCCAGTAACGCATGATCTCATACATTTGGCGACCATACACGCTGCCCGCCTGCTTCTGAGCCTCCTCGATGAAGTGGCGGAAGAGCGTGGGGGGTGGCGCAAATCCCGTATGGTCGACGTAGCCGTCCAGGGACTGGTTCATTCCGAACACGAGCTTTGCCACACATTCCCCTTCCTCGCACGGCACATCCGCGCGCTGCTGGTTGCGTTATGCAATCAGTCTAGATTGCCTGACGCTGTCTGGCAATTGGTTTTTGCAGAGCGCATGAACGTCTCATGATCCAGCGTCCTGACCGATCGGACTCTCGCGGGCGCCGGTCGCGCGGGTCAGGTTCGGTCGTTTGTCGGTCATGGACGGAATCCTGGCAGGAGGTGCTGCCGGCGCGTGGATGCGGCGAGGCAGCCCGTTGATGTCGACCGTGTGAGCGGATTAGCCGTGCCAGTGCGAGCAGCGAACGGGTGGCAAGGCAGCTCAATCGCGGGCTGACATCTCCCTGCAATCGCAGGCGGTCTCCACGCAACCTGACGGCCGGTTAGACGCAGATCGCCGCCTTCGACACGGCGATAGACACGACCAGCCCCGCCGGCTGCCAGTCGCGCTCGATTGCAGCCCCCAATGCGCTTGCCAGCCCCCGTTCGAGCCGGCTGCCGAACCCGGCGGCTGCGCCGAGCGAAGGCTGAGGGCGCCCAGTCTCGCGCCAGGCCAGGCGCGTCTCACCGCCGTCTGTCGTGACGTCAACGTCGATCCGGCCGGGCGCCACCGCCATCGCCAAGCCGGTAGGTCGCGTGATGGCTTCCAATCGAAATAGATCTCGAAGCGGTGTTTACATCGTGCCGGAGAGATCTCCGCTCAAATAACGGATCTCATCCAGGCCGAGAACGACTCGATCGCCGCCGCCCGCGCACCGTGAGGCATCGAGACGACGTAGAAGCCATATCCCGGCAGGGATAACGGATGTGCCTTGACGAGGACTCCGTTCTCCAATTCCTGGCTGACGACGATATCGCTGCAGATCGCAATACCCTGGCCAGCGACGACCGCGTCGATGGCATGAATCTCCTCGCGAAAGCTCAGATCCCATGCCTTGTCCATTTTCAGATCGGGATCAATCGAACGCGCCATTGCCAGCCATCGCCGCCAGGTCGGAGCGTCCGGATCGCGGCTCATCCAATCGAAATGGATCAGCGGAAAGCGCAGCAGATCGGCAACGCGCTGAACCGGCCGCGCCTCGCGCATCAATAGACCCGGACTGCAAACAGGAAAGAACGCATCACGACAGACCTCCCGCGCGGCGAAATCCAAAGGCGGCTGACGTGCATAGCGGATCGCCACGTCCGCGGCGCCGGCACGCAGATCGAGCACCGCGTCCGTCCCTATTATCTCCAAGGGCACGCCCGGATTTGCTTCTCGCCACTTCGGCAGACGCGGAACAAGCCATCGACTTGCGAAGGCGCTCGGGCTTGTAACCCGCAGAGGCCCATGGATATCGGGCTCGGAGAGCGCGGCGATCGCGCCGGCAAGAACATCGAAGCCATTGCGCAGAGCCGGAAACAAGCTTGCCCCCGCGCTCGTCAGCGTGAGAGGTCGCGGCCGTCGCTGAAACAACAGTCGACCGCACTGCTCCTCCAACAAGCGGATTTGGTGGCTGATAGCGGTCGGTGTCACACCAAGTTCCGCGGCGGCGGTCTTGAAACTACCATGCCGCGCGGCCGCCTCGAAGGCGTGCAGCGAGCGCAGCGGCGGTAGCTTCCTCATTCTACCAGTCTAGATGAATTTCTCTCATCGACCAGCTGAAATCTTCGATTTTGCGGCAGATCGCACTCCCATGAGACCATTGTCCGGCAAGAACGGAGGCTTACTCCAATGGACCAGAAGCGGCTGACGGACTCTGTCTCGGGCAAATCCCGTCCCGCCATGTCGGCGCTCGATTGGCTTCGACACAAATTGAGCGGCGAGTTGGTCCTGCCGGGAGGCCGCACATATGACGAGGCCCGCAAGGTCTGGAACGGGGCGATCGACAAACGACCAGCCGCGATCGTCTATTGCGCCAACGCCGACGACGTCATCCAGACGGTGACATTCGCCAGGACAACGAACAATCCCGTGGCCGTTCGAAGTGGCGGGCACAACGTTGCCGGGCTCTCGGTCTGCGACGACGGAATCGTCATCGACCTGTCTCGCATGAAGGCAATCGAGGTTGACCCGGTGCGCCGCGTCGTGCGGGCCGAGGCGGGCCTTAGCCTTGGCGAGTTCGATGCGGCGACGCAGGCCCACGGCCTGGCAACGACGATGGGCGTCAATGGCGATACCGGCATTGCCGGGCTGACACTGGGCGGCGGCTTCGGCAAGCTAGGCCGCAAATATGGCCTCACCTGCGACAATCTCATCGCCGCCGACGTGGTGACCGCCGATGGCCGTATGGTGCGCGCCAGCGCCTCGGAAAATCCCGACCTGTTCTGGGGGCTGAGGGGTGGAGGCGGCAATTTCGGCATCGTTACGGCGTTCGAATATCAGTTACACGCCGTCGGTCCTGGTCTGCTGGTCGGCTCGGTTCTTCACCGCTACGATCACGCTCGCGGCGCGATGAAATTCTATCACGAATTCTGCCGCAGAGCCCCCGATGAACTCAGCGTCGACGCCGCCCTCGTCTCCCTTCCGACAGGTGAACGAGCCTTCAGTATTTCGGCCTGCCATGCCGGCCGTCCGGAAGCCGGCGAGGACATCATCGCTCCGCTGATGAAGTTCGGCTCGCCCATCGACAGCAACCTCGCTATCCGTCCTTACCTTGAGATTCAGTCCGCCGGCGACAGTCTTTTCCCGCGCGGGCGGCGCTATTACTGGAAAGCGCAGTTCCTCGGCGAAATCAGCGACGGCGCGATCGACGCGCTCCTGGAAATCTTCCCCAAGGCCCCTTCGCCTTCCGCGCTGTTGGTGTTCCAGCAGGTTGGCGGCGCGATCGCCCGTGTCCCACCATCCGCCTCTCCCTATGCCAACCGCCACGCACAGTACGACTGCTTCCCGCTCGCAATCTGGGACGACCCGGCGGACGACGAGGCCAATATCCGTTGGGCTCGCGAGCTGTGGAGCGCCATCAGCCCCTATTCGACCGGCGGCGTCTACGCGAACAATCTCGGTGATGAAGGGGAGGATCGGGTCCGCGCGGCTTACGGCGAGAACCATGCGCGGCTCGTAGCGCTGAAGAACAAATACGATCCGAGCAATTTCTTCCGCCTGAACCAGAACATCCGGCCAACGGTATAATTCGCGGGTGGGGGAAGAGAATGCGCGGCCGTTGGACCATTCTCGCCGTCCTGTTTGTCGTTCGCGCCGTGGCTGTTCCGCCGTGTCGCCGCCAGCCAATTCCGGTCTGCGGTTTCGCCGACGTGAGGGCGAGCAACGATGCTGGAAGCCGTGCGCACCGGGCGATTCTCCGACGTCCTGTTTGCGTCCTGGTCAACCACAAGATCGTCCTGCCGGGCCATCCGGCTCGGAATCGCGATGCTTCCGGCCGGCTTGCCGCCGGTGCCTGCGCAACGTCGATCTTGTCGTGATCGACGGGCCGCCGCGGGCAGCCCGGATATTGAGGTGGCTATCGGCCTTCACCCAAAACCGGCTTAAATTCCAGAACCTAAGCCGGCACATCCCATCTCGAATGGCCAAAAAATACAACGATTTCAGTGTGATGAAATGGCGCGCCCGAAGAGATTCGAACTCCTGACCCCCAGATTCGTAGTCTGGTGCTCTATCCAGCTGAGCTACGGGCGCGCATCAGGCCATGTTTTCGACGGCCCCGCGATCCGATCCTGAGGACCGGCCACGAATGTGTGCAGTTCCCTAGCGACTGAATTTGGGAAAAGCAAGCCGATCCGGCAAAAGTTTTGTCGTGAGTGTGTCATCTGGCGATGACAGCCCCGCACCGGAGGCTTTGAAGCGGCCGACGAGCCGGTCTGATTTCAATCCGAACGGGAAAAGTCGCGGGGAAGGCCATCAAAAGCCTCAGGCCCGAAAGGCGAGCGCCTTAGAGCAATTCCAGGAAAAGTGTGAAACGGTTTTCCGTCCGGAGTTGCGTTAAAACAATGAGTTAGAGCAGTTCGCCGTTTCCGTGAAACGGTGAAATGCTCTAGGAAAGCACCACCACGGCCGTCACGCCGGACGGCGCAGGCTGCCGCGCGCCTGGTCGAGCCGCACCGGTTGGTCGGGGATGGTGACGGCGAAAGTGGTGCGCCCGCCAATCGATTCGACCAGTTCCACCGTGCCGCCATGGGCACGGATCAGTTCGTGCGCTATCGCCAGGCCAAGACCGGTGCCGCCGCTGCGCGCCGAGCCGCGGAACGCCGCGAACAGGTTCTCGCGCGCCTTCGGCGGCAGGCCGGGACCCGTATCGGTGACGGCGATGCGGCTGACACTGCCCATGCGTTCTGCCGAGACCGCGAGCCGCCGCACCAACGCGCTCTCAGTGTCCGCCGCCATCGCCTGCACGGAGTTGCGGCACAGATTGGTGAGCACCCGGAACAGCTGGTCGGAATCGGCATCCACCTCGAAAGCCGCCTCGACCGCGTTGATGAACTCGATGCCCTCCTCGATGTCGAGCAGGCCGTGCACGTCCTCCACCAGCTGGCGCAGCCGCACCCTGCGGCGCGAAGGCGGCGGCTCCTGCGTGCGGCCATAGTGAAGCACGCCTTCCGAATAGGAGACGGCCCGGTCGAGCGCGCGCAGCAGCTTCGGCGCGAAGGCTTGTACGGTCGGATCCCTGACCTGGCGCAGGCGGTCCGACATCAGCTGTGCCGAGGCCAGGATGTTGCGCATGTCGTGGTTGATCTTCGAGACCGCCAGGCCGAGGTCGGCAAGGTGCTTCTGCTCGGAGAGCATCTTTTGCAGCCGCTCCTGCATCTGCGACAGCTCGCGTTCGGCAACGCCGATCTCGTCGGCGCGGGCGGCGGGATGGATGATGCGCCCGGGATCGTCCGGGGCCTCGGAAAAGGACAGCATCGAGCGCGTCATGGTACGGATCGGCCCGATCATGATCAGGTCGATCGCGGCATAGACCAGCATGGCGGTGAACAGCGAGATCAGCAGCGAGACGAAGGCGACGTTGCGCGAATAGATGAGCATCGCCTTGCGTAGCGAGTAGTCCGGCATGATCAGCTCGAACTCCTTGTCGCTGTCGCCGACCGGTCCGAAGACGCGCAGCATCCGGTCGCCGCCGAAGAACAGCGTGTCGAGCGCGCCGGTCATGCCCTTGATCATGCCGACGCTGGCGAGGTCGATGTGCTCGTCGACCTGCGGCGGCATGTCCGCCACCACCAGAAGCCGCGAGACGCCGCCGTCGCGCACCGCGATCGCCTTGGCGCCGATCGCCATCAGCACGTCGTTCTGGGCCGTGCGCGACAATGAGGTGGACTCGCCCTGCACCAGCACGATCGACACGGCGGCGGCCGTGCTCAGCCGCTCCTTGAGCCAGCTCAGCCGGTAGCTGGCGATCCAGGGCAGGAAGATGAGCACTTCAGCCAAAAGCACGAAAACGATGGTCAACAGCAGCAGTTTCGTCGACAGGCCGCGTGACAGGGGCACCGTGCGGACGGGGGCTGGCGCCGTGCCGATCCCTTCCCCTGCTTGGCTGGCTTCGCTCATGCGACTCTGTCTTCACAATCACTTGATCGGCCAAGATTAGGCGATTACGCCTTTTTTGCCAATTTCATCCTTTGGTCCGAACATTAAATTACCGTCATGAAACCTGCGTCCACGTCGCGAAGACGCCGGATTGACTTCCAAAACCCTTCTTTCTATAAGCCCGCTCACGCTCGGGCCATTCGTCCCGGCGCGGTTTCGATCGCGCCAAAACAGGCCCGGCAAAGCTCCTGTTACAAAGTGACAGAATCAAGAAGGGCCGCACCCCGCGGTATTAAAACAAATGAAGCGTACCTACCAACCGTCCAAACTCGTCCGCAAACGCCGGCATGGTTTCCGTGCCCGCATGGCCACCAAGGGTGGTCGTGGCGTCGTCGCGGCTCGCCGCAACCGCGGCCGCAAGCGGCTCAGCGCCTAAGCGAGACGAGATCGTTGCCCGCAACCGGCAAGCCAGTGGGGCAAAATCCCAAGCGGCTTCTGAAACGCGCGGAATTCCTGGCCGTCCGTCGTGGTGAGAAGCGACGCGGACGGTTTTTCCTCGTCGAGGTCCTTGACCGCGGCGATGGCGGCGTGCCGCGTGTCGGCTACACCGTTACCAAGAAGGTCGGCAACGCTGTTGTGCGCAACCGCGTCAGGCGGCGGCTGAGAGAAGCCGTCCGCACCCATGCCGCAGATGACATGGCGCCCGGCAATGATTATGTCATCGTCGGGCGTGATGATGCGCTGCGCGCCCCCTTCGGCCAGTTGAAGGCCGAACTCTCCCGCCGACTTCGCGGAACACGATAGGCCAAGGGCTCTCGATGGAAAACAACCGGAACTTCTTCATCACCATCGCGCTGTCGGTGCTGATCCTGACTTTGTGGCAGGTTTTCTACATGAACCCGCGCGTCGAGCAGCAGCGCGAGGCCGCCAAGATCGAGCAGCAGCGGGCGGCGGAGCAGAAGAAGGCGGCGGAAGCGGCCAATCCGGGTGCTGCAACACCGGCACCTGCACCAGGCACCATTCCCAGCGCGCCAGGCGGTGATACCGTCACCGCGGCCAGCCGCGATCAGGCGCTTGCCGCATCGAAGCGCGTCAAGATCGACACGCCGAGCCTCGAGGGCTCGATCAACCTGACCGGCGCGCGGCTCGACGACCTCAAGCTCAAGCACTACACCGAGACCGTCGACAAGAATTCGCCCGAGATCGAACTGCTCAACCCGCAGGCGCTGCCCACCGGATATTTCGCCGAGATCGGCTTCGTCGGCAACGACAAGACCGGTCCTGTGCCCGGTGCGGAAACGGCGTGGAGTGTCGACGGCAATCCGACGCTGACCCCGTCGACGCCGGTGACGCTGACCTACACCAACGACAAGGGCCTGACCTTCAGGCGCACCTTCTCCGTGGACGGCGACTACATGTTCACGGTGTCGGACACGGTGCAGAATTCCGGCTCGAGCGCGGTTTCGCTGTTCAATTACGGCCGCGTCACCCGCTACGACAAGCCGGCCGTCGCCAGCACTTATGTGCTGCATGAGGGGCTGATCGGCGTGACCGGCACCGAAGGCCTGGCCGAATATAAATACGCCAAGATCGAGTCTGAAAAGCAGGTCACGCCGGGAAAGTCGACCGACGGCTGGCTCGGCATCACCGACAAATTCTGGGCCGTGACGCTGGTGCCGACCGAAAAGCAGCCTTTTCAGCCGCGCTATGCCTTTTTCGAGGATGGCCGCCACCGCTATCAGTCCGACTTCCTCACCGATGCGATCAATGTCGATGCCGGCCAGTCCGCGACCGTCGAGACCGAGATCTTCGCCGGCGCCAAGGAAGTCGCCAAGATCAACGCCTATGAGAAGGACCGGAACATTCGCCAGTTCAATCTGGTGATCGACTGGGGCTGGTTCTATTTCATCACCAAGCCGATGTTCTGGCTGATCGACACGCTCTACAAATTCTTCGGCAATTTCGGCCTGGCGATCCTCGCCACCACCGTCATCGTCAAGGCCATCTTCTTCCCGCTCGCCAACAAGTCCTACGCGTCGATGGCGAACATGAAGAAGGTGCAGCCCAAGATGCTGGAGATCCGCGAGAAATACGCGGACGACAAGATGAAGCAGCAGCAGGCGATGATGGAGCTGTACAAGACCGAGAAGATCAATCCGCTTGCCGGCTGCTGGCCGGTGGCGCTGCAGATTCCGGTCTTCTTCTCGCTCTACAAGGTGCTCTACATCACCATCGAGATGCGCCACGCGCCGTTCTTCGGCTGGATCCAGGATCTGGCGGCACCCGATCCGACGTCGCTGTTCAACCTGTTCGGCCTTATCCCGGTCACGCTGCCGCATATGCTGATGATTGGTGTCTGGCCGCTGATCATGGGCGTCACCATGTTCCTGCAGATGCGCATGAATCCGACGCCGCCGGATCCGACGCAGGCCGCGATCTTCACGTGGATGCCGATCATCTTCACATTCATGATGGCGGGTTTCCCGGCCGGCCTCGTCATCTACTGGGCCTGGAACAACACGCTCTCGATCCTCCAGCAGGGCGTGATCATGAAGCGCCAGGGCGCCAAGATCGAGCTGTGGGACAATCTGGTCGCACTCTTTCGAAAGAAACCGTCGCCGGCGGAGTAACCGCCCTTCTTCCGCGAAAAGCGGAATAGAAGCTCTCCCTCTGAAGCCCGGTTTGTCCGGGCTTTTTCTTTGGGAAGATATCCGTTCACGTTCCCGTGATCGACGAAACTGCGAGCGGTCGCGGGACGTGACTGCGTGTGCGTTTCCAAAGGCTATCAATTCCGATCAGCCCTCACCCGGAGGAAGACCACATGCGCTTGCCATCATTCAGAACCATCGCCATTTCGGCCCTTGTCGCCGGCGTGGCGATTGCCGCTCCTGCCTACGCCAAGAACCCGAATGTCGGCGGCGCGCCGATGTACACCACCAAGAACATCGTCGAGAATGCCGTCAATTCGAAGGACCACACGACGTTGGTGGCCGCCGTCAAGGCCGCCGGCCTGGTCGATACCTTGCAGGGCGCCGGACCGTTCACCGTCTTCGCGCCCACCAACGAAGCCTTCGCGGCATTGCCCAAGGGCACTGTCGATACGCTGCTGAAGCCTGAAAACAAGGGCCAGCTCACCAAGGTGCTGACCGCGCATGTGGTGGCCGGCAAGATTTCGGGCGCCGAGATGATGAAGAAGGCCAAGGCTATGGGCGGCAAATACGAGATGAAGACCGTCTCCGGCGACACGCTCACCGCCGAGGTCAAGAAGGGCAAGCTCTACATCATGGACGAGTCCGGCGGCATGGCGAAGGTGACCATCGCCGACGTCAACCAGTCCAACGGCGTCATCCATGTCGTCAACAAGGTGCTCTTGCCGAAGTAGCGGGTTCCGGCGAAAGGGGTATCGGCAGGTCGTTGGGGCTTTATCGGCCAGCCGTTCCCGCCTCGCGTCGAGGTGCCAGGTTTCTTGGGAAGTCGTATCGGCGAGGCCGGGGTCCTGTCGTCCCTCACAGGACCCCGGTTTCCTTTTGTGGGATATGTGCGTGGCTGGTCCCGACCCAGTCAGCCGGGCCCGGCTTCATTCCATGACGGCGCTGTGGTCGACCTTGGCCGGCGTGCCCGGCTTGCGCAGCAGGAGCACCAGGGGGATGGCCGCCAGCGACAGGATCATCATCAGCTTGAAGTCGTTCATGTAGCTGATGATTGTCGCCTGCAACGTCACGACGCCGTCCAGCGCGGCCCGCCCGGCGGCGGTGTAGGGGTTCATCGCCTGCGCGATCGCCGGGTTGCTGAACGCCTGGTTGAAGGGCGTCACATAGGTGGCGATGTTGGCATGGTTGATCTGCACGTTCTGCGTCAACAGCGCGGTGACCACCGATATGCCGACGCTCGAGCCGATGTTTCGCGACAGGTTGTAAAGCCCGGTGCCTTCCGCGCGCCGCTCCGGCGCCAGGGTGGCGAAGGTGATGGTGGTCAGCGGCACGAACAGGAAGCCCAGCCCGGCGCCCTGGACGAAGCCGGTGCTGATGATCGTCCATTGCGAGACATCGGGCGTCCAGCCGGTCATGTCGTACATCGCCCAGGCGGTGATCAGCAGGCCGATCAGCAGCAGCCATCGCGTATCCACCTTGCCGATCAGCCTGCCGACCAGGAACATGCACGCCATCGTGCCAAGGCCGCGCGGGCCCATGACTATGCCGGCCGTCACCACCGGATAGCCCATCAGCGTCTGCAGGTAGGGTGTCATCAGCGCCAGCGAGGCGAGATATGTGATGCCGATGATGAAGATGAAGACCATGCCGACGGCGAAATTCCTGTCCAGGAAGAGCCGCGGGTTCACGAAGGTGTTCTTGGCGGTGAAGGTATGGACGAGGAAGATGTAGAAGGCCGACGCGCAGATCAACGCCTCGACGATGATCTCGGATGAGGAGAACCAGTTGAGCTGCTCGCCGCGATCGAGAAACATCTGCAGCGCCGCGATGGTGATGCTGAGCATGCCGAAACCCAGCCAGTCCAGCCTTGCCTTGATGTCCAGCTTGGTTTCCAGGACGAACAGGGACACGCCCGCGAAAGCCAGCGCGCCGATCGGCACGTTGATGTAAAATACCCAGCGCCAGGAGACATTCTCGGTCAGCCAGCCGCCGATGACCGGGCCCAGCACCGGCCCGACCATCACCGAAACGCCGAACAGCGCCATCGCCGAGCCGCGCTCCTCGACGCTGTAGATATCGAGCAGGATGCTCTGCGACAGCGGCACCAGGGCCGCGCCGAACAGGCCCTGCAGCAGGCGGAAGCCGACGATCTGCGGCAGCGACTGCGCGAAGCCGCACAGGACCGAGGCGACCACGAAGCCGGTGATCGAGGTCAGAAGGATGCGCTTGCGGCCGAAGCGGTTTGCGAGGTAGCCCGAAGGTGGTGTCATCACCGCCGCCGCGACGATGTAGGAGGTCAGCACCCAGTTGATCTGGTCGGCGCTGGCCGACACGCTGCCCTGGATGTAGGGCAGCGCCACATTGGCGATGGTCGTGTCCAGCGCCTGCATGATGACGGCCAGGATCACGCAAGCAGTGATGGCGCCGCGATTGGCGACCACCGGTGTGGCACCTGCCGCGGACGCGTTGCTCATGATTTCTGTCCGAACCGGTTCAGGAGGTTGGTGACGAAGTCCGGCAGGCCGCGCGCATGGCCGGTCTCGACGTCGACCACGGCGCTCATGCCGCCGCGCAGCGGAGGCTTGCCCTGGGGATCGTCAACCGTCACCCGCATCGGGATGCGCTGCACGACCTTGACCCAGTTGCCGGTGGTGTTCTGGGCCGGCAGCAGCGAGAAGCTCGACGACGAGGCGGGACTGATCGAAGCGACCGTGCCGTGCCAGACGGCGCCCGGATAGGTGTCGACGCTGATCGTCGCCGTCTGTCCCGGCCGCACATAGGTCAGTTCGGTCTCCTTCGGCTCCGCCTCGATCCACAGATCGGTCGACGAAACCAGGCTGAAGGCCGGCTGCGAAGCCGGCAGATACTTGCCGACCTGAAGCGCGTCGACATTGGTGACGATGCCGTCGAACGGCGCCTTGACCACCGAATCGCCGAGGTTGCGCTGCGCGTCATCGACGCCCGACTGGGCCTGCAGGTAGAAGGGGTTCTTTTCCACCGGCTGGCTGGCATCGCCGCCCAGCTGGGCAAGCATGGCCTGCGCCTGCGCCTTGGCGACGGACACTTTCTGGCGCGCGGCGACGAGGTCGTGCTGGGCGCTGTCGAAAGTCGCCTTGGAGGCGGTCGAGGTCTTGAGCAGATCCTGCTGCCGCTGGAAGGCGGCCTCGTAGTAGGGAATGTCGGCCTCGGCCTGCTCGATTTGCGACAGCGATTGCTGGTAGCTGGCCTGCAGGGTCAGTACCTGATTGCGCACGGTCCCGAGCTGGGCCTGGGCGGCTGCAAGAGCGGTTTCGAAAGAGGCGGGCCGCAGGCGGAAGAGCACGTCGCCCTTCTTTACAGCCTGGTTCTCGTGCACGTCGATCTCCTGCACGGTGCCGGAGACGTCGGTGGACACGCCCAGCGACTGCGCCTGGATATAGGCATTGTCGGTCGTCATCACCTGGCCTCCGGTGACGTAATAATAGCCGCCGACGGCCAGCGCGACGGGAAGCAGGGCAAAAAGCACCGGCCGCGTCAGGCCGCGCTTCGGCTTGGCCGGGGCAGGAGCAGGAGGGGCAAGGGCGGCAGGGGCCTGCTGTGGCTGCGGCTCCTTGGCCGGAGCCTCGAGTGCCGCGGGTTCCAGCGCAACCGGAGCTTCCAGCTCGTCATTGTCGATGACGACATTGGCGCGCCTCTGTTCGCGCTCGCTGTCCAGCAGGATGATCTGGTCGCCGGCGCGACCCGTTGAAGGGTCATCCTCGGCAGGCTTCTTTGGGGATGTTGATTCAGCCATGTACGTTCTCCCGGTCGACGGCCGGCTGGGTGCAAGCCGCGAGCAGATTGGATTTGATCAAGCTTAGGGTCTGCAGCAGATGCCGCTGTGTTTCAGACGAAAGGCCGGCGAAGGCCTCGTCTCGGGTTTTCTGGCCGTTGCCGCGCATGGTATCGAGCAGCGGATGGGCCCGCGGGGTCAGGTAAAGCAGCCACGCCCTGCGATCGGTGGGGTCGGGCCGGCGTTCGATGAAGCCGCGCGCCTCCATCTTGTCGAGCAGCCGCGCAAGCGTGATCGGCATGATCTCGATGAGGTCGGCGAGCTTGTTCTGGTGAATGCCTTCATGCAGGCAGAGATAGGCCAGCACCTGCCATTGGGCGCGGGTCAGCCCCGATGTCCGGGAACGCTGCTCGAACCGCTTCCGAAGCAAGCGCGCAACGTCGTGCAGCACGAAGCTGATATTTGGCGAGGGGGACATGGGAGGAGGTCAGGATCTACGGACAACTTTTCGTGAGCATGCTTATTATCATCATGCACATAATCCTGCTGGACGGCGCGCGCAAGACGCACTAAGCCGCGCGGAAGAAAAATTTCATGGGCCACGGTGCGGAGAAGACGCCTCGCGGCGCGAATTTTCCGGCAAGGACTTCGACGATGAATTGGATCAGGATCGCAGCCGTGACGGTGCTTGTCGGGTGCCCGGGCGCGGCGGTCGCGAAGGACGCGGTCAGTTGCGGTGGCGCCGCGATGCTGGGCGGCGCGCAACTGAACTGCAGCCACGTTGAACCCAAGGCACCGCCGCAATTCTGCACGTTTAGCTGGGCTCTCCACATGGCATCAGGCGACCAGAAAGTCGTCGAAGGCACCTTCCTGCTGCCGCCCGGAGCCTCGAATGTCACCGTTTATCAGGGCAGCGGTTTCGACAGCGCGCTGTCCAATCCGATCGTGATCTGCCGCGGCAACAAATGAGTTTGCTCGCCACGGGAGACTGGCTCCCCGGCCGATTGGTGCTATAGGGCGGATCACGTTATTTTGACCAGGCGCCTCCGGCCGCGGATGCGCCTGTCTGCCAATTCCCGGACGAACCGATATGGACGGACCCAACCCCGACATCAAGCATCCGATCCCGATGCACACGCGTGTCGGCTTCCTGAAGCCGCTGGTGACGGAGCCGAACATCGAGATCGGCGAGTTCACCTATTATGACGACCCGGACGGGCCGGACCAATTCGCGCGCAAATGCGTGCTTCACCACTATCCCTTCATCGGCGACAAGCTCATTATCGGCAAGTTCTGCGCCATCGCCGAAGGCGCGCGCTTCATCATGAACGGCGCCAACCACGCAATGTCAGGCTTTTCGACCTATCCGTTCAACATTTTCGGCCATGGCTGGGAAAAGGGCTTTGACCCGGCGACATGGTCGAGGGAGGTGCGTGGCGACACGGTGGTCGGCAGCGATGTCTGGATCGGCATGGAGGCGGTGATCCTGCCCGGCGTGGAGATCGGCCATGGCGCCATCATCGCCGCCAAATCCGTGGTGACGCATGATGTTGCGCCCTATGCGATTGTTGCCGGCAACGCGGCCAAGACGGTGAAGATGCGTTTCGACGACAGGACGATCAGGCGGCTGCTGGCATTGGCATGGTGGGATTGGCCGGTGGACAAGATCGGCCGCAACCTCGATGCCATCAGGGGCGCCGATATCTCTCTTCTGGAGGCAGCAGCTTGAACGCTCAAAACAGCACCGTGATCGGCACCGACCTGTTCACGCGCGGGTGGATTTTCATCCGCGGCGTGCCGGCCATGAAATTCCTGCCGCCGGAAGGGCCGCCGGAAATCGCCTTCGCCGGCCGCTCGAATGTCGGCAAGTCCTCGCTGATCAATGCTCTGGTCAACCAGAAGGGGCTGGCCCGCACCTCCAACACCCCGGGGCGCACGCAGGAACTCAACTATTTCGTGCCGGACGGATTTTCGGGCGAGGGCGCTGACCTGCCGCCG
Source organism: Mesorhizobium sp. GW821-FHT07A06 (assembly GCF_059419085.1). Lineage (NCBI taxonomy): Bacteria > Pseudomonadati > Pseudomonadota > Alphaproteobacteria > Hyphomicrobiales > Phyllobacteriaceae > Mesorhizobium > Mesorhizobium sp. GW821-FHT07A06. Next base: position 396,198 of record NZ_JBWKRC010000003.1, read on the forward strand.
ATGGCGCTGGTCGACATGCCGGGCTACGGCTACGCCACCGCGCCCAAGGAGAAGGTCGACGAATGGACCAAACTGGTCTTCGACTATCTCAAGGGCCGCGTCACGCTGAAGCGGGTCTATGTGCTGATCGATGCCCGCCACGGCATCAAGGCCAAGGACGACGAAGTGCTGTCGCTGCTCGACAAGGCGGCGGTATCCTACCAGATCGTGCTGACCAAGACCGACAAGATCAAGGTCGCCGGCGTGCCGCGGCTGATCGAGGAGACGCTGCAGAAGATCAAGAAGCGTCCTGCGGCGTTTCCATTCGTCCTGGCGACGTCATCGGAAAAGGGCGAAGGCCTGGAGGAATTGCAGGCCGCGATCGTGCTTGCCGCCAATGGCGGCTAGGGAAGGGAGATCGGGCCGGTCCCGATGAGCCGCCCGGCTGGCCCTATGCCTTTGCCTCCAGGGCAATCATCTGGTGGCTTTCCTCCTCGGCGAGCCTTTCGGTGCCGTAGGCCTTCAGGAACATGGCGACCCCCGACCGGACGATGTGGTCGATCTCATCCTGGTTCGGCGCCTTGGTCCGGTAGGCGAAGATGCACTGCCGGAAAAGGCCGGCCAGGCAAAGTTCGGTGAATTGGTAGGCGGCAAGATCGACATCGTCGATCTCGAGCAGGCCGCGTTCGATGGCGGCATTGAGGAATTCCACCACCTTGTCATGGCCGCGTTTGGGTCCGCGTTCGTAAAAACGCGCGCCCATGTCGGGGATCCTGTCGGAGGCGCCGATCACGGTGCGTTGGGCCTGGATGACCTTGGCCGAGGTGATCTTCATGGACAGCACCTTGCCGAACTTCACCAGCGTCTGGCGCAGGTCGTCGGCGCGGTCGAGCATGTCGTACATGTTCTTGAAGATGGTGCCGCGCTCTTCCTCGATCAGCGCCTCGAACAGCTCTTCCTTGTTGGCGAAATAGACATAGATGGTGCCTTTCGACACGCCGGCTTCGCGCGTGATGTCGTTCATCGAGGCGGCCTCGAAGCCCTTGTCTATGAAGACACGGCGGGCGCCATCGATGATCTGGCTGCGCTTGACCGGGTCCTGTCCGGCCGCAGGGCGTCCGCGGCGCAGGCTGTCCAGCAGGTCGCACTGTTCCTTTTCGATATTGGCTGAGGTTTCGGCTTTGGTTTCGGCCATGGGGTAACACCTCGAAATAATTCGAACCAACCGGTTCGATTGCCTCTTGATATGGTCCTCTTTTCACGCTATGTCAACGCCCAGATCGAACCGAACGGTTCAGTATTATTACTTTAGAGAGATGTCATGTCCTCGAACGCGCCCACCACCGCCGAAGTCCGCCCTTTCCCCAGCGCCAAGGTCGCTCCGGCGACGGAAGCACCGGAGATTCCCGTCCAGCCGGTCGCACCGCCGCCGGCGGCTGAAGCTCCGGTCAGGAAGAAGCGCTCGGTGCGCTCCTTCCTGCTGCCGATCATCGGCCTTGCCCTGCTGAGCGGCGGCGCCTGGTACGGCTACGACTACTGGACCACGGGCCGTTTCATGATCTCGACCGATGACGCGTATGTCCAGGCCGACATGGCGTTCGTCTCGCCCAAGATTTCCGGCTATGTCGACCAGGTCAAGGTGAGCGAGAACCAGCTTGTCAAGGCTGGGGATCCGCTGCTGACCATCGACGATGGCGACTACAAGATCGCTGTCGCGCAGGCCGAGGCGCAGATCGCCACGCTGTCGAAGACGCTTGACCGCATCGACGCCCAGACCAAGGCCGCGCAGGCCTCCCTGCAGCAGGCGCAGGCGCAGAAGGTCGCCGATCAGGCCGCGGCCGACAATGCCGGTCGGGCCCAGCAGCGCGCCGCGCAGCTGGTCAAGACGCATGTCGGCACGCAGGCACAGCTGGACGACGCCCAGACCGCGCTCGACCAGGCCAATGCCGCTCTCGTCGGTGCCGATGCCCAGATCGCCGCCGCGCAGGCCAATATCAGTGTGCTCGAGGCGCAGCGCGCCGAGTCGGCGAGCACGCTCGCCTCCTTGCAGCTCAACCGCGACAAGGCCGCGCGCGACCTGTCCTTCACCGTGCTCAAGGCGCCTTATGACGGCGTCGTCGGCAACCGCTCGGTTGAGCAGGGCGATCTCGTCAGCCCCGGCCAGAAGCTCGCCGTCGTCGTGCCGATGGACAAGCTCTACATCGTCGCCAACTTCAAGGAGACCCAGCTTGCCCGGCTGGTTCCCGGCGAAAAGGTCAACATCTCGGTCGACGCCATCGACGGCCAGCCCATCCAGGGAACCGTCTCGTCGCTGGCTCCGGCTTCGGGAGCGGTTTTCTCGCTTCTGCCGCCGGAAAACGCCACCGGCAACTTCACCAAGGTCGTGCAGCGCGTCCCGGTGCGCATCGACGTCCCGGCCGATGCCCTGAAGACCGGCAAGCTGCGCGCGGGCTTGAGCGTTGTCGTCAACGTCGACAGCCGCACCGCACCTGTCGCCACAACCAACTAAGCGCTTTTCGGAGGGCGGCTCGGTGGCTGATTGAGCACCGAGCCGCCCGGCCTCAAGGAGGCCCACGCAATGGCAACCGCAACAGTCACCGCAGGAGCGCCGCCGGCACGGCCGGCGGTCCCCGACACCATTTCCACACGCCGTATCATCGCCTTCCTGGCGATGGTGTTCGGCATGTTCATGGCGATCCTGGACATCCAGATCGTCTCGGCCTCGCTGGCCGAGATCCAGGCGGGCCTCAGCGCCAGCTCCGACGAAATCCCGTGGGTGCAGACGGCCTACCTGATCGCCGAGGTGGTCATGATCCCGCTCTCCGGCTTCCTCAGCCGCATGCTCTCGACGCGCGTGCTGTTCACCATCGCCGCCGCCGGCTTCACCGCGGCCAGCGCCCTTGCGGCGACCGCCACCAACATCGACCAGATGATCGTCTACCGCGCCGTGCAAGGCTTCATCGGCGGCGGCATGATCCCGAGCGTCTTTGCCGCGGCCTTCACCATCTTCCCGCCCTCGCGCCGCGCCATCGTCTCGCCGATGATCGGCCTGGTGGCGACGCTGGCGCCGACCATCGGTCCGACCGTCGGCGGCTATATCAGTCACGCCTTTTCATGGCACTGGCTGTTCCTGGTCAATGTCGTGCCCGGCATCCTGGTGGCGACCGCCGCCTGGTCGCTGATCGATTTCGACAAGCCCAATCTCAAGCTGTTCAACAAGTTCGACTGGTGGGGCCTCGCCGGCATGGCGGCCTTCCTGGGCTGCATGGAATATGTGCTTGAGGAAGGCCCGAACAATGATTGGCTGCAGGACCAGGGGGTGTTCATCTGCGCCATCGTCATGACTGTCGGCGCGGTGGTCTTCTTCTGGCGGGTCTTCACCGCCGAGGAACCCATCGTCGACCTCAGGGCGTTCAGCAACATCAACTTCGCCTTCGGCTCGCTGTTCTCCTTCGTCATCGGCATCGGTCTCTACGGCCTGACCTATCTCTATCCGGTCTTCCTTGGCCGTATCCGGGGTTACGATTCGATGATGATCGGCGAGGCGCTGTTCGTCAGCGGCCTGGCGATGTTCGTCACCGCCCCGATCTCGGGCATCCTGTCGAGCAAGATGGATTTGCGGCTGATGATGATGATCGGCTTCTTCGGCTTCGCCACCGGCACCTGGTGGATGACGCATCTGACCGCCGACTGGGATTTCTACGAGCTGCTCATCCCGCAGATCCTGCGCGGTTGTTCGATGATGCTGTGCATGGTGCCGATCAACAACATCGCGCTCGGCACCTTGCCGCCGGACCGGCTGAAGAATGCGTCCGGGCTGTTCAACCTCACCCGCAACCTCGGCGGTGCCGTCGGCCTTGCCCTTATCAACACCGTGCTGATCGATCGCAACGCCTTCCACTACGCAAGGCTCTCCGAGCATGTGCAGTGGGGCAGTGCGGCCGCGCAGACCAAGCTGCAGAACATGACGCTCAACTTCGAGCAGACCACCGGCCTCGATGCGGCCAGCGCGGCGATCTCCAAGCTGTCGGGCATGGTCCAGCAGCAGGCGGCGCTGCTGTCCTTCATGGACGTGTTCTACATGCTGACCGTGCTGTTCGCGACGCTCGGCCTGTTCACCATGCTGATCAACAAGCCGGCCGCGCCCGGTGGTGGCGGCGGCGGCGGGCATTGAATAGAGATCCATCCGCCGGCAGCGGTTTCGGGAAGTTCCTCCAGTCCACGCCCGAAACCCTGACAGCGCAAAAAAACTCCGGGCCGCAAGACCCGGAGTTTTTTCATGTATAGCCTGTTCAGGCCGTGGCGGGCTTGAAGCTCAGCGCCACGCCGTTGATGCAATGGCGCAGGCCGGTCGGCGCCGGGCCATCGTCGAAGACATGGCCGAGATGGCCGCCGCAGCGGCGGCAATGCACCTCGGTGCGTGTCATCCCGAGCGACCGGTCCTCGGTCTTGCCGATGCCGTTGGCGATCTCCTGCCAGAAGCTCGGCCAGCCGGTGCCGGAATCGAACTTCGTCTCCGAGGGATAGACCGGCAGATCGCAGCCGGCGCAGGCGAAAATGCCCTTGCGGTGCTCGTTGAGCAGCGGGCTGGTGCCCGGATACTCCGTGCCTTGTTTGCGCAGCACGTCGAAGGCGGCCGGCGACAGGATCGCTTTCCACTCATCGTCTGTCTTGGTGATCTCGAATTTCTCGGCGGCCTGCGCGGCTTGCGGGCTGCTCATGCGCAGCAGGGTTGACGCGGCCCCGACGACGCCGATGGTGGCGGCACCGCTCAAAAGAAAGTCGCGACGGTTCATGGCCAGTTCCTCCTGTCGTCTCTTTTGCCAAACTATGCCGCCACGCGGAAATCAAAAGCCGGTGACGGTTTGCCCTAAAACGACACTCCGCGCCGTTCCACGGTTGATCGTGGGCGGCGCGGAGCATGCGTGTCGACTGCGCATCACGGGAGCGGGACGACGCGATCGACGGAGAGCTCTTGCTGCATCTTCGTGCGCGGCAAGCCCTTTGTTACATCTTCGGCAGAAGAACCTTGTCGATGACGTGAATGACGCCATTGGATTGCTCGACATCGGCGATCGTTACATTGGCGACATTGCCATTCTCGTCGGTGACGGTGACCTTGCCGCCATCGGCCTTGAGCGACAGCTCGCAACCGCCGACCGTCTTGACCTTGTGCGTGCCGCCATCGGCCTTGGCCATCGAGGCCACGTCCGCCGCCATCGCCTTGGCGCCGATGACATGGCAGGTCAGGATCTTGACGAGCTTGTCCTTGTTCTCGGGCTTGAGCAGCGTGTCGACCGTGCCGGCCGGCAATGCGGCGAAGGCCTCGTTGGTCGGCGCGAACACTGTGAAAGGACCGGCGCCCTGCAGCGTCTCAACCAGGCCGGCAGCCTTGACGGCGGCGACCAGGGTCGTGTGATCCTTCGAATTGACGGCATTCTCGACGATGGTCTTGTTGGCATACATGGCGGCGCCGCCGACCATCGGGTTTTCGGCATAGGCGGCGGTGGCAAGCGCGGAGACAGCGATCGTACCGGCGAGCAAAAGGGTGGCGAATCTACGCATAACGTTCAAACTCCTCGGGTTTCTCTTCCCATTCTTGGGGACGCGAGGAGATACGGAACACAAACGCGGGAGTTTCAGAATATTTTTAGATTTTCAATTTAATCGGGCGGGAGAAGAGATCTATTCGACGCAACATTTTGCCGGCTTACGCGTCTGTTTAGACGCGCATGACATAAGATAGATTGGAATTGTTCTGGCGACAGCTTCGCGGTGAGAAGCGAGGTCAGATGCTCTTCAGGTCGCCCGCGGCCACCACCGGCCCGGTGGGCTGCCCGGTTGGCGAACCACCGGCGGGCTCAAGACTGACGGCCAGCACCGCACCCTGGGCAAGCTTCTGCTGGGCTGCCGGCGAGACGACAATATGCGCTGTCGACCCGACCGGGATGATACCCATCGACACCGGAGGATTCTTGCCCTCGATCATCCAAAGTTCGAAGTCCTTGCCGGCGGCACGCTCGCCGGAGACATGCGACAGGCCGACCTCGTGATGCGCGGCATCGTAAACCGCGAGATATTTGACGTCGCTGCCATCGGCAGCCAGCGAGGCGACGAGCCGTGCCTGCGGCAGCGCGACCGGCGGGTTGACGTAAGGGATGGCAATGTAGATCGCCAGCGCGGCGACCGCCGCCGCGGCAAGGCCGCGCCAGAAGGCGAGGCTGGACCACAGGCCGGCGCGTGCGTCGACTGAAGTGGCCGCGGTCGATGCGAACAACCGGCGATCGATCGCCGGCTTCACCGAAGCCGGCGGCTCGATTTCCGGATACGCCGCGCCCAGCGGCGAGAGATGAACCTCCCAGCCGTCGACGAGCCGTGCGAATTCGGCTTCGGTATCGATGCGCCTGATCGCGATCTGCCGCTCTTCCGCCGGCAGAACGCCAAGAACGTATTCGGCGGCGAACAGGTCGTCGCCTCCACGTTCCGGTCCATTGTCCTCTGCCAGCGTCATCTTTCCAGACATTCTCTGAGTTTCATCAGGCTGCGGCGCAGCCAGGTACGCATCGTGTTCAGCGGCACGCCGTGGCGTTCCGCCAGTTCGGCATAGCTTTCGCCCTTGAGATAAGCGCCCCGGACGGCCGCCGCCCGGTCCTTCTCCAGCTCATCGAGGCAATGATGGATGCGTTCGGATTCATCGCCCGCCACCGCCATCGCTTCAGGTCCCGGTGCCGGATCGGCCACATCGAGCGCGGCATCGATATCGGCGGCAGGCTTGCGCCGCGCCCTGATGCGATCGATCGCGTGGTTGCGTGCGATTGCCACCAGCCAGGAGATCGGGCTCAGATCGGAAACAGCAAAACGATCCGCTTTCGTCCATATCTTGACGAAGACTTCCTGCAACGCTTCTTCCGCATCTCCCCGATCGTTCAATACACGAAGGCAGACGCCGAAAAGTTTCGCGCTGGTCTGCCGGTAGAGCAGATCGAACGCAGCCCGATCCTTCATCGAAGTCCGGACGATCAGCTTCGAGATGTCCTGCGGCGTCATGCGAGCCAAATTAGGCGATTGCGTTGTATTTGCAACGCCGGAAATATTCCGTGCACATGAAGCTCCGACGTTCGGTGGCGGCTTCGATTGCCAAGGGAATCGCCGCTGGCTAGCTTGTCCAAAAGCAGGGAGCGCTGATGTCGGTCGAACGGACCCTTTGGGAAGAAGACGCAACCGGCCTCGCCGATCTGGTGCGCAGGGGCGAACTGTCGGCGATCGAGCTGACCGAAGCGGCGATCGCGCGCGCCGAGGCCACGCGGCCCGAAATCAATGCCACGGCCGAGCCGCTCTACGAGGCCGCGCGGGCGCGGGCCAGGACCATCGACCGCTCCCTGCCGCTGGCCGGCGTGCCCTTCGCCATCAAGGACCTCGGCATCGCCATCAAGGGCGTGCCGTCGCATGGCGGCAGCCGCATTCCCGCCTGGGTGCCCGGGGTCAATTCGGTGATGACCGACCGCTACCTTGCCGCCGGGCTGATCCCGATCGTCACCTCGACATCGCCGGAGCACGGGCTGCGGCTGATGACTGAATCAAAGGCCTTCGGCATCACCCGCAATCCCTGGAATACCGGCCACACCAGCGGCGGCTCGTCGGGTGGCGCGGCAGCCCTCGTCGCCGCCGGCGTGGTGCCGGTGGCGCATGCCTCCGATGGCGGCGGCTCGATTCGGGTGCCCTCCGCCTGCACGGGCCTGGTCGGCCTCAAGACCTCGCGCGGCCGCATCCCGCTGACGCCGCTGGTGAGCGAAAGCTGGTACGGCATGGTGGTCGACCATGCTGTCACCCGCTCGGTGCGCGACACCGCGCTGCTGCTCGACCTCACCCATGGCCCGGACTCCTTGTCGCCCTATGCCGCGCTGCCGCCGAAGGGCACGTTCGCCGCCGCCGCCGCGCGCGATCCCGGCCAACTGAGGTTGGCCGTCTATCGCAAGTCGCCGCTTGGCCTGCCGATCTCGGCCGAAACAATGAAAGCGCTCGACATGGCGGTGGCGCTTGCGCGAGAGGGCGACCATACGGTGGAGGACATAGACCTGCCCTTCATCGACCGTGACTTCTTCGCCGACTTCTGCAGGACGGTTGCTTCGGCCGTCGCCGGCATGCTGCGAGCGGAAGCGCTGCGCGTCGGCCGTTCCGTCACCGGCGATATCGAGCGCGCCACGCGGGTGCTGGGCCGGTTGGGCGAAATGGTCTCGGCCGGCGAGACCTATGCCGGCCTGCAGCGGCTCCATGCCGCTTCGCGGCGGATGATCGAGGAAACCGCGCACTATGACGCGGTGCTGATGCCGATCATCGCCCACCCGCCGCTCGCCTGCGGCGCCATGGATCCGAAAGGCGCCGATGAACTGATCGAGAACCTGCTCGACAAGCTTCACCTGACGCCCCTGCTGAAGCTCAAGCCGCTGTTCGGGCAGCTGATGGACAAGAGCCTTCTGTTCACGCACTGGCCGGCGATCCACAATGTCAGCGGCCAGCCGTCTATCGCGCTGCCAGTCCATGTCACCGACGCCGGCCTGCCGCTCGGCATTCAGGCCGCCGGCCGTCCGGGCGACGAGGAGACGCTTTTGTCCTTCGCCGCGCAGATGGAGAAGATTTCGGGTTGGCTGGGCCGTAGGGCGCCCCTGATGGCTCCGTCGCGATGACGACGTCGTGAGACGTTCGAATATGACAGCAATGCCATTTGCCCCCTGCGCCAATTCCCGCTAAGACGCCGCCGTCCTTACCTGATGCAGGTCGGCCCAAAATGCCTAGCGGTTTTGGAGCAGCGGCATGCACAAACCAAAAGCCAGGGAACCGCCCCGATGACGGACATCGCCGCCACCGCCGAGATGCAGGCAGCCCTGCTGTCGCGAGCCCTGCCCTACATGCAGCGCTACGAGCATAAGACCGTCGTGGTGAAATATGGCGGGCACGCCATGGGCGACATCGAACTCGGCAAGGCTTTCGCCCGCGACATCGCGCTGTTGAAGCAATCCGGTGTCAACCCGATCGTCGTTCACGGCGGCGGCCCGCAGATCGGCGCCATGCTGACCAAGATGGGCATCGAATCCAAATTCGAAGGTGGGCTGCGCGTCACCGACCAGAAGACGGTGGAGATCGTCGAGATGGTGCTGGCCGGCTCGATCAACAAGGAGATCGTCGCGCTGATCAATGCCGAGGGCGAGTGGGCGATCGGCCTGTGCGGCAAGGACGGCAACATGGTGTTCGCCGAAAAGGCGCGCAAGACCATGATCGACCCGGATTCCAACATCGAGCGCGTGCTCGATCTCGGCTTTGTCGGTGAGCCGGTAGAGGTAGACCGCACGCTGCTCGACCTTCTGGCGCGCTCCGAGATGATCCCGGTGCTGGCGCCGGTGGCGCCCGGCCGCGACGGTCACACCTACAACATCAATGCCGACACCTTCGCTGGCGCCATCGCCGGCGCCTGCAAGGCCTCTCGTCTTTTGTTCCTGACCGACGTGCCGGGTGTGCTCGACAAGAACAAGAAGCTGATCGACGAGCTGACCGTCGCCGAGGCCAGGGCGCTGATCAAGGACGGCACGGTCTCGGGCGGCATGATTCCCAAGGTCGAGACCTGCATCGAGGCGATCGAGCGCGGCGTCGAAGGCGTCGTCATCCTCAACGGCAAGACGCCCCATTCGGTGCTGCTCGAACTCTTCACCGAGCACGGCGCCGGCACGCTGATCGTGCCCTAGTAAAATATCAGCCGGCTAATCTTTTCTCCGGCGGTTCGCGATTTGCGGTGGAAAGCGCCGGTTTCGGCACCGCGCGCCGAACGGTCATCGATTCTTCCTCGGCGTCCTGCGGCGCGCCCCAGAATTCGGCAAGCGTCGGGCCGTCTTTCACCCTGATGTCGCCGACCAGAAATCCCCAGACTTCGCGGAACCAGACGCGGCGGCCCATTTTGGTGTACCAGCGCATCGAGTGGCGCTGCTCGGGATCGGGATGGAACAGGATGCGCGCCAGCGCCTTCGGCCTGGACTGCACGGCAAGTTCGATGAGCTTGACGCTGAAGAACAGCACCCACGGCTTCAGCCGCGTCATGTGCAGCACCTGGTGCTTGTAGTCCCAGAGCCGAGCATCTTTTTGGATGACCTTGCGGTTGCGCGCGATGCTGAAGAACGGCGTCCAGCGATGCGGCGTCACATAGAGCGCCTGGATCTGGTCGGGGTCATAGGCGATGAGCTGGCGAAAGCCGCGCCACAGGTCGCGAAACCCTTCATCCTCGAAGCCGGCCACCCAGGTCGCCATCGACAGGATGCCGTGGTGGCGCAGCAGTCTGATCGCCTCGCGGTCGGATGAGGTGCTGCCGCCCTTCCGGATCAATTGAAGCGTCTGCTCGTCGGTGTTTTCCATGCCAAGCAGCCAGCGGATGACACCGGCCTTGCGGTAGAGATGCAGTATGTCGGCGTCGCGCACGATGTCGTCTGCACGCGTCGAGCCGACGATCAGCACCGGCACGTCCTCGGCGATCAGCGCATCCAGGAACGCGCGCCAGGCCTTCTTGGAAACCGTCGGGTTCTCGTCGGCGAGATTGATCAATTCGACGCCGTGTTCGCGGTATAGCCAGGCGATCTCCCGCGCGAATTTCTTGGGATCGCGATGCCGCCAGCGGGTCCAGAAGCCGCGCTGGCCGCAATAGTTGCACAGATGCGGACAGCCGCGCGAAAACTGCATCACCACGGCACGCTTGCCGCCCCAATAGCTGTACCTGTCATGGTCGATCAGCTCCCAGCCGACACGGTAGGCGTCGAGCTCGGCAATGGTCATCGCCGCCTGCGTGGCGAAGGGCCGGCGCAGAGCGTCGCGAAAGGCGACACCCGCCACGCTCGCCGGCGGCTGGTGCATCTCCAGCGCCTCGACCAGCGCCACCACGGTCGCCTCGCCCTCGCCGCGCACGATGAAGTCGAAAACATCCGTCGCAGCCAGAATGTCGTGCCAGTGATAGGTCGGGAAAACGCCGCCATAGATGATGATGGTCGCCGGCTCGCGCTGCTTGACCATCGCGGCGATCAGCAAGGCGGTCGGGTGCGCCGAGGTCGAGCCGGAATGGCCGATCAGGACGAAGTCCGGGAAGTCGTGCAGAGCGTCGCCCACCACTTTCTCGAGCGGCATCGGCCCGAATTCGGCATCGACGAGCCGCACGTCATGACCGGCATCGATCAGCGGGCCGCCGATCGCCAGCAGGCCGAGCGGCGGCAGATGGTCGTCGGGCACGCGGCTGCCGATGGCGGTGTGCGGTGGATTGATCAGGACGATTTTCATGGCGGACCTCATGGAGAGATGGTCCGCGTATGCTGATCCGGGATGTGGACCCCGGATGGGCTCGTTTCAGCAGTTTGCGTGCAGCTTTTCCCCAGGCAACGAGGAAGGCTGGCGCCGTCATCGCCTGAGATGCGCGAGCGGCACGTGGCCTGGCCCCTTGATGTTCTGCAGCACCAGTTGGGTATGGACGTCGCGCACGCCGTCGAGCCGCATCAGCCGGTGCATGACGAAGGCGTTGAGCTCGTCGACCGACGGCACCATCACGTGCAGCAGGAAATCGTGGTCGCCGGTCATCGTCCAGCACGAGGACACCTCGTCCATGCGCTGCACGGCGGCAATGAAGCTCTCGGGCGAGCCGTCGCTGTGGCTGACAAGGCGGACCTGGATGAACACCTCGACCATAAGACCGACCGCGCGGCGGCTGATCACGGCTGCAAAGCCCTTGATGATGCCGGCGTCCTGCAGTGCCTCGAAGCGTCGTGCGCATGGCGTCGTCGACAGGCCGATCTCTTGCGCCAGCTCGGAGACCGGCTTGCGGCCATCACGTTGCAGGACATCGAGCATCTTGATCTCGAAATCGTCGAATTGAGGCATTTTCACTCCTTCTGCGCGGATTGTGAGTGAATATTATCTCCAATATCGCCGCCGAACCATCATCAAAACCGATTTGCCTCGACGAATCCGGCTAGCCTCTTGGCACGTCAGCAATCGATGATCTGCTAGGAGGAAACCATGACGACGATGACCGTTGCCGAATATGCCCGCGACTGCGCGGCACAGGGGTTGCGCGGCGACTATTCGGTCTGCCGTGCCGATTTCACCGTGGCGCAGGGCTATGATTACAGCGCCGAGGAACAGGCGGTATGGCGCACTTTGTGCGACCGCCAGACCAAACTGACGCGCAAGCTCGCCCATCATTCCTATCTCGACGGTGTCGACAAGCTCGGCCTGCTCGACCGCATCCCCGATTTCGAGGATGTCAGCGCCAAGCTGCGCAAGCTGACCGGCTGGGAGATCGTCGCGGTGCCGGGTCTCATTCCCGCCGCCCCCTTCTTCGATCATCTGGCCAATCGCCGCTTCCCGGTCACCAACTGGCTGCGCACCAGGCAGGAACTCGACTACATCGTCGAGCCCGACATGTTCCACGATTTCTTCGGCCACGTGCCGGTGCTGTCGCAGCCGGTATTCGCCGATTTCATGCAGATGTATGGCAAGAGGGCCGGCGACATCATCGCGCTCGGCGGTGACGAGATGATCACAAGGCTCTACTGGTACACGGCCGAATACGGCCTCATGCACGAGGCCGGCCAGCCGTTGAAAGCCTTTGGCGCCGGCCTGATGTCATCCTTCACCGAACTGCAGTTCGCCGTCGAGGGCAAGGACGCCCATCACGTGCCCTTCGACCTCGAAACGGTGATGCGCACCGGCTACGAGATCGACAAGTTCCAGCGCGCCTATTTCGTGCTGCCGTCCTTCGACGCCTTGCGCGATGCCTTCCAGGGCGCCGATTTCGAGGCGATCGTGGCGCGCCGCAAGGGCCAGCCGGCGCTCGACCCGGCGACGGTCTGATACATCTCGCCCAAAGACCCAGAGCGCGTCGCATGGATCCGTTTCAATGCGACGCGCTTTGGACGCTTTGACCCCGACAGGCTATTGCATGGCGGCCGGGTTCATCCACAAGAACTCCCAGACGTAGCCGTCGGGATCTTCGATGTGGCGGTTGTACATGAAACCGAGGTCCTGCGCCGGATTGGGATCGGCGCGGCCGCCGGCCGCCACGCCCTTCTCGATCGTCGCATTGACCTCGTCCTTGCTGCCGGCGGTGAGGGCGATCAGCATCTGGCTGTCGCGCCTGGCGTCGCCGATCTGACGCGTGGTGAACTGGCCGTAATGCTGGTGCGTCAGCAACATGACCCCAATGGAATCCGAGAACATGATCGAGCTGGCCTGGTCGTTCGAGAATTGCGGGTTCAGTGTGCCTCCGACCGCGAGATAGAAGTTGGTCGCTGCCTGCAGATCGCGCACCGGTAGATTAACGAAGATCATTTTGCTCATCGGCATAAGCCCTGCTTTCGTTGACGGGTACTAGCCAGTCTAGTACTGTGGGTGTGACTATCATGCGGGAACGGTACCGTCTAGTACCGGTCAGGAGGATTCCATGGAAATCGACGGTGAGACCAGATCGGCGCGCAAGGATCGTGAAATCATCCAGGCGGCCACGGCGGCGTTCATCAGCAAGGGTTATGACGGGACCAGCATGGAGGAAATCGCCACCAGGGCGGGGGCTTCCAAGCAGACCGTCTACAAGCACTTCACCGACAAGGAGACGCTGTTCGGCGAAGTCGTTCTGTCAACCGCCACCCAGGTCAACGACATCATCGAGTCCGTGACGACGCTGCTTTCCGAGGCGAGATTCATGGAAGGCGGCTTGCAGCAGCTTGCCCGAAGTCTGATCACGATGCTCATGGATGAAGAATTGTTGAGGCTGCGGCGCCTGATCATCGCCAACGCGGATCGAATGCCGCAGCTTGGCCGCAGTTGGTACGAAAAAGGTTTTGAGCGCATGCTTGCCTCGACGGCGTCCTGCTTTCAAAAGCTCACCAGTCGGGGACTGATACAGACCAGTGACCCCTATCTGGCGGCCAGCCATCTTTTTGGAATGCTTCTTTGGATCCCCATGAATGAAGCCATGTTCACGGGAAGCAACCGGCGCTCCAGGGCCGAACTGGAACAGCACGCGGACGCCTCGGTGGAGGCGTTTCTTGTCACCTATGGGGTCAAGCCGAAATAGTCTGGGTCCCCGCAGACATTTGCGGTGACGGCGCGAATAAACGGCGCGTTATCGCACAGGGGTGTCCGCACCCTCGGCCTTCAGCCGGGCGAGTTGTGCACGCTGAAGGTCGAGGGCCGCGTTGATGAAACGCGATATGGTCGCGAGCTCGGCGTCGCTGAAGGTGGCGATCACCTTCTCGCCCTCCTTGGCGATGGCGCCGTAATAGCGCGACGACAGCTCCCTGGTCGCCTCGGTCGCTTCGATCACCACCTTGCGCCTGTCTTCAAGGCTGCGCGTGCGTGTCAGCAGGCCGCGCGCTTCCAGCCGGTCGATCAGCGCCGTTACCGCTGCCGGCGTCAGCCCGGTCGCGGTCGCGATCGCGCCGGCCGATTGCGGGCCGCTATAGAGCAGCCCGATGCAATGGCGTTCGGCCATGTTCAATCCAAGCTTCGTGCCGACCGCTTCGTCATAGGCCTGCGTGGCGTCCTGCCATTGCATCACGGCAAGGCCGATCGCGGCCGTCATCTCGTCGCGATGCACGCTTGACGAATTTATTTCGATCATCTAACTATCAATCCGTCTAACATTTAGACTATCGCAACAATATGCGGCCCGGGCCCCGACAAGGCAAGTGCCGGTCGCCGACAAGGAGTGAAAAATGAGCCTGATTCAACAGCGTGCGCCCCTCTCGCACGAGGAGGAATTCAAATACGCCAAGCTGGCGATGGAATGGTATGGCTGGGGCTCTCCCATCGGCCTCGGCATCCTGCTCGTCGCGCTGGCCGCCGCGGCCGTGCTGGTGCGCCTCGCGATCTACGGCTTTTGACGGCCCTGCCGGGCTTCCGCCGGGGCCGTTGTCGGCTCCGGCGACATATCGGTTTGCAGCGGAGCGAATGGGCTCGCGGTGCACCGTCAGACCGCGACCACCTTGCTCAGATGGTCCCCCAGCCGGCAGGCCAGCGCGGTGATCGTCGTCGTCGGGTTGGCTTGACCCGAGGTGCAGAACACCGAGGAGCCGCCGACATAGAGATTGTCCATGCCGTGCACCTTGCAGTTGGCGTCCACCACGCTCCTGGTAACGTCGGTGCCCATGCGCGTGCCGCCCATGTGATGGTGGCCAGCGGTCTCCTCGTCGGTCGGGTAGTCCTCGGCGTTGGCAATCCAGTCCATCAGGCGAACGCGGCCGAGATCCTTCTCGATGAGCGTCGTGCCGAACAGTTTCAGGCCTTCGACAAGCGTGCGGCGTTCCAGCTCCGATTTCTTCCAGTGCAACTCGATGCGCGGCACGCCGGCATGGTCGACATCGGTCTTCGACAGCTCGATCTGGTTGGAGGCCAGCGGCGCCTGTTCCCAGGCTACGTAGAGCTGGGCCGCGCAGCGCAGGTTCTGGCTGAGCTGATAGGCGACCCATTCGGCCATGTCGGGTGCCGTGCAGGCGAGGTCGGCAATCACATGCTTGACGCCGGCATAGGGCGTCTCGATCAGCCTGATGCCGAAATTCATGATCCGCAGGCGCTCCATCGCGGCGAGCGTCGGCGAGAAGAAGGCTTCGTTGACGGCATCGACCTCGAACTCGCTGTAGTCGGCCAGGATGGCATTGCCGCCCTCGAAGGTCGGATGTTCCATCCAGTAGCGGCCGAGCGCCGTGGCGTTTGGGACCACGCCGCCGTTGGAGCGCTGGTTCGACCACAGAAGCAGGCGCGAATTCTCCAGCCCGCCGGTACAGACGATGAAATAGTCGGCGCTGAAGGTGCCGGCATCCTGGCCGTTCGACCACAGTTTGGCGCCGGTCACCCGTTTGCCGTCGCCGGCAAGTTCGGTGGCATAGGTGTTGAGCACGACGGCGATGTTGCGGCTCCTGTCGAGCTCGTCGGCGAATTTCTCGCCGAAGCGCACAGCCGGGCTCTTGATCAGCTGTACCCAGCGTATGTCGTCCGAGATAGGCACGTCAGGCCGGAAATCGGGAAGCTCGAGGATATCGTGCACCTCGGGTAAGTAGGGCTCGATGTCGGCGCGGCGGATTGGCCAGCCGGTGTCGGGTGCCCAGGCCTTCGGCTCGAAATCCTGCTTGTCGAGCACGCGGCACCAGCCGGCCCAGTGGTTGGAGCTGCCGCCCATATACCGCAGCCGGGTGATGTCGAGATCGAAATAGAAGTCGCCGACCGTGGTGCCGCGGTAGAAATCCTGCGACTCGTCGCTGAACTCGCGCGAACCGGCCTCCAGCACGACGACCTGGATGCCGGCAGCGCTCAGCTTGCGGGCGATGGTGGTGCCGGCCGGACCGGAACCGAGAATGCAGACCCTGGGCTTGAAGGTGGCTGCGCGGTACGCCTCGTAGCTGTCGAAGATCATGCCAGGTCGCTCCGCCTGAGGATCCAGCCATTGACCTCGACAATTTCGTTCGGGTCGGCCTGGGATCGACTGGCATGGGTGGCGCCGGCCTCGGGCAGCTTGCGGAACAAGGACAGGGCAGGCAGTGCGATTATCGCCCGCACGAGTGTGCGGCGTGACATTTTTTTGAAGAAACTCATGACAGGTCTCTCGCATAGGGGCTTCGACGCGCATGCCATTCCCCGAACGGCACACGCATCGTCACAGACGCCAGTATCGTGCCAAGTCAGGCCTCAAGGCAGCGAAAAGGCGGGCAAGCGGTACAACCGAATGCACACAGGGTTAGAAATTCCTTAACAGGCGGGTGTGCCGGGCCGGCCGCTCAGGCGGCCGCGGAAATGTCCGTATCGAGGATCGACAGATTGCGGCCGGCATGCTTGGCCTGATAGAGGCGCTGGTCGGCGGCACGCATCAGCTCCGAGACGTTTGCATCTTCTCCGCAGACGGTGCCGCCGATGCTGACGGTCAGCGGAATGGTCCGTTCGTCGACGGGCCGGAAGCGGATCAGCTCGACCTCGCGGCGAATGCGCTCGGCAACGCGCTTGGCTTCTTTTTCCGTGGCTCCGACCAGAAACGCCCCGAACTCCTCGCCGCCAATGCGCCCGAGCACGTCGCCGCTACGCACGCCGCGCTCGATGGCGCCGGCGATCAACAGCAAGGCGTCGTCGCCGGTCAGATGGCCGAAACTGTCATTGATCTTCTTGAAATGATCGGCGTCGATGATCAGCAGCGCCCCGCGGTCGGACTTGCGCCGGGAGCCGTCCAGCGCGGCGAAGAAACTCTCCCGGTTGAGCATGCCGGTCATGTCGTCGCGGCTCGCCTTTTCCGACAAGCGGCGGTGTGCCGCGGCAAGCTGGGCGTGCGCCCGGGCCAGTTCGCGGTGCGCGTTTTTCAGCCTGTCGCTCTGCCAGAAGGTGCTGATGCAGGCCACCCATGCAAGGACCAGCGGGCAGAGGGTCGAGGTCAGCCAGATCGTCCGGTTGATCGGAAATCCCATGGCCGGAACGATGATCAGCGTGAGCAGAAGAGAGGCGGCGACGGAGGCAAAAGCGATAGCGGCGGATTTCAGAATGATGCTGTTCATCGCGGGCTCCCACAGGACTGTCTCTGTGCCAGCAAGCCCTGAAGGCCACCTTTCCCGGTTGCTTAAAATTTGAATCGTGAGGCCATTTCCACCACTAAAAGCGCGTGGAAGTTGTGGATAAAGTCCCTTTCAGAATCCCCGTTTCATGCCATAAGGAGCGCATGACCACGCTGCCTGATCCCGCCCGCTTCGCACATGTCACCGACTGGGTGTTCGACCTCGACAACACGCTCTATCCGCATCATTCGAATCTGTTCTCGCAGATCGACGTCAAGATGACGGCCTATGTCGGGGAGCTGCTGGCGTTGCCGCGCGACGAGGCGCGCAAGCTGCAGAAGGAGCTTTATCTCGAATACGGCACGACGCTGAACGGACTGATGACGCGCCACGGCATCGATCCCGACGATTTCCTCGAGAAGGTCCATGATATCGACTATTCATGGCTGGTGCCCGACCCGGTTCTCGGCACCGCCATCCGCCAGCTTCCCGGCCGCAAGTTCATCTTCACCAATGGCGACCGCAAGCACGCAGAGCGCACCGCGCGCCAGCTCGGCATCCTCGATCATTTCGACGACATCTTCGATATCGTCGCCGCCGGCCTCAATCCCAAGCCCGCTCGCCAGACCTATGAGAAGTTCGCCGAACTGCACGCGGTCACCGGCCACAATGCCGTGATGTTCGAGGATCTCGCCCGCAACCTGGAGGTGCCGAAGGCGCTGGGCATGACCACCGTGCTGGTGGTGCCGCGCAATTTCGAGCCGACCTTTTCCGAGATCTGGGAACGCGACCCCGCGCAGGATGACGATGTCGATTTCGTCACCGACGATCTGGCGGGGTTTCTGACTGCGATTGTGGAGAGGGAGTAGGTGGAGGGGAATTGAGGAATTGGAGAACTGAGGAATTGAAGAACGATCTGGCCCCTTTTTCCTCAATTCCTCAATTCTCCAGCTCCCAGCCCTACTCCCCTAACTTGTAGAACCGGCTGATAATGCCCCAAGCCTCGTCGGCTGTGTCGACGAAATCGATGATGTCCTGGTCGCCGGGGCTGATCGTGCCTTGCTCGGCGAGGAAGTCGAGGTCGATGGCCCTTTTCCAGAAGGATTTGCCGAACAGGATCACCGGCACGCGCTCCATGCGTCCGGTCTGGATCAAGGTCAACGTTTCGAAGAACTCGTCCATCGTGCCGAAGCCGCCAGGAAACACCGCCACCGCCTTGGCGCGCATGACGAAATGCATCTTGCGGATGGCGAAATAGTGGAAGTTGAAACAGAGCTCCGGCGTCACATAGGGGTTCGGCGCCTGCTCGTGCGGCAGCACGATGTTGAGCCCGATCGACGGCGCCCCAACGTCATCGGCGCCGCGATTGCCGGCCTCCATCACACCAGGGCCGCCGCCGGTCACCACCACATATTCGCGGTAGTATGACGCCGCCGACTGCTGTGAGCACAGACGGGCGAATTTGCGCGCCTCCTCGTAGTATTTGCTGTTTTCCTCGAGGTTCTTCTTCTGCGTCTCGTTCTTGGCCGCCCAGGCTTCGCCGCCCGGTTCCGGCAGGCGCGCGCCGCCGAACAGGATCACCGTCGAACGTATGCCACGCTCGGCCAGGATCATTTCCGGTTTCAAAAGTTCGAGCTGCAGCCTGACCGCCCGCAATTCGCGCCGCGTCATGAAGTCAGGGTCGTTCCAGGCAAGCCGGTACGTCTCGGCCCGCGTCTGCGGCGTGTCCGGCACGCTTTTCGACCGCTCCAGATCCTCGTCCGAATGCGGCAGCGGCGTCCATCCCGCCTTTTCCATGGGAGTCATCGAATCCACCCGTCCAATTCCTTTACTTGCGTCGTCCCGTGACGCAGCCACGATTGACCCCCATTGAGCCTTAACATAAGCAGGTTCCGCAAAAGTGTCCGGCGGTTTTGCGACAAGAACCTGCTACATGCAAAGACCCAAGCATGCAAAGCATGCCTGGGGGTCCGCGCGACTCTCAAAACAGGTTAAGGCGCAGCCCCTTAACAGCTTGGTAATGGAGCAAATTCATGTCGAAGCCCGATCTGGCGAGCCTCGAAAAGACCATCGAGAAGGCCTTCGAGGAGCGCGACTCCATTTCGACCGCGACACGCGGCGAGACGCGCGACGCCATCCAGTCGGCGCTGGACCTGCTCGATCGCGGTAGCGCCCGCGTCGCCGAGCGGCAGGCCGACGGCAAGTGGCACGTCAACCAGTGGCTGAAGAAGGCCGTGCTGCTCTCTTTCCGCCTCAACCCGATGGAGGTCATCAAGGGTGGCCCGGGCCAGGCCGTCTGGTGGGACAAGGTGCCCTCCAAGTTCGACGGCTGGAGTGCCGTCGATTTCGAGAAGGCGGGATTCCGCGCTGTGCCGTCGTCGATCGTGCGCCGCTCTGCCTATGTCGCGCCAGGCGCCGTGCTGATGCCGTCCTTCGTCAATGTCGGCGCCTATGTCGATAGCGGCACCATGGTCGACACCTGGGCCTCGGTCGGCTCCTGCGCCCAGATCGGCAAGAACGTTCACCTGTCGGGCGGCGTCGGCATTGGCGGCGTGCTGGAGCCGATGCAGGCCGGTCCCACCATCATCGAGGACAATTGCTTCATCGGCGCGCGTTCGGAAGTCGTCGAGGGCTGCATCGTGCGCGAGGGTTCGGTGCTCGGCATGGGCGTCTTCATCGGCCAGTCGACCAAGATCGTCGACCGAGCCACCGGCGAGATCTTCTACGGCGAGGTGCCGCCAAACTCCGTCGTCGTCGCCGGCTCGTTGCCCGGCAAGCCTCTTCCAAACAACGAACCCGGCCCCAGCCTCTACTGTGCCGTCATCGTCAAGCGCGTCGACGCCAAGACCCGCTCCAAGACTTCGATCAACGAATTGCTGCGCGATTGATCTTTCCGCCGGGCGGGCGCACCTTCCGCCGGCGCGACAATCGGTCGCGCTGGTTCAACATGGAGGGGTGACATGGACTGGAAGTATCTGCTGACCAGCTATGAGGGTCGCATCAACCGCGCAAAGTTCTGGGCTTGCGTGGGCGTGATTTTCGTCGGCGCGGTGATCGCCACAATTCTCGACAACATACTGGGTACGACATTCAACCACATGCCGTACGGCTTTATCTATTTGCTCTACGCGTTGGCCATGCTCTATTCGGTCTTCGCCGTCTATGCCAAGCGCTGGCATGACCGAGGCAAGTCCGGCTGGTGGAGCCTGATCATTCTGGTGCCTTTCATCGGCGCGATCTGGTTTCTGGTGGAATGCGGCATTCTCGAAGGCGCCAAGGGTGCCAATCAATACGGATCGGACCCGCTTGCCTGACAGTTCAAATCTCACCTGGCTTTTCTTCAAGACATCGGGCCGCGTCAGTCGCGCGGCCTATTTTCTTGGTGGCTTGCTGGTCGCCATCATCCAGGCGTTCCCGCTCTATCGCTTCACGCTGGTGCCGGAAGGCTCGGCCGAGAGCAACATGTGGTCGTTCATCTTTTTCATCGCCTTCATTGCCTCGCTATGGTCGAACATCGCGCTGGCGGTGAAGCGGCTGCACGACCTCGACAAGCCGGGCATTGCCGCGCTGATCCTGTTCGTGCCGGTCGTCTCGATTGTCGCCTTTCTTGTGCTGTGCCTGTTTCCAGGGCAGCCTGGGCCCAACCGCTATGGCCGCCGTACCAACGAGCCGGCGCAACCCTAGAGCCGGATGATCTCAGGTCTAATCGACCTGAGATCTGAATCCGGCTCTAAATCAAAGAGATAGAGCATGATGTCGTCCGAAAGCCGGTTCACACTTTTCGGCATCACGCTCTGAGGACCGATCGGACATGCGCTACCGTACGCTTGATCCGAAACTGATCATCGAGACCGCCGAGCGGCTCGAGGGGCGCGTCGCGGAACGTTTTCCCAAGGCCGGACTGCGTGGCGTGGCCGCCGAGCTGGTATCGCTGTCGCGCGATCTGGCCAAGGCGGCGAAAGGGCTCGAGGAGCCGATCTGGTGGCTGCGCGGTCTCATCGTCGCTGCCTTCATCAGCGGTGTGCTGATCTTCCTGTTCGTCGGCACCATCCTGCCGCTCGACCGCATTTCCGGAACCGACGATGCCGTGCAGTCGGTGCAAGGCATCGAGGCTTCGATCAACACCGTCATCCTCGCCGTGCTTGGCTTTCTGGCCTTGATCCGCACAGAAGAGCGCATCAAGCGCAAGAGGGTCTTTCGCCAGCTCCACGGCCTGCGCTCGCTGATCCATGTCATCGACATGCACCAGCTGACCAAGGATCCGGCGGCGCTTTCGGCCAGTTTCAAGCCGACGGCGCAGTCGCCGGCCCGCATCACCAATGCCGCCGACCTGGCGCGCTATCTCGACTATTGCTCCGAAATGCTGTCGATCACCGGCAAGATCGCCGCTCTGTTCGCCCAGTCGGTCAATGACGACGTGGTTATCGATGGCGTCAACGACATCGAGAATCTGAGCTCCAACCTGTCGCGCAAGATCTGGCAGAAGATCACCCTGATCGAGAGCCACCCGGCGGCACAACCTGTTCCGGCGCCAGGCCCGGCGAGCCAAGCCGCGCCGCTTCCGCCGCGCGCACCAAAGCGGTAACGCTTTTCAAGATCGGCGCCGGCGTGCCCGTTCTTTCAGCGAGACTGAGCACCGCCCCTTGCAGCTCGTCGATCTCCGTCGGCCGGCCGCGCTGCAGATCGTCCCACATCGAAGAGCGCGCCTCGGGATCGATCGCCAGCATGCGCCGCGCCAGCCGTTTGAACAGCCAGTCCGGCAACCGAAGCACTGTTGGCAGCAGCGCCGGCCGCGGGCCGGCGATCCGCGCCGGCGCGATGCCGCAGGCCTTCATCGCGCGCAGCGCTTCGTCGATCTGCCCGGCCAGGATCAGCCGCCAGCGCCGGTCGGCGAGTTCGTTCGCAAGCGGCAGGCCCGACAGCGCCACCAGGGCGTTGTTCAGGTTCATCAACAGCTTGCCCCACAGCACGGCCTTCATGTCGCCATGCGTCTCGACCGCCAGCCCCCCGACACTAAGAAGACCGGCGACATCGAGAAGGCCGGCGCGGCCGCCATCCTCGATCATCACCTTGCCCTCGCTGGCGCGGTGGACGCGCAGCGGCAGCTCGCCGTCGGGTGACTGCACCACGTTGAACGGCACCATGCCGGCCAGCACGGTTCGTTGGCCGAGCCCGGCGCGCAGCTTGTCGGCATTGCCGACGCCGTTCTGCAGGCTCACCACCACGGCGTCGAGGCGGGCATGGGTATTGATGAGCGCTGCCATCTCGTGTGTCGCGCGGCTCTTGACGGTGACCAGGATCACGTCCGCCCCGGGCAAGGCAGCGGCCGGATCCACGGTGATCCCAAGCACGTCGCTCTTGACCAGGCGATCGCGGCCCTCGAGGTCGCTGATGCGCAGTCCGCCCTGCTGTACGGCTGCCTCGATACGCGGCCGTGCCAGCAGAATCACCTGCCTGCCGGCGAGCGCCAGGCAGCCGCCGACATAGCAGCCGATGCTGCCGGCGCCGGCGATGACGATCCTTTTTTGCCCGTTTGCCATGCTGCCGCTCCGCACCGGCCCGACTATACGACATGAAAACCATAATGTCGGCGGCATCGTCCGCCATTGGACTGGCCTCCATGTCTGGCCGTGACAGGCCCTCAGCTTTCGACTATCGCTTTTGCCATGACGCTGCCGACCGATCCCGCCGCCAACCTCGCCGCCCTTATCCGTTGCGCCTCGGTGACGCCAGCCGAAGGCGGCGCGCTGAGCGCGCTGGAAACAATGTTGAAACCGCTAGGCTTCCTGGTCGATCGGCCGGTGTTCTCCGAGGACGGCACGCCCGACATCGAGAACCTCTATGCAAGGCGGTCCGGCAACGGCCCGCATCTGATGTTCGCCGGCCATACCGATGTCGTGCCGGTCGGCGACGAGGCCGCCTGGACGCACCCGCCTTTTGCCGCCGAGATCGCCAATGGCGAGATGTATGGCCGTGGCGCGGTCGACATGAAGGGCGGTATCGCCTGTTTCGTCGCCGCCGTGGCACGCCATGTTGAGGCGAATGGCGGCCCAAAGGGCTCGGTGTCGCTGCTGATCACCGGCGACGAGGAAGGCCCGGCCGTCAACGGCACGGTCAAGCTCCTCGAATGGGCCGCTTCCAGGGGCGAGAAATGGGATGCCTCGATCGTCGGCGAGCCGACCAATCCGGATGCACTGGGCGACATGATCAAGATCGGCCGTCGCGGCTCGATGTCGGGTTCGATATCGGTCAATGGCCGCCAGGGCCATGCCGCTTATCCGCAGCTTGCCGATAATCCGGTGCGCGGGCTGATCAGTCTGGTCGACGCCTTGCTGCATCCCGTCTTCGACAAGGGCACCAGGGATTTCCAGCCGACCAATCTGGAGGTCACCTCCATCGATGTCGGCAACCCGGCCACCAACGTGATTCCGGCCAAGGCCACCGCGACCTTCAACATCCGCTTCAACGACACCTGGACGGCCGAGACCATCCAGGCCGAAATCCACAACCGGCTCGACCAGGCGGCCAAGCGCAAGAAGTACCGGCCGGGCAAGAAGACGCCGGTCGACTACGACCTTGTCTGGCGCGATCGGCCGAGCCATGTCTTCCTGACCCGTGACGACAAGCTGGTCGACACGCTTGCCGGCTCCATCAAGGCGGCGGTTGGCAAGGAACCGACGCTGTCGACCTCCGGCGGCACATCGGATGCACGCTTCATCAAGGATTATTGCCCGGTGGTCGAGTTCGGCCTGGTCGGCAAGACCATGCACATGGTCGACGAGCGCGTTGCCCTTGCCGACCTCGAGACATTGACGCGGATCTACCAGCGCTTCATCGAAGACTGGTTCGGACAAGGCTGAGCAGCATGCTTTCGGCGGACGAAACCCAAGCCTCGTTGCTCGGTGCCTGGCGGCTGATGCTCGGCAAGGTCGATGGCCTGCGCCTGCTCGACCTGTCGGCCGACGGTTTCTGGAATTCTTTCTTCGCCATCATCGTTGCCGCGCCGCCGCTGATCGTCGGCTGGGTCGGCATCGCCAACGAGATCGGTGATCCCGATGCTTTCGTGGGGCGCTTCAGCATGCTGTTGCGCCTGGCCACGGTCGACATAGGCTCCTGGGTGCTGCCGCTGATCGCGCTCGCCCTGGTCGCGCCGCGCGCCGGCATTGGCGGCCGCTTCGTCCACTACGTCGTTGCCAGCAACTGGGCCTCGGCCATCACCGCCTGGCTGATGCTGCCCTCGGCGCTCGTCAGGCTTTTCCTCTCCTCGGCGAGCCAGGTCTCGAGCCTTGTGTCGCTGTTGTTGTTTGCCCTGTCGATGGTGCTGACCTGGCGCATGACCACTGCGACGATCGGCAAGGGCGCAGCGGTTGGAACCGCCGTTTTCGTCGGCATGTTCATCGCTTCGCTAATGGTGTTGTTCGCGCTGCAGATGCTGCTTGGCATCACCGTGCCGGACGATATCGGGGCTCAGAGCCTTTCCGGGCTCTTTCCCGGGTAGAGCCTGCCGGGCTCGGAACAGGACCTGCCGGACCCATTCCGAATAGAGCCTCCGGCCTCTATTCAGGGATAGAGCCTGCTGGCTCATCCGGGATAATCGACGCCAATGAGAAAAAGCCCGTCGGGCGGCGCCACCTGGCCACAGGCGGCGCGGTCGTGCGCCTCCAGCGCCGCCTTGAGGTCGGCCTCGGTCCAGCCGCCGTCGCCGACGCGTTTCAGCGAGCCGACCATGGAGCGCACCTGGTTGTGCAGGAAGGAACGTGCCGAGGCCCTGACCTCGATCATGTCGCCTGTCCGGCTGACATCGAGCCGCTCCAGCGTCCGGACCGGGCTGTTGGCCTGGCATTGCGTCGAGCGGAAGGTGGTGAAGTCGTGCCGGCCGAGCAGGACTTTCGCCGCCTCGTGCATGGCGACGGCGTCGAGCCGCTTCGGCACCCACCACACCTTGCCCTTTTCCAGCGCCGAGGGCGCACGTCGGTTGAGGATGCGGTAGAGATAGTGACGGCCGGTGGCCGAGAAGCGGGCGTCGAAATCGTCGGGAACGACCGTCGCCTTCAGGATCACAACATGCGCGCCGGCGGCCTGAAGATGAGCGTTGACCGCGTCGCGCACCTTGTCACCAGGCCATGCCTTGGCGAGGTCGACATGCGCCACCTGGGCCGTTGCATGCACGCCGGCATCGGTGCGGCCGGCGGCACGCAGCCGCACCGCCTCGCCGCTGAATTTCTCGATCGCCTGCTCGATCGCCTGCTGCACCGAAGGCTGGTCGGCCTGGTGCTGCCAGCCGGCGAAAAGGCTGCCGTCATATTCGATGTCGAGGCGAAAACGCGGCATGCCGGGCAGCTATACGCTCTTGCCTAAGCGGCGAGAGCGGTGAAGGCGGAAGCGTAGACCAGCCTGCCGGCTTCCGGAGCGTCGCCCCAGGCCAGCGCTTGCAGCGCCTCGCCCTGGTATTCGCTCTCGAATTTTTCGGCCCGCGCATGGCTATAGCCGAAACGGCCATAATAGGCCGGGTCGCCCAGCACCACGGCCAGCGTCTCGCCGGCATCCCTCAGGCGGATATGCGCCTCTCGGATCAGCGCGCCACCAATGCCGCTGCCATGGAACGAAGGCTCCACCGCCAGCGGCGCCAGGGCCACGGCCGCGAGGCTCTTGCCGCCATTCTGGACGAAGAGCCTTGAAAACAGGATATGGCCGACCACCTGGCCTTCTTCTTCGGCCACCAGCTCGACCACGGCGTCGCCGCCGGTCACCAGCGCGTCGACCAAGCCGGCCTCCGCCTGCTGGCCGAAAGCGTGTTCCTCGACGAGGCGGATGGCCTCGCGATCCCGCGGCGTCGCCGCGCGTATCGACATCATGCTCATGAGAACTTCATTCCTTTTACGATCTTGGCTCCGCGCAGGAATTCCGACGCGGCGGCGGGCTTTCCGCCCGCACGTTGAAC
The DNA here is from genome assembly GCF_059419085.1 of Mesorhizobium sp. GW821-FHT07A06. Taxonomy (NCBI): domain Bacteria; kingdom Pseudomonadati; phylum Pseudomonadota; class Alphaproteobacteria; order Hyphomicrobiales; family Phyllobacteriaceae; genus Mesorhizobium; species Mesorhizobium sp. GW821-FHT07A06. The sequence goes on from NZ_JBWKRC010000003.1 coordinate 422,670, forward strand.
TTCGACCAGTCTGATCGCGCCTGTTCCGCAGGCGACCGTCAGCCGGTCATCGAGAATTCCTCCCGACTCGCCCAGATCTTCCGAAAGCGACCGGCCTTCGGACAGCGTCGAGCGAAGCAGTTTCAGCCGTTCCATGCGGCCGCCAATGTCAATTTCAGACCAGGCGCCGGGAAAGGGCGACAGGCCACGAAGACGGTTATGGACCTCGACGGCAGGCCGTGTCCAATCCACGCGCGTCTCGAATTTATCGATTTTTCTGGCGTAAGTCACCCCGTCCGCCGCTTGCGCGGTAAATGTCAGGGTGTTCTCTTCCAGCCGCGCCAGCGCTTCCACCATCAGGGAGGCACCGACACTCATCAACCGATCATGCAGATCGCCGGCTGTCATATCGGGTTCGATAGCGCATTTTTCAAGCAATCCCACCGGGCCGGTGTCGAGCCCCTCTTCCATGCGCATCACCATCATGCCGCTTTCCAGGTCTCCCGCCATGATGGCGCGCTGGATGGGAGCGGCACCGCGCCAGCGCGGCAAGATCGATGCGTGGCCGTTGATGCAGCCAAGCCGGGGCGCGTCGAGAACAGCCTTGGGCAGCAGCAATCCATAGGCGACGACCGCGGCGATATCCGCCTGCAAGTCACGGAAAGCGGTCTGTTCGGCCTCGGCCTTGAGAGAGGTCGGCGTGCGTACCGCGATGCCCAGCCGCTCCGCTTCGCGCTGCACCGGCGACGGCGTCAACCCCAACCCGCGCCGGCCGGCGGCGCGAGGCGGCTGCGTGTAGACGGCGGAAATCTCATGTCCGGCCTCGGCAATCGCGCGCAGCGTCGGCACCGAAAATTCCGGCGTGCCCATGAAGATGACGCGAAGGGGCATTCCCCTATCCCACCAGCTTGCCCGGCGCCTTGTCCTTGGCGAGCTTCTTGAATTTCTTCACCACCATGTCGCGCTTCAGCTTCGAGATGTGGTCGATGAACAGCACCCCGTTGAGATGGTCGATCTCGTGCTGCAGGCAGGTCGCCATCAGACCCTCGGCCTCCATCTCCTGCAGTTTGCCGTCGCGGTCGAGATATTTCACCCGAACGGAAGCCGGGCGTTCGACCTCGGCGTAATAGTCGGGGATGGACAGGCAGCCTTCCTCGTAGACGGAGCGCTGATCGGCGCTTTCGAGGATCTCCGGATTGATGAAGACATGCGGTGCCGGCGTTTCGTCTTCCTTGGCAAGGTCGATTACCAGCATGCGCAACGGCTCGCCGATCTGGATTGCCGCCAGCCCGATGCCGGGCGCGTCATACATTGTCGCCAGCATGTCGTCGGCCAGTTTGCGCAAGGGCGCGTCCACGCGCTCCACGGGCTTCGAAACCTGGCGCAGGATGGGATCGGGAAGGATGATGAGCGGCTTGATCGGCATGGCGTCCCACGTAAGACGTCCAGCGAAAAGCGTCAACCGTTGGACCTGAGTCTCGTTCACGTTTTGATCTGTGCCAGCCCCACGAATCGGCTATGCTGTCCACATGAATGATCTGAGCACCATCCTTTCGCAGCCCGTCGCCCGGCTCGGCGCCTCGACAATCACGCTCGGCCACGCTCTGGCCTTCGGCGCCTTGTTGTTTTTCGGCCTGTTCGTGGCTCTGGTCGTCGCGCTGTGGCGGTCGGCCAAGGCGCGTGCCGTCGCGGCCGCGGAAGCCGCCGACCATGCCCGCGACGCCGAGGCGCGGATGGCCGGCATATTGCAAAGCCAGGCTGAGATGCAGGGCCGCATGGGCGCCATCGCCGAAGTGTTCGGCGCGCGTCAGGCGGAGTTGACGCAGTCGATCGGCCAGCGCCTCGACGCCATGACCGGCCGCATCGGCCAGACCATGACCGAGCAGACCAAATCCACGCATGAGAGCCTGGCCAAACTGCAGGAACGGCTGGCGGTCATCGATACCGCGCAAGGCAACATCCAGTCGCTTGCCGGCCAGGTCGTGCAGCTCCAGGCCATCCTTTCCAACAAGCAGACGCGTGGCGCCTTCGGCCAGTCGCGCATGGAGGCGATCGTCGCCGACGGCCTGCCGATGGGCGCGTATGAATTCCAGGCGACGCTGTCGAACGGCAGCCGGCCCGATTGCCTGGTCAAGATGCCGAACGGCGCGCCCTCGCTGGCCATCGATGCCAAGTTTCCCCTGGAAGCCTGGAATGCCATCCGCGCCGCCGATGGCGCCGACCTGCAGAAGGTCGCGTCCCAGGCCTTCCGCCGCGACATCGAGATCCATGTCCGCGATATTTCGGAGAAGTATCTTATCCAGGGCGAAACGCAGGACACCGCCTTCATGTTCGTGCCGTCGGAATCGGTGTTCGCCGAGATTCACGAGAATTTCGAGGCGATCGTCCACAAGGCGCACCGCGCCCGCGTTGTCATCGTCTCGCCGTCGCTGCTGATGCTGTCGATCCAGGTCATCCAGGCGATCCTCAAGGACGCCCGCATGCGCGAACAGGCGCATCTGATCCAGGGCGAAGTGATCCGGCTGATGGAAGATGTCGCGCGCGTCGACGAGCGCGTGCGCAAGCTGCAGGGCCATTTCGGCCAGTCGGCCAAGGATATCGAGGACATCCTCGTCTCGACATCGAAAGTGACCAAGCGCGGCCAGAAGATCGAGGCGCTGGAGTTCGGTGCGCAGGCCGAAGGCGATGCAGGCCCGGAGACGCCGTCCCGGGCACCGGCCGCGAAACTCGACCCCGGCCCGCGCGTTGCCGATTCTAAGACCGGGCAGCTCAGGCTGCGGGTCGTCGAAGGCGACGACTGAGCGGATTGTTTGATCTTGACGCAATTCCCCGGGGAAAGCGCTACGCGCTTTTCCCAGGAAGACCGCCCACACCTTTCCTGGAATTGCGTTAGGCCACGGCGACGATGACGTGGGCCTGAATCTTGGCGGCAACCGCACCGCTGCCATGCCTGGCCGCGATCGCTGACGCGGCATGGTCCGTTGCGGCGTCGAGTTTTCCCGGATCCCTGGCCTCGATTTCGGTGCGAAGCACCGTTCCCTGGCAATACGCAAGCGCCGGAATGCGCGGCGAGGGCGCGCGGCTCTGTTCGGCCCTCGTCTCGATCGCCACACCGGAGAAACCCGCCTCCTCAAGGTCTCCGCGGATCAATGCCGTATCGTGGTAGCCGTGCGGCGTGCGGGCCAGAAAGCGTGGTGGATCGCTGGGAAAGATCCTGGCCAGGGCATTCGTCACATCATCGGCAAACACATTCTCTTCGATGCGATCCCATACGTTGAACAGAAAGTGTCCGCCCGGCTTCAGCACCCGCCTTGCCTCGCGGTAGGCGGAGGGGCGGCTGGGAAAGAACATCGCGCCGAACTGGCAGCAAACGAGATCGAAGGTCGCATCTTCAAACGGCAGCGCCATGGCATCGGCCTGGCGCCATTGGATGCGGCTGTCGGGAGCTTGTCGCGAAGCGGCATAGTCGAGCATCGGCTGGTTGAGGTCGGTAACGACATAGCTTGCGTCAGGAGACAGTCTTGGCGCCAATGCGCGGGTGACAACCCCGGTGCCCGCGGCGACTTCCAAAACGGCGCTCGGCGAAAAGGATGCCGCTCGTTGTGCAAGATCCGCGGCGAACGGCTCGAAAATCAACGGCACCATATAGCGGTCGTAGTTTTCCGGGATCGAGCCGGCAAACAACTTGTCCGTTTCCAACATGGCTATCACCCGCCTGTTTGATGTCGAGCCAGGCTAGCACATAATTGTTGTCCTGGGCGGCTTTCGGCGCGGAGGCAGGTGCTACTGCTCTTCCACGATGCTTATTCCTTCGAATTCCGGAAGCCAGTGCAGAGCCGATCGATGCCACTTCTGTTGTGTCGGGATCAGATCCTCGCGTTGCCGCGCGGTCCCCGCTCGGATCCCATAGATCTTCGGGCCGTAGCCGACAGACGTCGCATAAAGATGCGAGCCGCAATCGCCGCAAAATGCCTGGGCGCGCTTGGCGCCGCTCGATCCGGTCTTGATATAGATTTTTGGCGTGCCCCTGGGGATCCGGTAATGATCCTCGGGCGCGGGAACGGTGACGCGAAAGGCCGTACCGGTCAGTTGCTGGCAGTCCGTGCAGTGACAGATGGAGGTCTTTTCCGCGTCGACCTCCGCTTCATAGGTGATGGCACCGCAATGGCACGCGCCGTCGATCTTCATTGTTGCTCCTCCGAAATCGATCGGCTGATCTTAGCGGCGCCAGGCGGTGCGGCCAACGGTGCAGTGCTGGTCCACGACTAGTTCGACGCGGCCTCGATCTGTTTGCGTCGCTGATCCCAGGTGCCCGTGGTCTGCGGCTTGACGAACAGCCGCGTGATCTCCGGCATCTCCTCCTTCAGCCGCGTCTCGATGCGCTGGACACAGGCCTCGATTTCCGGCGCGGTAAGATGATCCTCGAATTCGATGCTCAACCCCGCGACGATCTCTTGCGGTCCCATGTGGACGGTCAGGACGCCGTTCGCCCGCTGCACCGCCGGATCCTGCTGGGCGATTGCCAGCACTTTCCCTTGCACCTCGAGGGATGCCGGTTCGCCGATGAGCAGGCCCTTGCTTTCGCGGGCGAGGAAAATCGCCGTCGCGCCGAGGATGAGCGCGATGCCGATCGAGGCGGCGCCGTCGAGCTCCGGCATCTCCAGCAACTCCGCCGCCAATATGCCGGCAAAGGCCACGATCAAGCCAAGAAGCGCCGCGCTGTCCTCGAACAGCACCGTATAGACGCTCGGGTCCTTGCTCGATTGCACGGCTTGCAGCCAGCCTTGCTTGCCCTTCTCCCGGCGAAATTCCTTCAGCGCCACCAGCCATGAGCTGCCTTCGAACAGGAAGGAGAGGCCCAGAACGACATAGTTCACCTTGACATTGGCGACAGGCTCCGGGGCCATGATGTGGACAATGCCCTCGTAGAACGACACGCCGGCGCCCAGCGCGAAAACCAGAAGCGCGACGATGAAGCTCCAGAAATAGAGCTCGCGGGCGTGGCCGAGCGGATGTGTGCGGTCGGCCGGGCGCGCGGCCCGGTGCATGCCGTAGAGCAGCAGCCCGCCATTTCCGGTATCGACCAGCGAGTGGACGCCTTCCGACAGCATCGCCGAACTGCCGGTGAAGAAGGCGGCGGCGAATTTGGTCAGCGCGATCGCCAGATTGCCGGCGAGCGCGGCATAGATGACCGTTTTGGAGCCGCCATGGCCGGCCATGCAGTTTGGTTCCCGTTTAACGCGCCCAGTCTAACGGCCGGATGGCCGAAGCTCCACCACAACGCGCCAACGGCCGGGTCGTTCAGACGCGATTTGCCTGGGATTGGCGCGGAACGGTGACTATTCGACGATTTCGTCGGTCCACACCTTGAAGCCGGCCAGTGTTCCCGGTCCGAAAATATGGGTCAGCGGCACATCCGCCGCGTCGCGTCCGGAGGCGATCAGGATACGACCGATGCGCGGTGCATTGTTGCGCGGGTCGAAGACGTGCCAGCGCCCGCCGAGATAGACTTCCATCCAGGCGGCGAAATCCATGCTCGACCACGGTTTCGGCATGCCGATATCGCTGATGTAGCCGGTGCAGTAGCGTGTCGGGATGTTGAGCGCCCGGCAGAAGGTCACGGCGAGGTGCGCGAAGTCGCGGCACACGCCGCTCTGCTCGCGATAGGCTTCCGCCGCGGTGCGCGTCGGCCGCGCGTTGCCATAGTTGAAGACGATGTGGTTGTGGACGAAATCGCACACCGCCTGCACGCGCGGTATGCCGAGCGGCGTATGGCCGAACAGCCGCCATGCCTCGCTGGCCAGAAGGTCGCTCTCGCAAAACCGGCTGGGCAACAGGAACAGCAGCGTTTCCGCCGGCAGGTCGCGCACCTCGTGCTGCCAGGCCATCAGCTCGCTCATCTCGAATGTGCCGGGCGCGCCGATGACGGCATCGGTGCCGAATGTGAACCGTCCGGGCGGCGCAACGAAGCGGTTGCACCAATTGCCGAAACTGTCGCGGTAGCTCTCGATCGGCACCGGCGGGTTCGATGTCAAGAAATCCGGGCGCTCGAGATCGGAAGCGCGGGAATAGTGGACATTGAGCATCGCGATAAGCGGCGTTTCCTGCGGGAAGTCGAAACTCATCTCGCAGCCGATATGGATCCGCATTGTCGTCCTGACCGGCCTGCCTGACGATCACCCGGCGAATGCGCGGGTCGATGCTGCAGTGCGAAGATGAGAATGGCACGGACCGCCGTGGTTTACGAGTAAATTAGAAACCGGTTGAAAGCGGCCGACCGGCAGTTCCTGACAGGCGCTGCCCCCTTGCAGCGAAGCGTTTCTCTTGTTTCACTTCACTCCCCGCAATTGGAGGAACGAATCATGGCTAAAGGTGCGATGAAGGCAGGCAAGGAAGCCCGCAAGCCGAAGAAGGACGCCAAGAAGCCGGCAGCCGCTCCCGTCCTGAAGGCGCCGCCAGTCAAGGCGATGCGCATCAAGGAGAAGTAGGCCTCGACAAGGCCGGCGCGGTGGGATCTCACCGGCGGCATTCGGCAATGCCGCCGGCGGGTGTTGATCGGGCTTTTGGAAAACCCTATATCCTTGGCGCGGGGACGACCCCGTGCTTCTCCCAAAAATCAGGTCGGGACGACCCGCCCATTGTTGATCTGAGGATCGGATTGTATTTCCGATCCGATGCTGGATGGAGCGTTCCCGATGTCTTGGATTTTTCTGTTTTTCGCCGGCCTGTTCGAAATCGGCTGGGCGATCGGTCTCAAATACACTGATGGGTTCACCAGGCTTGTCCCGACCGTGCTCACGGTCGCGTCGATGATCGTCAGCCTTACCTTGCTCGGCCTGGCGCTGAAGGCGCTTCCCGTCGGCACCGCCTATGCGGTGTGGACCGGCATCGGCACGGTCGGCACGGCGCTGCTTGGCATCTGGCTGCTCGGCGAGCCCGCCACGGCGATCCGGCTTGCCTGCATCGCGCTGATTGTCTGCGGCATCATGGGGCTGAAGTTCGCGGCTTGACTGCACGTCGCCCAAAGGCGCCAAACGGCTTTGGGACAACGATACGCATCCTCGAAGGCCAAAGCCCTACTTTCGCGCAAACACATTCAGGGCCGCTGCAAGGCGACCCTGATCCAATATTCAAACGTGGCTGCGCCGAAGCTGCTAGCGGGCGGAGAAACCGGGAGGCGCTCTGCCGGTACGCGCCTTGCGGGCCGCATAGCGTGCGTCGCGCTTGGCCTTTCGCTCTGCCTCGTCGGCGAGCAGACGGGCAATGCGCTCGGTCTCTTCGGCTTCCCGAATTTTGGCTTCGGCCTGGGCTGCTTCTTCCGCGGCAACGCGCGCCGCCTCGGCCGCTGCCTCGCGCTCAGCCTTCTCGGCTGCCTCGCGTGCCAGCTTTTCCTGCTTCAGCCTGGCCTTTTCAGCCTCGCGTATCGCGCGAGCCTCAAGGATTGCCTTGCGTTCGGCCTGCCGTGCCAGCACCGCAGGATCATCTGCCGCCGGCTTTGACTTGAAACGCTCCAGAAGCGCCTTCTTTGCCTCGTTCGCGGCGTTGCGCCGCTCGAAAATGTCTTTTTCCCTGTAGATAGCCAAGTCCACTTCCCTGAAGTCAATTCGCGAGGCTTACATACGCGCGAATGCCGAGAGTTCAAGCGCCAAAACGGTATGCCAGCCATGAAATTCCGCGATGTTGCAGCCGGGAGACGCCTTTTCCCACCCAAACCGACATGCACTGTTCACTGTCCAGACCTCTGGCGGCCAGGCGTATCGCTCGCTACCTCTAACGCCAAAACCCAACACCAGGATGACATCACATGGAACTCGGTCTCTACACTTTCGCCGACGTCAGCCCGCAGCCGGGTCCCGGCGCCATCGGGCCGCATGAGCGGCTGCGCAACCTGATCGAGGAGATCGAACTGGCCGACCAGGTCGGCCTCGACGTCTTTGGCCTGGGCGAACATCACCGGCCCGATTATGCAGCCTCCGCGCCAGTCGTGGCCCTGGCGGCCGCGGCGGAGCACTCCAAACGCATCAAGCTGACCAGCGCGGTCACCGTGCTCTCCTCGGACGATCCGGTGCGCGTCTTCCAGCAGTTCGCCACGCTCGATCTTCTGTCGGGCGGCCGTGCCGAGATCATGGCCGGGCGCGGCTCGTTCATCGAATCCTTTCCGCTCTTCGGTTATAATCTCGAGGATTATGACGAGCTCTTCGCCGAAAAGCTCGATCTGCTACTTGCCATCCGCGATCAGGTGAAAGTCACATGGTCCGGCAACCTGCGCGCGGCGATCAACGATCGTGGCGTATACCCCCGTCCGTTCCAGGACAGGCTGCCGATCTGGATCGCGATTGGTGGAACGCCGCAGTCGGCCGCCCGCGCCGGCGCGCTCGGCCTGCCGCTGGCGCTCGCCATCATCGGCGGCGAGCCGGCGCGCTTCGCGCCGCTGTTCGACCTTTACCGCGAGGCCGCCAAGCGGGCCGGCAGTGACCCGGCCGGTCTCGCCACCAGCATCAACGTGCATGGCTTCATCGCCGACACCACCGAACAGGCGGCCGACGATTTCTACGGCCCGCAGGCGGAGGTCATGAACCGCATCGGCCGCGAGCGTGGCTGGGGCCCGACGTCGCGGGCGCATTTCGACCAGTCACGTGGTCCGAACGGCGCCCTGTTCGTAGGCAGCCCGGAGCAGGTGGCCGAAAAGATCGTCGCCCAGCACAAGATCTTCAACAATGACCGCTTCCTGCTGCAGATGGCGATCGGCACCATGCCGCATGCCAAGATCATGAAGGCGATCGAGCTCTACGGCACCAGGGTGGCGCCGATCGTGCGCAAGGAGACGGAGAAATCCGCGCCGGCGGTGGCTGCTCCGGTGGCATAAGCCAACGGCAGGGCCGGCTTCTCGGGCCCTGCCGGCTAACGGAACCTTGAAGCCGCGCCAGCGTTTTCGGTCGACGGATCGCACCAATTGCGGTGCACCGCTGAGGGACCGAGATGAAAGCCGAATCCGAGGCGCTGGGCGCGGGCGTTGCCGAAGCGGCCGAAGCGCGCGCCGTGGCGCGTGCCGATACGCATCTGATGCGTACGCTGCTGGTCGGCATCTTCATTTTCATGACCGTCTATGCGCTCTACTTCGGCCGCGCCTTCTTCATGCCGGTCATCCTGGCGTTCCTGCTGGCGCTGACATTGACGCCGATCGTACGGCTGCTGCGCAAGCGCGGCATCCCTGAAGTGGTTTCGGCGACGCTTCTCGTGCTGCTGTCCATCTGTGTGTTCGCAAGCGCTGGCTACTTGCTCAGCGGCCCGGTGATCGATCTCCTCAACAACACCTCGTCGATCGGCCAGCAGCTCACCGAGCGGCTGGCGCAATTGCGGCGTCCGCTGGAAAGGATCATGCAGGTCTCGCATCAGATCGAGCAAATGACCGAGACCTCGCAGGAGCCGGGCATCCAGAAGGTGGCGGTGGCCCAGTCCGGCATATTATCGGCGGCCGCCAGCAACATCCTGGCGGCGGGAACCAGCCTCACCATCATCTTCGTGCTGTCGCTGTTCCTGCTCGCCTCGGGCACGATGTTCTACGAGAAGATCATCCAGTCCTTCGCCAGCCTCACGGAAAAGAAGCGGGCACTGCGTGTCGTCTATGACGTCGAGCGCGAGATCTCGCACTATTTGCTCACCGTCACCATCATCAATGCCGGTCTCGGCACGGTCATCGGCCTTGGCCTGTGGGCGCTCGGCATGCCCAACCCGCTGGTCTGGGGCGTGGCCGCCGCGCTGCTCAACTTCCTGCCCTATGTCGGCGCGCTGCTGACCATCGTGCTGGTCGCGGTGATGGCGCTGATCAGCTTCGACACCATCTCTTACGCGCTTCTGGCGCCGGCCTTCGTGCTGCTCTGCGACGTCGTCGAGGGCCAGTTCGTGACGCCGATGGTGGTCGGCAGGCGCCTGGAGATCAACGCCGTGGCGATCTTCATCGCCATTGCCTTCTGGTCGTGGCTGTGGGGTTTCGTCGGCGCCTTGATGGCGGTGCCGCTGCTGGTCGTCATCAAGGTGTTCTGCGACCATTTCGAGGGGCTCGGCCATGTCGGCAATTTTCTCGCCGCGCAGCAGAACGGTGTGGTGGGGGACGATGATGCCGCCGACACCGAGCCGGCGAAGGGCTGATCAATATTTTTGAATTTGCGGCCTCGCCAGGTGCATCCTACATGCGGTTTCTACACAGGATGCCAACGCATGACCGAACTGTCCGTTCTCGACCTGTCGCCGATCGTCGAAGGCAGCGATGCCTCGCAGTCGCTGGCCAACTCGCTCGATCTTGCCCGCCATGCCGAGCGGCTGGGCTACAAGCGCTACTGGCTGGCCGAGCATCACAACATGCCGGGTATCGCCAGCGCCGCCACATCGGTGGTCATCGCTCATGTCGCCGGCGGCACCAAAACCATTCGCGTCGGGGCCGGCGGCATCATGTTGCCCAACCATGCGCCGCTGGTGATCGCCGAGCAGTTCGGCACGCTGGCGGCCCTGTTTCCCGGCCGCATCGATCTGGGGCTCGGCCGGGCCCCCGGCACCGACATGAACACCGCGCGCGCTTTGCGCCGCAACCTCGAAGCCGGTGCTGACAATTTCCCGCAGGATGTCGTCGAACTGATGGGCTATTTCCTCCCCGCGGAGGAAGGCCAGCGCCTGCGCGCCGTGCCGGGCGAAGGCCAGACCGTGCCGATCTGGATCCTCGGCTCGAGCCTCTATGGCGCGCAGCTCGCCGCCATGCTTGGCCTGCCCTACGCCTTTGCCTCGCATTTCGCGCCAGCGGAGCTCGATCATGCGCTGGACATCTACCGCTCCCGCTTCCAGCCGTCGGAGCAGCTCGACAAGCCGCATGTCATGCTCGGCCTCAATGTCTTCGCGGCACCTACCGATGCCGAGGCGCGTCTGCTGTTCACCTCGCTGCAGCAGGCCTTCGTCAACCTGCGCACCGGCAGGCCGGGAAAATTGGCGCCGCCCGTCGAGAACTATGACCGCGATCTGGACCCGATGGCCAAGACAATGCTCGGCCAGGCGCTGTCCTGCGCCGTCGTCGGCTCTCCCGAAACGGTGCGGCAAGGCATCGACGCCTTCGTGCGCCGCACCGGTGCCGACGAGCTGATGGTCACCGCGCAGATCTTTGATCACGCGGCGCGGGTGCGCTCCTTCGAGATCTTGGCTGAGGCTCACAAATCGCTTTTGCAGGCGGCCTGATGTTCCGAGCGGACTCCGCCGGCTTCGCCAACGCGTCGTCTGCCTAGGTTTCTTTGTTTGCCGCGGGTTCTTGCCGCAAAACCGCGGGACACTTTTTACGGAACCTGCCTGGCAGGCACTGTTGCAGGCACCGCCGTTTTGCTATGGGCGGGTTTCCCTCCACGGATCGGAAACTTCCCTTGAAAAACGACCATGAAGCGCGCGAGCGGTTTGCCATCGATCTGGCGCGGCGCGCCGGTGACCTCGGGCTCAGATATTTCCGCGATCTGGAGAGCCTGACCATCGAGAGCAAGGGCCATCAGGACCTGGTCTCGCAAGCCGACCGTGAGGTCGAGCTGTTCATCCGCGCCGCGATCGCCGCCGACTATCCGCAAGATGGCATCGTCGGCGAGGAGCATGCCTCGGTCGCAGGCTCGACAGGCCATGTCTGGGTCATCGACCCCATCGACGGCACCGCCAATTTCGTGCGCGGCATTCCGGCCTGGTGCGTGGTGATCGCTTGCGCGCGGGATGGGGAGACGGTCGTCGGCGTCATCCACGAGCCGTCGACCGGCGAGACGTTTCACGGCAGGCGCGACGGTGGCGCCTTCGTCAACGGCCGGCCGATCAAGGCAAGCGCGGCGACCAGCCTGGAAGAAGGGTCGGTGGGGACCGGCTTCTCGAATCGGGCCGAAGCCGAGAACATCGCCGTGCTGATCAAGAAGATCCTCGCCGAAGGCGGTGTCTTCTTCCGCAACGCGTCCGGCGCGCTGATGCTGGCCTATGTGGCCTCGGGCCGGCTGCTTGGCTATGTGGAGGAGCACATGAACGCCTGGGACTGCCTGGCCGGCATGCTGTTGATCGAGGAAGCCGGCGGTGCCGTTCTGAAGGCGGATCGCGCGACGGTGCTGCAAAGCGGGACACAGGTCATATCAGGCGGCAAGGGCGTCTTTTCGAAACTGCAGGCGCTTTGTTACGGGGTGTTCAAGCCCTGATCCAACACGCGTCGTTCAGGCACTCGCGCTCTGGGCGATTGCTCCCAGCGGCCGGCACGAATTGCGGATCATCAGCCGGCCTTTGAGCACCAGCTTGCGCGGCGGCGCGTCCCGGTTGCCGGCAAGGCGGTCGAGCAGCAGATTGGCCGCCTGTTCACCGATCGCCTGCACCGGCTGCGCCACCGTGGTCAGTTGCGGCTGGAACACGTCGGACCACGGAAAATCGTCGAAGCAGGCGACCGAAATATCCTCCGGGCAGGACAGGCCGATGTCGCGGATCGCCTTCATGGTGCCGATCACCATCGGATTGTTGGCCGAGAAGATCGCGCTTGGCCGATTGTGCAGCGACAGCAGCTGCATGGTCGCGTTATAGCCGTCGATCTCATGGAAATTGCCGGAGCGAACCAGTTCCTCGGCCACCGGCAGGCCGGCCGCCCGAAGCGCCTCGCTGTATCCGGTCATGCGGTCGTGCATGGGCGAAATATCGGACGTGCCGGTGATGTAGCCGATGCGCCGGTGGCCAAGATTGATCAGGTAGGTGATGGCGTCGAACACGGCGCGCTGGTTGTCGAGCACCACCGCGTCGGTATCGACGCCTTCGCAGATGCGGTCCAGCAGCACGACCGGCACATTGGCGTCGTGGACGATCCCCTTGAGGATCGCGCCGTCGCCGACACGCGCCACGATCAGCCCGTCGACCATGCGGTCGAGCAAGAGCCTGATCTGGTCGTCCTGGGTGTTCAGATCCTCGTCCGTGCAGCAAAGCATGACGGCATAGCCGGCGCGGTCGAAGGCCTGCTGGATGACCGAGACGACATCGGTGAAGAACGGATTGGTGATGTGCGGCACGGTCAGGCCAATGGTGCGCGTCGTGCCCATTTTCAGGCTGCGGGCGATCGCATTGCGCTTGTAGCCGATATCGCGGATCGCCTGCTCGATGCGCTGGCTGAGTTCGGGGCTGACGGTCGCCGTGCCGTTGATCAGCGCCGACACGGTGGCGACCGAGACACGCGCCGCTTCCGCCACATGCAGCATGGTCGGCGCCGTCGATTTTCGCTGTCTCGTCCGCTTGGATGCTGCCATTTTCGAAACGTTTCGCCAGTGTCTGTTCGCTATACCTACGGAATATCAAGGTTTTTCGCAAGAATTGAAAAGGGTCAATCCTGCGTTATCAGATAGCGGCTTGACAGTATCGAAACGTTTAGAATAGCGTTTGGATGAGATTGACGAGGACGGAAGGGAGGCCGCCATTGTCATGGAGCACAGAGGTTCCATCGCCCATGGGCATGTCGCGGCGGCGGACCATTCCAATGTCGTCCTGAGCGCCGAGCGCATTTCCAAGAGCTTCGGCGGCATCGCCGCCCTGGTCGATGTCGGCTTCGATTTGCGGCGTGGCGAGGTCCATGCCCTGATGGGCGAGAACGGCGCCGGCAAGTCGACGCTGATGAAGATCCTCTCCGGCGTCTATACCGGCTACGAAGGCACGGTCAGCGTCGATGGAAGACCGGTCAGCTTCGCCGGCGTGCGCGACGCCGAGGATGCCGGCATCGCCATCATCCACCAGGAACTCAACCTGGTGCCGGAACTCAGCGTCGCCGACAACATCTTCCTCGGCCGCGAAAAACTGATCGCCGGGCTGATCGTCGACCGCAAGGCGAGCAGCCGTGCGGCGGCCGCCCTCCTGCAGCGACTCGGCATTGAACTCGATCCGGAAGCGCGCGTCGGCGCCTTGCGCGTCGGCGAACAGCAACTGGTGGAGATCGCCAAGGCGCTGTCGATGTCGGCGCGCATCCTGATCATGGACGAGCCGACCTCGGCCCTTTCGCCCGCCGAATGCCAGCGGCTGTTCCGCATCATCCGCCAGCTTGCCGAAAGCGGTGTCGCCATCATCTACATCTCGCACCGCATCGACGAGGTGATGCATCTGGCCGGCCGCGTCACGGTGTTCCGCGACGGGCGCCATGTGCTGACGCGGCCGATGGCCGAGCTTGACGAGAATGCCATCATTTCGGCGATGGTCGGACGGGACCTGCTCGCATCCTCCCAAGAGGAGCGGGATCCCGGCGGCCGAACCGTGCTTTCGGTCAGCAATCTGTCGCTGACGAAACCCGACCGCCAGGGTTGGCGGCAGGTGATCGACGGCGTCAGCTTCGATCTGGCCGCCGGCGAAATCCTCGGCATAGGCGGCCTTTTGGGCTCGGGCCGCACCGAGATCATGGAAGCGATCTTCGGCTCGGGCGATGGGCGTGCCGGCGGCGAGGTCAAACTCGACGGCCGGTCCGTGAACATCCGCTCGCCGCGCGACGCCAGGCGGCTGGGCATCGCGCTGGTCACCGAGGACCGCAAGACGCAAGGCCTGCACTTGCAGGCCTCGATCACGGACAATGTCGCGCTGCCGCTGGTCGGGTCGCTGGCACGCTTCGGCATCCGCTCGCTGTCCGGCGAGCAGGGCCTGGCGAGGCAGGCGGTCAAGGCACTCGGCATACGCTGCCAGGACATCGATCAGCCCGCCGGCACGCTGTCGGGCGGCAACCAGCAGAAGGTCGTCATCGGCAAGTGGCTGGCGACCAGGCCGCGCGTGCTTTTGCTGGACGAGCCGACGCGCGGCATCGATGTCGGCGCCAAGCGCGAGATCTACGACCTCATCTTCCAGTTGGCGCGCGATGGCCTGGCCATCGCGGTCATCAGCTCCGAATTGCCGGAATTGCTGCATCTCTCGGATCGTATCCTGGTGATGGCCGAGGGCCGCCAGACCGGCATTCTTTCCCGCGCCGCGGCAAGCGAAGAGACCATCATGCGCCTTGCCGCGCCGCGCCGGACCCTATCGAGACCAGCCGCATGACCGCACTGAAACTCCTGTCCCGGACCAAGCTCTATTGGGGCCTGATCGCCATCTTCCTGATCGGCGTGCTCGGCTCGCCGGTCAGTTCCAAGGGCAACAACATCTTCCTATCCTACGGCAATCTGCTCGACGTGCTGCGCCAGGTGTCGACCACCGGACTGATCGCCACCGGCATGACGGCGGTGATCATCACCGGCGGCATCGATCTCTCCGTCGGCTCGCTGATGGCCATCTGTTCGGTGGTCTGCGCCATGCTGCTGACGGTGCCGGGTGTTACACCGGGCGTCGTGCTGGGCGTGCCGACTGTCGCGCTGGTGGCGCTTTGCCTTGGTTTCGTCGTCACCCGCTTCATTTTCCTCAACGTGGAAAAGTCCCGTACCGGTCCGGATGCCGCCGCGCGCGATGTGAAGCTGGACAGTGTTCGCGGCCTGGTCACGCCGGCAATCGTCGGCGTGTTCCTGTGCGGCCTGTCGCTATGGTACCTGCTGCCGCAGATCGAGCCCAAATTCGGCGTGCTCGGCGTGCTCTTGGTGGCGCCCTGCGTCGGCCTGCTGTTCGGCGCCATCAACGGCTTCATCATCGTTGCCGGTCGGCTGCAGCCCTTCATCGTCACGCTGGCGATGATGGTGACGGCGCTCGGTATCGCCCGGCTCACCGCCGGCCAGAACAATGCCGTGCTGCCGGTCTATACCGGCTCGAACGCCACCGCCGATTTCGAGATGCTGCGCTCGCTGGTGTTCGGCGTCATCCCGATGCCCGGCCTGTTCTTCCTCGGTGCCATCCTGATCTATGGCGCGGTGCTGCGCTTCACTCCGTTCGGCCGCTATGTCTATGCCATCGGCGGCAACGAGGAGGCGGCGCGGCTCTCAGGCATCGCCGCCGGCCGCGTCAAGATCGCCACCTATGCCGTCTCCGGCCTGCTCGCCGGCCTCGCCGCGGTGCTCTATGTGGCGCAGTACCGGCAAGGCAAGCCCGATGCCGGCGCCGGTCTGGAGCTCGACGCCATCGCCGCCGTGGTCATCGGCGGAACCAGCCTCATGGGCGGACGCGGCAGCCTGATCGGCACGTTCTGCGGCGTGCTGATCTTCGGGCTGCTCTCCAACATACTGCAGCTCCACAACATCAATTCGAATCTTCAACTGGTGCTGAAGGGGATGATCATCATCGGCACCGTGCTCGTCCAGGAGCGCAATGCCGGCGATCTCCTGGCCTATCTGCGCCTGCCCGGCGGGCAACCGGCGCGCAAGGAAACGGCCGCAGCCAAGCGGCCGCCACAAGAGACCCCGTCTCTCAATCTCGGAGGAAACAAGAAATGAAACGACGTGACATGCTGAAGCTTGCCGCACTCGGCGCGGCACTGCTGACCACCACCGCGCTGCTTTCGACCGGCAACGCCTTCGCCCAGGACAAGAAGTGGAAGATCGGCTTCTCGCAGGTGACGACCATCGAGCCCTGGCGCGCCCAGTTCAACAAGGACATCATCGCCGAAGCCGCCAAGCATCCCGAGGTCGAGCTGATCATCACCGATGGCGAGGACAAGACCGAGAAGCAGGTCGCCGACGTCGAGAACCTGATCCGTCAGGAGGTCGACGCGCTTTTGGTGTCGCCGAAGGAATCCGCGGGCCTGACCGGCGTCGTGCAGCAGGCCATCGACGCCAAGATTCCGGTCTTCGTGCTCGACCGCAACGTCGACACCAAGGACTACACGCAGTTCGTCGGCGGCGATAACAAGCTGATCGGCCGCGCGGCCGGCGAATATGCCGTCGAACTGCTCGGCGGCAAGGGCAAGGCGGCGGGCAATGTCGTCGAGATCTGGGGCGGGATGGGCACCCAGCCGGCGCATGACCGCCATGACGGCTTCCACGAATTCACCGACAAGGAGCCGGGCATCAAGTATCTGCTCGACCAGCAGTCGGGCGACTGGAAGCAGGACCAGGCCTACAATCTGATGGCCAACGCGCTGAAAACCAACGAGAAGATCGATCTCGTTTACGGCCACAACGACCCAATGGCCTACGGCGCCTATCTTGCCGCCAAGGACGTCGGCCGCGAGAAGGACATCAAGTTCATCGGCATCGACGGCTTGCCCAATGAAGGCGTGCAAATGGTGAACAAGGGCGAGCTGACGGCGACCTTCACCTATGTCACCCCCGGTGCTGAAGGCCTGCGTCAGGCGATCAAGTTCCTCAACGGCGAGAAGGTCGAGAAGACCATCACGCTGCCGACCGAGAAGATCACCAAGGAAAACGCCGCCCAGGTGCTGAAGGACAACGGACTCTGAGACGATACGCTTCTGCCGGGCGCTGATTGGCGTCCGGCAGGACCAGCCTACGCCAGCTTCGCCAGCAGCTTTGTGAACGTGGCGATCTCCTTGGCCGAGAGCGGTGCCAGCGTTTCCCTGGTGATTTCGCGGGCCAGCGGGATCAGCCGTTCGATCGCATCGCGACCCTCGGCGGTCAGATTGACCAGCAGCCGCCTTTTGTCGACCTCATGCCTGGAGAGCGCCACCAGGCCGCGTGCCTTCAGGCGGTCGATCACGCCCTTCACGGTCGCCGCGTCCATCGCGATCAGCGTGCCGAGGTGGTTCTGCGAGGTCTCGCCGACATCGCGCAGCTTGGCCAGCGCCGCGAATTGTGGCGGCGTCAGGTCGCCGATATGCGCGGCGAAGATGGACACATGGCGCTGGTGCGCCTTGCGCAGGATGAAGCCGACCTGTTCCTGGAGGAGGTAGTCATGTTCCTCAGGCTCTTCGGCCTCGACCAGCTTGAGCAGATTGTCCTCGCCGTTCACCGCAACCCGTCCCAGGCCTTGATGTCGTCGGCCGCAAGGCCACCCATGCGGTTGTGGACGCGCGGGCCGCAGGTCATGGCGAGGCAAAACAGGATCTCGTCGGGACGCGGGCCGTCGCTTATGCCGACTTCCATGGCGTCGAAATGGCTGCGCACATAGGCGGCGTTGATGTGGCCGAGCGGTACGTCGAGCTTCGAGCCGAAGGCGCCGACCTTCTTGGCCGACGGCACGATCGCCTTGGCGTCGCCGAGCCGCTCGCGCATGGCGTAGCCGCCCGGCACATGCCAGAGCGCGCCGTGTTCCAGTTCGCCCGCCGTGCCGACGATGGCGCCCTTGCCGTAGCCGTCGATCTGCTTGACATCGCCGCCGAGCGCCGCGATCAGCCGGTCGCAGAGCAGCAGGCCGAGCGGCTTCAGATCGTCCATGGCGCTTTGCAGATCCTCGACATAGCGTCCCGCGAACGGGTTCCTGACCACGGCCATGGCCGCCGCCCGGCGGCGCGGTACGTCCGCGACCGGTCCGCCCTCGTGAAAGATTTCTTCGCTCAGCACCGCGACCTTGCGGATCGGAAACTCAGGCATGGGCAACTTCCTCCCTCGGATGTTTGTTGGGCGCGGAAAGTGCAACCGAGCCACTGATGCGGGCCTCACCGCCAAGAAACAGTGCCGATGCGGCAATCAGCCCGCGCCGGCGAAAATCTTCGGCGACGGCCAGGCCATTGTCCAGCGCCTGCGCCACTTCGCCAAACGCCAGCGTGCCGACGGCTTGTGTCACCAGTCGCGCGCCGAGATCGCTGTCGGGCGACAACTCCTGTGCCGGAGTGCGCTTGATGGCGGGATTGCCGGGCAGGTCGACCGCGTTGGCGATGAGCGTCGCCGCCGCATCGGCCTCTGCGCCGGTCCGCGCCAGCACGGTGACGGCGTCGGCAATGCCGAGCGAAAAGGAGCGGCCGCGCCAGCCGCTGGTGGCAACGCCGCGAACGCCGTCTTCCGCACGGATCGTGATCCGGTCGGCCATGCCGTTGCCGGTGCCGGCGACCGCCAGACCGATCGACCGGCCCGTGCCAATGTGAAGGGCGCTGTCGCCGCCATTGTTGACATAGGCGCGATCGAGCCTGCGGCCGGCAAGCAATGCGGCGAGCATTTCGTCGGCTACCGATCCTGCAACGGCCGCCATCGGTGTTATGAAGCATTCCGCCAAGGGCATGACGGCGGCTTCCATGCGGCGCGCCGTCGGGCCGTCAAAGGCGCGCGGCCGCAGGAAAAATGCCGGGAGCCGCAATTCGGGAAGCTCCTTGACCAACTCGATCAGGATCGTCTGGAAGCGCGCGACAGCCTGGGCGTAGGCGGCACGACACTCGCCCGCCTCGCCAAAGGCCTCGACGATCAGGTCGATCGGCCCGTGGTTGAGGTGCAGCCGCTTGCCGTCCTGCAGCCAGTGGACTTGCGGGCCGTCCATCACCCGGCTCCGTTCGAGGCGGCACGCCGCAATTGCGCGAGCGGCGGCCATGGATTGTCGGACGGCGCGCCGGTTCCGCGACGTGGGTTGAGATACTCGCCGCCCTTGGCGACGATATCTTCGACGCTGCGGATTTCGGCCTCGTAGCCGCCGAGCCTGATATAGTCGTCGCGGCGCAGCGTGAATTCGATCGGCGCCACCAGCGCCGGTGTCGGCACATAGCCGAAAGCGCCTTCCGGCACCTTGGTGACATCGACCATCAGCGTGATGCCGCCGCCCGGCCAGACATAGACCGGCGCGCCGCCGACCGTCACATAGGTCTTCAGGCCTTGCACCGACCGGGTGAGATTGACCGGGTTTTCGGTGACGCCGGCCCGCAGCGAACCGCCGGCGCCGCCGATGAACAGCACGGTGCACAGCGCTGGCTCGCAATTGTCCTCGATCAGATTGACCGACTTCCGCAGCCGTTCGGGAAACGGTTTTTCGACAGGCTTCAATTCGTCGTCGAGTTCGTAATAGGCGAATTGTTCGCCTGTGGTCGAAACCATCAGCAACGACAGGCCGGGTCGCGCGCCCTTCTTGGCGTTCCAGTCGCCAAGGATCGACAGCGGGTCGGAAATCGAGGTGCCGCCCCAGCCGAGGCCGGGCTCGGAAACCTTGAAATAGCGGCCCGGCGTCGAGCGGCGGCCAATGATCTTGATCCCCGTATCCTGCCAGCCCAGCACCTTGCCGGCCTGATGCTCGGAAACGACGCCGGTGATGTGGTCGTCGACCACCACCACCTCGTCGACCAGCCCGCGCCATTGCGTGGCGAACATGCCGATCGTCGCCGAGCCGCAGCCGACGCGCATGCGGTGCTCCTGCTTGCCGTCGATGACAGGTGGTTTGCCGGCTTCGACGATGATGGTGGCACCGCCGTCGATGATCAGTTCCACCGGCTTGCGGTTGCACAGATTGAGCAGCGCATCGCAGGTGGCGCGGCCTTCGGCCTTGGAGCCGCCGGTGAGGTGATGCACCCCGCCCAGCGACAGCATTTGCGAGCCGTATTCGCCTGTCGTGACATGGCCGATCGCCTCGCCCTCCGCCCGAACAACAGCCGTTTCCGGTCCGATATGACGGTCGGTATCGATCTTCACCTTGACGCCGCAATACGAAAAGATGCCTTCGGTGACGACCGTGACGAGATCGACGCCCTCGACCTCCTGGCTGACGATGAACGGCGCCGGCTTGTAGTCGGGATAGGTGGTGCCGGCGCCTATTGCCGTGACGAAGCGGCGCCCGGTGTTGACCAACTCGCCGTCCCAGGCCTCGCCTTCGGCGACGAAAGGCACGATCGCCGCGCCGGTCTCGGCCGCGTGGTCGAGGATGGTCAGAGGGTCCATCCGTACGATCCGGCCGCCGGCATTGCCGTAGCGGTCGCAGGCGCCGGTGCGGCCATCTGCGATGTAGCACATGACCGGGCAGGCATCGCAGCGGATCTTCTCCGCCACCAGCTTCTCGCCGGGATCGTGCGTTTCGAAGCGCTCGGCAAGCTCGCTCATCGGCGTGCCTCCTTTTCGCGGATGCCATCTTTTTCACGAATGCCAGCGCGCAGACGCGTCGGCGTCGCCGGAATCCTGGTGACCAGAACGCCGGTGGCGTGGCGGATGGCGTTGAGGATCGCGGGTGCGGTCGGGATCAGCACATGCTCACCCAGCCCCTTCGCGCCGAACGGGCCTTCCGGATCGGGAACCTCGACCAGGATGGTTTCGATCGGCGGCACGTCGCCTATGGTCGGAATGAGATAGTCGTGCAAATTCTCGGTCCGGCCGGGAATGTATTCTTCCATCAGCGCCATGCCGATGCCTTGCGCGATGCCGCCTTCGATCTGCCCTTCGACCAGCAGCGGGTTGATCGCCTTGCCGACATCGTGCGCGGCGGTGATTTTCAGCAGCTTCACCGTGCCGAGCTTGAGATCGACCTCGAGTTCGGCGATCTGCGCGCCGAAGCCGTACACGGCATAGGGCTTGCCTTGGCCCTTGGCATCGAGCGGCAGCGTCGGCGGATCGTAGGTCTCCTCGGCGCGGAAGACGAAGCCTTCGGCATCGACGTCGAGCGAGGCGAGATCGATGCGGCGTACGGCCTCGCCCTCGCGGATGACGATCGCCACACCATCCAGCTGGAGGGATGCCTTTTCCGAGACATTGGCAAAGCGCAGGATGTTCTCACGCAACGCGCGGCCGGCCTTCTCGGCCGCCTTGCCGGTGACGAAAGTCTGGCGCGAGGCCGAAGTCTTGCCGGCATCGGGGCTGATCGCCGTATCGGCGCTCTTCAGCCGGAATTTCTCCAGCGGCAGGCCGAGCGCGTCGGCGCAGATCTGGGTGATGACGGTGTTGGAGCCCTGGCCGATATCGACGGCGCCCTGGTGCAGGACGACCGTGCCGTCGGCCGCGATGCCGACCCGGATGGTCGATGGATTGGGCAGCGAGGTGTTGCCGCAGCCATACCAGCAGGAGGCCACGCCGACGCCGCGCTTTTTGTCCGCGTGGGCATGGTTGAACGCGTCCGCGTCGGCTGTCGCGCGCACCCAATGCGGCCGCAGCGCCTCAAGGCACTCGGCAATGCCGACGCCGGACTCCAGGCGTTGCCCGGTAACCGTTTCGGAGCCGTTCCGAAGGCAGTTTTTCAGGCGAAAATCGAGGCGGTCGATGTCAAGCTTGCCGGCTAGCTCGTCATAGAGCGTTTCCTGCATGATGGTCGCCTGCGGCACGCCAAAGCCGCGGAAGGCGCCGGAGATCGGGCCATGCGTATGGATGGCGCGGCCCTCGGCGCGATAGTTGGGCGTCGCATAGGGTCCGGACGCATGCACCGGCACTCGGTTGGCAACGGTCGGGCCCCAGCTGGCATAGGCGCCGGTGTTGAAATCTCCGGCAAAGGTCATGACGGTGACATGGCCTTCGGCGTCGACGCCGATGGTCGCCCGCATCTCAGCCGGATGGCGCTTGGTGGTCGATGTCATCGATTCATTGCGGGTGTAGGCCAGCGCCGCCGGTCGGCCGGTTTTCAGCGCCACGAGGCCGATCAGCGGCTGCAGCGAAACGTCGAGTTTCGAGCCGAAACCGCCGCCGGTCGCGGTCGGCACGATGCGCACCTTGTCGACGGCAAGGCCAAGCACCTTCGCCGTCTCGTCGCGGTCCATGTAGGGCGCCTGCGTGCACGCGACGACAACCAGCGTGTCGCCATCCAGATAGGCATGGCCGGCTTCCGGTTCGATATAGGCGTGCTCGACATAGGACGTTTCGATGGCGCCGCTCACGGTGAGGGCGGCATCGGCAAGCGCCGCCTCGGGATCGCCGCGCTCGACGAGGCCCGTGGTCAGAAGGTTGGCCGGGCGGTTGTCATGGATCCGTGCCGCACCTTCGGCCTGCGCTTCGCAAGATTGCAGGAAATGCGGCAATTCGGTCCAGTGGACCGGGAAATCCGACAGGTCGAGATCGAGGATCGCCTCGCGCTCGCCGGCGACCAGCGCCACCGCCTCGCCGCGAAGCCGCGCAAGTCCTTCGGCCAAAGCCGGCTGATCGGCGAACGGGCCGATCGCACCGAAGCAGTTCTTTCCCGGTATGTCGGCCGCCGTGAAGACACCGGCGATGCCGGGGTGTCTCTTCGCCCAACCATCGAGGTCGCCAAAGGCAAAGCTGGCGTGATAATGCGGCGAGCGGACCACCAGCACGGAAAGTGCATCGGCAGGGAAGGAATCGCCGCCGAACTTTTCGCCGCCTGTGACCTTCGGGATTCCATCTAACCGGACTGGGGATGAGCCGACGGCGTGGCCTGAAGTTGGCATTCTGTGGTCAAGGTTGCGATCCAAATGATGATGCTGATGCCGCCCCTCACCCTTACCCTCTCCCCGCAAGGGACGGGGAGAGGGAGGCGTCGACGCTGGAGCTTGTCCCTTCTCCCCGTCCCTATACGGGGAGAAGGTGCCGGCAGGCGGATGAGGGGCAGCGCCATCCATTGACGGTTCGAACCGCCCGGCATCCATCACCGCCGCGATGATCTTCCGGTAGCCGGTGCAGCGACAGAGAATGCCACCCAGCGCATCCTGCACTTCGGGCTCGGTAGGGCTGGGCTTCCTGTCCAGCAATGCGGTCGCCGCGACCAGCAGCGCGGGCGTGCAGATGCCGCATTGCGCCGCGCCGTGGGCAAGGAAAGAGGCCTGCAACGCCGACAGCCTGCCGTTGGCCAGCCCCTCAACCGTCGTCACCGCGGTGCCGGCGGCGGACGCCGCCGGCATCAGGCAGGCGCAGACAGGCTCGCCATCGACCAGCACCGTGCAGGCGCCGCAATCGCCGGCATCGCAGCCGACCTTGGTGCCGGTGAGCCGCAATTCGTCGCGCAGCACCTGTGACAGCCGGCGCAGCGGCGGCACATTGACCAGGACGGCGTCGCCATTGACCGCGAAGGCAATGTCGGCGCGTTCAAGGCCGAGGCCGGGCGTGCCTCCGCCCAGATCGGGCAGGGCCGCAGTCACTTCAGACGGAAGCTGGTTCATGCCGCCACCATGTTATCGTTCGTCAGGCCGGCGGCCGTCAGCACGGCGCGGGCGACAATCTCGCGCACAGCGTCGAGCCGGTATTCCGCGCTGCCGCGCACGTCGGCGATCGGCGACAGTTCCGTGATCGGTGCGGACTGGACCGCATCGCCGAGCCGGTGATCCACAGGCAATCCGAGCAGCGCCGCCTCGACGCCGGCAAGGCGCCTGGCGACTGCCGAGCACGAGCCGACGGCGATGGCCGCTTCGGTCACTGTGCCGTTCTCGACGACCAGGCGCGCCGCCACCATAGCTATGGAAATGACGAGATAGCGCCGTGCGCCGAGCTTGACGAAAGCCGACGTGCCCGTTGTAGAGGGCTTCGGCACGCGGATGGCGCTGACCATTTCCCCAGCTTGCAGGGCCGTGCGGCGGTTGCCGAGAACGAAATCCGGCAAGGGCAGGTAGCGCGTCACTGTTGCCGAACGCAGTTCGACTTCGGCATCGAGCACGAGCAGGCCCGGCACGCCATCGGCGGCCGGCGAGGCGTTGCAGAGATTGCCCGCGACCGAGGCGACGTTCTGGATTTGCGGCGAGCCGACCTCGCGCGCGGCCTGTTTCAGCGCATCGAAGGCAGGCGGCAAGGGATGGCGGATTAGGTCGCTCCATGTCGTGCGCGCACCGATGACAAAGTGGTCATCCGTCTCGGCGATGCCGCGCAGCGCGGTGAGGCCATTGATGTCGAGGACATTGTCGCGGAACGGCTTCGTGCCTTGTGCCGGATAGAAATCCGTACCGCCGGCGAGGATGCGCCAGGCGTCCTCGCCAAGCAGCGCGAGCGCCTCATCGACCGTGGTGGGTTTCGCGTAACGGATCACGCTTTGCCTTCCCAGAGAGCGGGCCTTCCACGAATTTGGCCCTCCCAGGATTTTCCCCCGGGATCATGTTGCCGGTTTCGAACCGGAAATTCATTCGTATGCAAATGATATCAAGCCGGTGGAAATTGTCAAAGCCAGAGTTTGGGGGTGTCGTCCCTGTCGGGCCGCATGCAACGAGATTGTTACGCCTTCGGAGGTTGACGCGGCCGGCCATCTGGTCAAGTTTCTGCCTCCGGTCGCAACAGCGGCATCGAGACAGAGGGAAGGAAGCCGCATGGCCGACGAAGCGCTTGTTGTCATCGACCTGCAGAACGACTTTTGCCCGGGCGGCGCGTTGGCCGTGACCGGCGGCGACGAGATCGTGCCGCTGGTCAACGACATGATCCGGCGGACTGACCATGTCGTGCTGACGCAGGACTGGCACCCCGCCGGCCATTCGAGCTTTGCCTCCAGCCATCCGGGCGCGCAGCCCTTCACCATGATCGAGATGCCCTATGGCCAGCAGACGCTGTGGCCGGACCATTGCATCCAGGGCAGCCTCGGCTCGGATTTCCATTCCGGCCTTGCCTGGACCAAGGCCGAGCTCGTCATCCGCAAGGGATTTCGCCCAGCGATCGACAGCTATTCGGCGTTCTTCGAGAACGACCACACGACGCCGACGGGTCTCGCCGGCTATCTCAGGGAGCGCGGCATCGACAGTTTGACCCTGGTCGGCCTGGCGACCGATTTCTGCGTCGGCTTTTCGGCGCTGGATGCCGTCAGCCAGGGTTTCAAAACCACCGTCAGGCTCGATGCCTGCCGTGGCATCGATCTCAATGGCTCGCTCAATGCCATGCTGCGGCGCATGCGCGATGCCGGCGTGACGCTTGAAGATCATTTGTCGGACTGAACGGACGGTGGAGCATCAGGGGGGCCTTTCGCGGATCACCGCAAGCCTGATGGCCGGCGGTGCATTTGCCGCCGCGATGCTGTTCCCGGAAGCGGCCTTCGCGGCCGAGGAACACGCATTGCCCGGCGCTTCGATGTCGCTGTGGTGGGCACTTCCCTTTGCCGGGCTGCTGCTGTCGATTGCCACCGGGCCGCTGCTGTTCCATCACGTCTGGGAGCACCACTACGGCAAGATCGCGGCGCTTTGGGCCGCGTCCGTGGTCGTGCCTTTGGCGCTTGCCTTCGGTCTGTCTTCGGCGACCGAGGCGGTACTGCACGCGCTGCTTACCGAATACATGTCCTTCATCATCCTGCTTTTTGCGCTGTTCACCATTTCGGGCGGCATTCTGGTCGCCGGCAACATCCACGGCACACCGCTGGTCAATGCCGGGCTGCTGCTGGTCGGCGCTCTGCTCGCCTCGGTCATCGGCACGACGGGCGCCTCGATGATCCTGATCCGGCCGGTCATCCGCGCCAACGACAACAGGCCGTTCAATGCCCATGTCGTCGTCTTCTTCATCTTCCTGGTGTCCAATATCGGCGGCTCGCTGACGCCGCTCGGCGATCCGCCGCTGTTCGTCGGCTTCCTGCGTGGCGTCGACTTCTTCTGGACGACCACCAATCTCTATCGGGAAACGCTGTTCGTCGGCGGCCTGGTGCTGGCGGTGTTCCTGGCCATCGACATCATCCTGCACCGGCGCGAGGCAGGGGCGCCGAAGATAAAGGACCCGACACCGGATTCCAGGATACGCATCCGAGGCTTGCCCAACATTCCGCTGCTGGCCGGGGTCATCGGCGCCATCCTGCTGTCGGCGACATGGAAGCCCGGGATCAGCGTCTCCATTCAAGGTGTGACGCTGGAACTGCAGAACCTGGTGCGCGACGCCGTCATCCTGGCGCTCGCCTTCATCTCGCTGGCGGTTTCGCGCAAGGAATACCGCGAGGCGAACGGCTTCAACTGGGGACCGATCGCGGAGGTGGCGAAATTGTTTGCCGGTATCTTCGTCTGCATCGTGCCGGTCATCGCCATTTTGAGAGCCGGCCATGAGGGCGCGCTGGCGCCGCTGGTCGCGCTCGTCACCTCGGCGCAAGGCACGCCCAACGACCTTGCCTATTTCTGGCTGACCGGAGCGCTGTCGTCCTTCCTCGACAATGCGCCGACCTATCTGGTGTTCTTCGAGCTGGCCGGCGGCGATCCACACCACCTCATGACGGAGTTTGCCTCGACGCTTGCGGCGATCTCGGCGGGCGCCGTGTTCATGGGCGCCAACACCTATATCGGCAATGCGCCCAACTTCATGGTCTACGCCATCGCCCGACAGCGTGGCGTCGAGATGCCTGGCTTCTTCGGCTACATGCTGTGGTCCGGTCTGGTGCTGATCCCGACTTTCCTGGTCGCGGGGTTTGTGTTTTTCGGCTGATCAACCGACGCCGACATAGCGCCTGACCGCCGAAGGGTCGGCGCGCAGTTCCTCGACATCGACCGTCTCGCGGTTGCGGCCATTCTCGATGAACGAGACGCGGTCGGCGATCGACAGCACGGCATCGACGCGCTGCTCGACCAGTATGGTCGAGACGCCCATGTCGCGCAGCGTCGATACCGTCTCGCGGATCTTGGCGATCATCGACGGCATCAGACCCTCGGTCGGCTCGTCGAGCAAAAGCACCTGCGGCTCGAGGCAGAGCGCCCGCGCCATCGCCAGCATCTGCTGCTCGCCGCCCGACAAGGTGCCTGAACGTTGCCGCAGCCGCTGGCGCAGCAGTGGGAAGAGGTCGAGCACGTTCTCACGCGTCGCCTTGCCCTTGCCGCGCGCCATCAGCCCGATCTCGATGTTTTCCGCCACCGTCATCTCGGCGAACAGCCTCCTGCCCTGCGGTACATAGGCGACGCCGGCCTTCGGCACTTCGTGCGCCGGCAGGCCGGTCAGTTCCTGGCCGGCGAGCTTGATCGAGCCGGCGCTCGAAGGAAGCAGGCCCATGATCGCCTTCAGCGTCGTCGTCTTGCCGGCGCCGTTGCGGCCGAACAGGCACAGCACCTCGCCCTTGTTCAGCATGAGGTCGAGGCGGTAGAGCACCTGGACCTGGCCGTAGAAGCAGTCCAGTCCCGCGATCACCAGCGCTTCAGACTTTGTCTTCGCCTTGTTCGTTTCGGTCATGGGGCGCTCCCCAGATAGGCCTCCTGTACCGCTGCGTTCGCGCGGATCGCTTCCGGCGTGCCTTCGGCAAGGATCCTGCCGGCATTGAAGACGGTGATGCGATCGGCGAGCTGCATGACGACGGGCATGTTGTGTTCGATCAGCAGCACCGTGGCGTCCCTGGCGATCTCGCGCACCAGGGTGATGAAATTGTCGATCTCAGAGTCGGCCAGGCCTTGCGTCGGCTCGTCGAGGATCAGCAGACGCGGCTTCAACGCCAGCCCCATCGCCACTTCCAGCAGGCGCTGGTGGCCATAGGACAATTGCCCGGCCGGCATATGGGCGCGGTCGGCCAGGCCGGTGCGTTCGAGCGCCGCCATGACGGCGGCCTGTATCGCGCTCTTGGAAGGGCCATGCCGAAGCGTCAGTTGCGCGGGCAGCGCGACGTTGGCGTAAACGGACAGGTTGGCATAGACGCTGGTGATCTGGAACGTGTAGGCGATGCCCATGCGGACGCGGGCATAGGCAGGCAGGCCCGTAATATCGGCGCCGTCGAAGACGATCGTGCCGGAAGAGGGCTGGATGCGGCCGCTGACCAGGCTGACGAAGGTGGTCTTCCCCGCTCCGTTGGGGCCTATGACGGCGCGGATCTCGCCCGGCATCAAGGTGAAGTCGACGCCATCGACGGCGCGCAAGCCGCCGAAATCGCGCGACAGGCCCTTGGTGATCAAAAGCGGCGTCATGGCAGCCACCCAAGCCAGCGTTGGCGAATGCTGCCGAGAATGCCTTTGGGGAAGAACAGCACCAGCAGGATGAGCGCGATGCCGACGATCAGCAGATAGGCCGAGGTGTAGCCGCTGCTGAGGTCGATGACATAGTACATGAACAGCGTGCCGATCAGCGGCCCGAGCGTCGTGGCGGCACCGCCAAGAAGCACCCACAGCAGCGGCAGGATCGAATACTGCACTGAGGCGAAGCTCGAGCCCACATAGCCGAACAGCAGCGTGTAGGCTGCGCCTGAGGCGGCACAGATGGTGCCGGAGACGACGACGGCGGCAAGCTTGTTGGAGAAGGTGTCGTAGCCCAGCATCTTCGTCCGCTCTTCGTTCTCGCGGATGGCGATCAGCACGCGGCCATGTCGGGAGCGGACGATGCCCAGCGTGATCAGAAGCACAAGTGAAAACAGCGCCAGCGCTGTCATGTAGCGCACGGTCGGGTTGGTGAGGTCAAGCGCGGTCGCGCCGAATGTGAGGACACGCGCCGGCTGCGGCACGACCATGCCCTGGTCGCCGCCGGTCCATGAAGAGAAATAGAGGATGACGAGATAAAACACCTGCGCGAACATCATGGTGACGATCATGAAGGCGACGCCCGTGGTGCGCAGTGCAAGGAGGCCGATCACCAGCGCCAGCACCGCACCACAGGCAATCCCGCTGAGGAAGGCCAGCGGCACGCTCCAGCCGAGCTGGATGACAGCAAGGCCGGCGCCGTAGAGCCCGGCGCCGAAGAACATGGCATGGCCGAGGCTGAGCAGGCCGACATAGCCGAACAGCATGTTGTAGCCCATGGCGAACACCGCCAGCACCATGATGCGGGCGAGAAGGCCATGATAGTACTCAGGCAGCACGAAGCTCAGCAGGAAGAGCAGCGCGATGACGCCGAGATGCAGCGCATAGGCCTTTGCCGGCGAAGCTTCGCTCATCGCGATGCCGTCCCGAACAGGCCTTGCGGCCGGAACACCAGCACCATGGCGACCAGCAGCGTGGCGATGATCTTGGCCAGGGTCGGCGAGAAGAACATCGAGATGATGCCATCGGACAGGCCGATCAACACGGCGGCGACGACGGTGCCGCGCAGCGAGCCGAGGCCGCCGATGATGACGACGATGAAGGAAAGCAGCAGCGGGTCTTGTCCCATCAGATAATGCGCCTGGCTGATCGGCACGATCAGCACCGCGGCGATCGCCGCCAGCATGGCGCCGAGCGCAAAGACGCCGCCGTAGACGCGGTCGACCGGGATGCCGAAAGCCTGCGCCGTCTCGCTGTCATACTGGGTGGCGCGCATGATGAGGCCGATCCTGGTGCGTGTCAGCACCAGCCATGTGGCGATCAGGAGAAGCGCGGAAGCCGCGATGATGGACAGTTTGTAGCCGGAGTAGCCGAACCACGGCAAAAGGATGCGGTAGCTGAACGGCGGCTCCACTGGCCGCGCCTCCGGACCATAGAAGGTCAGCGCCAGCTGCTGGATGATGTAGAGCATGCCGATCGTGGCGACGATTGTGGCTTCCGGATTGTAGTTGAGCCGGCGCAGCACCAACCGTTCGGCGACCAGCGCGATGGCGCCGACGATCAGCGGCGCTATCACCAGTGCCGCCAGGAAACCCAACGCCGGATGACCCGATATCGCCGTCGAGATCGCCCAGGCAAGCACCGCGCCCAGCATGAAGAACTCGCCATGCGCGACATTGACCACCCGCATCACGCCGAACACCAGCGACAGCCCAAGCGCCGTCAGCGCCAGCACGGCGGAGGTGACGAGGCCTTCGAGGGCGGCAAGGAGGAGATGGGGTCCGAAGTGCATTCAGGGCGCCCTTAACCCCCCTTGTGGGGAGGGTGACCGCGAGGCGGTCGGGTGGGGGGTGGGGCACGGGCCGTCGCGACCCCCACCCCGTCTCTTAGGCCTCGCAAAAACGCGAACCCAATTCGCCGACCCTCCCCACAAGGGGAGGGCAAGGCGCCTCACAGCGCCTGCGTCGTATAGTCCCCTTCGGCCTCGTAAAGCCCGTCCTCGATCTTGGTCTTGTGCACGACCTTCAGCTTGCCGCCTTCGACCTTGGAGATGTTCTGGATGCCAAAACACTGGTGGATCTTGCCGTTGAAGGTTTTCGGCCCCTGCGGATGCTCCGGGCCTTCGGCGAAGGCTGTCAGCGCCTCGGTCGCCTCGACCAGCTTGGCGCGGTCTTCCGGACCCTTGTAGCCGGCATCTTCCATCGCCTTCTTGACGACGTAGAGTGTCTCCCAGCAGCCGAACATGTGCGCGGCGGTGGAGACGTCCTTGGGGTCGCCGACGGCGGCGCCATTGTCGTCGATGCCGACGGCGGCGCGATAGGCTTTCTGCGCCTCGGTATCATCAGCCTGGGCATAACGCGGCGAGCCTTCCCAGAAATGGCTGCCGTCGAGGAATTCCAGCCCCGGGCTGTTGATGTCGACGGCCTCGAGCGAATCGATGAAGCCGAACAGTTGCGGCCGGTTGGAGCCGTAGAACTCGCCGAGTTCCTTGACGAAGGTGAGCACCGCGGGACCGACCATCACGTGGTAGATCACCTCGGTCTCGGCCGGGATCTGCGGGAAATACTTGGTGAAGGACGATTCCGTCGGCGGGATCGCGATCTGCGCGATGACATCGGCGCCCTGCGCCTTCAGCGCCGGCGGCAGATAGTCGCGATGATCGTAGCCGAAAGCGAAATCGGGGAAGATCTGCGTCACCTTCTTGCCGGCATTGGCCGCGATCCACGGCGCCATCGACTGGATCTGGCTTTTCACGTCGGTGATGCCGGGCTGGAAGACGTAGCGGTTGAGCTTGGTCGAGGCCACGTGGTGGCCTTCGCTGACGACGAAATAGGGCATCTTGGCCTCGCCGGCTGCGGGCGCCGAGCCGATGACGACGTGCGAAAACAGTGTGCCGAAAACGATGTCGGTCTTGTGCTGGGTGGCGAATTTGCCAACCACCTCGGCGCCGCGGCCGGGATCTGTGCCGTCATCCTCGATGATGACCTCGACCTGACGGCCATTGATGCCGCCGGCGGCGTTGATCGCCTTGACCGCGGCGGCGGTGGTCTTCTCGTACCAGCGGCCATAGGCGGCACCGATGCCGGTCCGGTGCGACTGGAAGCCGATCTTGATCGGCGCCGAACTCTGCGCCTGGGAATAGCGGACGAAGCCGGGCGCCATGGCGAGGCCGGCGCCCGCTGCCAGGCCCTTCAGCGCCGTGCGGCGGGTGAGACCGGTTTTCGGGAAGTTGAAGGTCTTGCTCTTGTCCATATGCCGTTCCCCTTGTTCAGCGTTAGGAGCGCAAAGTCCGCTCATGTCCGGAAGTCGAAAAATTGCATGTGTACAAACTAAATCACCAAAGTCCGGACACGGCAATGCTGGTTCCCTAAGGGAATCCCGGTTTATTTTCCAGCGCAAATGCCTCAGCCGACCGTCGGCGTGGCGAGCAGCCAGAGACCGAAGACCGTGTAGGCGATCATCAGCAGGGTGAGCGGAAACTGGCTGAACGCGGCGCGGGCGGGCTGCGGATGCAGGCGCCAGGCGAAGCCGTGGGCGACGAGGACGGCGAGCACATGGCCAAGGATGATGGCACCGGCCTGGATGTTCCACAACCACCAGGCCGACGCCGCGCCGGCGACGATGCCGGCCTCGACCTGCATGTCGGCGGTGCCGAACAGGTTCCAGCCGAGCGCGAACGGGTCGGACAGGGCGGCTAGCGCATACTGGCCGTCGACCAGCAGCGCCGTCAGATAGTGCGCGACATGATAGGCGAGCGCGATCGGCACGATCGACCAGACCAGCAGCCCGGCTGCCTGGGTGAGCGGCGGTCCACTGCCGGCAAGACGTTGGCCGAGCACGACGGCCAAAAGGAACACCGCCGCCAGCAGGACGAATGTCAGCACGAGACCGAGACTGCCGCTGCCGATCACCGCCGTGCGGCCTGGGAATTCGAGCGGATTGACGCCGAACAGGCCAAGCCAGAAGAAGGTCTTCGACAGGCCGTCGAAGGAGACCGAGGACAGGGTCAGCAGCAGGAAGGCGATGCCGCTGGGCGGTAACGGCTCCGCCGCCAGCAGCTTGGCGCCTGGCCAGCACAGCGCAAGCCGGCCCTTCTCGTCGCGCTCGACAGGCGCGAAACGCGCCACCATGGAGAAGAAGATGGTCAGGAACTCACCGCTGCGGCTCCAGGCGCGATAGCCGAACATCAGCATGGCCAGGAAAGAGAACAGCCAGTAGATGCCGGCGGCAAGGGCAAGCCTCGCCGGGTCGTCGGGCGCCGGATCGATGAGTTCGAACCAGGCAAAGGCGAAGAACAGGATGACGGCCGGCCAGCAGCCGATCCACCGGGGAAGACGCCACGGCCCCTCATCGCTTGCGCCGCGCAGGCGCGAGGCGAGGCGCCACGGCCCGACCCAAGGGTTGAGCCATGACCAGATGTCGCCGACAGCGCCTTGCAGCAGCGTGAGGCCGGCCCACAACAGCGTCCAGATCACCAGCGGCAATGGATTGGAGAGCGGGTCGCGGCTGCCGAAAAGGCCGGCGGCGATGAGAGTTGCAAAGCCGGCAAAGGATATCAGGCTGAGGGACGTGCGGGCGGTATCGCCGAAGGTCAAAAGCGGCAGTCGCTGGCGCCAGAAACGATCGATGAAAGCCGCCGGCAGCAGCGCCAGCACGAGGAAGCTGACGGCCACGGCGAACGCGCCGCCGACAAGGTAGTAGCCGGTCGGGAGGAGCAGGACGTGGCCTCGGTCGGAGGCGTGGGCGAAGGCGCGAGTGGGGAGGAGGGCTAGCAGTGCGACGGCGAAAGCGAATCCGTGAAGACGGCGCTCTACGGCGCTCCCCTCTGTCCTGCCAGATATTTCCCCCTCGAGGGGGGAGATCATGCTGCCATTTTCGGACGGGAGCCTCTGCCGCCGACGACTGGCGCCTGTTCGGATAACTTGGCACCCTTCCTCTCCCCCGTCGATCGGGGGAGAGGTGTCGAGCGTAGCTCGACGGAGTGGGGGTCGACCCTGGCGCGGGTCGAGCGTGGTCCTCTTTCTTATGTCCGTTGTGGCGGTTGCCAAGTGGTTCCCCCACTCCGTCGCCGCTTCGCGGCGCCACCTCTCCCCCCTCCGGAGGGAGAGGAAAGGAGCCTCTGTCGGCAGGACAGAAGGGGGCGTGAAGGAACTCGAACTATCCATGAGTCCGATCTTGGCTCACACCTTGACCAGTTGCTCCACGCGGTCCTTCTCGCCGAAAATCCTGAGATAGCGCTGGATTTCCTTCTCGTCGCCGGTCGCCTTGGCTGGATTGTCGGAAAGTTTCACCGCCGGCCGGCCATTGGCTTCGGTGACCTTGCAGACCAGCGATATGGCATCCAGGCTGTTGGTTTCCGTCGGCGCGCAGCCCTCGAAATCATTGGTGAGGTTGGTGCCCCAGCCGAAGGACATGCGCACCTTGCCCTCGAAGTGGCGGTAGGTCTCCTCGATGGTTTCCACCTCCAGGCCGTCGGAGAAGATCAGCAGTTTCTGCTTGGGATCCTTGCCCTTCTCGCGCCACCAGGAAAGGATTTTTTCGCCGCCCTCGATCGGCGGGGCGCTGTCGGGGCGAAAACCGGTCCAGTCGGCCACCCAGTCCGGCGCGTCGCGCAGGAAGGAGGCGGTGCCGAAAGCGTCGGGCAGCACGATCAGCAGATTGCCGCCATAGTAGCGCTGCCAGTCCTGCAGCACCTTGTACGGGGACTGTTTCAGCTCCTTCTCCGAATTGGCAAGCGCCGCGAACACCATAGGCAATTCGTGTGCGTTGGTGCCGAGCGCTTCGAGGTCGTTGTCCATCGCAAGCAGCACGTTGGAGGTGCCGGTGAAGGCCTCGCCGATACCTTCCTTGAGCGCTTCGACACACCAGCGCTGCCACAGGAAGGAGTGCCGCCGGCGCGTGCCGAAGTCGGAAATGCGGATGCTGGGCAGCGCCTTCAGGCGCTCGGTCTTGGCCCACATCTTGGCCTTGGCGCGGGCATAGAGCACATCGAGCGCGAAGGGCCCGAAGGCCCGCATCGCCGCGCGGGATCGCAGTTCGTTGATGATGGCGAGCGCCGGGATTTCCCACAGCGTGGTGTACATCCACGGGCCGCTGAAGGAGAGCTCATACTGCCCGTCACGCTTGGACAGTTCGTAGTCGGGCAACCGGAAACCTTCCAGCCAGGCGAGGAATTCCGGCTCGAAGATCTGCTTGCGGCCGTAGAAATTGTTGCCGCCCAGCCAGATCATCTCCTTCTTGGAGAAGCGCAAGGTGCGGGCATGATCGAGTTGTTCGCGCAACTCGCCTTCATCGATATCGTCGGCCAGCCGCACCGAAGTGGTGCGGTTGATCAGCGAGAAGGTGGCCTCGACCTTGGGGTACATCCCCCAGATCATCTGCAGCATCAGAAGCTTGTAGAAATCCGTGTCGAGCAGACTGCGCACGATCGGATCGAGCTTCCAGGTGTGGTTGTAGACGCGCCGCGCAATATCGGTCTTAGCCATGTTTCAACGCCGCCTTCGCTGCCTGCCATCCACAACCGCGAGAGGCCTCATAGCATCGAATTGACCAAAACGCTGCTCGCTTTCAGGCTGGCCCGACAAAAAGAACGGCCTGCATGCGGCGAGGCGCGGTTTGCCGTCAGCTTGCCGATTTGCCACCCATCACCTTGAGTGCCGGGCGTTTGCGGCGGGTGACGAGGCGGCCGGCGACCGGAGCATCGGCGCGGCCGTCATCCCCGGCCTTCTCGGCGAACAGCCAGTCGATGAACACCTGCACGATCGGCGCCGTCCGCATTTCGTTGCGGCAGACGATGTAGAATTCATCGACCGCCGGCACCGACAGGCTGAACGGCGCGATCAGCATGCCCCTGGCCAGCAGCGCGCTTGCCGTCACGGAATCGCCCAGCGCCACGCCATGGCCGTGCACCGCGGCCTCGGTCGCCATGCGGGCATCGCCAAGATGATGGCGGCGGCCGCGCTCGAGGTCCAGCGCATCGGCGGCCGCCAGCCAGGTGTGCCATTCGCGGCCGTCGTCGCCATGCAGGAAGACATGGTCGGCAAGATCCCTGACGCCGCGGATCGGGCGGTTGTTGATCAAGGTCGGGCTCACCACGGGAAACAGTTCCAGCCCCGACCATTTGCGCATCCAGCAATCGGCCCAGCCGCCATTGCCATAGTGGACGCAGACATCGATATGCGGCGCCCTTATATCCCTGGGATCATTGGAGGGAATGAGCGTCAGCTGGATGTCTGGATATTGCGCGGTGAAGCTGCCGAGCCTCGGCGTCATCCACAAAAGCAGCAATGCCGGTACGCAGGACACCGAAAGCGCGCCGCTGCTGGCTGGGCGCGTCAGCCGCTGCGTGGCGGCGGCGATGCCGTCGAAGGCGGTCGATACAGCCGGCAGAAGCTCGGCGCCATGCGGCGTCAGCTTGACCCGCTGGCCGACACGCTCGAACAGCTTGACCCCGAGCGACTGCTCCAGCGCCTTGATCTGGTGGCTGATGGCGCCATGCGTGACGTTCAGCTCACTCGCCGCCTTGGTCAGCGAGCCAAGGCGCGCCGTCGCCTCGAAGGCGCGCAGCGGGTTCAGGGGCGGCAGGCGTTTGGCCATCATGGACTCGACAGTTTGTGAGATTTTCTCACAGAAAACACCCTAACAATATCAATTGATTTTTCAATGCGGCTGCCGGACACTTCGGCCCTGAACAACTTCAAGACCTGAAATCTGCAGGCAGCCAGCGGGACAAGCGACCCGGCCGGACGACGGTCAATTCGCCTGGGATCGCCACTGGTCAAGCTGCACCAATCGAGGAGGAACCGATATGGGCTACGATCGCGGCAAGCTTGACGCGCTGCGTCGCAAATATGGCGAGAGCCATGGCGGCGAGATGTTCGACCCCAAGTTCCGCAAGGTCGCCGACAAGATCTTCTCCAAGAGCGGCACCAGGCTGGCGCCCTATTCCGGCATCCCGACCTTCCTCGCCGCGCCCTACCGCGAAATCGCCGCGGAGAACCCGGATTTCGGCGACCTGCAGGTGGCCATGATCGGCGTGCCGATGGACCTCGGCGTCACCAACCGGCCGGGCTCGCGCTTCGGGCCGAGGGCGCTGCGCGCCATCGAGCGCATCGGCCCCTACAACCACGTGCTGGAATGCGCCCCCACGCATGAGCTGAGGGTGGCCGACATCGGCGACACGCCATTCCGCAGCCGCTACCGGCTGGAGATCAGCCATGAGGATATCGAGCGCCGCACCAACCAGATCGTCGATGCCGGCGTCATTCCGCTGTCGGTCGGCGGCGACCATTCGATCAGCCATCCGATCCTCAAGGCTGTCGGCAAGAAGGCGCCGGTCGGCCTGATCCATATCGACGCCCATTGCGACACCAGTGGCCTGTTCGACATGACCAAGTTCCACCACGGCGGCCCGTTCCGCAACGCGGTGCTCGACGGCGTGCTTGATCCGACGCGCACCATCCAGATCGGCATCCGCGGCTCGGCCGAATATCTGTGGGAGTTCACCTACGAGTCCGGCATGACCGTGGTGCACGCCGAGGAGGTGACCGGGCTCGGTATCCCCGCCATCATCGAAAAGGCGCGCAAGATCGTCGGCGACGGCCCGACCTATGTGTCGTTCGACATCGACAGCGTCGATCCGGCCTTCGCGCCCGGCACCGGCACGCCGGAAGTCGGTGGGCTGACGACGCGCGAGGTGCTCGAGCTGCTGCGCGGCCTCAAAGGCCTCAACATCGTCGGCGGCGACGTCGTCGAGGTGGCGCCGCAATATGACGCCACCACCAACACCGCGCATGCCGGCGCCCAGGTGCTGTTCGAGATTCTGAGCCTGATGGTGTTCAGCCCGGCCATCACCGGCAAGGGGGCCTGACGGACTTCACGAAAAGGCGGCCGCCGCGCTGGAGCCGGCGGCTGACCCAACAATCAAAAAAGCTTCCAGAAGGGGAATGACAATGACAATCCACTCGACACTGAAATCATCCATCGCCGCCGCCCTGATGCTGGGTGCGGCCGGTCTTGGCTTTGTTACGCAGGCGGCCAATGCCGACGCGCTGGCCGATATCACCAAGGCCGGCACCATCAATGTCGGCGTCTTCGCGGATTTCCCGCCCTTCTCCTCGGCCAGCGCCGATATGAGCCTCAAGGGCTATGACATGGATGTGGCTCAATACATCGCCGACACGCTCAAGGTGAAGCTCAATCCGGTCGCTGTCACCGGCCAGAACCGCATCCCCTATCTGAACGACCATCGCGTCGACATCCTGATGAGCGTCGGCTACTCGAAGGAGCGCGAGCAGGTCATCGATTTCGCCGCCGCCTACGCGCCCTATTACATCGCGGTGATCGGTCCGGCGGCAATGTCGGTCAAGGGCAAGGAAGACCTTGCCGGCAAGTCGATCGCCGTCAATCGCGGCACGCTCGAGGACACTTCGCTCACCGAGGCCGCGCCCGCCTCGGCCGACATCAAGCGCTTCGACAACTACAATTCGGTGATCCAGGCCTTCATCTCGGGCCAGACCCAGCTGATGGTCGTCGGCAACGATGTCGGCGCGCAGGTGCTGGCCAAGCAGGATGCGCTGAAGCCGGAGCAGAAGTTCCAGCTCCTGACCTCGCCTTCGCATATCGGTCTCAACAAGAATGAGGACGGGTTGAAGAAGGCGGTCAACGACGCCATCGCCAAGATGCTGGCCGACGGCAAGCTGGACGAAAGCTCGAAGGCCTGGCTGAAGACGCCGCTCAATCCCGACAACCTCAAGGATTGAGTTCCCATGGCCTTCGGCTGGCTTCCAGGTGCCGTGGGCGACATCGCGCACGGCGCGGCCACGACGATCCTGCTGATCGCCGTGACCACGCTGGCGGGAACGCTGCTCAGCATCCTGGGCGCCGCCGGACGGCGAAACGGCCCCGCGCTGCTTCGCCGGGCCATCGCCTGGTACGTCGAGGTGATGCGCAACACACCGTTCCTGGTGCAGCTGTTCTTCATTTTCTTCGGGCTGCCGAGTCTCGGGATCCGGCTCGACCCGATCCTGGCTGCCATGCTGGCGATGACGCTCAACATGGCGGCCTACACGATCGAGATCGTCGGCGCCGGACTTGATGCGGTGCCGCTCGGGCAGACGGAAGCAGCGCTGGCCCTGGGGCTCAGGCCCCGTCAGGTGTTCATCAAGATCGTGCTGCCGCAGGCACTCAAGGTGATCTATCCGGCACTCACCAGCCAGATCGTCATCATGATGCTGGAGTCGGCCGTGGTGTCGCAGATCGCGGTGCGCGAGCTGACCTACGAGGCCGACATGCTGCAGGCTCGGACCTTCCGGTCCTTCGAGACCTATTTCGTCGTGACATTGGTCTATCTCGCTTTGTCCATGGCCTTGCGCCGGCTCCTGGTCACCGGCGGGCGCCGCGCTCTCGGGGCTGGCGTGTCATGATCGAGTTCACCTTCTGGGACATCGTGCGCAATCTTCTGCTGGCCGCACGCTGGACGGTGCTGCTGTCGTTGGCCGCCTTCGTTGGCGGCGCGCTGGTCGGAATGGTCGTGCTGTTCTTCAGGATATCCAAGAACACATGGAGCCGGCGCCTCGCTTCCGGCTACATCGCCCTTTTCCAGGGAACGCCGCTCCTGATGCAACTGTTCCTGATGTTCTTCGGCCTGCCGATGCTCGGCCTGCGCATCGAGCCATGGACCGCGGCGGTGCTCGGCCTCACCTTCTTCGCCAGCGCCTATCTGGCCGAGATCTGGCGTTCGGGGGTGGACGCGCTGCCCTTGGGCCAATGGGACGCCGGCGCCAGCCTCGGCCTGCACTATC
This sequence comes from Mesorhizobium sp. GW821-FHT07A06, assembly GCF_059419085.1. Classification (NCBI taxonomy): domain Bacteria; kingdom Pseudomonadati; phylum Pseudomonadota; class Alphaproteobacteria; order Hyphomicrobiales; family Phyllobacteriaceae; genus Mesorhizobium; species Mesorhizobium sp. GW821-FHT07A06. The sequence continues at coordinate 461,973 of NZ_JBWKRC010000003.1, forward strand.
TGCAGGAACTCAGGCTGATCATCCTGCCGCAAGCCTTCTCGATCACCCGCGCCCCGACGGTCGGTTTCCTGGTGCAGCTGATCAAGTCGACGGCACTGACCTCGATCATCGGCTTCGAGGAACTGGTGCGGACCTCGAACGCCATCAACAACGCCACTTTCGAACCGTTCAAGGTCTATGGCCTGGTGGCGCTGATCTTCTTCGCCATGTGCTTTCCGCTGACGCAATATGCCCGATCGCTCGAAAAGCGGGCGGCTCATTGAGTGGAGAGCATGCTGTGTTGGCGAACATCGGCGGAGACTAAAAAACTATAGGAGGCGCTCGAATGCCTGTTGGGGTCATTGGATGACGTTGGGTGCGTCAACTTTGGGGTCGCAAGCGGACGGTCCGCTTTGAGGTTCGGAATGTCAAAAGCGGACATTCGGCGCCCGTACGCATTGGCTTGAATTGGAGGCGATCGGCAATCATCCACGGTCGGCCATGTCGGCTCGCCGATAGGACATACCCTGCAACGCACCGCATGGCGCTGTTTCATCGCCGGCAAAACGGCACTCGCTGGCCGCGCTGAGCACAGGCTCTGGTCCAGTTTCCCATCGCAGGAGCAATCAGGACTTGTGCTACTCGCCAAGAACTATGCGCAAGAGGTGGACCGTGCTTCGTGCGTTGGTTTTCTTGAGAAGATTGGCCCTGTGGAACTCGACCGTTCGCGGGGCAATTCCCAGGGTGCGGGCAATCTCCTTGCTCGAATAACCCCTGACGATTTGGGCGAGCACGACACGCTCGCGGGCTGTGAAAGCGGCATGGCCGGTGTCCGCGAGGACATCCAGTGCGCCATTCAGCTTCCTGATCTCCTGCTTGGCGGCCTGAAGCTCCGGCGTCTCTAGAAATTCCCATTCCCCCTTTCGCCGGGTGATGGTGAATTGGTGGGCGCGCGCCACATCGAGCAGGTCAACGGCCCTGCTTTTCGACAGGGAATAAGTGCACAACACCACCATCTTCTGGCCCGCCAGTGACCGGTCGAGTTCATGCTCGTACTGGCAAAACTCCTTCCAGTGGCTTGTCCCTATCCAGAATGCGTTGCCGCTCACTCTCATCCCGGCGAAGCCTCTTTCCCGGGCTGCGCGCAGCTTCTCATCCCAGCCGCCGGTGATGTGCTGCATGTCGAACTCCCCACCCGGAAGATACCAGTCAGTGGCTGGGATCATCTCCATCTGGCCGGCCACCAGGCGTGCATCAATGTCGGGAATGGACTGCCGCAACGCATCCTTCGCCGTCTCTGCGTCGATCGGATCGGAGACTGCCCAGATGCAGAATTCGTTGTCCTCCAGGCCAGCCGCGAAATAGGAAGCGTTGGTGGCTAACAGGTCCTCTTCCGCTTCGTAGAAGACGCAGATGTGTGTGCCCCAGGATATCTCGCCCATGACGCGGATGCCGGACTTGCGGAGCGCGTGGGCAGACTCATCGTTCATGTCGATGCCGCTTTCCGGGTGCACGAGTACGTCACTGAGCCACTAAATCAGTCGCAGCCGACGGCGGCCCACGCCACGTCGGCCATTCCGTTACGGAACCTGTTGATCGTGCCAGTAGAATATGCGCGATAGCTGGCCATCTATGGGGGCATGCATCTCCGGATACTATCAGCCGTGGCCCCAACATGACAGAGATTTTCAAGGCCGGGTTCGGCAATCTGATCCGCAGTACCGCGGTCGCGAACCCGCGCCGCTATGGCGTGCCGGAAGGGATCGCGGCCCGGCTGCCCGATCTATCCAGGGATGGTTTGGCCATCAGCGATCTGCGTGAAAAGGGTATGGCGCTCGTCTACGTCAACCGCGCGTTCCAGGACATCACCGGCTATTCCAGCGACGAACTGATCGGGAGAAACTGCCGCTTCCTGCAAGGCAGCGATCGCCTTCAACCCGAAATCCAGGCCATTCGCGAAGCCATCGCCCGGCGTGAGGATGTTGCCGTCACGCTGAAGAACTACCGCAAGGACGGTAGCTGGTTCTGGAACGAACTCCGCCTCGCACCTATGAGCATCGCTGGTGGCGAGCCGACGCACTATATCGGACTGATGCGGGACGTGACGGCGAGCAGGGTCGCCGCCGCGCAAATTGCCCAGAGCACCCGCGCCGACATGCTCACCGGTGTTCTCAACAGATACGCCTTCGTCGAGGACGTCGACATCCTGCTGCGTCAAGGAGAACGGCCGATCCTGCTTGTCAAGATCGACATGGCTCGTTTCCATGACATCAACGAAGGGTACGGATATGATGTTGGCGACCAGGTGCTGGTGCAGATTGCGCGACGCCTGACCAACACAGGTGCTGCATTGGTCTGCCGCACGGGATCCAATGAGTTTGCGCTCGCCCAGCCGCTTGGCCATGCCGACGAGGCCCAAGCGGCAATCGAAATGATCCGGCAGTCCCTGGCGCCGCGTTATCTCGTGGCGGGCGCAACGATCAGGATCCGTTTCGCGATGGGCTATGTCGTTGGCAACCAGACGACGGACGCCATAACGCTGGTTCGTCGTGCCGGTGCCGCTTTGCATCGGTCGAAGTCGTCGGCGTTCCTCGATATTTGCGCATTCAGTTCCGAGGACGATAGGCGTGCGCGAAACCGACTGCGCATGACCAGCGAAATGCAGCAGGCCCTGGAACATGACGAGTTCGATTCTCACTACCAGCCGCAGGTCGACCTCGCCACGGGAACGGTTGTCGGTGCTGAAGCCCTGTTGCGATGGCACCATGGCCTGTTTGGGATGCAGTCGCCGGACAAGTTCATCAGCCATGCCGAAGACACGGGTCTTATACTCGACATCGGCGCCCGTGGCCTTCGCACCGTCGCGGACTTTGCCGCGCGCGTGAACAGGGACCGACAAGTGCCGATAGTCTTCTCGTTCAATGTCTCGCCGCTTGAGTTCAAGCTTCGTGACATGCCGAAATTTGTCTCCGACGTGCTCACCGCCAGTGGCGCCGATGCTGCATGGATCAAGCTTGAGCTCACCGAGAGCCTGATGGTCGAAAGTTCCGCGGAAATGCTGTCGATCATGAGACACCTGCGCGAACTGGGCGTCGGCCTGTCCATCGATGACTTCGGAACCGGCTACGCCAATCTGCGCTACCTCGAAGACTTCCCCCTCACGGAGATCAAGATCGATCGCGGTTTTGTCAAAGGGCTGGTGCAAAGCCGATCCAAGCGGGTCATCATCGAGTCCATCATCAGGATTTCCAGGGAACTCGGCTTTCATGTCGTCGCCGAGGGAATAGAGACAGAGGTGGAACGCACGCTGTTGCGCGAGATGGACTGCGATTTCGGGCAAGGATTTCTGTTCGGTCGGCCGGTTGACGCTGCAGGATTTGAATCGCTGATTTGAGGGCTCGCACGGCCAGCCAGTCGAGATGTGACCAAAGCTCTGAACGCGGACCGTTTGGCGCATTCGTTCAAGACTCGAGCCCGGACCCACATCGTGAATTATTAGATGGAACTAAATCGGGGTCGAAACCGTAGTGTGGGACGGCCAAGGGGAGCATCCAGATGAACAACGGCGCGGTTCTGGTCGTCGAGGATGAGCATCTGATCCTGCTTGACGTCGAGTCGGCCCTGGAAGAAGCTGGCTTTGAAGTCGTAGGGGCTCAAAACGCGGCCCAGGCCATGGCGTTCTTCGACGCCGAGCCGGTCAAGTTCAAGGGCCTCGTCACCGACATACGCCTGGGGGCGGGTAAATCCGGTTGGGAGGTTGCACGGCATCTGCGCCGGGCCAACCCGACAATACCCGTGATCTACATGAGTGGCGATAGCGCCATCCACTGGGGTGCCGAGGGTGTTCCGGAAAGCGTCATGATCACCAAGCCCTTCTTCCTGCCGCAGATTATCGCGGCCTTGTCGACGTTGCTGAATCAGCAGCATTCCGACAATAGCTGACTACCTACGCTCGATGACGCCACGCACCCACCGTTACATTGTACCCTTTGCGGGCCGACCTTAAAGTCGGACGAAGTGCTCTCCCGCCGACAACGCAAGCCGCCTATCGGGATAGTTTCCTGGCGCGGAAGCGACCTCCGAGGTGGTCGCGCTAGATGTCTGCTTTTGGGGCAATAGCAAAATTGTCCACTACGTCCAAGTTGGGGGCGCAAAGCGAACGTTTCGTGGGCTGACATGAAGGCTCCGTCCAATGAGCCGCAATGTCGGCAGCCAGGCAGCCGGCGGCCGTCCGCTTCAATGCCCGAAGGCAAGCGACGGCGCGATCCGGTCGCGGCGCAGCCAGCGCGCCAGGAGCAGCGCCGCCACCACGGCCAGCCCTGTCGAGAGGCCCATCCAGATGCCGACGCCGTGCAAGCCGAAATGGAAGGCGAGCAGCACGCCAAGCGGCAGGCCCACGCCCCAATAGCCGATCGCGGCGTAGATCATCGGCACCTTGGTGTCATGCAGGCCGCGCAGCATGCCGGCGGCGACCGCTTGCGCGCCGTCGAAGACCTGGAACAGGGCGGCGAAGGCCAGGAACGACACGGCAAGCGTGATCACCCTGGCGTTGGCCGGGTTGGCCAGATCGATGAAGGCGCTGATCAGCGGATGCGGCCACAGGATCATCACCAGCCCCATCAGCGCCATGAACGAGACGCCGATGACAAAGGCGGTCCAGCCGGCACGCGAGACGCCTTCCGGATTGCCTGCGCCGTGCGCGAGGCCGACGCGCACCGTCACCGCCTGGTTGAGGCCAAGCGGCACCATGAAGGAGATCGAGGCGATCTGGATGGCGATGGCGTGCGCTGCCAGCGAATCCGCGTCGATCAGGCCCATCAGCAGCGCCGCGGCGTTGAAGATCGTCACCTCGAAGGCGAGGATGCCGGCGATCGGCAGGCCGAGCCGAAGCAGGCCCTTGAAACGCTGCCAGTCGGATCGCCAGAAGCGCCCGAACAGGCGGTAGCGTCGGAACCTCTTCTCCAGCATCACCACCGCTGCCATGCCGGCGAACATCAGCGTGCTGGACAGCGAGGTGGCAAGGCCCGAGCCGGAGATGCCCATTGCCGGAAAGCCGAGATTGCCGAACATGAACACCCAGTTGAAGAGCGCGTTGCAGGCGACTGCGACGAAAACGATGACCAGAGCCCAACCAGGGCGTTCCAGCGCCGAGATGAACGAGCGCAGCACGATGTAGCCATAGAAAGGCAGCACCGCCCATTCCAGCCAGCGCAGGTAGATGCCTGCCTGGTGCGCCAAAGCAGGCTCCTGGCCCATCGCCAGCAGAATGGATTCGCCATGCCACAGGAAGATCCAGATCGGGATCGAGATCAGGATCGCCAGCCACAAGCCCTGGCGCACGGTGCGGCGCAGGTCGCGCACCGAATGGCGGCGACGGCCAAGCTCGGTTGCGATCATAGGCGAGGTTGCCAGCATCAGGCCGAGGCCGAAGATCAGCGGCATGAAATAGAGGTTGGCGCCAAGCGCGCCGCTCGCCAGCGTATCCGGCCCGAGCCGTCCCATCATCATGACGTCGGTGGCCGTCATCGCCGTTTGGCCGAGATTGGTCAGCACCATCGGCCAGGCCAGCGCCAGCGTCGCCTTGATTTCCTGACGCCAAAGATTTTCCGGCGCGCGAGCGCCGGCTTCGATCGCAGACATTGTTCCGCTCTTTCCAGGCGCGGCACGTCGGCAAGAAGCCGGAAGCCGCATGTCAAACGCGAAACCTATGGTTTCGCGGCGTTTGCGCCGTCTATTGAACGAGATGCGACATGAAGGCAAGGGAGGAGGAGCGGGTACCGATTGAGCCAGCGCCATTCGCCGGGTGCGGTTGCGTCGTTCCCTTGCCAGCTGTGGGCTGTTACGGATTGCCTCGCGGATCGGCAGCCAGCGAACCCCCGGGAGGAATGGATGGCGTTCAGACAGCGAAAAAATCCCGTTGCCACGCTTCGCACGGCGCCGGCCTTCGAACATATCGTCACCGAGGCCAGCGACAGTTTCCTGTGGCGGCTCGACGACTATCCCTGGGAGCGCAATGTCTGGAACTTCCATCCGGAATACGAAATCCATCTGCTCAGGAAATCCTCCGGCGTGGTCCTGGTCGGCGATCACATTGGCGAGTTCGGGCCTGGCTACCTGACCATCGTCGGCGGCGGCCTGCCGCATGACTGGGTGACGGCGGTGCAGCCGGGCGAGCTGATCGAAGGCCGCGACATCGTCCTGCAATTCGACGCGCAGAGGTTGCGCGGCTCGGCGGGCCTGTTGCCCGAACTGCGCGAACTGGAGCCGTTCCTGGAGCGGTCGCTGCGCGGCATGGTCTTTCACGGTCGCACGGCGCTGGAGGGCGCCGAACTGATGGAGCGGATGGGGACGGTGCATGGGCTCGCCCGCCTCTGCCTGTTCCTCGAGCTCGTCGACCTCCTGGCCAGGACCGACGAGTACGAACTCTTGTCTTCGCCGGATTTCTCCCCGGTTCTCGATGCCGCGTCGCTCGACATCATCCAGCGCACGCTGACCTATCTGTTCCAGCACTTCGCCGAGGATCTGAAGCTGCCCGACGTGGCCGAGCTCGCGGGAATGACGGAGAGCACATTTTCGCGCTTCTTCCAGAAAAACACCGGCAACTCCTTCAGCGACCACCTTGCCAAGCTCAGGCTCTGGCAGGCCTGCAAGCTGCTGGCGGATACCGATGTTGCCATCACCGACATCTGTTTCCAGGTCGGCTACATGAACATCTCGAACTTCAACCGCGCCTTCCTGCGCAAGCACAAGATGACGCCGTCATCCTACCGCAAGCTGTCGCGACAACGGTTGACGATGCGCGCATAACCACGCCCTGAAATCGACGGTTCGGATGCGATCGATACTCGTGTGACGGACTTTGTTCCGAGGCGCCATTTTTTGCGCTGCACAATGCATAAAAGTACATGTTTGCTGCAACGGGGCTTCTAGCTTGGTCCGGCTGAACTCCTCATTTTGGCGATGGGTGGCTTGTCGCTCGGGCGATGGTGAGGATCGCAGACCCCGAGGATGTCCGCTTCCCGCGAGTGTTCCTGGAGGAGAAAAATCAATGAAACCAATTCGGCTCGCTGCGGGCTTGGGCGCAGCTTTCATGCTTTCCGCTACCGTATCAACCATCGCATTGGCGCAGGCGCCGGTCTGCACGGCGCCGGTCAAGGTGCTGGCGCAGCCACGCGACGGCCTGACGCTTCTGGAGGACTCCAAGGCCGAGTTCGAGAAGCTCGCCGGCGCCGGCTTCCAGATCGACTATCTGAACGAAAACGACCGCCGCGCGAAATCGCGCGCCGATGCGTCCACCGTCGGCAACTACAACGTCTACTACGTCGACGAAGCCAATGTCGCTCTGTTCGCCTCGTCGAAATGGATCGTGCCGCTGACCGACTATTATCCGGCTGACTATGACTACGCCGACTTCGATCCCGGCCGCCAGAAGGTCGCGACCTATGACGGCAAGGTCTGGTTCGCGCCGCTGACTGGCGGCGGCGACCTGATGGTCTACCGCAAGGACGTGCTGGAGGCCGCCGGCATCCAGCCGCCGAAGACACTCGACGAGCTGATCGCCGATGTGCCAAAGCTAACCAATCCGGACAAGGGCATGTATGGCATCGCGCTGCGCGGCGCACGCGGTTCGGGCGCCAATGTCTGGCGCTGGATGCCCTTCTTCAAGGCCTATGGCGGTCAGTGGTTTGATGGCGGCAAGCCGGTCTTCAATTCGGACGCTGCCGTCAAGGCGACCGAAACCTATCTGAAACTCTTCAAGGACTCGGCCCCCGGCACGCAGACCGGCAGCTGGGATGAATCGACCGGCGCCTTCCTCTCCGGCCAGGTCGCCATCCTCGTCGAATCGACACCGCTGTCGGGCATGGCGGTCGATCCGAAGACCTCGCAGGTGGTCGGCAAGATCGGCTTCCTGCCGCCGCCCTCGCCACTGCCCGGCGGCGGTTACGGCCATGGCCTTGCCATCGCGGCGAAGGCCAATGCCGACGACGCTTCGAAGAAATGCGCCGGCCTGTTCATCGCCTGGGCAACCTCGAAGGAAAACGAGAAGCGCCGGCTCGACGCCCACCAGTTCGGCGAGCTGAACCGCACCAGCATCCTGTCCAGCAAGGAATTCGCCGATATCTACGGCGCCGATCTCGGTCAGGCGCTAGCCGAGACCGGCAAGGTCACGGCGGTGAACTTCTGGCAGGATCCGCGCTGGCCCGATCTCGGCGACCGTTGGGGCATCATCCTCGAGGAACTGGTCACGGGCACCCGCACCGACATCAAGGGCGGCCTCAACGAGCTCGAGGCCTATGCCAACGATCTGGCGAAGAAGAAATAGAGCGATCCTCCCGCCCGTGGCGCGCGGTCCGCGGCATTGTCCGCAATGCCGGGACCTGCGCGCCGCGGGAACTTTGCCAACGAGTAAGTCATGCCGACACGATCGAGACGCAAGCGAGGATAGATGCCCATGGCCCGACGCACGTCGCTCCCTGTCACCTTCGTCGTTCCGACCATCGCCATCCTGCTGGTGCTGTCGATGGTGCCGACGCTCTACGCCATTGTCATCGCCTTGCAGAACCGCGAGTTGAGCACACCCGATTATTCCTGGGTCTGGCTTTCGAACTTTTATGACTTGTTTCTCGACCGCCGCTTCCTCAACGCGGTCTGGGTGTCGGTGAAATGGGAGATCGTCACCGTCGTCGCGACGATGGTGGTGGCGATCGGGCTCGGGGTGCTGATGTTCGAGGTCGCCAGCCCACGCCTGCGCAATGTCTACTGCCTGCTGTTCATCATCCCGGTGCTTTTGCCGCGCGTCTCGGCTGCCTTCGTCTGGAAGTTCGCCTACCATCCGCTCTACGGCATCGCCACCTATCCCTACAGGCTCATCACCGGCGGGCTGATCTTCGATCCGCTGTCGAAGCCGGCGACGGCCTTGTTCGCCGTCGCTTCGGTCGATGTCTGGCAGTGGGGACTGTTCTTCGCCGTCATCGTGCTGAAGCTGCTCGAAACCCTGCCGCCGCAGCCGATCGAGGCGGCGCGGCTCGACCACGCCAAACGCTGGCAGATCCACGCCTATGTTACCTTGCCGATGCTGAAGGCGCCGTTGATCAGCCTGATGTTCGTCAAGATGATCGAATCGCTGCGTTCCTTCGACCTGATCTACGTGATGACCCGCGGCGGACCGGGCGTGGCCACCGAAACGCTCGACATGTACGCCTTCTCGCAAGGCTTCATCGAGTCCGGCAAGGTCTCCTACGCCTCGGCCATGGCCGTGCTGATGATGATCGCCACCGTCATCACCTTCACCATGCTGTGGAAGCGGGTGCAGGCATGAAGCCCGGCAGATTGATCGGCAAGGCGATATTGGCGCTGGCAGGATTCCTGGCCGTGTTTCCGCTGCTGTGGACGGCGCTCAACGCGCTCAAGAACAATGTCGACATCATCACCCGCGTGCCGCGCCTGGTGTTCACGCCGACATCGGCCAACATCAGCTATATCCTCGGCCGCGACAGCGTGCTCACCGGGCTCTACAACTCCGTCGTCGCCTGCGGCTCGGCCGTGCTGATCGGCGTCGTGCTCGGCCTGCCGGCGGCTTACGCGGTGGCGCGCTACCCCAACCGATGGGCCGGCGACATCCAGTTCTTCGTGCTGTCGCTGCGCTTCCTGCCGCCGGTCGCGGTGGCCATTCCGCTGATGGTGATCTGGCTGCAGGTCGGTCTCTACGATACTTTGCCGGCGCTGATCATCACCTACTCGCTGCTCACCATCTCGGTGATCATGTGGCTCGCCATCCCCGCCTTCCAAGGCGTGCCGAAGGAGATCGAGGAAGCAGCCTTCGTCGACGGCTACGGTGCCTATTCGGTGTTCTGGCGCATTGCCTTGCCCGTCGCCGCCCGCTCCCTGGCAGGGGCGGTCGCCTTCAGCTTCGTGCTGGTCTGGAACGAATTCCTGATCGCGCTGATGCTGTCGAGTTCCAACGCCAAGACCTTGCCGATCGTCGCCTCGGAACTCTCCCAGCAGGGCATGAATGTGCCGTGGGGCATTCTGAACGCCTCGGTCGTGCTCCTGTCGCTGCCCCCGCTGCTGTTCCTCGGCGTGCTCAGCGGCTTCCTGAATTCCGTTTTCCGGCAAAAAAAGACTTGATGTGAGGATTTCCCCGATGCGGGCACTGGTGCTTGAGAAAAAAGGCGAACTGTCGCTGCGCGAGATCGCGTTGCCGCTCGATGTCGGGCCGGACGACGTCAGGATAGCCATCCACACGGTCGGCGTCTGCGGCAGCGACGTGCACTATTACACGCATGGCGCGATCGGCAGCTACGTCGTCCGCGCGCCGATGGTGCTCGGCCACGAGGCCGCGGGGACGGTCGTCGAGATTGGCTCCAATGTCGAGACGTTCAAGGTCGGCGACCGCGTCTGCATGGAACCGGGCGTGCCGAACCTGTCGTCGCGCGCGACAAAGCTCGGCATCTACAATGTCGACCCGGACGTACGCTTCTGGGCGACGCCGCCGGTGCATGGCGTGCTCGCGCCCTACGCCGTGCATCCGGCCGCCTTCACCTACAAACTGCCCGACAATGTCTCCTTCGCCGAGGGTGCGATGGTCGAACCCTTCGCCATCGGCATGCAGGCGGCAAGCCGTGCCAGGATCGTTCCGGGCGATGTCGCCGTCGTCGTCGGCTGCGGCCCGATCGGCATCATGATCGCGCTTGCCGCCCTTGCCGGCGGCTGTTCGAAAGTGCTGATCTCCGACTTTTCCGCGCCCAAGCTGGCGATCGCCGCGCAGTATGCCGGCGTCGTGCCGGTCAATGTCGGCGAGCAGTCGCTGGCCGATGCCGTTGCCGCCGCGACCGGCAATTGGGGTGCCGATATCGTCTTCGAGGCCAGCGGCAATCCGAAGGCCTTTGCCGACCTGTTCAATGTCGTTCGGCCGGGCGGCGCGGTGGTGCTGGTCGGCCTGCCGGTGGAGCCGGTGGCCCTCAACGTGCCGGCTGCGATCTCCAAGGAGGTGCGCATCGAGACGGTGTTCCGCTATGCCAACATCTTCGACCGCGCCTTGCAGCTGATCGCTTCCGGCAAGGTCGACCTCAAGCCGCTGATCACCGGCACCTATGATTTCTCCGAAAGCATCAAGGCATTCGAGCGGGCTGCCGAGGGCAACCCGCAGGACGTCAAGCTGCAGATCCTGCTCAGCGGCGAGAAGGGCTGACCATGTCCGCGATCGTTTGCTCCCATGTCGACAAGGCCTATGGCGCCACCACGGTGATCCGCGATCTCAACCTCTCGATAGAGGAACACGAATTCGTCGTGTTCCTCGGCCCGTCCGGCTGCGGCAAGTCGACCTTGCTGCGCATGCTGGCGGGGCTGGAGGACATCAGCGGCGGGGAGGTCTCGATCGGCGGCAAGGTGGTCAACGATCTCGATCCAGGCGACCGCGGCATCGCCATGGTGTTCCAGAACTACGCGCTCTATCCGCACATGACGATCTTCGACAACATCGCCTTCGGGCTGCGGCGCCAGAAGGTGCCGCCAGCCGATATCCGCAAGCGGGTCGAAGCGGTGTCGCGGACGCTTGGGCTCGAACCCTATCTCGGCCGCAAGCCGGCCGAGCTTTCCGGCGGCCAGCAGCAGCGCGTGGCGATTGCGCGGGCCATGATCAAGACGCCAAAGGTGTTCCTGTTCGACGAGCCGCTTTCCAATCTCGACGCCAAATTGCGCAACCATATGCGCGTCGAGATCGCGCGCCTGCACCAGTCGTTGAAGACCACCACCGTCTATGTCACCCATGACCAGCTGGAGGCGATGACGCTGGCCGACCGCATCGTGCTGCTCAAGGACGGGGTCATCGAGCAGATCGGTTCTCCGGCGGAAATCTATCGGCGGCCCGGCAACATGTTCGTCGCTGGTTTCATCGGCACGCCGAACATGAATTTCATCGAAGTCACGGTCGGCCGCTCTGGCAATGGCTGGATATTGACCGGTGCCGGAACGGCTCTTTCGGTCGAGGGCCGGGAGTTTCATCTGCGGCATGGCGACCGCGCCGTGCTGGGCATCCGGCCTCCGGACCTGAAGACGGCCGGAGCCGGTGCCGCCGGTATATTGCAAGGCACGGCCGATCTCATCGAATTCCACGGCAATGACGCGCTGGTGACATTCGGTTCCGGCGGCAAGGAGATCAGCGCGCTGGTTCCGGCACGTGAATGCCCGGCGCTGAACGCCCCTGTGCGCTACACATTCGAGGAAGAAAGCATCCATCTGTTCGACGCAGCTTCGGGCGCGTCGCTGCGCAAGCTACCGTATCGCGTCTAGCGCCTGCCGCTGCCGGTGCATTTCCAGGAATATCCGGTAGTCGCGATCGAAGCGGGCGCCGGCGGCCGGGTTGGCGGCACGCCTCTTGCCGCCCTGCTGCATGGCAAGGCAGGCGGCGTTGAGGTCGGGAAACAGCCCGGCCGCTGTGGCGGCGACCATGCCGGTGCCGAGCAGCACCGCCTCATCGGCCAGCGGTTCGACCACCGTGCAGCCGGTGGCATCGGCGTAGAGCTCCATCAGCAGCGGGTTCTTGGTGTGACCGCCTGTGACATGCAGCGTGTCGATCAGATAGCCGTTCTCGTTCAGCGCCTCCAGCACATGACGCACGCCGAGCGCGATGCCGACGGCGGTGCGCCAGTAGAGCTTGCACAGGCTATCGAAAGAGGAATCCAGCGTCAGGCCGCTGACGACGCCGACGGCATGCGGATCGGCCAGCGGCGAGCGGTTGCCGTGGAAGTCCGGCAGCACATGCAGCCGCGCGGCGAGGTTCTCCCCTTCGGCGGCGCGCAGTTCGGCGACACGGCTGGCGATCCTGGCGTGCATCGCGGCGTCGGGCTCGCCGCCGGCGCCGTGCCAGCGGATGATGTGGTCGAGCAGGGCGCCGGTGGCCGACTGGCCGCCTTCCGACAGCCACAGCTTCGGCAGCGCCGCGCCGTAATAGGGGCCCCAGACACCGGCGAAAGGCTGCGGATCGGGCGACATCGCCATGACGCAGCTCGACGTGCCGGCGATCAGCGCCAGGTGGCGGCCGATATCCTGTTCGTCGCCGGCAAAGCCGCCAAGCACGCCAAGCGCGCCGGCATAGGCATCGATGACCCCGGCGCCGACTCGGCAGCTTTCCGTCAGGCCGAGCTCAGCCGCCGCTTGCGCCGTCAGCGGACCGATGTCGGCGCCGACCGGACTGGCGCGCTCCGGCAGATTGCCGTGCTCGAAAAGATCGCCCAGGCCGACGATTTCGAAGAAATCGCGCTGCCACGCAGTGTCTTCATGCGCCAGATAGGTCCACTTCGCCGTCAGCGTGCATTGCGAGCGGGCCAGCGACCCGGTCGCCTGCCAGGTCAGGAAGTCGGCCAGGTCAAATAGATAGCCGGCTTCATTCCAGGTCCTTGGCAGGTTGCGCTTGAGCCACATCAGCTTCGGCGTCGCCATCTCCGGCGACATCACGCCGCCAATATAGTTGAGCACCTCGTGGCTGGTCGCCGTGCATTCGTCGGCCTCGGCGATGGCGCGGTGGTCGAGCCAGACGATAGTGTCCCAACGCTTGTCGCCGGTAGTCGAAACGCTGAGCTGATCGCCCTGCCGGTCGCGCACCACAAGAGAACAGGTGGCATCGAAGGAGATGCCGACAATTTCGTGCGCCGCCACACCGGCTTTTTCACGGGCGGCACGCACGGCGGCGCAGACGGCCGACCAGATATCGCGTGAATCATGCTCGGCATGATCGGGTTTTGGCTGGTTCATGGCGATTGGCCGATCGGCACGGCCGAGCAAGGTACCACTGGCGTCGAGAATGCCCGCGCGAGCGCTCCCGGTGCCGACATCGACCGCGCAAACAAACTGTTTCGTCAAGATGCTCTAACTCTCGCTCCCAGGCCTGCAATCAGATCGGGCAATTGCAGCATGTCAGCGAATATAAAGTCCGGTTCACTCGACGCAAGCCGCGCTTTCAAGGCGGGGTTGCCGGCATGCGAGCCCCCGGTGAAGGCAAAGACGCGCATGCCGGCCGCGCGCGCCGCCGCGACGCCGGCCGGACTGTCCTCGATGACGAGGCATTTGCGCGGATGGGCTCGCATGGTGGTGGCGGCATGAAGGAAAAGATCGGGCGCCGGCTTTCCCTTGGCCACCATCGTGGCGCTGAACAGATGCGGCTCCATCAGTCCGAGCAGGCCGGTGACGTCGAGCGCGTAGCGAATGCGTTCCAGCGTGCCGGAAGAGGCGACGCAGAACGGCAGGCCAAGCCTGGGCAACATCTCCTTGATGCCAGGGATCGGCTTGAGCTCCTCACGGAACTTCCGCATCAGGTCGACGCGCATGGCGGTAAGGTGCTGGTCGGTGATCTCCAGGCCGAAGTCGCGGCCAAGCATCTCGCGCACGCTTTTCATGCTCTTGCCGAGGAAATGTTCATACGCGGCATCAACGCCGATATCGCCGCCGGCGAGTTCGATCATGCCAAGCAGCGCCGAGACGGAAAGCGCTTCGCTGTCGACCAGCACGCCATCGCAGTCGAAGATGACCAGTTCAGGCGTCATGATGTCGAATGGCTTTCAGAGCTTGCCGGCGAGATAGCGCGTCAGCGTGGCGCGGGCGCCATCGGCCCACAGGATGCCGAGCGCGTGGCTGAAGGCCTCGACGAATGCCGTTGCGTGGCCGACATCGCCATAGATGTCTTCCATCGCCAGCCAGGCGGCGGGCGCATCCTTTGCCGCCTTTGCCGTCGCCTGCAGCCGGTCCCAGCTCGGGTCGTTGGGTTCGATGACGGCGCCGCTGTCGGTCGTGCCGAAGCAGTAGCGGCACCAGAGGGCTGATTCCAGCGCCAGCCCGGCAACGCCTTTGCCGGTCTTGAGTCGGTCGGCGATGGTCGGGATGATGAATTTCGGCTGGCGATTGGAGCCGTCGAGGCAGAGCCGGCGCACCGTGTCGCCGATCTTGGGATTGGAGAAGCGCTTCTCGATGAGCTGGTAATAGTCCTCCAGCACCGTGTCCGGAACCGGCGGCACCGTCGGAATGATCTCGTCATGCTCGAGCTTGTCGAGAAAGCCGCGTACCAGCGGCTCCTGCATTGCCTCATGGACGAAGTGGATGTCCATCAGCCCGGCGGGATAGGCAATGGTGGCATGGCCGCCATTGAGGATACGGATCTTCATCAGCTCGTAGGGGGACACATCCTTGACGAACTGGACACCGACCTTCTCCAGGGCCGGCCGGCCGGCCGTGAAGTGATCCTCCAGCACCCATTGCCTGAAGGGCTCGCAGAACACCGGCCAATTGTCTTCCAGGCCGAAATCGTCGGCCAGAATCTTCCGCTCGCGGTCGGTGGTCGCCGGCGTGATGCGGTCAACCATGGCGTTTGGGAAGGCGACCTTGTCGCCGACCCATCCGGCGAGTTCTGCGTCGATCAGGCGGGCTAGCCCAATGACGCCGTCCGAGGTGACGTGGCCGTTATGAGGGATGTTGTCGCAAGACATGACGGTGAATGGCACGATGCCGTCAGCGCGCCGACGCACCAGTCCGGCAAGGATGATGCCGAACACGGTTTTCGGGGTCGCTCCCGGTTGGGCGTCGGCGACGATGTCCGGATGTGCCGGGTTGAACTTGCCGGAGGCCGGGTCGATGAAGTAGCCGCCCTCGGTGATGGTCAGCGACACGATCTTGATCGCCGGATCGGCCAGCCTGGCTATGATGCCGGCGGCATCGCCCGGCGTCAGGAAGTCGACCATGGCACCGGTGACGCGGGCGCTCATATGGCCTTCATCCTGCTCGACGACCGTGGTCAGCCAGTCCTGCTCCTGGAGCTTGCCGCGACCGATTTTCTCGCCCTCGAACACACCGGCGCCGACCAGGGCCCAGTCATGGCCGACACCTGAATTGAACAGATCGTCGAGATAGACGGCCTGGTGCGAGCGGTGAAAATTACCGACACCGAAATGCACGATGCCGGCCTTCAGCTTGGCACGGTCATATTTCGGACCCGCAACCTTGGCGGGAAGGTTCGCGAGATTGGCGGAAGAGAGTTTCACGGTCATCTGTTTTACCCTTTGGCCGGCTCCGGCCTCGTTACTCCGCCTCTCCCGGCCCAGCCGGAAGAGGATAAGGGCGGCATGCCTGCGAAGGCCGATGCAGCCTCTGATGTCGGCCTCTGCTCCTCGCGGAGGGACGAGAAACAGAGGCCGCCCCCCTCAACTCATCCACTGGCCGCCATCGACATTGTAGGTCTGGGCGACGATGTATTCGGCATCGGCGCTGGCGAGGAAGACCGCCATGCCGGTAAGGTCCTGGGCCGTGCCCATGCGGCCGTATGGCACCGCGTCACCGACCAGTTTCTTCTTCTCGCCCCTGGGGCGGTTCTCGTATTTGGCGAACAGCGAATCGACATGATCCCAGTGCTCACCATCGACCACGCCGGGCGCGATGGCGTTGACATTGATGCGGTGCTTGATCAGGTCGAGCCCCGCCGACTGGGTAAGCGAGATGACGGCGGCCTTGGTGGCGCAGTAGACGCCGACCAGTGCCTCGCCGCGCCGTCCGGCCTGGCTCGCCATGTTGATGATCCTGCCACCCTTGCCCCGCGCGATCATCGAGCGGGCGGCAGCCTGCAGCATGAACAAAGTGCCGGCGACATTGACCGAGAACAGTTTCTCGTAGCTCGCCCTGGAGATGTCGACGATCGGCGCCAGGTCGAACAAGGCGGCGTTGTTGATCAATATGTCGAGGCCGCCGGTCCGGCTCTCCACCGCCTTCACCGCGGCGTCGATCGACGACTGATCCGTGACGTCGAGTTTGACCGCATAGGCCTTGTCGCCGATCTCGGCGGCGGATTTCCGCGCCGCTTCGAGGTTGATGTCGGCAATCGCCACCGTGGCGCCCTCGCGCACATAGGCTTCGGCGAAGGCCCTGCCGATGCCCCGCGCCGATCCCGTGATCAGCGCCGATTTGTCCTTCAGCCTCACTTTGCCATCGCCTTGCCGTCAGGGCCGAAGCGATGCAGCTTGGCCTTGTCGGGGGTGAGATAGATCGTGTCGCCGTGATGGACGGCCAGCTCGCCGTCGGCGCGCACCGTCAGCGGACCGACGCCCTCGGCCTGGACATGCAGGAAAGTGTCGGAGCCAAGATGCTCGGCAACGCCGACGGTGGCCTTCCATTCGCCCGCCGTGGTCGAGATCTGCATATGCTCGGGCCTGATGCCGATGGTCTTGGCGCCATATTTGGCCGCCGGCGCGCCCTCGATGAGGTTCATCTTCGGTGAGCCGATGAAGCCGGCGACGAACAGATTGTTCGGGGTCTTGTAGAGCTCCATCGGTGAGCCGACCTGCTCGATGTTGCCTGCGTTCAGCACGACGATCTTGTCGGCCATGGTCATGGCTTCGACCTGGTCATGGGTGACATAGATCATGGTGGTCTTCAGCTGATGGTGCAGTTCGCTGATCTCCAGGCGCATGGTGCCGCGCAACGCGGCATCGAGGTTGGAGAGCGGCTCGTCGAACAGGAAGGCCGAAGGCTGACGCACGATGGCCCGGCCGATGGCGACGCGCTGGCGCTGGCCGCCGGAGAGCTGGCCCGGCCGGCGTTCGAGGTAGTTGGTGAGGTTGAGGACGCGTGCCGCGTCCTTCACCTTCCTGTCGATGGTGGCCTGGTCCTCGCCCGCCATCTTCAGCGGGAAGGCGATGTTCTTGGCCACGGTCATATGCGGGTAGAGCGCGTAGGACTGGAACACCATGGCCAGCTTGCGCTTGGCCGGCGCCTCGCCGGTGACGTCACGGCCGTCGATGTTGATGGTGCCGCCGCTGGTGTCCTCCAGCCCGGCTATCAGCCGCAGCAGCGTGGACTTGCCGCAACCCGACGGGCCGACGAAGACGACGAACTCGCCATTCTCGATCACCAGGTCGAGGCCGGGGATGATTGACGTCGCCCCGAAGGACTTGGAGACGTTCTTGAGCGTGATGTTTCCCATGGTTTCCTCCCCGAGGGGTTATTGTCCGTCGTCCGTTGCGTGCGGCGGTATTATTTCACGGCGCCGCCCGCTATTTGACCGCGCCGAAGGTCAGGCCGCGCACCAGCTGCTTCTGGCTGAACCAGCCCATGATCAGGATCGGCGCGATCGCCAATGTCGAGGCGGCCGAAAGCTTGGCCCAGAACAGGCCTTGCGGGCTGGAGAAGGAACTGATGAAGGCGGTCAGCGGAGCAGCATCCGTGGTGGTCAGGCGGATCGTCCAGAACGCCTCGTTCCAGGCCAGGATGATGTTCAGGAGCATGGTCGAGGCAATGCCGGGCACGGCCATCGGGGTCAGCACATAGATGATCTCGTTCCACAGCGAGGCGCCGTCCATCCGGGCCGCTTCCAGGATTTCGCCGGGGATCTCGCGGAAGTAGGTGTAGAGCATCCACACCACGATCGGCAGGTTGATCAGCATCAGCATGACCATCAGGCCGATGCGGCTGTCGAGCAGTCCGAGGTTGCGGAAGATCAGGTAGATCGGGAACAGCACGGCGACCGCGGGCATCATCTTGGTGGACAGCATCCACATCAGGATGTCCTTGGTCCGCTTGGTTGGCGAGAACGCCATCGACCATGCCGCCGGAATGGCGACCAGCAGTGCGAGGATG
Source organism: Mesorhizobium sp. GW821-FHT07A06 (assembly GCF_059419085.1). Lineage (NCBI taxonomy): Bacteria > Pseudomonadati > Pseudomonadota > Alphaproteobacteria > Hyphomicrobiales > Phyllobacteriaceae > Mesorhizobium > Mesorhizobium sp. GW821-FHT07A06. Next base: position 480,564 of record NZ_JBWKRC010000003.1, read on the forward strand.
GTCGAGCCGACCGAGAGCAGCACCGAATTGAAGAAGAACTTGAAGTAGCCGCTCTGCGCCTGGACCTCGGTATAGCTCTCGAACGTTCCCGACGGGATCAGGTTGAAGCCCTGGATCGCCTCCTGTTCCGACTTGAACGAGGTGATGATCGTGTAGAGGATCGGGAAGAAGATCAGCAGGGCCACGATCCAGGCGGCAACCGTCGCGATCGTCTTGTGCTGGGTGGTGACTGCACGTGCCATCTTGTCCTCCCTTACTTGTCGAGGTTCTTGCCGACCGCGCGCATGGCGAAGAAGGCGACGATGTTGGCGAGAATGACGGCGATCACACCGCCCGCGGATGCCTGGCCGATTTTGAACTCCAGCAGCGCCTTCTGGTAGACGAGGAAGGGCAGGTTGGTGGAGGCGTAGCCGGGGCCGCCATTGGTGGTGACGAGGATCTCGGCATAGACCGAGAGCAGGAAGATCGTCTGGATCAGGATGACCACGGTGATGGCGCGCGACATATGCGGCAGCGTCAGATAGATGAAGCGGCTGATGAAGCCGGCGCCGTCCATTTCGGCGGCTTCCTTCTGCTCGCCGTCGAGAGACTGCAGCGCGGTCAACAGGATCAGTGTCGCGAAAGGCAGCCACTGCCAGGCGACGATGATGATGATGGCCGTCAGCGGATGCTGCCCGAACCAGTCGATCGGTTGCATCCCGAAGAAGCGCGCTATGTCGGCGAACACCCCATATTGCGGGTGCATGATCATGTTCTTCCAGACCAGTGCGGCCACCGGCGGCATTACGAAGAACGGCGAAATGACGAGGATGCGCACGATCCCCTGACCCCACATCGGCTGGTCGATCAAGAGCGCCAGCAGGATGCCTCCGATCACCGTGATCAACAGGACACTGACCACCAGGATCAGGGTGTTGAGAATCGACTGCAGGAAGGCGGGGTTGGAATAGAACAGCGCGTAGTTGGAGAAACCGACGAATCCGTCGCGGATCGGGTTGAGCGGATTGTACTGCTGGAAGGAGAACCAGAGCGTGAGTGCCAGCGGCACGATCATCCAGACGAACAGCAGCACAACAGATGGCGCCATCATGAAACGGGCAAGCGAACGGGTCTGCTGAGTAGCCATGACGGTCACCCTTCAATGGTCAGACTGAATTTTCACAGGCGTTGAAGGCGGCCGCCCGAGCTGGGAACTCGGGCGGCCGTTGCCGGTCGAGGAGGCAACCGGCATTCGGCACCGGGAGGAGCCTTACTTGATATACCCGCCCTCGGTCATCGCCGCGGTGGCGGCGTCCTGGGCCTGCTTCAGCGCATCGTCGACGCTCGACTGGCCGGCAAGAGCCGCCGAGAAGAGCTGGCCTACAGTGGTGCCAAGGCCCTGGAACTCAGGGATGGCGACGAACTGGACGCCGACATAGGGCACCGGCTTGACGGTCGGATGCGTCGGGTCGGCGGCATTGATGGAGTCCAGCGTCATCTTGGCGAACGGAGCCGCCTTCTGGTACTCGGCATTGGCATAGAGCGAGGAGCGCGTGCCCGGAGGAACGTTGGCCCAGCCTTCCTTCGAAGCGACCAGCTCGGCATAGTGCTTGCTGGTCGCCCAGGACACGAATTTCTCGGCGGCGTCGGCCTTCTTGGTGCCGGCGGGAATGGCCAGCGACCATGCCCACAGCCAGTTGCCGCGCTTGCCCAGCCCATTGTCCGGCGCCAGCGCATAGCCGACCTTGTCGGCGACGGTCGAGTTCTTCGGGTCGGAGACGAAGGACGCCGCGACGGTGGCATCGATCCACATGCCGCACTTGCCCTGCTGGAAGAGCGCCAGGTTTTCGTTGAAGCCGTTGGAGGACGCCCCCTCGGGGCCATCGGCCTTCATCAGGTCGACATAGAACTGCAGCGTCTTCTTCCATTCCGGCTGGTCGAACTGCGGCTTCCAGTTCTCGTCGAACCAGCGGGCGCCGAAGGAGTTCGACATGGCGGTCAGGAAGGCCATGTTCTCGCCCCAGCCGGCCTTACCGCGCAGGCACACGCCGTTCACGCCATTGGCGCGGTCGGTCATCTTGTCGGCGGCCTGCTTGATGAAGTCCCAGGTCGGTGCGTCGGGCATCTTCAGTCCGGCCTTCTCCATCAGGTCCTTGCGGTACATGACGAAGGAGCTTTCGCCGTAGAAGGGCGCGGCATAGAGCTTGCCGTCGACCGAAAGACCGCCGGCGATGGCCGGAATGATGTCCTTGGCGTCATAGTCGTCGCCGAGCTTGTCGAGCGGCAGCAGCCAGCTCTGCTTGGCCCAGATCGGAACCTCGTAGGTGCCGATGGTCATCACGTCATACTGGCCGCCCTTGGTAGCGATGTCGGTAGTGACGCGCTCGCGCAGCACGTTTTCTTCAAGTGTGACCCAGTTGAGCTGGATGTCGGGGTTTGCCTTGGTGAAGTCGTCGGTCAGCTTCTGCATGCGGACCATATCGCCATTGTTGACGGTGGCGATGGTGATGGATTCGGCGTGTGCGGCGAAGGCGAGAGCGCTGGCCGACAACAAGCCCAGGGTGAGCGTGCGAAGTTTCATCAAATTCCTCCCATGAACCAAGATGAGCATTTGCCTTGGCTGTGAGCAATTACTCACTAAGTCTTAATTATGTCAAGCCGGATTCGATGCTGCAGCGCAGCACTCGACGGACCGGACGCACGAGGGACGCATGGAAACTGGGACGACGAACCGCCCCCTGGGCCGGATATCAGGCGACGGGACAGGAAGGTCTGGAGGCTCGCGGCGGGTGCGAAGCGCCTGTCAGCAGGCGATCTCGGCAAGCAGCCAGTCGCGAAAGGCGCGGATCTTCGGCACGTTGCGGCGGGCCTCGGGATAGACCAGCCAGTAGGCGTGGCCATCGTCGCCGACCAGGTCGAAGGGCTGGATCAGCCGACCGTCGGCAAGTTCGGCCTTGAACAGGGCCCGGGTCAGGATCGCCACGCCATGGCCTGATATGGCCGCGTTGGCCTCATAGGCCTGGGCGCCCATGCTGCTGCCGGGCCGCTTGGCAAGGTCGTGCGAGTGCACGCCCGCCGTCTCGAACCATTGTGTCCACCAGATGTCGCCGGGATCGAGGATCGGCAGCCGCAGCAGGTCCGCCGGCTCCTTGATCCCGCCGATGCTCGCCGCGAGTTTCGGGCTTAGCATCGGGGTGAAATCGGCATCGAGCAGCTTGTGGGCCTCCAGGCCCGGCCATTTGCCGCCGCCCGAACGGATGGCGAGGTCGACGTCCTCGCGGGCGAAATCCGTCAGCCGGCTCGATGTTTCGAGCCGCACGGCAAGGGCTGGATGGGCCATCTGGAACGAACCCAGATGGTGCGCCAACCAGTTGGAGGCAAAGGTCAGCACGGTGGTGACGCAAAGCAACCCATCCGCGCCGCCACGTGCCGCCGCATAGGCCTGGCCAAGGATGGCGAAGGCCTCGCTGACGGCCGGCGCCAGGCGCTGCCCGGCTTCGGTCAGCTCGATCTGGCGCGGCCGGCGCAGGAACAGCGGTGCACCGACGCGCTCTTCCAGCACCTTGATCTGATAGCTGACGGCAGCTTGCGTCATGGCGAGCTCCGCGGCGGCCTTGGTGAAGGAAAGATGCCGCGCCACCGCTTCGAACACACGGATCGCCTGCAGCGGCGGGAGTTGCGAAATCTGTCGCGAGCCAAGGTCAGGCATAAAGCCTCCTTATGGGTTCTTATCGACGTTCGATTGGCAAAGGCGGCCGGCAAGACCGACATTCAGCATCAACCGGTCATTCGGGTTGAGGATAGCGAAGGTTGACGATCATGACCATGGCGCAACAAAAATGCACTCCCGCTCCAGATCATCGCTGGATTTCGTGGCTCGCGGACGGATTCCTCTTGTTCGCGGTCAGGAAGAAGGCGCATCTCGACATCCGGGACCTGTCGCCGCATCTGCAGCGCGACCTCGGGTTCCTCGATGGCAACGACCCTTTCGGGCGGCATAGATAGCCTTGTCGGCTTTATCACGGAACAGTCGCCCCTGCCGCACCCGGCAAGCGGCAGCGGGTCCCCGAGGGGTCAGAGGCTGGCCAGCAGGGCTGTCGCCGTCCGCTCGTCGGTGATGAGCCCGTTGACCAATCGGCGGTTCACGGCCGCCAGGATCCCCGGCAGCTTGCGCTCACCCATGGCGAGCGCAATGACCAGCGACTTTTCGCGTGACGGCAGCGAGGCCGACGACACCCGGTCGTTGGTGATGCCCTCGATCATGCGGCCTTCCCTGTCGAACACCCAGCCGACGATCTCTGCGATGCCGCCCGCTTTCTGCAGGGCTTTCAGCTCGCTTTCCGAGATGAAGCCGTCCTCGTAGAGGGGTGCCTTCGGACCGAGGTCGCCGATGCCGATGAAAGTGACGTCGGCCTCGGCGGCGAGCGCCAGCGTCGGCTGGATCATCGGCTGGTTGAGCAGCATCTCGCGCTCCTGCGGCGAGGAGGCGATGACCGGCAGCGGCATCGGGAAGGAGCGCGCCTTGACCCTGTCGGCCATGGTGAAGATGACGTTGTAGAAGGCCGCCGAACCGTCCGGCGAGATGTTGCCGGTCAAGGACACCACCTTGTGCTGCGGGCATTCCATGGGCGGCAATTGCTCGATCGCCGCCTTCAGCGTGCGCCCGGTACCGATCCCCATGACGATCGGTGTCGGCGACCGCAGCCGCCGCTCGATCTCGGCGGCCGCCGCCTCGGCGATGCCGATGGTGGTGGAAGAGGAGTTGGGATCGCTCGGCACCACCTCGACCAGGTCGAGCGCGAAGCGGGATCTCAGCCGTGCGGCGAGGTCAAGGCAGTTGGCGATCGGATGATCGACGCGAACCTTGATCAAGCCTTCCGACACCGCCAGCGACACCAGCCGCTGCGCCGTCTGCCGCGAAATGCCGAGCGTGGTGGCAATCTGGTCCTGTGTGTTGCCGGCGACATAATAGAGCCAGCCGGCGCGCGCCGCGTCGTCCAGCCTGTTGCTGCCGCCATCCTGCCGGGTATTCACGTCCTGCCTCCCGAAACCGCTGCTCACAGGAGCGGCCGTTTCCAGTTTCGCAGGGAACGGCCTCCTGCGCAATTGTCAATCGCAAGGGCAATTGCTTGCTCCTTCGCGGTTGGGATTTTTCCCGGCGGCAATGTTCCAATGCGGGAAGCAGGGTGGCGTCGGGTCCGGTCGCGGCCAGCTTCTGTGATCCCGACGGTTTATCTCCCGGCGCAAACCCTTTAAGGGGATCGCAAAAGGAGCTCTGCATGACACCGAAGGCGGTTTTCTGGGACATGGATGGCACGCTGGTCGACAGCGAGCCGTTGCACGAGGCAGCCCTTGTGGCGGCAATGCGCAATGTCGGCCTCACGCCGCCATCCGACTTGCATGAGCGTGTCCTCGGCGTCGCCGCCTGGCCGGTCTATGAAATGATGCGCGACGAGTTCGGCCTGGACTTGGCCTTCGACGACTGGATCGTGCGCAAATACGAGCACTACCTGCCGCTGGTCGAGGGCTTGCGGCCGCGTCCCGGCGCGATCGAAGTGTTCAATGAATTGCGGGCGCTCGGCGTTCAGCAAGCCGTGGTCTCCAATTCCGACCGGCTGATCGTCGATGCCAATCTGCGCGCGGTCGGCCTCTTTTATCCCGGCATGAAGACGATCAGTCGCAACGACGTGCGCGAAGGCAAGCCGCATGCCGAGCCCTTCCTGCGCGCGGCCTATCTGGCCGATGTCGATCCCGCGCACGCGGTCGCTGTCGACGACAGCTGGCCGGGCGCCATGGCGGGGCTGGCGGCGGGCATGAAGACGATCTTCTGGCCGGAAAAGCCGATGGAAGGACCGCCCGGCGCCACCGTCATCAACAGCGCCGAGGAATTGCGGGCTCAGCTCGGGCTCTAATTCCGGTAAACCGGCTCTTCCTCGTCGAGGATCGCCTTCAGCTCGGCGAGATGGCGCTCGGCCTGGCCGGGATAGTCGTCCATTTCGCTGGCCGTCTTCTCGGCGATGGCGTCGGACAGCGTGCGCAGCGGCCGGCCGGTCCACAGCGCCTTTATGTAGGTCTCGGCCGCGCGCTCGAAATAGAACATGCGGTTGAACGCGTCGGCAACCGTGTCGCCGATCACCAGGACGCCGTGATTGCCCATCACCATCACCTTGACCTTGGGGTCGGTGAGAAGCTGCGAGCAGCGCTCGCCCTCTTCCTCGAAGGCCAGCCCGCCATAATGCGCGTCGACGACATGGCGGTTGAAGAACATCGCCGAATTCTGGTCTATCGGCGGCAATGTCGAATCGGCCAGCGAGGCCAGCACCGTGGCATGGATCGAATGGACATGCATGACGCAGCGCGCATGCGGCACGTTGCGATGGATGGCGCCGTGCAGGCCCCAGGCCGTCGGATCCGGCGCGTTGGGGCCAGACAGCGTGTCCGGATCGTTGGCGTCGATCATCAACAGGTCGCTCGCCTTGATGCGCGAGAAATGCACCTGGTTGGGGTTCATCAGGAACTGCGTGCCGTTCTCGTTGACCGCCAGCGAGAAATGGTTGGCCACCGCCTCGTGCATGTTGAGCCGTGCTGTCCAGCGAAAGGCACAGGCGAGATCGACGCGCTCCTCATAGAAGGGCAGGTTGGTCAGCGTTTCCTTCTGCAGGCGGGCGATGCTCATCGAAAATCCTCCAGTTTTGGCGAGAATGCCGCGATCAACGGCTGCTCGCAACGGGTTTTGGTTGGTGCAGGCAGATGCGGATCCTGTCAGGCCGCCGTGCTGGCGGCGGTGCCGGTCCTCAGTCCGCCATGCTCGACGATGAAATCGATGACCTCCTGCAGCCCCTTGCCGCGCGACAGGTCGGTGAAGCCGAACGGGCGCTTGCCGCGCATGCGGCCGGCGTCGCTCTCCATGACGTCGAGGTTGACGTTCACGTAGGGCGCCAGATCGCTCTTGTTGATGATCAGGAAGTCCGAGCGGGTGATCGCCGGCCCGCCCTTGCGCGGGATTTCCTCGCCCTGGCAGACCGAGATGACATAAAGCGTCAGATCCGCAAGGTCCGGCGAGAAGGTGGCGGCGAGGTTGTCGCCGCCGGATTCGATGAAGATGATGTCGAGATCGGGGAATTTCCGGTTGAGCTCGGCTATGGCCTGCAAATTGATCGATGCGTCCTCGCGAATGGCGGTATGCGGGCAGCCGCCGGTCTCGACACCGACGATGCGCTCCTCGGGCAGGGCCTGCAGCCGGGCCAGCATCATGGCATCTTCCCTGGTGTAGATGTCATTGGTGACCACGGCGATGGAGAATTCGTCGCGCAGCGCCTTGCAGAGTTTTTCGGTGAGCGTCGTCTTGCCGGAGCCGACGGGGCCGCCAATGCCGATGCGAAGAGGACCGTTGGCTTGAGTCATGTTGGGAACTCCGTGATGGCAAGGATGGCGAAGCCAAGCCCGATCAACAGGCAAAGCGGCGAATAGTACCGGACGTCGAGCCGGGCGAAAGGCTGCTCGGGCGCCAGCCGCCGCCACCACGGCGTGAAGCCGGCAATGCCGCGGCCCAGGAACACCAGGCCGATGAGCAGCGACGTGGCGGCCAGGCCCTCTTTCGGGAAGGGCGAGGCAAAGAAGCCGATCAGTGCCAGCGGCCAGAGTGTCGCCAGGCCGAGACACGCTGCCACGGCGAAACTGGCGAAGGGCGTCGGCATTTCGTCGACACCGCGAAAGCCGACGACGGCGCGGGCGCAGGAGGCCGCGTCCCTGCCCGGCCAGATGCCGCCAATGCCCCAATAGACATGCAGCGCCGTGATCAGCAGCAGGACGAAGGACAGCGCGAGGGCAAGCATGATCATGAGCGGAACAGCCGCGAATACTGGGTTTCGTGCTTCATCGCCGTGATGTCGGAGACGAAGGCGCAGCCGCCGAGATCATCCAATGTCGAGCGCGACGCGCGGCCGGCGGTCGCGAGCGCCAGCGGCTCGAAGCCGGCCAGCAGCGTGGTGGCCTCGCTCTGGCCGACGACACCGAGCCTGATCGCCGCCTGGACAAGGTTGGAGAAGAAGGCCTGCAGGAAGGCGGACAGCGCATCATCAAGCGCAATTCCGTTGCCGCCGGCAATGGCGCCGACTGCGACACAGTAGGCGCATTCGGCCGGCAAGCGCCCCAGCACCGGATTGGGCCATGCGGCGGCGGCCTTTAGGAAGGCAGCGCCTTGCAGCATGGTCTCGGCGTGGCGTTCCCGCGAGCCGGCGAGCGCCTCGGCCAGGGCAGCCACTTCGTCGAGGTCGCCTGCGCCGCGGGCGCGGCGCCAGCTTTCGGAAAACAGCACGGCATCGTTCCAGCCAGAGCCCATCTCGATCAGTGTTTCCAGCCAGCCGGCAAGGCCAGTGGCATCGCAAACCAGGCCGTCATGCACCGCGCGCTCGAGGCCGTGGCTGTAGGCAAAGCCGCCGACTGGAAAGACCGGCGACAGCCACGCCATCAGCCGCAGCAGGGCGATGTTCGAAGGCTGGTCAGTCATGGTCGTGGTGATGACCGGCGTGGGAATGGCTGTGCGAATGGGAATGCGTCTCGCCATGTGAATGGGAATGCGCTTCCGCGTGGCTGTGGGCATGGCCGTGATCGTGACTGTGCGCGCCGCCATGGCCGGAATAGGCGCCGCGCACCGGCTTGAACGGCTCGGAAACCTCGCGCACCGTGGCGCCAAGCCCTTCAAGCATCGCCTTGATGACATGGTCGCGCAGGATGACGATGCGATCCGCCTCGATGCCCGCCGCGAGATGTCGGTTGCCGATGTGCCAGGCAAGCTCGGTCAGATGCACGCCGTCGCGGGCGCGGATATCATAGATATCTTCCGGAGCGGCAACGATCTCGACATGGCGGCCATCCTCCAGCACCAGCCGGTCGCCGTCGTTCAGGGCAACCGGCTCGGGAAGGTCGACCAGCACCTTGCTGCCGTCGGACAGTTCGATGGCGCGGCGGCGCAGATGCCGTTCGTCATGAGGCAGAACGGCGCGCCCGGACGGCACGATGTCCCCCGCCTCGCCGGCGGCCAGCACCGAAACGGCGCGCGGGAATTTGGTGAAATCGGTGTTGAGGTTGAGCTTCATTTCATGGCTCCGCATTGGAGCGCCGCGCGTCCTCTTGGACGCGCAAGGGACGCTCTGACATTTTTGAATCTATGCATCATGCTTTCCGGAAATCGATTCCGATTTTCGGGCCGATGCATTGGCTTGCGCCCGCGCGCGGGCAGGGCGCGAAAGCACCCGGTCGAAATAGGCGTTGACGCGCTCGGACTCGATCGGGAATTTTCCAGCCCGGGCCCAGCCGCCCATGTCGCCGAGCAGCACGTCGACGGCGGAAAACCGGTCGCCGAGCGCAAACGGCTTGTCGCCAAGCCGGCGGTCCAGCGCCTTGGTTTCAGAAGCGAAATCGTAGGCGGCAGCGGGGCCGACATCGACCCGAACCTCCTTAGGCAGCAGGAAGCGGTGGCGCAATTTGTTCCACAGCGGCGCCTCGAACTCGCTCTGGGCAAAATGCATCCAGGAATCCATCTCGGCACGGCCGGCGATACCTGGATTGGCACCCATGCCCTTGTCGGCGTGTTTGTCGGCCAGGTAGACGCAGATCGCCGCCGAATCCGTCACCGTCAGCTCGCCGTCGATGAGGATCGGCACCTTGCCCGATGGGTTGAGCGCATAGGCTTCCGGCGAGCGCAATTTGACTTCGACGAATTCATAGGGCTGCCCGAGTTCCTCGAGCATCCAGAGGACGCGGCTGACCCGGGAGCCCTGTGATCCGACGGCCTTGTACATGGTTGGCCCCTGCATTCGCGGCAACTCTAGACCATCCCTCGCGGTCATACGATCGTGTCGAAGAGCCGCAGGATGAACGATATCTGATAGATCAGCGCCGCCGCGACAAAGGCGGTGTGAAAGCGGCGGTCGCGCACCAGGATCGCGGCAATGCAGAGTGCGACGAAGATCGGCGTGCGGAACAGATATTCGTTGCCGAAATGGGCGAAATGCTCGGGCCCTTTCAGCAACGTGTCGATCACGTCGAGCAGATAGGTGGCCGCTAGCAGGCCGAAGAACCAGGCGCGGCGCGAATAGAAGAAATCCTCGTAGCTTGTGTAGTCCAGCATCGAATCCGGAAACAGCAGCGCGCAGAGCAGGAACAGCGTGATCGCGTAGAAGATGATGAAAAGGTATTTGCCGAAGGTCCATGCCTCGATGGCGTAGAGGCCGAACTCCCACCACCAGAAATGCACCAGCATCAGAAGCACCGAGGCGACCCAGGCCAGATGCACGGGATAGAGCCGGTACTGGCCGGGATGCTGGATGATACGGGCCACCCCCGACAGCAGGCGGGTGACACCAAGTCCGATCACCATGCCCATGACGATGCGGATGTGCGGGAAGATGTCGTGGGCGGAGGCTATTTCGGTGGCCATGGCAAGTCATGCGGTTTCATTGAGCCGCATATTGCGGCGTCACGGCACCTGCCGCAATGGGTTTCGCGCCCGTCGGTTCGGTCGCCGATCCAGCATCAAAACAGGAAATACCGTTGCGCCATTGGCAGCACGGTTGCCGGCTCGCAGGTCAGCAATTCGCCGTCGGCGCGAACCTCGTATGTTTCGGGGTCGACCTCGACATGCGGCGTGGCGTCGTTGAGCACCATCGAATGCTTGCCGATGCCGCCGCGGGTGTTTTCCACGGCGACGAACTGCTTGTCGACGCCGAGCCGGCCATGCAGACCGGACTCGAGTGCCGCCTTGGAAACGAAGGTCACGGATGAGTTGGTCCTGGCCTTGCCATAGGCGCCGAACATCGGCCGGTAGTGCATCGGCTGTGGTGTCGGGATCGAGGCGTTGGGGTCGCCCATCGGGGCGGCGGCGATCATGCCGCCGATCAGCACCATGTCCGGCTTGACGCCGAAGAAGGCTGGGTTCCACAGCACCAGGTCGGCGCGTTTGCCGACGGCGATCGAGCCGATCTCTTTCGACAGGCCATGCGCGATGGCCGGGTTGATCGTGTATTTGGCGATGTAGCGGCGGACACGGAAATTGTCGTTGTTGCCTGTCTCCTGCGGCAGCGAACCACGCTGGCGCTTCATCTTGTCGGCGGTCTGCCAGGTCCGGATCGTGACTTCGCCGACGCGGCCCATGGCCTGACTGTCCGACGAGATGATCGAGAAGGCGCCGATATCGTGCAGGATGTCCTCGGCCGCGATCGTTTCCTTGCGGATGCGGCTTTCGGCGAAGGCGATGTCCTCGGGGATCGACGGCGACAGATGATGGCAGACCATCAGCATGTCGAGATGCTCGGCCAGCGTGTTGACGGTGTAAGGCCTTGTCGGGTTGGTCGAGGAGGGGATCACGTTGGGCAGGCCGCAGACCTTGATGATGTCGGGGGCATGGCCGCCGCCCGCGCCCTCGGTGTGGAAGGCGTGGATGGTGCGCCCCTTGATCGCCGCCACCGTGTTCTCGACGAAGCCGGATTCGTTGAGCGTGTCGGTGTGGATCATCACCTGCACGTCGTAATTGTCGGCAACCGACAGGCAGCAATCGATGGCGGCCGGCGTCGTGCCCCAGTCCTCATGCAGCTTCAGCGAGCAGGCGCCGGCGAGCACCATCTCTTCCAGCGCGGCGGGCAAGGAGGCATTGCCCTTGCCCGACAGACCGATATTCATCGGGAAGGCGTCGAAGGACTGGATCATGCGGGCCATGTGCCACGGCCCCGGCGTGCAGGTGGTGGCCAGCGTGCCGTGCGCCGGGCCGGTGCCACCGCCGAGCATGGTGGTGATTCCGCTCATCAGCGCTTCCTCGATCTGCTGCGGACAGATGAAGTGGATATGCGCGTCGAAGCCGCCCGGTGTCAGGATCTTGCCCTCGCCGGCGATGATTTCCGTGCCTGGGCCGATGATGATGGTGACGCCATCCTGCGTGTCCGGATTGCCGGCCTTGCCGATCGCGGCTATCCGGCCGTCCTTCAGGCCGATATCGGCCTTGAGGATGCCGGCGGTGGCATCGACCACCAGGGCGTTGGTGATGACGGTGTCGACCGCGCCCTGCGCCCGCGACACCTGGCTCTGGCCCATGCCGTCGCGGATGACCTTGCCGCCGCCGAATTTTACTTCTTCACCGTGAATGGTGAGGTCCTTTTCAACCTCGATGAAGAGTTCGGTGTCGGCCAGCCTGACCCTGTCACCGACGGTCGGGCCATACATCTGGGCGTAGGTGGAACGCGAGATTCTGGCCATCAGAGATTGCTCCCGCAATGTGGAATGGTTGAGGCCGGGGTGCACATTGACGCCATCCAATGGTCACGCAATGACCCGGTGGGCGACACCTTCTGATCCCATTTGGCGGTTGAGGTGAGCGGGTCACCCCCAAACGACCGTTTGCCAAATCGATGGAAGGAAAATCCATGCGCAAAGCGATAGTTCTTGCAGCCGCCGCCAGCCTGATGCTGGCCGGTGCCGCCAGTGCCCAGCAGCAGCCCGCGCAACAACCCGCTCCGGCCACGCCTGCCCCCAAGGCGGCCACTCCCGCCCCTGGCGGTCAGCAGGCCGCGCCGGGGATCCAGAGCGTCAACATCGTCGACATCACGGAACTGCCGAAAGACACCCAGACGCAGGTCAATCAGGTGATCGCCCAGCGTGGCGATGCCGGCCTGCAGAAACTGCGCAGTTCGATCGATGCCACACCCAAGGTGAAATCCGCCCTCGAGGCAAAGGGAATGACCTCGGCGCAGGTTGTCGCGGCCAGCATGGAACCCAATGGGGCGCTGACCTTGATCACCAAGAAGGCCAGCTGACGGCATGGCTCGGCGGGCCGAGATTCGGTCCGCCGGCCGCATCATGGGGGGAACCGTGGCAGGGCTGGAGTCGTTTCGTTTCCTGAGTGCTGGAACAAACTGCGAAAGCGAACGATGACCGTCACCACCTTGCCCGATGGCCGATGGCTGTATGTCATAGCCGCGACTGCGTTTCTGGCAGCGAGCTTTCCTCAGGCCGCGCTGAACGCGCAGGGTCTTGAAAGCCCGGAGACCGTCGATCGGATCGTCGGCTCCCAAGTCAGCGCGGAAGAGGCCAAGGCCACCGCTGAAATCGGCAAAGTCACCTCGGCGATCGACCGCACGCGTGAAAACATCAGCACGGTGCGCAAGACCTCCAAGCTCGACAAGGTCGATATCGTGTTCCTGACCGACGCGGCGCGCAGCGAAGGCGGCCCGCCGGCGGTCATCGAGAACAAGGTCCGGCAGCATCGGGATGATGTCGCGGAACTGCGCAAGGAGATCGAGGCCAACGCCTTGCTCTACAACGCGATCGATTCGCGGCGCGTGCTTGCGCAGGACATTCTGGCCGTCGAGTTCGACAATCCGGGGAAGATCGTCATCTATGCGGCCGCCAAACCGTCGGACTAGAGCAATTCCAGGAAAAGTCTGAAGCGGTTTTCCCGGGGAGCGCGCATGGCGCTTCCTCCTTGGAATCCGTTCGCGCCGCGCGTGAGACGCCACAAAACTCACAGCTTGCCCATCACCTTCTGCTGGAATCCATAGACCTCGCGTTTGCCGCCAAGCGGCACCAGCGTGACGTCGCGCTCCTGGCCTGGCTCGAAGCGCATGGCGGTGCCGGCGGCAATGTCGAGGCGCATGCCGCGCGCCTGTTCGCGGTCGAATTTCAGTCCTTCGTTGGTTTCGAAGAAATGATAGTGGCTACCGACCTGGATCGGCCGGTCGCCGCTGTTGGCGACTTTCAAGGTGACGGTCGGCAGACCCTTGTTGAGCTCGATGTCGCCTTGGGCGGGGATGATTTCGCCAGGGATCATGGACTTCACACGACGCCGAAGGCGAGGCCGACGCCGATCGCCGCGCAGGCAGCGCCCGCGACGCGGGCCAGCCCGCGGAACCTCAGGCCAAGGCTCAGGCCGGCGGCGATGCCGACGGCATGGAGCATCACGGTGGCGACGGCAAAGCCGGCCATGTACTCGAGCCCGCCGGCATTTTCGGGCACTTCGGTGCCGTGGGCGTGGCCGTGGAACAGCGCGAACAGGCCGATAATGGCGACGCCCGCCGAAACGGGCAGATCGACCGCCAGCGCCACCAGCAGTCCCAGCGCCACGACGGAGGCCAGTATGCCCGGCTCGACGAAGGGCATCGGTACATGCGCCATGCCAAGGGCGCCGCCGCCCAGCATGACGCCGACAAAGGCGGCCGGCCACGCCCAGCTCGCTCTGCCGCCCTTGAGTGCCGCCCACAGGCCAACGGCGATCATCACGGTCATATGGTCAAGGCCGGACAAGGGGTGCATGAAGCCGGCCGTGAAGGACGGCGTCGTACCGACGCCGACATGGGCGTAGGCGGGCATTGCCGCCGCCAGAAACAGGATCGCCGAGAGGGACAGTCGTTTTGCAGGGATCATTTCGATTTGCCTTCCGTTTCCAGTGTGACGGTGTTCACGCCGCCTTGCGAGGACCGCAGCCCTCGGCCTTGAGGACGCGTTTGGCGGAAGCCGGATATCTCTTCAGCATCGCCGTCGGTCGGATCGGCCGCGCCGAAAAATTTCCGCGGCAATTGGGGCAGACGCCGCCCAGCACGGTTTCCACGCAATCGGCACAGAAGGTGCATTCGAAGGTGCAGATCAGCGCATCCTCGGCTTCGGGCGGCAGGTCCTTGTCGCAGCACTCGCAGTTTGGGCGCAGTTCAAGCATCCCGGTTTCCCTCCTCACCTGATGGGCTCGTGCACGGTCACAAGCTTGGTGCCGTCGGGAAAGGTCGCCTCCACCTGCACGTCGTGGATCATCTCGGCGATGCCCTCCATCACCTGCGCGCGGGTGACGATATGGGCGCCGGCCTCCATCAGTTCGGCGACCGGGCGCCCGTCGCGGGCGCCTTCGACGACGAAGTCGGTGATCAGCGCGATCGCTTCCGGATGGTTCAGCTTCACGCCGCGCTCCAGCCGCTTGCGTGCCACGATCGCCGCCATGGCGATCAGCAGCTTGTCCTTTTCCCTCGGCGTCAGGTTCATGCAGGTTTCCGAATCACAGTGACCATAATTTGGGCAGCCCCGCCCGTCCGTTGAGCAATCCTACAAGCGGAACCAGCCGCTGGCGCAGTTGGTAGCCATCCCCGGCGTAAAGCCTCGCAAGAAGCTTGCCAGATGCCTTCACGCTCCAGAAACTGGCGCCGCCCTGGTCTCCGATGATCTCGCGGACCGGGTCGAGCAGAGCCTCGGCCCGTGTCGAAACCAGCAGCAGCGTTGCCACCGCGATCGCGCCGCCGGCGGCGGCCGGACGGGCGAGCCGGGCAGCAATGTCAGGCCCGACGCGGAAATCCTCGCCATGGAGGAGAAAGCCATCCTGGCGAACACGCCAGCGGTCACGAAAAATACCTTGCGTGGCGCGCTCGCCCATGGCCAGGCGGCCGAAGAGAGTGGCCTCCAGCAGCAGCGCCTCCGCCCCGGCGGCAAGCTCGACATCCAACGTGCGGGCGAAGGCTGCCCGGTCGAAGACGATGGTTTCCTGCGGCAGCCAGGCGATGCGGCCGTTTTCGCCGACCGTCAGCTTGACCCGTACCTCCGCATGGTCGGATGCGGCGCGATAGACCTTCTCGCAGGCCTGGGTCGTTATCGACGCCGAGGCATCCGCGCCCACATCCACATCCCAGCCGATGCGGTCGCCACCGGTCAGTCCGCCGGCGGTGTTGATCAGCACCGCCTCCAGCGGATCGGCCGAAACGGCCGGCAGCCTTATCTTGGCGGAGCCGTCCTGATAGAGGCGCCGCAGCCGCGTGCGGCCATCGGCGCTGGCGCAGCCCAGTTGTGCCAGGCCGGCGGCGCGCTGTGCCAAAGCGGGCGAAAACTTCGTATATTCGATCGTATCCACGCCGTCAGGTTAAGCACTGCGGCGGTTTTGTCGATATATAGCTTGTTGCTTGATGGCGTTTCCGTTTCTATAGAGGGAGCCACCTCGGTACGGTCAAGCGATGCTTGGCGGGGGTATAAGGCGACGATCGCGGCCTGATATCGAGGACAAGAAGGCGCTGTTCAGTTGGCGTCGGGAAACGACAAAGTGGGGAAGAAACCGAATGGCTGACCAACTGGCAACGGATATCATCGAGAAGATCAAGGCCCATGCCGAGCCTGGCGGCGAGGAAATCACCACCAACACCGAATTGACGGCGCTCGGTATCCATTCGCTGGAGCTGACCGAGATCATCTTCGACCTTGAGGAGGAATATGGCATCGAGATCGAGATGAATACGGTCGATGCCTGGAGCAATTTGAAGAATGTTGGCGACATGGTCGAGGCCGTTCGCGCGCTGATCGCGAAAAAAGCCTGACCGAATGCTGAGACGCGTCGTCATCACCGGCCTTGGCGGGCTATGCGGGCTCGGCACCGATGTGCCGGCGATCTGGGGCGAGATGCGCGCCGGCCGCTCGGCGATAGGTCCGATCGACAACCCCTTCCTGCACGACCTGAAGGTGAAGACCGGCTGCGAGATCAAGGCGCTGCCCGATCACGGCATCGAGCGTAAGCAGCTGGTGTCGATGGACCGCTTCAGCCTGCTGGCGGTGCTCGCCGCCCGCGAAGCCCTGCAACAGTCGGGATTGGCTACGCATGCCGACAACACCTATCGCATGGGAACCATTGTCGGTATCGGCGTCTGCGGCTTTGAGACGGTTGAGGAAAACTATCGCGCTATCCTGATCGAGGGCAAGAATCGCGCCGGCATCTTCACCGTGCCCAGGGTCATGCCCGGCGCCGCCGCGGGCCAGGTCAGCATGCACCTGGGCCTGCGCGGGCCGGTCTTCGGCGTCACCTCGGCCTGCTCGTCGGCCAATCACGCCATAGCCTCGGCGGTCGACCAGATCCGGCTCGGCCGCGCCGACGTCATGGTGGCCGGCGGCACCGAGGCGCCGCTGGTCTGGGGCGTGCTCAAGGGCTGGGAGGCATTGCGGGTGCTATCGCCCGATACCTGCCGGCCGTTCTCGGCCGATCGCCAGGGCTTGGTGCTCGGCGAAGGCGCCGGCATGGCGGTTCTGGAAAGCTACGATCACGCCATGGCGCGCGGCGCCACCATCCTCGCCGAAATCGCCGGCGCCGGTCTCTCCGCCGATGCCTCGGACATTGTTGCTCCGACCATCGAGGGACCGGAAGCGGCAATGCGCTTCTGCCTGGCCGATGCCGGACTGAATCCCGAGGACATCGACTATCTCAACGCGCACGGCACCGGCACCAAGGCCAACGACCAGATCGAGACCAACGCGATCAAGCGTGTCTTTGGCGAGCATGCGCGCTCGCTGTCGGTTTCATCGACCAAGTCGATGCATGCCCATTGCCTGGGCGCGTCGGGCGGACTGGAAATGATCGCCTGCGTCATGGCTATCCGAGAGGGCATCGTACCGCCGACCGCGAATTACCGCGAACCCGATCCCGATTGCGATCTCGACGTGACGCCCAATGTCGCGCGCGAGCGCAAGGTGCGCGTCGCGATCAGCAACGGCTTTGCTTTCGGCGGCACCAACGCGGTGCTGGCGTTCAAGGCCATCTGATCACGGGGGCAGTGGCCTGCCGAGGGTGGTGAGCGCCTTGGCGGCCGCACACCATGCCCGCCGCGTTCGATTCGGTTGACTGTCCGTGCATGGCGAAACCGTCGCCGCCATATTGATCCCGCCTGACCGTGCGCCTAATTCTTGGCCACCGCCAACACCATGCGCCTTTGGCGCAAATCCCCCGCTCAGGAGTTTCTCGATGGCCGACCTGTCCGCCTTTCCGATCGCAACCCGTTGGCCGGCCAAGCATCCGGACCAGATCCAGCTTTACTCGGCGACAACGCCGAACGGGGTCAAGGTCTCGATTGCCTTGGAAGAGATCGGCCTGCCCTATGAGCCGCATCTGATCAACATCGGCAAGAACGAAAGCTGGACGCCGGAATTCCTGTCGCTCAATCCCAATGGCAAAATCCCGGCGATCATCGATCCCGACGGTCCGGACGGCAAGCCGATCGGCCTGTTCGAATCCGGCGCCATTCTGCTCTATCTCGCCGAAAAGACCGGCCTGCTCATACCGGCGGACGCGGCGCGGCGCTACGAGACGATCCAGTGGGTCTTCTTCCAGATGGCCTCAGTCGGGCCGATGTTCGGCCAGGTCGGCTTCTTCCACAAATTCGCCGGCCGCGAGATCGCCGACAAGCGCCCACTGGAGCGCTACCGTGACGAATCGCGGCGGCTGATCGGGGTGCTCGACGGCAGGCTCAAGGGCCGCAAATGGATCATGGGCAACGATTACACCATCGCCGACATTTCGCTGCTCGGCTGGGTGCGTAACCTGATCGGCTTCTATGAAGCGCGCGAACTCGTCGGCTTCGACGATTTCGCCAATGTGGCGGCTTGGCTGGAGCGCGGCCTGGCCAGGCCGGCAGTGCAGAAGGGCCTGACCATTCCGGCGAAGGCCTGACACAGGCCTATCGCATCATGTGGGAGCAAGGATGTTCCCTTGCAGGTGGTGTTCAGGCGGCGCAAGCCTACTTCGCCTTGGCCTTCGAACCACCTCTGCCGATCATGGAAGCCGCAAGCGAGGCGGCACCGCGTGCGGTGGCGACCATCGCGCCGGCCGCAATATTCGCCGCCGTGCGAACAGCACCAGATTTGGCCGGCGCAGTTTGGCGCGCGCTGGCCGTCTTCGCGGCCGGGACGACCTTTCTGGGGGCTGCCTTGCCGAAAGCGCCCTTGGCGTCTTTCGAGCGTTCGGCAATCGCTGGGCCAGCACCGGCTTTCGCTTGGGTTGCCTTCGCGGGCCTCGTCTTTGCGGGTTTTTTTGCCTTGGTTGCCATCGGAAAATCCCTTACGCCGGACAAACGGGTTCTGAGGGATAACGACGCGAAACTCTTAAGGTTCCCGTCCAGAAATACCGAAAATTAAGCGTGTTAACCAATGACCAGATCGGCGGCCCGGCGCCGGGCCAACACGCGTTCGATGTTGGGCATGTCATTGGAGGCGATCCAGGCGCGCGCATCCTCGTCGGAGCGGCCATGGCCGTGCCAGCGCTCTACCAGGCGCCGCTCGAGTTCATTGCGCGGCACCTCGACGAAGATCGAGAAATCGAACAGCGGCGCCAGCCGTGACCACGGCTCTTCGTCGAGCAGAAGGTAGTTGCCTTCGACCAGGATGAATTTCGTCTGCGTGCCGACGATCGCCGCAGCGGCGCGCGACAATTCCATGTTGCGGTCGAAGACGGGAATCGCGATGTCGGGTTCGCCGGCCCGGATACGCTTCAGCAGGGCTTCGAAGCCGGCAAAGTCGAAGGTTTCCGGCGCCCCCTTTCGCGCGCGCAGGCCGCGCGCATTGAGCACGATGTCATCATAATGGAAGCCGTCCATCGGCACGACTTCCACCGCCCCTTCCGGCAACAGGTCATGCAGGCCGGCCGACAATGTCGACTTTCCCGCCCCCGGTGGCCCGGCGATGGCGACGATGAAGCGCTTTGCCTTGCCGGCGCGCTTGAAGATGGTGGCGGCGAGGTGGGCGATTTCGGACATGGGAAGCCTCCACTTGCCTGGATGGTCCGCACGATGTTTCCGCATCTTGGCGGCAGTTCAGGGAAATTTCAAACCCCGCGCTCGCGCAATCCTTGCTCAGGCAGGGACGGAGCGGCCGATGCGCAGGAAATCGCTGTCGAAGGGCACGTCCCGGCCCGATCCGCCCGCGGCAAGCCGCATGCGACCCCCGGCGGCGGTGATCTCCCCTGGCGGGGTGCCGCCGGACAGGGGCATGGCGCCGATGACATGGCGGAACGAAAGGCTTCGACCTTCGCCGAGCGCAAAGGCGGTCGCCACGCCCTCGCGCTTCAGCCAGTTGTCGCCGATCGAGGCGGCGTGGCCGACGGCCGTGCGGCCGTCCTCGATGCCGAGCACGCCCAGATGGCGCCCGCTCCAGGGCGCGTAGTCGCGCCCGCCATTGCTGAGCCACAGCATGGTGACCGGCAGTTCGGCCGGGTTCTTCAGCACCAGCACGAGGTCGCCCTCGGCCTGGCGCGCCAGTGCCGTCCAGCCCGGCCCGCCATGATCGGCCTCGACCAGGGTGACGAAATCCTCGCGCCGGTCATCCATGCGGTATTCCGCCAGGTCGAGCGTGCCGCCGCCGGCGGCGGGAAACCGGCCGAGATCGGCCGACCGCGCCGGATAGGCCAGCATGTAGCGGCCCCGCGCGGGATCGGGCTCCAGCGGATCGGCTAATGTCGCGGCAAAGCGCTTCGGCGAAAAGGCCAGCCGTCCGCCGCCTTTCATCACCGTCATCGGGTGATGGGCGACGGATATCGCCCCCGACCCGCCGGAAAACACATGTTCCTGGTAGAGGAAGGGATGGCCGTCGATGAGTGTAAAAATCTTGTCGACGCTGGCGCCCATGACCTTGTGCCGCAGCCGGAAGACGGCGCGCCAGCCATCCCGCGTGGCGTTGCTGTCCAGGACATCCCAGGCGCTGTTGGCCGGCCAGCCATGCAGCGGCGCCTCCTCGACGTCGCTGCGCGAAAACGGCGCGCAGAGGAAATCGCCGGACAGGCGAACCGTGCCTTGCGGCAGGTCCTTCGGCAGCGCCTCGCCCGCGTCGACCCAAGGGGCGCGGTGGAGTGGCCGAAGCTGCCTTCCGGCCACATCGACGACCATGTCGGCGATGTGGCCGACAGTAAGATCGAGCGAAACCGAAATACCCTTGGCCTTGATCGTGCTGATGGTCATTGCGCTCTCACCGAATCCGAAGCCGCGAACAGAACCCTTTCAGCGCCGGTTGCGCAAGCACCGCAATCGGCATTTCGCATCAGCTGCTGCCGCGTGTACTCCCGCGAAGGCCTCTGTAGGGCGTAGGGCGCTGCTCCCTAACGAAGGTTTGGGTCATCCGTCGTGGCCGGCGCAGTCCGCTCTCTCCCGCTCATTGCGGGGCGAGGAGCAGGACGAACTCGACAATCCTGGGACTATCAGCCATTAACCAAATGGACGCACCAATCGCGTTACGTTAGCTTCGCCTTATCTCAGCAACAGCATCGCCAGAACGTCTTGCCCTTGTCCAAACTGCGTCCCTTTCCGCTCCTCCAGAGACTTTTCGTCGCCCTTGGCCTGTTGCTGATGGTCGCCGGCTGCTCGACCACGACACCGCCGGATTCCGTGCTGGCCGTGCCCGCGCCGCCGCAGAAATATGCCGCGATCGTCGTCGACGCAAAGACCGGCAAGCAGATGTTCGAGGTCAACTCGACGGCGCAACGCTATCCGGCTTCGCTGACCAAGATGATGACGCTCTACCTCCTGTTCGAGGCAATGGAGTCCGGCCGCGTCACCAAGGAAACGCAGATCCCGGTTTCCGATCATGCCGCCTCGCAGCCGCCGACCAAGATGCGCTTCCGGCGCGGCGAGAGCATCGATGTCGATTCCGCCATCCGCGCCATCGTCGTCAAATCCGCCAATGACGTGGCGGTGGCGGTCGGCGAATATCTTGGCGGCTCGGAGGACCAGTTCGCCGCCATGATGACCTCCAAGGCGCGTTCGCTCGGCATGTCCAGCACCACCTTCCGCAACGCCTCGGGCCTGCCCGACGACGGCCAGATGACGACGGCGCGCGACATGGCGGTGCTCGGCATGGCGCTGCGCCAGCGCTTCCCGCAGCATTTCCACTATTTCTCCGAAAGCGATTTCATGTTCCGTGGCAAGCTCGTGCGCGGCCACAACGACATGCTCGGCCGGGTGCGCGGCGTCGACGGCATCAAGACCGGCTATATCAGGGCCTCCGGCTTCAACATCGTCACCTCCTACAATGCCGACGGCCGCCAGCTGATCGTGGTGGTTATGGGCGCCGACTCAGCCCGCCAGCGCAACGACCACGTCGAGGCGCTGATCCAGCGCAGCCTGTCGCCGACCACGGCCGACGCTAAGACCAGGCTTATGTTCGCCGAACAGCAATAAGTGAGCAGCGAGGAGAGGAGCCTCCCTCGACTTCGTCATCCACGGGCGGAGCAAGGAGCGCAGCGACGCGGCGCAGACCCGCGGATCCATGCCGCGGCCTCCGAGCGCCGCTGCGGTGCAAAACTCCGCTCCGCTGCATCCTGCGGTCAACGTCCCCGCATTGTTACCAGGGTCTCCGCGACGCCGCTTCGCCCAGGGACGACGAGTTGGGGACGCCTCGGCCAATCGCGAATGTCCGTGATAGCGCGATGAATCCGCTAAACGCCACAAAAGACCCGCAGCCGGCTATTGTTTCACGACTGTCACGCAATCGTCTGGAAGCCATGGCATAGGCAGCGCAATCCGACAGTGGATATGCCCCGCCACCTCGGCGTATCCTCCCTATCAGCGCCACAGCAGGAGCCAGCATCATGAGCACCGTTCCCAAGGCATCCGAGCAGAAGGCGGCGGACAATGAGAACGACAGCGGCGGCGAGTATTTCGAGGCGCCGATCACGACGGGGGATCCGCACGAGGTTTCGGACGATCATTTCGACACGCCCGAAGTGCCGGACTCCGAACCCGCCGGCCACGGCTCCTCCCGCATAAAGCCGAAGCGGAAGCCGTCGGCGATCTCGGGCCGCAAATTCCGCAAGCGCGACCTGGTGCGCATCGACGATCTGCGCCCGAGCCGTGCCGACCGCATCCGTTCCGACCACCCGGACCTGCCCAAGGGCGCCCGCATCAGCCGCGAGGAACTCGGCCGCTACCGCATGCGCTACATGGAGGAACTGCTGCAGCAGGAGCACGGCGAATTCTCCGAGCTCGACCGCCAGGTGGTGGAATCGATCGCGAGACAAGACACGATTTCCGAAAACTCGGAGGAGGAGTTCGAGGAGCATCGCTCTTTTGCCGACCGCGTTTCCGACAACATGGCGGCCTTCGGCGGCAGCTGGTGGTTCCTGATCTCCTTCGCCAGCGTGCTCTTGATCTGGATCGGCATCAACCTGTTCGAGGGTACCGTCGGCGCCTTCGACCCTTATCCCTTCATCCTGCTCAATCTCCTGCTCTCCTGCATTGCCGCCATCCAGGCGCCCATCATCATGATGAGCCAGAAGCGACAGGAGACCAAGGATCGCCTGCGCTCCTTCAACGACTACCGCGTCAACCTCAAGGCCGAGCTCGAAGTGCGCCACCTGCACGAAAAACTCGATTACCTCATCTCGCGCCAATGGACGCGGCTCGCCGAAATGCAGCAGATGCAGCTCGACGCCATGCACGAGCTGACCGGTGCCAAGAAGGCGAAACGGGCGGTGCGCGGGGTGAGACGGCGGACCGTGAAGGGTGAGGCGGGGCAGTAGGCATTGTTCCCGCGGCGGGCGAAAGTCCTCGCCTCTCGAATGACCAGCGATGGACTCGGCTCCAGAGCCCGTTGGAACGTCCAAAGGGCAGCGAGCCTGCAAAAGACCCGACAGTGCGCGAGCCTGGCCGGCATGTCCAATGCTCGATCTCGGCGCGCCGTCCAATTGCCAATTGCCCGTTGAAGCGCGCGCCGGCTTCCGCTAAGAAGCCGTGACTTGCCGGTTCACCGGCCGGTTCGTTTTCCGGATCACCGGGAAGCACCCGTAGCTCAGCTGGATAGAGCGCTGCCCTCCGAAGGCAGAGGTCACAGGTTCGAATCCTGTCGGGTGCGCCATTCCGGTACAAAACCACGAACATTTTGACGCGCGGAATTCCGCCCGGTCACGGCTCCGGCGAGGACGTCCTTGCTGCCGACGATTCGGATGGTCTTGTCGCCGACCACCACGTTTCCGAGAATGGACCGGAGGTAGGCTTTCAACGCCGGTGTATCGCCTTGGGAAAGCAGATCGGCCATGAGCCGGGAAAAGGCGTCGACCTTTTCGGGATCGATGGTTGCCGCACCGGCACCCTGTGATGCCGCCCGCTCCAGCGCGGCCTTGGCCTTTTCGCGGTCGGCCTTGAGGACGGCGATCTGCTCGCCAAGGAGATCGTCGAGCTCGACGATGCCTTTGGCAATCGAATCGTACAGCCGCTTGAGCTTCTGCTCAGCCATGGTGACCTCGGCTTGAAGGGCAACCAGGCGATTGTTGACAGCCACAGCACGAACCGCACGGCGCTCGGCGAGCGAGGACAGCAGCACGGTCAGCCGCTCGCGTTGGAAGAGATTCTCGCGCAGCGCCGCAGTGACGCGGTTGTCCAGAAGCTCCATCCGGATGGCGTTGCCCTTGCAGGCGGTTGGCCCCTTCTGGGCACGGCCTGCACAGGCATAATAGGAATAGACCTTGCCCGAGCGCGAGGTTCCAGTCCGCTGGGTCATCCCGCCGCCGCAGTGGGCACAGGTGGCAAGCCCCGTGAGCAGGATAGGTCCGTTGACGACGCGTGGCGGTGTGACTTTCGGGTTGTTGGCGGCGAGCCTTGCCTGAACCCTGTCGAACAGTCCTTGTTCGACTATTGCAGGGATGGAGATCTCGACGATCTCACTTTCGGGCTTCTTCTCGCCGGTCTTTGCCGAGCGGACGTTGTATTTCCAGCGGCCGATATAGGCCGTGTTGGTCAGGATCAGGTGGAGCGGGCCGACCCCGAAGGTGCCGCCGCGCTTGGTTCGGTAGCCCCGCTGGTTAAGCCAATTGCAAATGCCCTTCACACCCAGCGGCGGTGTGCCGGTCGCCGGGTCGCCTTCGTCGTAGAGCCGGAAGATGAGTTCGACGGTCTCCTTCTCTATTGGATCGATCTCCAGCTTCTTCTTGATCTTCTGGCCGCGCCGCTCAGCCTCGACGATACGGTAGCCGAGCGGAGGAGTAGCCCCGTTCCAGAAGCCCTGCTTGGCATTCTCGCGCATGGCGCGGGTGACCTGTTTGCCGTTCTCTTTCGAGGTGTATTCGTCGAAGATGCCGATGATCTGGCGCATCATCTCCTGCGACGGATCGGCACCGGTCGGCTGGGTTGTGGACACTACCTCGACGCCGTGCTTGCGCAGCTTGCGGATTGTCAGTTCCATCGCCGCACCGTCGCGGAAAAAGCGTGAGAAGGCGTGGACGACAATCACGTCATAGGGATGGTCGGCATCGCAGGCGCGCTCGAGCATCGCCTGGAAGGCAGGGCGACGGTCGTCGGTAGCGGACAAACCGGGCTCGACATATTCGTCGGCGACGATCCAGCCCTCACGGTCGCAGTGGCGGGTGGTTAGGTCACGCTGGGACGGCAGCGAGACATCGCCCTCGGCCTGCCGTCCCGTGGAAACGCGCAGATAAAGGGCCGCACGCAGCGGCCGTGCTACCTGGAGAGGAAGGGTTTTACGGACAGTGCTCATGCAATGGGTCCTTTCGTACGGCATATGCGAGTACCGACGAAAGCCTGGCGTCGATCCGCACCTGTGGCAAGGATCCGATGCCGGCATGGCTAATAACGGCCGGCCAGAATGACGTCGATAGAGGCGCTGAGATGGGCTTCTAATACGGAAAGCTCAGCAGGCAGCACAGGTACCGTTTCGGGGAGCTCGATGATCATCGACCATTCGCTGTCGGCAGCACGACGCCGCCGTTGCTGGCCGGCACGGCGGGCACGGCCCCATAGCCGCTCCTCGCCGCGCACCGGAGGCTTGGCGATGGAGCTGACCGAAGCAGACGTTGCTCCCCGGACATGTGCCGCGCCGGCTACCGCGCGATGTTTCGACGTGCCGCGGCGGCGAGCGCCGGCGGCTGGTGCCTTCTCTGACATGACGGGAATCCGCCCGCACCAGCCGGCGACCTACACATTCGGGGGCAGCCGCCGACCGGTGCGGACAGTTTCCTCACCTTCCCCGAGCGGCCCGCAACCTAATCGCGTGGAGAACGCGAAGAGGAGCGGGCATCAGAATGCTGACCTGGATTCCAACCGGCCGCAAGCGCCTTTCTGCAATCGGTCCAAACGGCATCGTCCATAGTCCGGCCGCCGCCTGATGCTGTGGCGGTGAGTTATCTCTCCGTCCCGGTTTCGCTCCTGGTCTCTTCGTCGCTTCTCGCCTGCCGCGCCGCCCCGTCAACGGGCAAGCCGTTCCCCTCTGATCGGTGACGGTGCGGCTTTCGCGTCAGGCCCTTCTCCTGCGCGTCCAACGGGACGAACCGAAACAGGAGAGAAGACAATGACCACCACCAGCAATCAGAATTCGCAGCATCCGGCCGACACCGTCATCCACGGCGACTGCATCGACGTCATGCGCGGCATGGAGGCCAACTCGGTCGACATGATCCTGACCGATCCGCCCTACATCACTCGCTACCGGTCGCGCGACGGACAGTCGGTGAGGAACGACGACAACGCCCGCTGGCTGGCGCCGGCCTTCGCCGAAGCGCACCGAGTTCTCAAGTCGGGCGGCTTCTGCATCAGTTTCTACGGCTGGAACCAGGCCGACACGTTTCTGACCGCCTGGCGCGCCGCAGGTTTTCGCCCGGTCGGCCATGTGGTTTTCCGCAAACGGTACGCCTCAGCCAAACGCTTCCTGAGCTACCACCACGAACAAGCCTACCTACTCGCCAAAGGACAGGTGCAACTGCCGCTGATCCCGATCCCAGATGTGCTGGACTGGCACTACGAGCGGAATGAATTCCATCCGACGCAGAAGCCGGTGTCGGTGCTGAAGCCCCTGATCGAAGGCTTTACCAATCCGGGCGACATCGTTCTCGATCCCTTCTGCGGTTCCGGTTCGACCCTGGTCGCCGCCCGCGAGTTCGGCCGCCGCTTCATCGGCATCGAACTGGATGCCGGGCACCATGCCACAGCGAGCCGCCGCATCGCGGAAACCGAAACCCGGGAGGTGGCCGCGTAAGCGGCCATTTCTGACATAGTAAAAGAGGCCGGCGTGCCGGTCTCTTTTTGATTGTGGTTCTCCCCGATCCAGAGCTCTTACGTATCGGGCTGCAGCGCGGCTTCGAACGACTCCTTGTAAACGCGTTCGTAGACTGTTTTGCAGTCGGCCTTCCTGTCGAAAACGGCTTTGCCTCCTGCGATGATCGCGGTGACGGCCCACCACTCGCCCGGGTCGATCGCCGCAATGTCGAAGCTGAGCTGCGGAAACATCTTGCCCAGCTTCCGGTACACCGGTTCGGGAAAGTCCCAGGCCGTATTGAACTCGAAATTGAGACATCCTGGATCTCTCGACACAATCGCGCCGTCATAGGCGTTCCACTTCGTGCCCCACGCCTGCCGGCGCAGCACGTTCATATCGGGATGCCGGATGAAGGCCTCAATGCTGCTGTCGTCGACGGGGATAACGGCCCGGAAATTGAACTGGAGGCCTTCGTCGTCGCCGTCCTCTTCCGGATCTAGAAGATGAAAGCAGGTGGCGAGAAGACGATCGATCTCCTCGTCCGGGCCGCGAACGACGATGCTGTTGCCGACATGGTTGGGCATGAAATTACCTTTCTGCGATGAATGGATGGGATGGATTTCGGGATGATGCAGATGCGGATCGCAAAGATCCGTTGCTGCAGGCCTCAGCCGGCGGTCGGTCTGCGGTTGCCGGCGGGCTCTCAGGAGCCCGCCGGCAGGGTTCAGTGAAGCCAATGGCGTTTGGTGCCGTCGCCGAACACATCGCGCATGGCAATCGCTTCCTCGTCCCGTGAAACAAGGATCGCGCCCCGGATCAGAGCGCGGGGCTCGCCGCTCGCCTCGATATCCTCAAGGAGCTTCTGGCCCTTGATCAGGATCTGGCGGGCGCCGGAACTTTCCGGAACGATGCCCACGAAGACATGACTGGCTTCGATATGGCGCTTCAGCAAGGCGGTCTGTTCCTCGGCTGTCGGCAACGCCGAAATGGTCAGGAACGTTGCGGTCGCCAGTTTGACGATGGCGGGATCGAGCAGAGTCATTTTCTGAACCTCGTTAATTGTACCGAACATCTCAGGCAGCCACCCGGTCGATGATGGGACGGCCGGTGGGAATCCGGACGGCGGAATAATCCTTTCTCGGAATGATCGAGGCGGGCAGCCTGCCGGTGATGACAAACACCTTCTTCACCCGGGCACGGCGGCGGGGTGCATCGTCTGCCTCGACCACAATGCCCTTGCTGAAAGTATCGCAGAACTGCCAGCCGCTGACGGCAACGACATGCCTGGTGACGAACACCGCGCAGGGATGGGTACGTGTTTTCCCCACCCTCTTTTCCATGAAAGCGGCGAAGGTCGGCGCGCTGTCGAAGATCTGCCAGGAGCCGGTGAAGCCGAGCAGGCGCAGGACCTGCTCCGTCTCGTGCCAATAAGTGCCGGTGATGCGGGGCGCCCGGGGCCTGGTGACCCATCCCGCGCCATGGCGGACAAGGCGGTAGGCGTCGCGCACCAGCGAGATCGGCATGCCGGTGATGGCGGCGACCGTGGTCGGTCCGCAATAGGCGCGTGACCTGGTGTCGTTCACCACGTCGCGCAGATGGAAACCTTCCAGGTTCGGCTGCTGATTGACGAACGCGGGCGAAGCGCTGGCGGCCTGTTGTAAGGCCCGCAGCGAAACGTTGCCAGCGTGGGACGCTTCGCCGACTAGGTTGTTGATCTTCAAGTTCATGCGGAAAAACCTCTCGAAAACTGGACGGGCACGGGCCGCGGCTTCAGCCATGCGGGAATGCGGGCGTCGTCCGTGTTGGGAAAATGCCGGACAGCCGGATGGGCACGGCAAGCCGTGACGATGCCGACGGTCAGGCGTGATCGCCGGACGCGCTAGGGCTGACTGATCCCGGACGGGACAATCGAACAGTTTTGATGGATTGGACTCATCATGGATGACCTTTCACGTGTCTGGCCTGGAATGCGCTCATCACGTGGATCTCCGAAGCGTCCGCTCGCCTGAGATCCGGTCATCTTGTGCCTGCTGGTGGCTCACCACACGGAATACGGTGACGCAGGCTCCCCTCTATTTTGCTCTCGTCTGCCGGTCGTAACCCGTACCGCGGCAGTCCCGCTCTTTCATCAATCATCCGACAGGCGGTGACGGGCCGCCCGGCGGAGCCGGAGGTGTCCCCTTGCAGGGAGGAATCCGGGACCTCTCACATCGTCTCGAAAACTGCGGCAGCCTTGCAAGCAGCGCCACAGTCGCGCATGTTTGGCACCCGCTCTCGCAGATACCGTAAGCATTATAGACATGGATTAATCTATATGTCAACCTGTATTTTTAATGCTGATAAATTTAATTTGAAACTGGTATCGTTTTAACGATAGATATCTATGATATTTTCTCAATTAAACGCCCAAAAAAACTCTATAAGGTAGCGAGTGTTTTTTAATACTTAAATCGCATCATTACGGCAGCGCCAGCATCCTGTTTAACGACTGATAATTTTCGAAATATTCTCCACGCGGCAACCGCCACACTCGTCCGGCGTGGCGGTTGACTGATTTTGAGGTAAGGTCCAGTTGTGAGAAAAGGATTCACCGAGGCGGAACGGTCACCTCGATTGCGCCGCTGCACCGCCCGTCGCGGATGGCGCTGAGGCTGACGGCCCACCTCATGGGATCGTCGAGATCGAAGGCAAGATCGCTGAGCCGGACGGCGATCCCGTCGGAGATGGTGGCGGGAGCCTTGCCGGACAATGTCAGATTAACGGCATGGTCGATAATGTCGAGTAGCATGCCGGCCTCTTTCGGCCGGAACTCGATTGAATGGCCTCGATCGAGTTTGCCGAGCTTCGCGGCAACAGCGAGCAGGATACGCAAGGGTTGTGGAGTTCCCGACGTTGTATCCTCCGGCGATATCCTGCCGTCGATAAGGGCGTTGATAAGCGATATGAAGTTGTAGTAGTCCCAGTCATCTGGCATGCAAAAGCTCCTGTAAGATGATGAAACCGGAGCCTCTCTGGTGCACCCCGGTGCGGTTCAATCGAAGCCGCACAACCACGGTGGCGTGGATGACCCGAACGAGTTCGGGAACAAATCGGTTTTCGGTAACTCCGGCCATTCGGCGCAGTCGCGCTGGAATTTCCACCGACGCGATCGTTCAGGCGAGTTCGATTTCGTGTGAGTGACCCTTCTGACGCTGGCGGTGTGCCAGAGGCTGACGGGATTCCTCGGGCTGCGGCAGGAGCAGGTCGAGCGTGGTGCCCTTGATGCCGGCGCGCGACAGCCGGCCGCCCAGCCATGCCAGGCGCTCGGTTGTCTCCGGCTCGGCCATGCCGGCGCGTTGCGACAGTGGCTGCTCCGCACGGATGCCGGCGTCGATCAGCTTTCGATCGGCAAAGATTTCCGTCCGATCCCTGGCGCGGCTTAGGCCCACATAAGCATCGTGACGGTCGCAGGCGGGATCGATGAGCACGAAGGCCCGGTCGGCCGTGAGTCCCTGCGCGCCATAGATCGTAGAAGCATAGGCGTGGGCAAGACGGGCTTTTCCGGAATCGTCTGCAAGTTCGGACCAGGTGAAGGAGACGTCGCGGTTGCCGATGCGGGCGCCGATCTTGACATCTCCGCTGGCTTCCTGCCGCAACGCGGTGACGATGGCGGTCGTGCCGTTGATGACGCCGAGACTGTCGTGGCGAGCCAGGAAGCGGATCTCCTCGCCGACGGCAAGGTCGAGCCGGTACGCCTGACTCGAAGCGGTGACGGCGTCGATCGCCATCTCCGGTCCGCGCAGCGTGCCGGCCGCGCGCAATCGGGTTCGGACTGCGGCATTGATCTCGCGCACCTGGCCGTTGGTCCGGGCCAGCAACAGGCTGGCGCCGGCCTCACCGTCCAATGTACTGCGCTCCCATGTCTCCACCATGGCCTGGACGGTATCTTTTGGTCCGGTATGGAGATGAACATGGCCATGCTCGGCATAGGCGGAGAGCGCCTCAACTGTCTTTCCGGCAGCCAGCGCCATGGTTGCCTGTCTTGCCCATTCCTCCCGTTGCCGGACCACCTGGTCGACATGTGCAAACGCCGTGGCGCGGGCCACAATCGACAAGGCGCCGCCAGCGCCGATCGGCTGCAGCTGGCGTCGGTCGCCGACAAGCACGAGCTTTGCCCCGGAGCGTTCGACTTCGGAAAGCACCGCATGCATCTGCCGGCTCGACAGCTGCCCGGCCTCGTCGACCACCAGCAGAGTCTTGTCATCGAGGAACGGCCGTCCCGCTGCATGACCGGCAAGCCAGACATCGGTGGCTTTCGCCTCGATGCCGAGATCGTCACGCAGCTGATGGGCGATCCGCCATGCGGTCGCCGAGCCGATGACATGATAACCGGCAGCCCGATGCGCCTCGACGATCGGGCGCAGCGACGTCGTCTTGCCAGAACCGGCCGCCCCTTCGATGACGGCTATGGCATTCGCGGAAGTCGCAACCGCAACCGCTTCGGCCTGCTCGCTGTTGAGCGCATTATCGTCGACCAATTGCCGGGCAAGATCGCGATACGGGGCCGGCATGGACCGAGCCGACAGTGTCTGCGCCATGGCGAGAATCTCGCGTTCGATGCGGATCATCACCGGTGTCGAAAAACGCATCTCGCCGATCGCATCAGTGCCGAGTTCGACGACACAGCCGTTGTCGATCAGTGCTTCCACCGCTCGCTCTGCCCGGTCCACCGGCAGGCCGCTGCCGACCAGGGCTGAGGCGACAGCAGCCACCAAATGACGGCGCTCGAATACGCTTTCGGATTGCGTAAGCTGCTCAGGCACGGCCCGCAGCCGATCAGCAACCGCCTGCTCTCGTCCCGCTTCGGTTTCGAGCTCGGCGATGTGATTGTGAAGCTGAAGAGCAGTTTCGACCAGCCTGTCCGCTTCATGGCCGCGCTCATGGGCGATGTCCCGCCACAGCGCGAAGCGGTCCGCGTCCCTGTCCGCAGCCTTCGCTTCCCGCGAGGCTTTGGTGATCGCGCCGGCGAGCGCCGGCGCCGCAGCACTCGTCAGGCCGGCCTCGTCGAGGGCGGCTTCGACCTCGGCACGCCGTGCGGAGAAGTATTTCACCAATTCCGCTTCGACGTCGGCGATCTCGAACATGCCGTTCCTGCCGATATCGCAGATCCCAAGTCCGAGTTCCTGAAGGTTGCTGGCGAGCGCCAGATGATAGGCGGCGCCCGCCGCCATCTTCCATGCAAACAGACGTCTTCCGTCGAGCGTGCCGACCGTGCCGTCCGCGCGCCGAGCGAGATTGAGGATGACGGCGTGGGTGTGCAACTGCGGATCGGCAAAGATGCGGCCGTCCGAATGTTCGGTCGGACGCGCCTCCCCATGCTGGAAGGCGGCGACGCTCAGATCGACGGCTTCGCTTTGTAGCCCGTTGCGGCCGCGCCGGCTGACGGCGGCATTTTTCTCCAGAACACGAATCGCCGCCTTGACGGCCTCGGCCTGCGCCACCTCGATCCTGCCTCGCAGTTCCTTGTCGCAGAGCGCCCACAGCACCGAAACGGATTTGGGCGCCGAGAACGTGACGTCATAGCCGGGCACGCGATCGATGCGTTTGCCGCCGTTGGAAAGCAGTGTCTTCCCATCGGCATCGGTTGCCGCATGCAGCCGCTCGAACAGCTTGCGCTCGACAGTCCCGCCATCGACAATGCCGAAGCCTGCACCGGTTGCAATCCAGGTTCCCGGCGGCTCGCCGCCGCCGAGGTAATATTCCGACTGCGCAAGGTAATAGCCGGCGCTCGTGCCGGCCGCGATCGTCGCCACCATCGACTGGTCTCCCGTTTACCTGCCGATGCTGGTTCATATCGGACCCGTGGGAATCGGGAACAAATGGTTGTTCAATGATCGCCGTTGATGACCACGTCCTCGCGGTCCGGCACAACCCGCCGGGTCCGTCGCTTCCGTATCCACGCGGCAGGCCGATGCGCAAGCCTGCGCTCCGGCCAGGCGGTGAACGGAACGTCGAGCAGAGCCGGATCGCCAAGTCCGAGCACAAGGCATCGGATAAGGGCTTTTCCGCGAAAGTTGCGCACGCCAAGCTCCGTCTCCATTCGCTCCGGCGGGAACACAGGATGCGTTTCGCGACGTCTCTGCGGCGCCCCGGTCCCGTTCGCACCGCCAGGCCTTGGATCGAAGAACTCAACCAGCCGATCGCCAATAAAAATCTTCGAGATGCGCTCGGCCGTGTCGCCGGCCGTCAGCCGCCCGATCACCTTGATCCCAAACCTGGCTTCCAGCGTGTGAGCGACCGTCTCGCCATAGAGTGCGGTGAGCTGGCCGAGATCCTGGACGGCGGCGATAGTGATGACGCCGACCTCTCGACCGACCGACAGAAGGTTCGGCAGTCGGTCGAGCCGCCCGAGCTCGGCCAGCTCGTCCAGCACCAGCGTGATTTTTTGGGCCGGATTGCGCTTGCGGCCGGGTGCCAGCGCCAAGCCCGCCAGCCGCTCGATCAGCAGCCCACCGACCAGCGCAGAAAGTTCGGGATACTCGGCGGATTTCTGGATGACGATCGTCGCCGGCAGCCTGGTGTCGTCGTCCAGCCACTTCGTCAGGCTGAAGCGCTTTCCGGCAGGAACATCCTCCCAGGCGTCGACCAGGGGCTTGAGCGTCGTCAATGCGGCAACCCACAAGGTGATCAGCAGACTCATGCTGGTGCGCTGTACGCCGCCGTCGTCGTCGAAGGCGATCAACTCGGCGCTTGCCGCGCCACCCCGGACCAGAGCGTCCTTGAACGCTTCCGGCGAGGAGGTCAGAAGGTCGTAGAGATGGCGCAACGTCCAGTTGCGGCCATGCTCCAGCACGAGGCTAACTATGGCGTCGGCCCACAATGCTCTTGCACCGTCCGCCCACATGGAATCACCCTGAGCGGCCTTGATGCTGCGTGTGGCGAATTCCAGCGCCGCCGCGCGATCGCCGATATCACGGGCAATGTCCCAGGCGGCGGAGCGTGCATCATGCGGCGCGACCAGGATCATGCGGGCGGCAGGGAGTCCCGCCGTCATGTCGCCCTTGACGTCGTGCACGACGACACGGTCGCCGCGCTCGATCAATTGTTCCAGCCAGGCGCGTAGCAGCCCCGTCTTGCCGGACCCCTGCGTGCCGACAGCGAGGATATTGTAGCTTTCGGCTGCAGGCGGCAGTTGGACATGCGGCAGGAGCCATAAACCGGCTTTCTCCAGACGCCCGGTTCCGGCGAGATGACGCCGTAGGGATTTTCTGGCGGCCGCGTCCTGACGGAGCCGGCGGCCCCGCACATTCAGCAGGCGGTCGGATGCCGGCGTATTGTGGCTGACGCCGCCGAATGCAACCCATGCCGCGACAAACACCGCCGCCGCAATCAGGACCGCGCGCGGCATCAGCGCCGAGGCGGCCGCCGGCTGACTGACCGCACGCCAGACGGCGTCGACGCGGCAATCGACGGCAAGGAAGCCGGCAATACCTGTTCCGCAATCGGCACGTGCGGCTATCACCCAGAGTTCTTTCGCAAGCGGCAGGAGACGGAAAACCGCCGAGCTGCCGTCGGGTCGAACCATGACCGGCGGCAGGATAACGAAAAGAGCGGATAGCGAGAGCGTAAACACCAGTATGGCAGTGAAACCGCATGCCATTCGCGCCGGCCAGGGCGAGCGTGTTTCCAGAAACGGGTTCATCGCAGGAACTCCCTCACCAGCGGCGCAATCCGTTCGGCCGAGAGCAGGATGAACAGGCCGGCGCCGATGACCATGATCCCTGCGCGCAGGCCGGCGCTCACGCCCGCAATCCACATCGGCCATTCCGAGCGGCGGAGATGTCGCCAGCCCGAAACCTGGGCGGCAACGCTTGTGCCGACCCGTCCAGGCGCAACCCTGGAAATCGGCGCAGGAGCCATCGTCCTGCTGCGTGCGCCGACCTCGCCTAGAAACTGCCGCAGGCCGGCAGCACCGAGCCTCTCCAGGCGCCGTGGATCGAATGTTTTGGGATCGTGCCGGAATGCTGCGGCAAGTTCGGTGGCAAAGGCTGTCCGCGATTGTCGGCCCGCGGCGATGACGGCCGAGAGATCGTCGGGCGCGCTCATCGGGTTTCCTCCCCGCCGAAGCCGATCACGCCTGCAAAGGCATCGAGCATCTCGGCGAAGAACGCCGCGACGTCGCCGCGCACGATTTTTGCCTCGGCCCGCGGCAACCCCGTCACCTGCACAACCCGATCGACAGGCATGGCTGCGACGTCAATCAGCCGACACCCGGCTGCTTCGAAGGGGCGCCAACTCCCTGCTTCGATCAACGGCATGCGGATCGTTCTTCCAATCCGCTTCAGCGGCGCAACCTCGCGCGCGAACGTCGCGACGGCATCGGACGCGGGATGGAGCCCGGCGATCGTTCCGTCACGCTCGTTCTCGACCAGCACGAGACGGGCCAAAGGCAGCCGATCAAGAAGCAGCCGCGCCGTGTGGCCCGCCTGCCGGATCGCCTCGCTTTCGGCAACGAAGGGGATGACGGCAAGCATTGGCACCCCCCATTCCTCCAGGTCACCGGCGAGATCGACGAGCCCGAGCCACTGCGCAAGCCCAGCCCCCTCATTGGCGCCGACATCGACGAGGACGGACGGACCACCCGCGCCGATCTTCTCAACCGCCTCATAGATCGGCGTATAGGCTCGCGCCGCTGCGGCCGGATCACGGCGCGCCAGTTTCGCATCGACGCGGATCGTGGTGATCTCCTGGCCGAGCGCCCGCGCCAACCGCGCCTGGCTGTCGATCTGCAGGACGTGAAGCGGCGACTCGTGGAGCTGGAAAATATCGGCCAGCGCAAGCGAGGTCAGCGATTTGCCGACGCCGCCTTTTTCGCCGGCAACGATCGCCAGCAGCGGCGGAGCGATGACAGGGTGAGAAGGGGCTGGAGGTTTGGTCATCTGGAGGTCCTTTCAAATTGAGAGGACCCAAGCATCGACCTATCCGGGCAAGAGAGGTTCGGGAACAAATCTTGCAAACCTCATGAGCCAAAGCCGAAATCAACCTTACGGGGCAGCCGCTCGCCGTAGTGGCAGAAAAGCGCCCTAATGTCAGCCATACAGCGCTGGCACAGCTTATCCCGAAAGCGGTCATACCTCGATATTCTGCCGCCACGCGTCCCATGGGTCGCCGCGATTCTTTCCGATTGCATACGCGGATCAACAGAGCACACGGACACTCACTTCAGCGCTGCGCTTGATCATTGGTCGGGTGTTCAGATAACCCGCAACACGCTGAGTGCAAGGCGTGGCTCGGCAGCTTGCACCCGCGAAAAGTCGCCATCACAAGTGAGGACGTGCAGATCGCGCTCGAACCCCTGAGCGCAAATCCAAAGATCGTTCTCGTTGATGCCTAGCCGCTTGCCGGTAGCGTGGTCGATCCAATCTTGGAGATGAGCGGGCGGCTTGTTTCTGCTCGCCTTCGGCATGAACGTGCTCACCATTGCGGCCTTGAGATCGCCATATGTGACCGCAACCTGGGTGTTTATCGACAGCAGCGGGCGAGCCTGTGCTGCTGCGAGCACCTGACTGGCATGTGTTGGCGTGCGGCCGTGGATGTTTTGCACGCTTGCTATGCCCGTGCGGATTTCTCCGACGCTCACGGCCGAGACATATTGGAGATCATCGCCACTCATGGCGTCGATCGCTGCAGCAGCCGTCGCGTGCAGCACATGGGCAGGATCAACGAGGGCGATCAGAACCGAGGTGTCGAGCAGATATCCGGTCATTGATCAGCCGATATATGCGCGCAGCGCGTCGGCTTCGCTTTGGGGCAAGGGTTCGAAGACGCTCTTGACCCAATTGCCCCTGAATTGTTCTCGGTTACCGGCGAGGGTCTCGGCAAGCGAAAGGCCGGGTGCAGCGCACAGCCCAGGCCAACCTTCCCATGCATGCGCGACCGGCCGCCGCGCGCCCTCAAAGAAGCGCAGCAGTTCGCGCTCGAGCCGGACCGGGAGCGCGTAGCTCGCGAGGATCGCACCATCGATCTCGGCGAGTAGGCGCTGAAGCGCAGTATCACCATCGAAAGAAAGTGGAGCTTGCGACAGCCGCCCGATATAGGTCGCGGTCATCTCAGCGATCTCGGGAGGCAGATGATTGGGGAGCGGAATGTCGCGCAGCGTCGTCAGCCGGTAGCGTTGATCCGACGTGAAGACCGTCGCGAAGGCATTCGCAACGGGACCATTTAGCACGGCCATCAATGCGAGCAGATGTTTGTCGCTCACGCCTTCCTTCGGCCATGCCCCAATGAATTGCTGGGAACAGACCAGCCCATCGGCGTCGAAGCTCGCCGCCAGCCGCCAGGAATAACGGCTGAGACGGACTCCGTTGATGATGAGTTTCGCCTGGCTCCACGGCAGCTTGTACGCACCACCGCGAGCGGATTCCGGCCGACAATCGAGCCATACGGGATGTGGAGACTGAAACTGCCGATGTCCGTTGACACCATGCAAACCGGGTTCAAAGCCGGGCTGAGGCTCGCGG
This sequence comes from Mesorhizobium sp. GW821-FHT07A06, assembly GCF_059419085.1. NCBI lineage: Bacteria > Pseudomonadati > Pseudomonadota > Alphaproteobacteria > Hyphomicrobiales > Phyllobacteriaceae > Mesorhizobium > Mesorhizobium sp. GW821-FHT07A06. The sequence continues at coordinate 517,787 of NZ_JBWKRC010000003.1, forward strand.
CTCCACGCGCTCGCCTGCGGACCCGACCATTCGATGCCACGATGCAGTTCGAGACGATCGCCGAGCCTGGGCCGATCCGAAAGATAGGTCCAGATCTCATGGAGAGCTGGCACCCACAGATCGCCACTTGGCGTGTCCGGCACCCATCGGGTCAGCGACCGGCTACGGGTGATGATGCCCGCCTTGAGGAACGGTAGACGGTCGCGCAACGTGACTTCACTTGATCGGATTGTGATCCGGGGTTCGTCTGCGGCCGTCCGTGGGTCGCGGGCGATCAACAGGGAGGCTGCGGTACGGGATGCGGAAAACACATCGTCGGGAATCTCTACGATTTCGACGGAAGTGTAGCGGCTCTCGATCAAGGCTCGCACCTTGCGGTAACGCTTTTCAACAATGAAGCTTGAGGGAAGAACGAATCCGATGCCGGCCGGCCGCGCCGCAATCACCTCTTCCAGCACCGCGATCGGCTTGGAAACATCGTGCTGTGCGATGGCGCTGTTGCGATTATCGGCATCGAAATCCTCGAACGGCGGATTGCAGATGACAAAAGTGTCGGTGGTGATCCGCGTCCGCAGCCGATCGCCGGCGAGCAGATCGGCCTGCTGGATGTCCCAGCCGTTGTGATTGGGATAGTCGGCAAGGATGAGTGATAGCTTCGCCACTTCACAGGCGAATTCGTCGATTTCGTCGCCAGCGAGACGTGCGGTCAGGAAGTGATGCCGCTCTTCATCGTTCCACTCAAGCGGCAACGCGGCGCGCAGTTGCCTGAGCGCTGCCACGAGAAGCACGCCCGCACCCGCAAATGGCTCGTATACGCGGACACGTTCTAGGTTCCGCCAAAGTTCGAGACGCCGGACAACATGCTCGGCCATTTGCCGCGGTGTGCTGTGCGTGCTGTACTCCGCACGTGCTTCCGATGTCACGAAGGTATTCTCATAAACAAACGCGAGATCGTCGGCCGAGATATTCTGGAAATTGATGCCGGCGCGGATACCTTCCCATACGGTTTCCAAGAGCGTGCGATCGCGCGGCGAGGGTACGATGGTTCCCAAGCCATAATAGACGTCGATCCCACGCAACACGTTGTCGACATTACCATCCGCCCAATTGGCTGCCGACTCATGACCGCGATCGGTCAGGATCTTCGCGGCAAGGAATCGGAAGGTCGCCTGGAACAACAAGCGCGCGTCCATGGTCGGGCGCCCCCGGACATCGATCACATTGGCGAGCGTCTCGCGCAGCAAGGTATCGAGCTTGACATGCACTTCGCCCTCGATTGCGATCATCAGGTCGATGTCTACGAAGTCGAACTGGCGGCCAGCCAGCGGCTCAGCATCGATTGCCTTTGCGCGATGAATAGCGCGCGGGCTCCAATGCTCGGCGTGGCGTGCGAACAGGTCGCCCAGAGCATCAATCGCGACGACGGCCGTGCGGCTCGCGGGCTTGCTCGCGTGGACTTGCCACAACTCGACGCGCTCGCCGGCCACGGCGAATATCATCGGTGCCCCGAGTGCCCTCAGCCCGGTCAGATCGGGTCCGCCCGACCCGGTCTCGACCACGCCGAAGGCGGCCGTGCGATAGGATGGCGGCGTTTGGGTGAATGCCGCGAATGCCACGCGGCGGGTTTCACCGGCCGGCGAAAGGACGTCGGCAAAACTATAGTCGGAGAGGAGCGCTTCGGTCGCGTAGCCGAGGCCGCCCAATCCGCTGACAATGGCGGCGATCGCAGGCGTCATGGCCTTCCACTTCCTGCTGCGCGGCGTTCGCTCACATCGACTGGCGGAAATGCTATGCTTTGCTGAGCCTCTTCGGGTGCGACTTCGAGGAGCGCTAGGCGGAGCGCGGCGACGATCGGCTCAAGCGGGAGCAAGATCGCCGGACGCTCGAGATCATTATCCGAGATCGTGTCGACGAAGGTGACCTGCCCCTCGATTGGGCGCACGAGGAGGTGGCCTTGGGCAAGCCGAATCCACTGGGGTGAGCCGCAGATGTCGAAGATGTCACGTTCGGCAGCGCGTAGCGCTCCAACGGTGAGACCAAGATCTTCGACGAGCACCCGCACTACTGCCAGGCCGAGCAATTGCCCAGGTCGGAACACAGGCGCGTGCCCCTTGAGACCACCGAGTGAAGGCAGCGCCCGCCGCCAGTGGCGGAGCGTTTCCTGTGTGATACCGACCACATGTCGGACTTGGCTCGGCGTGTAGCGCATGGCCCCGATCGATTTGTTGTTCACAACAAGATAGCTGGCCTTTGCGCGCCGATCCAGCAGTTTCATTCCTTGAGCGGGAACCGATTGCCGCAGCGCAGCGGACGGCCCTAAAGATGCACCTTTTCGGCCGAATGATCTGAAAGCTGCCTGTCGCCTAGCGGCCCCAAATGAGACTTTCAACGGGAAGTGGGGGCGCGGCCGGACCTTCCCGTCAGCACAACCGCGCTGCCTGCTGCAATAGCGCTATCCAGCGTTTCGGCCCATGTGAGCTTCGGGTGAAGTTCAAAAGCCGCCTGTGTAAGGATCAGCGCCGCCGCCTGCTCGTCGGAAGGCAATCGTTTCTCACCTTCGTATCCTTTTCCTTCTAGATGCCGCATGGCCTGATCCAACTCCTGGCGGATCGCAATGATGCGCCGCATCTCTTTGACCAAGTCAGCTTCGAGGCGGACATCATGGCCGCGGCTGCGCCTCCCGACCAACCGAGAAAGCTCCAGCGTGTTGTGATAATTCAAGAGGCCGGGAAACAGATCGGACGGATTGAAGTCGCCATCACGGGCAGCACGCACCGCTTCATAAAGAGTCGGCCGATCTGTTGCGGCGCCAGCAAGCGTCGCCTGCTGGCCTCTTGTCATGCGGCCGTGCTTGCGGATTTCCGCACTCATCTCATGCGCGGTCAATACGAGGGCAGTCGACTGGCGCAGGCAGCGCAGCATGAAACGGACCATGTCGATCTCGCGCTGAATTTCTTCCTCGACCAGCGCGCGACTCATCCGCCGGGCATCCGTCTCGACCAGTTCCCGTGCGGCGCTCGATACGTCGTCCGGACGAGTAGCCCATGAATACCATGACGCGATAACACGGCTGCCGGCATCAAACTGAGTTCGGAAGAACGCGACGCGCCGTTCTTCGGTAATACTGCCGCCGGTGTTCGGATCGTCCAGCCACGCATTCGTCGCAAGACTCTCCAGCACGCGATCGCGCAATTCCGGCACGGTGACCGCCAGTCGGCGACCATCTCGAATCTGCAGCCAGGCGCTCAGCCGCTCGACGCGGAGATAGGTCTGGACCGCCAAGGCCTCCTGAACCGAACGCTCGAGTTCCTCCTTCTGTCTGCGGCCACGTCTCAACGCCTCGCGATGCTCGACACGGCCGGCAACAATCAGGATCGGGTCTCCCTTCTGAAACCGGGCAATTTGATCGTGCGCAAGCACGATGCCGATCCGGTCCAGTTCTTCCCGGGAAGCGACGAGAAAATCTGACCGGACCCCGCCTAACTGGTCGACCAATTCCGGCGAAAGGTCGTTGGCTGTGGGGGACGGGTTGACGTCACGATTGACCAGGATGATCCGCGGTCGACTTCGCGACCAGTCCTCTACGGTTTCCCGATCGATTGTCCCTGTGGTCATGTCCCGCCTTCCAAATATTGTGACTTCAATCGAGGATGAGCCCCTTTCCGGTCGGCGCAAGCACAAAATGCCGGCCTCACGTCGAACGGCGCGCCAGCGCCGCCTGGCGCATCATCGCCAGGACCCTGTTCCGGTCGCGGCTGGGTGGGCTTTCGTTCGTCCCGCCTGTCATCGCGCCAATGGCGGTTTCGGAGCAGCCGCTACCAGTGCGCACCTCTCCGTCATCTTCAAGCGCCGGAGTGCTCGTTACCGCTGCCGTAGCCCGAGGATCGGCGACTGCCGGCGTAGATGCGACCAACGGTCGATTATCGGCCGGCGCTGCGGACGGGGACAAAAATCCGGTGTTCGGAAATGGTGGCGTGCGGCTTGACGGTTTCGCCGCACGCTTCTCCTGCAGCCGCTTGCGCTGCCGCCCGTAGACGCCGCGCAGATGTGACGGCGGGAAAGCGCCTCCATCTCTACGCAGAACGCCTGCGTTGGCGAGCAGCCGCGAAATCTGCTCCCACGTCAGCCCGGACGTCCGCATGTCCTCAAAGGCGTCGATGTGTCTGGTAACCAGCCGCTCGACAGGAATAGGCCCTGCCGGACTGAAAAAATCAGTGGCCAACCTGGCCGCCATCTCATTGTGATCGTGCTTCATGCCAAAAAGCATGAGCCCGATGCCGATCGGCGGCAAGCCGCCGATTCAAAACGAGTCATTCCGCAACGTTTCGAATGTCACGAAATGACTCAAATTGAATCCATCACACCTGTGCATCGTTGGATGGCGCCGGCCTGGTGGAAACTTCTTCGACGTTTTCAGCAACCTGTAAAAGTCGGGATGCGGTCATCGTTCCGGCCTCATGAAAGCGGAACGATTGTCCGCAGGGCCCTAATGGTAGTCCGCTGATCTGGATCTATTCATCTCGGTCGTGCCTGAAGCACGTGCACAGGTTCAGATTTTCCAGATCGTCGGTCCTTCGACCGGTTGCCATTACGTCGTCGTCGCTCTCACCATTGCCCCACCCTCATCGTCAGGGTGGATCCCGCTTGTTCTCAGGCAGACATCGATATCGATACTATATTTCAGGCGACTGCTGACAAGGCCTGATTGAACCTCTCGCCCCGACGCATGACCGCCCAGGCGATCCGTGCCAGCTTATTGGCGACCGCCACCGTCACCACCCGGGTCGGCCGCCGCGCAAGCAGGCCGTTGATTCAGTCTGCAAGCCCGGGCTTATTGCGGGAATATCGGATCACAGCCGTCGCGCCCAGCACCAGAAGCTTGCGCAGATAGGGATCGCCCTTCTTCGAGATGCGGCCGAGATAGACCCTGCCGCCGGTGCCGCTCTGGCGTGGAACAAGGCCGATCCAGGCCGCGAAGTGCCGACCGGACTTGAATGCACGGGCATCGGCGATTGTCGCCGAAATGGCCGATGCGGTGATGAGACCGATGCCAGGAATGGTCCGCAGCCTCTGGCTGATCTCGCTGGCGCGATGATTGGCGAGGATTGCCTTTTCAAGCGCAGCAACGCGTACCTGGAGATCGTCGATCTGTCCCATGATCAGCTCGACACAACCGCGAACTTCATCGGGCAGGACGGCCTCGCTGGACCCGCGCGCAAGGTCGTGAAGCGCGGGTAGGCCAGCGCCTTTTCCAGATCAGGCCGGAACGCCTCGAAATCCACAACCCGCCCATAGGCTTCGAGTTGATCGCCCAGGTCGCTCAATCGTCGAAGCCGATCATCGACATCGAAAAACCCCGGTGCAGCCCCCATCGAAATCCCCCATCGCCGCGAACAGGCCGATGGAATCACAAACCGACGGAAATGGCGAGATTAATAGAAGCGTCCAGCTGGAGCAGATGCTTGTCAATGCTCGCCGTTCAACCGAGGATTGGAACGACTTCCTCCAAGCCTTCGTCCACGACGAGGAACTCATCGCGCGCGTCAAGGCGAAATCTCCGCGGTAACAATCGGGCGGTTACGAACGACTTCGCCGTTCTGGTCGGTTCCGTGGTGACCTGCCACTGAGTTTTTCCTCCATCTGAGATTAGAGTCCGGCCCTTGATCGAAGGACGGACTAATGAAGCGGAAGCGATTTACGGAAGAGCAGATCATTGCGGTTCTGCGCGAGCATGAGGCGGGCGCGAAGGCTGGCGATCTGGCTCGCAAGCACGGGGTTTCCGAGGCGACGCTGTATAACTGGAAGGCGAAGTATGGCGGGATGGACGTATCCGACGCCAAGCGCCTGAAGGCTCTGGAAGACGAGAACGCGAAGCTGAAGAAGCTGCTGGCGGACCAGATGCTGGAGGCCGCGGCGCTGAAGGAGCTTCTGTCAAAAAAATGGTAGGGCCCGCCGCCAAGCGCGAAGCCGTCGCGCATCTGCAGGCCGTTATGGGCCTGTCGGAGCGGCGGGCCTGTTCCTTCGTCGGTGCGGACCGCAAGATGATCCGCTACAGATCGTGCCGCCCGCCAGAGACTGAACTGCGCGGCCGGCTACGGGACCTTGCCAATGAGCGCCGGCGCTTCGGCTATCGGCGGTTGTTCATCCTGCTGCGGCGGGAGGGCGAACTGTCTGGCATCAACCGCATCTATCGGCTCTATCGCGAGGAAGGGTTGACTGTTCGCCAGCGCCGGGCGCGGCGACGAGCGGTGGGCACGCGAGCGCCGATCCTGGTCGAGGCAAGACCGAATGCGCGCTGGTCACTGGACTTCGTGCACGACCAGTTCGCCTGTGGGCGGCGCTTTCGCGTGCTGAACATCGTCGATGACGTGACGCGCGAGTGCCTGGCTGCGATCCCGGACACATCGATCTCCGGTCGTCGGGTGGCACGTGAACTGACCGATCTGATTAGCCGTCGCGGCAAGCCGGACATGATCGTTTCCGACCACGGCACCGAGTTCACCTCCAACGCCATCCTTGCCTGGTCGAAGGATCACCGTGTCGAATGGCACTACATCGCGCCAGGCAAGCCCATGCAAAACGGCTATGTCGAATCCTTCAACGGCCGGATGCGAGACGAGCTCTTGAACGAGAGCCTGTTCTTCGGCATCGACCATGCGCGGAGCGCTATCGCCGAATGGAGGGAGGATTTCAACACCGCGAGGCCTCACTCCTCGCTTGGATATCAGACCCCGGCGGCCTTCGCCGAGGTCTTTACCGCAACCGGACATCCGGTTGCCCAACCCACGCCTTACGGCGTAACAGAAACGGCCGAGGCTCTAGTCGCCGCTGGATGAAAGTTCAGTGGCAGGTCAGTGGATTTGGAAAACATGCTTGGCCAGGTCAAGGCCGATAATCAGTGCAGGCATCAAGGTTACTCCCTTCGAGTGAATCCCGATGTCTACCTTGCCACATTCGCGGACTTGGCTACCGGCGCCATCCACACCTTCATCGGCAGTGCTTATCTAAGAGTCCGTGCCGAAATTGATCACGAATAGCGCACGTTACCAAGATAGTGGATTTCACGATCTCCGCTCGTATGCTATGTTTAGTCTACTATCGCTGGATTGAGGGTGGAAGCCTGTTCTGTCGAACTTCATGACTATAGCTAGTCGGTCGTGAAGAACTCGATTTCTGCGGTTTGTGAGTTTAGGCGAACGTCGGTCGACCCCTTGTGATTGAGGTCAGCGCCGCGGCAGCGCCGAGCGTGGCCAGGAGCAAGGCGCAAAAGATCCTCAGCCATGCCAGGAGCAGGCGGATGTTGTGCCCGGCGGCGACGAGGATGACGTTGATGGCGTCGCCGTGGGCGCCCTTCAGCCAGTGGCGCTCGAGTTTTCCGTCGGCCTTGGTGTGTCCGATGATCGGTTCGACGGCGCTTCGCCGTTTGAGTTCACGCTTGACTGTCGGCGAGGCGATACCGCGGGTGTTGGCCAGATAGACTTGCGGTGCGGTCAAGCCGTGGCCGCGATAGCCGCGGTCGACATAGGCGCGCTCGACCCTGGCGCCGGTCAGGCGTTCAACCTGGGCGATCTGGCTTTGGAGGGTGTGGCCGTCATAGGGCAAGCCAGGCCGGGCCTGGGCGCCGACGATGAACTGTCCGCCCTTGGCGCGGGCATTGGTGACGGCGAAGGATGCCTTGACCCCGAACTCATAACGGGTGCGAGCCTTGCCCTTGGCGATGCATTCCACCTCTGGAGCATGCAGGGCATAGAGCTTGTTGGGGTCGCCGGCCTTCTGTGCGAGCAGCCGGGCGATCGGTTCGGCGACGGGTCGAAAGGCCGCCTCCAGGTCCGGCTGACCGGCGATCTTGCGGCCGATGTCACGATAGAGCCGGCCGACAAAGGTGCGCATGCGGCGGACTTCACGCAGGGCCTGCTTGTGGCCACGGGTGTGAATCAGTCGTGAGACCTCGCGTCGGGCGCGGCTCGCCAGCCGCACGAAGGATTGACGCAGCACCAGGCCATGCCGCCTGGCGAAACGGTTCAACCATTCCACTGCGCGCAGCAGAAGACCACTGTCGGTCGGGTGCGCCACGGCCTTGGTCTGGGCGGTCGTATCGATGGTGATGCGTTCGAATTTGCCGGCATCCACCGCCCTGGCCCTCTGAGCCGCCGCCAGGGTTTCGGCCAGCAACTCCTCCAGTCTGTCCTGGCCAATCCGGCCCCGCCAGCGCGTCATTGACGAACGATCCAGCGGCAGCTTGTGCTCGAAATAGGTCGCGCCGCAAAAGACTTGGAAATAGGGGTTTTCCAGCCATTGGGCGCACACCGCATCGTCGGACAGTCCCTTGGCGTGCTGGAGCAGATGCAGCCCGACCATCAGCCGTGTCGGCAAGCCCGGTCGGCCTGTCTTGTCAACATAAAGCCCGCCAAACGCCGCATCGAAACGGTTCCAGTCGATCAGCATGGCCAGCCGAACCAACTCGTGGCGGTCATCCACAATCGCGTCCAGTCGCGAGCGGAACAGGTCCTCGTTGCTGGCTTTTGACGGCGGCTTTGGACGCATCAGACATTCCCCGGTTTCGACCCGAGGAGTGAATCATACTTCGCAAACGCTGAAAACCTCGAACCAAGACGTCCGGCGAAATCGCAAACTTTTACGCCCCAAAGTCCCAAACCCTTGCGAAATCGAATACTTGAAACCGCCCAAAAATCCAACCAACGCAGGCGGTTGCGGGTTTTTCACGACTGACTAGCTACGTTAGGCTGTTGTATAAAGTGGACAAAAATTATAAATCGGTGGTTATCACTAAACGCTTACGTCAGTTTTTAAAGAGAAGGCACTGGCATTTTTCCTTGTGGAAATCTGCGCATCGGGTTCTAATACATGATACGGGTATACCTTTGAATACTGTAATCGTTTTCACATTGTCCCGTCAACGATTCCGATCAGGCGCTCGATAAGTTTGCTGCAGCGATTGCTGCGGCTGTCCGACGCACCTTACAAATGCAGTGGTAAAGCTTGAGACGAATCACGGCAGCATTTCTCCGCCAGGCCAGCATGCGATTTAATGCAGATTGCATCTATAATAATAATTTTATTAACCCGACTTAAATCTTCGTAATTCTAGGAGCATTTCATCAAGGTTTTTGCACGGAGTAATTCCAAGTTTCTTAAGTTCACTTGTTACATCTACGGGAATGCCAGAATTACTATTGTTTGGTATTTCATTCAGCTTTCCACCTATTATTATGGGTATATCCATTCCTTTTTGTTCAAGCTCTTTTTTCACAGCTTTTGAATATGAAAGCGCGACGCCGTTGTAGGTGCTGATAGCGATGACGTCGGCGCCCACGTCCATCGAATGAGAGACCAAGTGCTCGGGATCGACCGCGACTCCTGCATCTTCGATCGATACTCCTAGACCTTTGAGCACTTCCTCCACTAGATATTTGCCGTGCTCGTGAACGTCTGTCGTACCGATGCAAACTGTCAGTTCCTGGGCTGCATCTAGAGGTCGTTGCAGCCGCGTCCAGTGTTGGGCTTTTTCATAAAGTTCTCGAGCCCATTCAGCATGGACAAGCGGGTGGCGTCCCTGGGTTGTTTCAACGCCGGGGCCATAGAGTTGCTCCAGGCGCTTCGGCCCGATTCGACGGATTGCGAGCAATACAGCTGCCGCGTCGGAGATATCGATTCCAGCTTCGGCCAAGCCATTTATAACCGACGAGGCGAATTCCCGACCACCGACCACCAGTCTGTCGGCCAAAGCCTCCACGGACGACCAATCGATCAGAGGTTCGTAGTAGGGAGCATGATTTATGAGACGGTGAGCAAATGTCTGCGCGTCAATGATCTCATCGATGTCTGGGATGCGCAGGTTTTCGGTGACCGGCACTGGATTGATCGCATGACCGGTCGGCCATCGCCCCAAAGCCAGAATGTCGGCGGTGAGATAGCTCGCGAGGCTCGCATAGTTACCTGCGGCAGACGACTGATATGCAACTGTATTACCAAAGATCATTGTACCGGGCGTGTCATTCACCTGTTTCAAGGCCGAGTGAAAAGCCATCCGAGAACGAGGATCACTGAAATGATGTCCGTAACAGTGCGCCAGACGAGCCCCGACAAGATCTTCTACAATGTATTTCTCGATAAGAGCCATCCCAAGCGAGCAGGACATGTCTATAAACAGACCGGCAAAACCATCATCAAGATTTGAATGAACCAGGACTTCCGAATCCTGGCCGGCGATCAGGCCTAATGCAGTCACTGTGACCTCTGTCGTCGCAACATCATCGTCCCAATAGGGTAAGCGAAACGTAAAATACTGCCCGAGATTGCCTATGCATGATGCCCCGGCCACAATAGCCGCTCTGGTATTTTCGATTGCACCAGGCAAGCCGAGCATGAAGTCGCCAAAGTGAGAGGCCGATGGGGCGGCGTGCGTTATACGGGCGAAATCCTCAGCTCCTTTCAGAACGATTCCCGTTCCGCGCGAAACATTCTTACGCATGGCTTCGGGATAACCCATCGACCAGTCCAAGGTTATTCCGAACCGATCGACTGTTATGCCCGTGTCCTTGCAGCGTCCATAGATTTCGCGAATAGCTTCTATGGTACGCTCAACGTGACGAAATCCTATATGAGCGTGCTGCATGACGCGTCCGGCGGCTGAAGTTCGCCGCTTCCATTCAGCTTCCGAGGCGACCGACCGCTGTATGGAAAACGGACTGCCGCCCAGACGCCATTCCCGAGCCATGGAACGCCCCTCGGTGATAAGTTCCTTTCCACTGCGCAAATGCCTGCTGCTAAGCGCCTGCACGTCGTCAAGAGTCAACATCTATAACCCCAAGTTTCTGGCGCCTGAGACATATTCGAGGCGGTCGTTTATGAAGATTTATTCTTCTCGAGGAATCGTGTCATGAGACGTGAGTTTCAATACGGGTCAGCTTTTGGTAAGACCCGTTGCAGTAGCAGAGAGGATCGACTTCAGGGTTCCCGCCCAGGATCATCGATACGTTGCCAATAAAGATGGTGTGGGTTCCATAGGCTGAGGACAGTTTAACGCGACACGCGATACTTGACTGCGCCGTCGAAAGCCACGGAAGTCCATCGATATTTTCGTCCGCAGATTGTATTTCTTGCCATTTTCCTTGTGTGAACCTTTCACAACCACTGTTCGTTGATATATGATTTGCGAGGTCGCGATCCTCCGCTGCCAAAACATTTATCGTAAAAGCGCCGCGGCGATTGATGTGGGCATGGATAGATGCGGACTGATCCACGCAGATCAGCAATGAAGGAGGATAGGCCGAAACGGAGCAAATGGAGGTTGCAAGCATGACATAGCGGTTGCCCGCATCAGCAGTGGCGATAGCAATAACGCTGGAGCTATGCTTACGCCAGGCCGTTAGAAATTCTACAGACGGCATTATCGAATTTGAAAGCCTTGCCGTATTCATCACTTTTTCATCCATCTAAGAAGATACAGTCGAAAATCTGTTGACTGGTGTCCTCAGGCCGAGGTTCTCCCGCAGTGTGGAACCTTCATATTGTGTCCGGTATCGTCCCATGTCTTGGAGCACAGGGATGACCTTATCAACGAATTCGTCGATGCTGTTGGGAACGACGGACGGCGCCACGATGAACCCATCGGCAGCGTTGGTGTCGATCCACATAGCCAATTTTTCTGCGACTTGCTCGGGGGTGCCGATTATATTGACGTGCCCACGGGCGTTGGCGACGTTTTCATACCAACGCCTAAGCGTCATCCCCGGCTCGTCGGCTAGTTTCCGCATCGCTTCCCCCATACTCAAGCGGGTATTTACGCCTAAAGATTTGGGGAGCGGTTCATCGACATCGATATCGGGTACTTCCATCATGTACATCTCGAGCATCGCTCTGCCCGCATCGGGATGAATCAGGGATTGAAGATACTGATACTTGCCTTGCGCATCCGCTTCGGTGTCGCCAACTATGACGGAAACTCCGGGCATGACTAGGATGTCGTCCCGTGTACGGTTGAAATTTTCGAGGCGGCCCTTCACTGAACTGTAGTAATCACGTGCGGAATCAACACTGTCAGCACCGCAGAATACGACGTCCGCCTGTTCTGCGGCCATATCTTGACCGAGTTTAGAGGCGCCAGCTTGACAGATAACCGGTCGACCTTGGGGGCATCGCGAAACGTTCAGCGGTCCTTTGACTTTAAAGAAATCACCTTCATGATCCAAGTCGTGAACTCGATAAGGATCAAAGAAACGTCCGTGGGCCTTGTTGAACTCCAGCGCCCCGCTTTCCCAGCTATCCCAAAGACCAAACGCCACCTCGACAAATTCATGAGCGCGGTGATAGCGATGCGTTTTGTCCAACTGGGCGTCGAGGCCAAAGTTATGGGCTTCAGCGTCAGACCAAGACGTAACGACATTCCAGCAAGCACGGCCAGATGAAATATGATCGAGAGATGCAAAACGGCGAGCTACGTTATAAGGCTCATTATAGGTCGTTGATACTGTTGCAGCCAGGCCGATATTTTTCGTGACCATGGCGAGCGCCGGCAAGAGCATGAGGGGATCAATCCGCGAGATCGTGCTGAACCGCGCGATTGCGTCCTTGCTTCCTTTTTCTCGAACGCCGATGCCATCTGCGAAGAAAATCATATCGAACAGACCTCGTTCAGCGGTCTGAGCGGATTCTTGATACAGTCTGATAGACATCTCGTCTTCTGGCTTAGCGTTCGGATGGCGCCAGGCCGCTTGGTGGTAGCCCACTCCGCGCATGGACAAAGCGAGCTTGATTTTCTTTTTCGTCATTTGTTAAACGCCTTGTTATCCCTGAAACGTTCGATGTTGGCCACGCCACTTTATTTGACCTATCTGAGAAAATCAGAGTAATATCGATCATCGGCTAAGTCGTAAAGAATTTCTGGCCGATCTAAGCTCAACGTCGCGCGAAATTGACCTGCCACTGAGTTTTTCCTCCATCTGAGATTAGAGTCCGGCCCTTGATCGAAGGACGGACTAATGAAGCGGAAGCGATTTACGGAAGAGCAGATCATTGCGGTTCTGCGCGAGCATGAGGCGGGCGCGAAGGCTGGCGATCTGGCTCGCAAGCACGGGGTTTCCGAGGCGACGCTGTATAACTGGAAGGCGAAGTATGGCGGGATGGACGTATCCGACGCCAAGCGCCTGAAGGCTCTGGAAGACGAGAACGCGAAGCTGAAGAAGCTGCTGGCGGACCAGATGCTGGAGGCCGCGGCGCTGAAGGAGCTTCTGTCAAAAAAATGGTAGGGCCCGCCGCCAAGCGCGAAGCCGTCGCGCATCTGCAGGCCGTTATGGGCCTGTCGGAGCGGCGGGCCTGTTCCTTCGTCGGTGCGGACCGCAAGATGATCCGCTACAGATCGTGCCGCCCGCCAGAGACTGAACTGCGCGGCCGGCTACGGGACCTTGCCAATGAGCGCCGGCGCTTCGGCTATCGGCGGTTGTTCATCCTGCTGCGGCGGGAGGGCGAACTGTCTGGCATCAACCGCATCTATCGGCTCTATCGCGAGGAAGGGTTGACTGTTCGCAAGCGCCGGGCGCGGCGACGAGCGGTGGGCACGCGAGCGCCGATCCTGGTCGGGGCAAGACCGAATGCGCGCTGGTCACTGGACTTCGTGCACGACCAGTTCGCCTGTGGGCGGCGCTTTCGCGTGCTGAACATCGTCGATGACGTGACGCGCGAGTGCCTGGCTGCGATCCCGGACACATCGATCTCCGGTCGTCGGGTGGCACGTGAACTGACCGATCTGATTAGCCGTCGCGGCAAGCCGGACATGATCGTTTCCGACCACGGCACCGAGTTCACCTCCAACGCCATCCTTGCCTGGTCGAAGGATCACCGTGTCGAATGGCACTACATCGCGCCAGGCAAGCCCATGCAAAACGGCTATGTCGAATCCTTCAACGGCCGGATGCGAGACGAGCTCTTGAACGAGAGCCTGTTCTTCGGCATCGACCATGCGCGGAGCGCTATCGCCGAATGGAGGGAGGATTTCAACACCGCGAGGCCTCACTCCTCGCTTGGATATCAGACCCCGGCGGCCTTCGCCGAGGTCTTTACCGCAACCGGACATCCGGTTGCCCAACCCACGCCTTACGGCGTAACAGAAACGGCCGAGGCTCTAGTCGCCGCTGGATGAAAGTTCAGTGGCAGGTCAAAATTTATCAGATAAATATTGCAAACGACTCAGAGATCGCGTCTTAATAAAGAATAATCTAACAATTATTAGATCTGCGCTACGGCACGAAATCGATATCATCCAAATCACAGCCAATAGCAGAAAAATATGATTTGACAGTTTAAAGATAGACTTGGCAAGTAACAGTAAGTTAACCTTTCACAAAACCTGGCTTAAGAATGCACGAGTACGTGGATCTCGAGCGTTCTTAAAGAACTCCGAGGGTGGGCCTTGCTCGACAATTAGGCCGCGGTCGGTAAAGCAAATATTTTGCGCTATTTCACGCGCAAAGCCCATTTCATGTGTGACGAGAATGCACGTCATGCCTTCTGCAGCCAACTGCCTAATCGCCAACAACACCTCCTTCACCGTTTCTGGATCGAGAGCGGCAGTCACCTCATCGAACAGCATAACATCGGGTTCCATGGCAAGCGAACGAGCGATCGCAACCCTCTGCTGCTGACCGCCGGACAGCTCGCCTGGATAACAATGTGCTTTGTCTGAAAGACGTACTTTTTCCAGCAACTTCATTGAGCGCTCGCGCACCTCTTCTCTAGGCAGCTTCAATACATGTATTGGCGCCATCATGAGATTCTCTAGCGCCGTCTTATGCGGAAAAAGATTGTATTGTTGAAATACAATTCCTACCTTCTTTCGCAATGATAGCTTATCGAGGTGCGGATCGTTAACCTTTTGCCCCTCTACTTCGATCGAACCTTTTTGAAATGGTGTTAAAGCGTTGATGCACCGGATTATCGTCGATTTACCGGAACCTGAAGGGCCGATTAGGCAAGCGGTCTGTCCCTTGAAGACATCAAACGATATACCTTTCAACACCTCTAACGCACCGAATGACTTGTGCACGTCTTGTACTGACACCATCGGCCTTGCGGAATTCCACTGTGGCATTTTTTTACTCTTGCTAGATTTTGACCGCATATTTGCGCTCCAGCCAACTGGTCCAGCGCGCAATCGGATAGATGTAGACAAAGAACAAAAGCAGAATCATCCCGTAAAATGGGATCAGAAATTCTTGGCGTGCGCCAGCAGCGGCCATTGCTTGCCGGGCGTTCCCCACCGCATCGGGGACACCGACGATGGAGGCAATCGGTGTAGAAACCGCCATAATTGCGTACCAGTTCATCCAGGAGGGCAATACGCGCTTCACACACTGAGGCAAGATAATCATCCAAAGTATTTGTCTGCGTGTGAACGCCAGGCTTTCTGCAGATTCCCATTGACCCTCTGGAATCGAGATAATCGCGCCACGCACGATTTCCGCGATGTTTGCGAGTACTTGAAAAGAGAACGCAACCGCTGCTTTGACCCACGGCGGAATGACGACATTATATCCGAAGATCGAGATTTGATACGGAACGAGTAATATCACGGCAAACAGGAGAACAAGTCCCGGCGTGTTTCGAAAAATTCTCATAAGAAAGCGAGCAAACATACGCACGAGGCCGCTCGTAGAGACGAGAGCCAAGCCGAGCAGGACCCCGAAAAACGTTCCCAGAAACATCGAAACGAAGCTCATCGCGAGGTTCATCAGGAATCCACGCAAAATGAATGGTGTCCAGGTCAGCAATGTCTCGAAAGCATTGGGACCCTCCTGGGCGCCTGTTTGCGCCTCCGCGATTCCCAGTGATAAAATAATGGTCAACAGCAACACGAGACCATGCCACGGTGAAAGGAAAGGCAATAATGAACGATCTCTAATGCGGGTCTTGTTCATCGATTTTGACCTAGCAGAAACATGCTGTTGGCATCCGTGCTGAGAATTAGCCCCGGTCATCGCCGATAGCCCGGAAGAGCGAGCCGGAACTCAATTTTTTGAATGCTCCAAGCTGTCAAACTTATTACGATGTTATAGAATAGGAACAAAACTAACATCATCTCAGGAACGTTGACATTGTCCGACCATATTTGATTTGCCTGATAGGTAATCTCGGGTACCGAGATTGCGTATGCGAGCGATGTCGTTTTCATCAGGCTGATCAGATTGATTCCTAGAGCCGGCAACGAAACTCGCATTGCAAGCGGTAGGACGATATATCGATAAGCTTGTAGCCGCGTGTATCCCAAAGCATCAGCTGCCTCCTTAGTGGACGTAGGAACCGCCTCGATGCCGGAGCGAAAGATTTCGACGTTGAATGCTCCTCCAAAGCAGCCAAGAGACAGCACCGCCCATCCGAACGAGCTAATGACCGGTTGGAAATAGCCACCCATATCCACTTGGGGCGTGAAAGATCCCAAGCCAAAGTAGAAGAACAGCAACTGCACGAACGGCGGCGTGTTACGAAAAAATTGAATGTAGCACGATACCGTCGTTCGTATCGCCCTTGAATGTGTGCCCTGGGCCGCGGCTCCGACAATGCCGACAATGATAGACAGAGCTACGCTAGCAATCATCAGTTCCAAGGAAATTGTAATGCCCGATATAAGCTTTCGAAACACTCCGTAATCGTAAAGGAAAACGAAGTTTATCCCGTAGGATTCATATAGGTAAGTGAAAAACGGGGCTATATGATGGTCGAACACGTTGACTGCTCCGATGTAGCATTAAATAACTCACGCGGAGGTGAGGTATTACCTCACCTCCGCTTCAATCGGAGCTTATTCTGGTTTCTTGAGTAATTCTTCGAACCTCTTATGCTGATCGAGCAGCCAAGGGCTCGGCTCAACCCCCCATTTCGCTGACAATTCGACAAGTTTGCCTTCTCTCTGCCAATAAGTGACCATTCCAGACATGAAGCGGCCCCAAATCCCATTACCTTCTTCCAATGGAACGCCTACACTCCAATAACTCAGGAATTTAGTTTCAAGCGGCATTTCGTAGCCGTCCCATTCGCCGGCGGCTATTGACTGCTGAATCGTGGTATCATCGGACACCCAGGCGACGCATTTTCCGCTTCTGAATGCTTGCTTGGATTCTGCGTCTGCGGGAAAGGAGACAAATGTTGCTCCGAATGTCCGCTCTACGGGATCGATGAAGTAAGAACCCTGCTTGGCGCAAACCGGCTTGCCCCGAATGTCATCCCAACTTGAAATGACACCCTTTTTTGCCAAGACGTTGACACCCGAAATCCAGTAGTATGGCTGCACCATGCTGACAACTTTACGTCGGCTAGGCTGATCTGACATCGCACCAATGATCAGATCTATATTTCCTTGTTTTAGGAATTCCATGCGGTTGGCGGTTTCGATCTGCACCAACTCGAGCTTAACACCCAAGGTCTCGGCTACATCCGCCGCGAGATCGGGTTCGATACCGACCAAATGTCCATCGCTGTCACGGTAAGACCAAGGACGCAACGCCCCCTGAACTCCTACCCGCAACGTTCCGCGCTGTAGGACTTCTTTAAATCGGTCATTTGCAGCTGAAGCCGTATCTGGTAACGCAAAAGTCATCATGAGAGCTACCAAAGCACAACTTATGACAGCTTTACTAAATCCATTGACCACGGCAGTTCTCCTCTTGGTGGTTGTATATCAACGGTTAAGTACGTCACTTTGCGACAGCGACTGCTTTCTCTTATTTCTTTGTTCCCCGGCTTCTAGCTTATAGCTAAACGGGCTAGCGCCTCATTTGTTAGGCGGAAGCGTCTCACGACGACATCCCGCTGTCAAGCTATATGTACACAATTATGAGAGCGTCATCGTCGGTTTAGCTGTGAGTCGGCGATGCGATCTCATGGTTCCATCTTTTTTAGCCAATCCAAAAATCCGATTTTCTCATATATTTTCAGCTTGTTAGCCTGACACACGGCGTACACTCGACGTCGCTTAGAGCAATTTGCTGACCCGAAACCGAAGTCTAGCTAGTTGACAAATGTATACGAAGTCGGCCTATTGCTACAACATTCAACTCTCCGAGAGGCCAAATGTCATCGCGACTCGATATTGTCGGCAGCCGAGTCTTCGACACCGTGATCATCGGCTCTGGGATCAATGGTTCCGCGGCCTCATTGGAATTAGCCAAGAGAGGCTACGACGTCGCCATTCTCGATAAGGGAGACTTTGGTGGCGGCACCAGCAGCAGATCCACGCGCCTCCTTCATTTAGGACTGCGATATTTCGCAAACGGGTCGAATGCGCCGATCCGCACGTTCCTAGCGAACCCGAAGTCTTTGGCTAACGCGTTGCGCATGGCGAAGCTCGCTATGCAAACCCGCGAGGAGTTTGTCGTTGGCTGGCCGGAGCGCATAAATCCGCTTGACGTATATTTTCCGATTAATCGTGGTGGGAGTTACCGTCCTTACCATCTGAACCTGGGCTTCATAGCGCTCGGCCTGCTGGGGCGCAGCAGTGTACCGATCAACAACCGCCGACTTACCCGCAGAGAGTTACGTGCTCACGGCCTATTGGCGGCGCTGGACAGGTCCACACCGCTCAAGGACGTGTTCATGTTCCGTGATTATCAGTTCGATTGGCCCGAACGGATCGTCTGCGACATGATCCTCGAGATGAAGGTACGAGGTGGTATGGCGCTCAACTATGCGAACGTCCTCTCGGCCAACCACGTCGAAGGGCTCTGGCATATTTCGGTGCAGGATATGCGGTCTGAGCAGAACGAAATTAAGGTTCTTAAAGCGAAGTCCATCGTTAACCTTGCCGGAATCTGGCTCGACCAGGTCAACGGCTCGATCTCGCTGAAGGACGCTGGCCGGAAGATTACTGGCACTAAGGGTATCCACATAGCGATCAAGCTGCCCGCCGGTTACGAAAAGTTCGCCATAATGACGATGAGCAGCCATGATCAGCCCATCTACTGCATACCCTGGAAGGGCATCCACTACATCGGCGCCACCGAAACGCTCTTCGAGGGTGAAAGGG
Organism: Mesorhizobium sp. GW821-FHT07A06; assembly: GCF_059419085.1. NCBI lineage: Bacteria > Pseudomonadati > Pseudomonadota > Alphaproteobacteria > Hyphomicrobiales > Phyllobacteriaceae > Mesorhizobium > Mesorhizobium sp. GW821-FHT07A06. The sequence continues at coordinate 536,820 of NZ_JBWKRC010000003.1, forward strand.
ACAAGATCGTTCCCGAGGAACCTGAAGTGCAGTTCCTGCTGAGCGAGGCACGCATCCTGTTTCCATCCCTCAATTTGAAGAGGAGCGACATCATCTACGCCTGGGCTGGAGTCAGGCCGTGGACCTACGATCAGCCGATGCTGGAGAAATACAAGCGGGAGAACAAGCTTAGCAATCCCATCGGCTCCCGCCGCCGGGAACTGCACGACCTGTCGGAGGCCGCAGCGCCAAATGTGATTGGCCTGACAGCCGGCCCGATCATGCTTCACCGCGAAACCGGCCGTGATGTAGCGGATGCTATAGAAGTCAAGATCGGTCTCCCTGATCCGTCTAGGCGGCAGGAAATGCTCCAAAGACCGGTACCGGCTGACATTCGTTACGCAGAAACCGGAGATCTTGCCCAAGCGGTTAGGAGTGCCGTCGTCGATGAACAGGCAGCGAGCCTTGTCGATATCATGTTCAGGCGCCTACCGTTCGGATGGCGGGAGGACATGGGGACAGACGTGGTCGAAGACGTCGGCCAAATTCTCCGGGAGATGAACGAATGGGGCGCCGATCGCGTCCGAGACGAAATCAAGCAGTACTACGCGTACCTGCGCGAATTTCACTTATTCGAACCAAACCAGAAGAGGAACTGACGACATGACGATCGAGCGGATCGAACTCTACGACGTCCTGCATGGCGCATCGATCGCCGACGATACGGTCTATCTCGCGGGTCTTGTCGGCGAAGATTTGTCTCAGGACATTCGCGGCCAGACGCGCAGCCTGCTGGAACAGGCGAAGAAACTTCTGGCGGATGCCGGCTCCTCGATCGACCGGATCGCATTCGCGCAAGTGTTCATCACCGATATGGCCGACAAGCCAGGGATGAACGACGTCTGGAGGGATTTCTTTCCGGAGCAGCATCGCCCGTCGCGCGCGACGATCGGCGTCAACGATCTGGGCAGAGGCGTGCGGATTGAAGTAGTGTTCACGGCTAAGAAAGTCTGAATGCCCGAGAATCTCGACTGTTACGCGAAAGTGATCGCAAGGAAATCGTCGTCATCGGTGCTGGTATTGGGATTGTCCTGTGCCCTTGGCTCTTGTGGTCTGGCCGTAGGATGTCGGCTGTACCTAGTCGACGACACTGGGGGCTTAAATTGACAAGCGGATATGTTTTGAGCCCGAGCGTGGCTACAATATCGTGTTCGCAACCGAATGCTCTCCGCTGCACTCACCGACCTACTACCCGTCCACAGACTTCTACATGGTTCTGCTCTCGCATGGCCTGCACATCGCAGGGGTGGTCGAGTTCGGGACTGGACAAACCCTTCCGCGACGTGCGCGCAGCTGTGATCGAATGGACCGCGTGGTTCTTTCTGCCGACGCTGAGAGAAAAGATTTCCGACTGGTTCGGCTTTCGATTTTCGATGCCCGATTCGATCTTGCTCATCGGAAGGTCTGCCATGCGGTCCGACGTCCTCTATACATTCGGGCACGGTACCTTGGGCTGACGCTGGCCGGTAGCACGGGGAGGATTGTGTGCGATCCGGTGAATGACGATGCGCCTCAAATCGATCCAAGCCCTTTACGACCAATCGATATTGAAGGGAGAATTCCATGCCAATCTACAAGGTACGCCGCGGGGCTGATTGCTATGGCCACGATATCGGGATTTTGCTGATCGACTGCCGCACTCCCTTCATTCCTGGCGATGTAGGCAACGCCTACACCTATGACTATCCGGTGCTCTACAAAACAGTTCCGGATGTCACGCTGGCACGTCTCATTGACGATGGCGATCTGTCACTGAAAGATAGGGTGATCGAGACGGCGCGAGCCTTGGAGGCGTCCGGCGTCGCGGCTATCACGAGCGACTGCGGCTACATGATGCATTTTCAGGAACTGGTCGCTGAAGCCGTATCTATCCCTGTCATGCTGTCGAGCTTGCTGCAGCTTCCCTTGATAGGATCGCTACTCGGGCCGAAACAGTCGATCGGACTGCTTTGCGCCAACAAGGAACGGCTGACCGACGATCTGCTGATCCGCGCCTATCCGAATCCGCTAGCGAAGATCCATGTCGCCGGAATGGAGCGGATGCCCAATTTCCGCGGGCCGATGCTGGACGAGACCGATACACTGGACAGCGAAGCGATCGAATGCGAAATGCTGACCACCGTCGACAATATGCTTGCCGATCATCCGAATATCGGTGCTTTTCTCCTAGAGTGTTCCAATATGCCGCCCTACGCAGCCGCAATTCATCGCCACACCGGAAAACCGGTTTTTGATTTTGTGACAATGATAAACCATGTCGCTGCTTCGGTGAGGCCAAAGACATACAGCGGCCGTTACTGAACCGGTGATGATATGGACCAGGAAGCATCGAACGCGAAGAAAGATACGGCTTATAACGCGTTCAAGAGGAATATAATCGACTTCACCTTTCCACCCGGTGCGGTCCTGACAGAGGAATTTCTCGCGGAAAAATTTAAGATCAGCCGCACCCCGATACGCGACGCGATCCTGAAACTGCAACAGGATGGCCTTGTAGAGCGCGCGAGCAAAGGCGTCCAGGTTAAGCGGTTCACATTCGCCGAGGTCATTGACACCTATCTAGTACGTGAGGCGCTCGAGAAATGCGCTGTCCGTTTGTGCATCGAACGAGCCACTGACGAGGAGCTAAGCCTCATTCGCCAGAGCGTAGAATGTTATTCTGAACTCGACATAAAGCTAGAGAGCTATTTTTCTTTGAACGAGCGGTTTATGGAGTTTCATGTGCAGCTTGTCGAAGCTGCGAACAACGATATCCTGAGGGCGCAATATGCGAGTATAATCGACAGGGTACGTGTAATAAATCGCATGCACATGAACAAAACTCTGTCGATCGAGGATGTAAAGATCAGACATCTCAATATCATATCTGCCATTATCGACAGAAATTCGATACTGGCCGAGGCATTGATCAATTCCAGTATTACACGGGTAATTAATTATCTAAAAAATTCTATTGAATAGTTGGGATTCATTCGACAGAGGTTTGCGAGTACGCCGGCAATACATATTACATACGCGGCTTGCGGAACAGCTGGCTGGTTTCAAGTAAATCTTCAAGGTCCCTCATGCGATCGCGCGTGATCTTCCATACCGAATTTTGAATCGCCTCGATCAGCGTCTCCACGACGAACATCGTCACCACCGAAGAGTCCCATGCTGAAGGGACCTCGGTTTTCACACGAAATACGACCGTCGCCGACTTCGCGACCGGTGATTTCCACTGATCGGTGAAAAGTAGCGTACGAACGCCACGCTCGACGGCTATCCGGCTGAGCGTTTCGATCTCTCGTTCGTAGCGCCGGATGTCGAAGATTATCAGAACATCTCTCGACTTCATGTTCAGAGCATAGTGCGGCCAGGTACTGGGAGTGGGGGCGATCAGCGTAACGTTAGGGCGGATCACTTGGCAGTGGGTAAAGAGGTACTCGGCAAGCGATTTAGTGATACGCCCACCCACGATGTAGACGTGGTTGCGCAGATCCTTCAATAGATCCCGCGCGCGGTCGAAGTCGCTCGTCCCAATGCCCGACAGAGTTTCGCGTAGATTGGCGATCGTCGCCTCGGCGAAGCGGTTCAGGATATGAGTGTCCGGTGCGTCGTTCGCCCAACGATCGTGCTTGGCGATCGGGTTAGACAGTGTCGTCTCGAGTTCTTCGTGAATGTGCGTCTGGAAGTCCGGAAAACCCTTGAATCCGAGCTTGCGCACCATCCGTACGACAGTCGGCGTGGACACGCCGGCCTGTTCCGCAATGGTCGTGATCGATCCCAATGCCGACATCGGATAGTGGGAGGTGAGCGCATTCGCTAGCTGCCGCTCAGACCGGGTCAGCCGGCCAAAGCTGGACCGTATGATGTCTTGGACTTTCGTGTCAGTTTTCAAGCGCACCGTCCTCCCGCAATTAGCCGCCACCTTAGCATCAACCGCGTCTAGCGCCACGCATGGAAATGAACGAGTGAAGAAAAGTTTTCAAAACTGGTTTGACAGATGAAGTCTTCTGAACGATTATTTTCAGAGCTTGGAGGCTCCGGTGGAACTGTTGAACACGATCTTTGCCGCAGATGAGAGGAAGCCGGTCGCTGTGGAGCGTCCGGAAGGCCGGTCGCCCGTCCTCCTGATTTGCGAGCACGCCTCGAAGATGATCCCGCGCAGCCTCGGCGACCTCGGTCTGTCGGAAGAGCTGCGCTCCAGCCACATCGCCTGGGATCCGGGCGCGCTCGACGTGTCGCTGTTTCTGTCTAACGAGCTCGACGCCTGCCTTATCCATCAGCGTTTCTCGCGGCTTGCCTATGACTGCAACCGCCCGCCCGAGGCCGACAGCGCCATTCCAAAGCAGAGCGAGATCTTTCAGGTCCCCGGCAACATCGCCATGGGGCCCGCGGAAAGGCAGGCACGTGTCGACGGCATCTACCGCCCGTTCCAAGCTGCCGTTGCGCGGGAGATCGCCAGGCGCGCCGCTTCGGGTCAGCCTTGCGTGCTTGTGACGATCCACAGCTTCACGCCTTTGTTCAAGGGCGTGCGGCGCGAGACGGAGATCGGCATTCTCCACGACAGCGACTCGCGCTTCGCCGACAGGGTGATCGCCTCGCTTGAAAGCGCGTCCGGTTTCGTGGTGAGGCGCAACGATCCTTACGGACCGGAGGACGGGGTTACTCACACGCTGGTCGAGCACGGCGTGCGCAACGGACTGCGGAATGTCATGATCGAGATACGCAATGACCTCCTTGCCGATGATACATCTCGGGCGAAAGTGGAAAAGCATCTCTTGAGTGCCTTGGTCACGTCGCTCGACGCGGAAAATCCATAGTCACAGCGATCCGTTCGCGGATCGAGCAGCCAGCAAGGATAAAACATGTTCGGATATTCATTCGAAGAACTGAAGGCCGACGTCCTGGCGGGGCGGATCGACACCGTCATCGTCTGCCAGGTCGACATGCAGGGAAGGCTGATGGGCAAGCGCTTCCATGCGCAGTTCTTCGTCGACGGCGCCTATGAGGAGACGCACAGCTGCAACTATTTGCTGGCGACCGACTTCGAGATGGAGACCGTGCCGGGCTACAAGGCCACCAGCTGGGAAGCGGGGTACGGCGATTATGTGATGAAGCCGGACCTGTCGACGCTGCGGCGCGTGCCGTGGCTGGAGGCGACGGCCATGGTGCTCTGCGACGTGCTCGACCACCACACGCACGAAGAAGTCCCGCATTCGCCGCGCGCCGTCCTGAAGAAGCAGGTCGCCAGGCTGGAGGCTATGGGCCTGAAGGCGTTCATGGCCACCGAGCTGGAATTCTTCCTGTTCGACCAGAGCTACGAGGAGGCGGAGGAACAGGGCTATCGCGACCTGCGCACCGTGAGCGCCTACAACGAGGACTACCACATCTTCCAGACCACCAAGGAAGAGGATGTCATGCGCGCCATCCGCAACGGCCTGCAGGGCGCCGGCATCCCGGTCGAGAACACCAAGGGCGAGGCCTCGGCGGGACAGGGCGAGGTCAATGTGCGCTATGCCGACGCGCTGACCATGGCCGACCGCCATGTCATAATCAAGAATGCCTGCAAGGAGATCGCCTGGTCGCGGGGCAAGTCGATCACCTTCCTGGCGAAATGGAACGCCAAGGCCGCCGGCAGCTCGTCGCACATCCACCAGTCGCTGTGGAGCGCCGACGGCAAGACACCGAAATTCTTGGATGAGAACGCCGAATACGGCATGTCGCCGCTGATGCAGCATTACGTCGCTGGCCTGCTCGCCCACGCCTCCGAGATCACCGCGTTCCTCGCGCCCTACATAAACTCCTACAAGCGCTTCGTCGCCGGCACATTCGCGCCGACCAAGGCGGTGTGGAGCCGCGACAACCGGACGGCGGGCTATCGCCTGTGTGGCGAGGGTACCAAGGGCCTCCGCATCGAATGCCGGGTCGGCGGCTCCGATCTCAACCCCTACCTAGCGATGGCCGCGCTGATCGCAGCCGGCATCGACGGCATCGAGCGCGAACTGCCGCTGGAGGCGCCTTTCTTGGGCGACGCCTATGGCGGAACGGAAGTGCGCGAGATCCCACGGACGCTGCGCGACGCGACGGAGGCCCTTGACGGGTCCAGCCTGCTGCGCTCGGCATTCGGCGACGCGGTGGTGGACCATTATGTTCATGCCGCCCGCTGGGAACAGGACGTGGCCGACAGGCTGATCGCCGACTGGGAAATTGCCCGCGGCTTCGAAGGCTGCTGACAGGTTTAGGAGTAGGATCGTGACAATTCTGAAATGCATTTCGCCCATCGACGGATCGGTCTATGCCGAGCGGCCGACGCAATCGTATGAAGAGGCGAGCGCCGCGATCGCGAAGGCGCGCGCCGCCCGCAAGGACTGGGCAGCGCAGCCGCTCGACAAGCGCGTGAAGCTGGTCATGGCCGGCGTCGCGCGGCTGAACGAGATGGTAGACGAAGTGGTGCCGGAACTCGCCCACATGATCGGCCGCCCGGTCAAGTACGGCGGCGAATTCCGCGGCTTCAACGAGCGCTCGAACTATGTCGCGTCGATCGCCGCCGATGCGCTGGCGCCGCTGGTCGTCGAGGACAGCGCGACCTTCACGCGCCAGATCCTGCACGAGCCGCACGGCGTCGTGCTGGTTATCGCGCCGTGGAACTATCCCTACATGACGGCGATCAACACGGTCGCGCCAGCGCTGATGGCCGGCAACACGGTCGTCATCAAGCACGCGACGCAGAGCCTGCTGGTCGGCGAGCGCATGGTGCACGCCTTCGTCGAGGCGGGCGTGCCGGAGGACGTCTTCCAGAACCTGTTCCTCGACCACCAGACGACCTCGGACCTGATCAAGGCGCGGCAGTTCGACTTCATCAACTTCACCGGTTCGGTGGCAGGCGGGCGCTCGATCGAGCGGGCTGCCGCCGGCACCTTCGTCGGACTCGGGCTGGAGCTCGGTGGCAAGGATCCCGGCTATGTGATGGAGGACGCCGACCTCGACGCGGCCGTCGACACGCTGATGGACGGCGCGATGTTCAACTCCGGCCAGTGCTGCTGTGGCATCGAGCGCATCTACGTGCACTCTTCGCTCTACGACGCGTTCGTCGAAAAATCCGCGGCCTGGGTGTTGAACATGAAACTCGGCAACCCGCTCGATCCCGAGACGACGCTCGGCCCGATGGCCAACAAGCGTTTCGCCGCCGAGGTCCGCGCCCAGGTCGGCGAGGCGATCGCCGCCGGCGCCTTTCCGGTCGTCGACGCGGCGAATTTCCCGCAGGACGACGGCGGCGCCTACCTCGCGCCGCAGATCCTCACCAATGTCGACCACACGACGCGGGTGATGCGCGATGAATCCTTCGGCCCGGTCGTCGGCATCATGAAGGTGTCGGGCGACGACGAGGCGCTGGCGCTGATGAACGACAGCGAGTTCGGCCTCACAGCATCGCTGTGGACGAAAGACCCCGAGCGCGCCGCCCGCATCGGCGCCGACATCGAGACCGGCACCGTCTTCATGAACCGCGCCGACTATCTCGATCCCGCGCTGTGCTGGACCGGCGTCAAGAACACCGGGCGCGGCGGCTCCCTGTCGGTCATCGGCTTCCAGAACCTGACGCGTCCGAAATCCTATCACCTCAAGAAGATCACAGCATGAGCATCACTGCAAACTGGAGCTATCCGACCGCCGTCAAGTTCGGCGCCGGCCGGATCAAGGAACTCGCCGACCACTGCAAGGCGGTCGGCATGAAGCGCCCGCTGCTAGTGACGGATCGCGGCCTCGCGCCGATGCCGATCACGCAGAATGCGCTGGATATCCTCGACGCGGCCGGCCTCAGCCGCGCGATATTCGCCGACGTCGACCCGAACCCGAACGAGAAGAACCTCGAGGCCGGCGTGAAGGCGTTCAAGGACGGCGGCCATGACGGCGTGGTGGCCTTTGGCGGCGGGTCGGGCCTCGACCTAGGCAAGGCGGTCGCCTTCATGGTCGGCCAGAGCCGGCCGGTCTGGGATTTCGAGGACATCGGCGACTGGTGGACCCGCGCCTCGGTGGAAGGCATCGCGCCGATCGTCGCCGTGCCGACCACGGCAGGCACCGGCTCGGAAGTCGGCCGCGCCTCGGTCATCACCAACTCGGACACGCACACCAAGAAGGTGATCTTCCATCCGAAATTCCTGCCGGCGGTGACCATCTGCGATCCGGAGCTGACGGTCGGCATGCCGAAGGTCATTACGGTCGGCACCGGCATGGACGCCTTCGCGCATTGCCTGGAGGCTTACTCCTCGCCCTTCTACCACCCCATGAGCCAGGGCATCGCGCTGGAAGGCATGCGGCTGGTGAAGGAGAACCTGCCGAAGGCGGTGAAGGACGGCTCCGACATCGAGGCGCGCTCGCACATGATGTCGGCGGCGGCGATGGGCGCGGTCGCCTTCCAGAAGGGTCTCGGCGCGATCCACTCGCTGTCCCACCCGGTAGGCGCGATCTACAACACGCATCACGGTATGACCAACGCGGTGGTGATGCCGCCGGTGCTGCGCTTCAACCGGCCAGCCGTGGAAGAGAAGCTCGCGCAGGCGGCGGCCTATCTCGGCATCGCCGGCGGCTTCGACGGTTTCTACGACTTCGTGCTTGGCCTCCGTGAGGAACTCGGCGTTCCGGACAAACTCTCGCAGCTCGGCGTAGGCACGGACCGCATCGACGAGATGGCGGCAATGGCGATCGTCGACCCGACCGCCGGGGGCAACCCGGTGGAGCTCACGCTCGACGCCGCGAAGAAACTGTTTGCCGAGAGCATCTGATCGTTGACCCCGGCGTAGCCGGGGATCGGCCCATGGGCACTTCCGGTGAGCAGCAGCGCCTCCGGAAGTGCCTTATTTTTTTACGAACCCCCATCGCGGACGTGCCGAGATGGGTCAGCTTGCACCCAGGCGTCTTGATATCTCGCGCGCCGCCTCGGTGACCAGCAGGCCCATCTCGCGGATGCGCGCATCCGGCATCCTTGGCGTGGGGCCGGAAATCGAGATACCGGCGACAGCCTCTGAGTAGCCGTTCAGGATGCATGCCGCGACGCAGCGCATGCCGATCGTCCTTTCCTCGTCATCGAACGAATAACCCCGCTGGCGGGTAGCCTGAATTTCTTCGCGCAGTCCGCCGGCGGTCGCGATCGTCTTGTCGGTGAAACGCGTGAAATTCGTCGTCTTGATGAAGGCTTCGAGCCTCTCCTCTACAAAGGCGCTCAGTAGCGCCTTGCCGATGCCTGAGGCGTGCAGCGGTGACCGGGCGCCGGGAGGGAAATAGGCGCGGATCGTCTCGTGCGATTCCACCTGGCTGACGAACAGCACATGGCCTTCGCGCTCGATGCCGAGGTTGGATGTCTCGCCTGTCCTGGACATCAGCTCGCGCATCACCGATCGGCTGCGTTCGACGATGTTGGTGCGGCGCACGAAGGCCGAGCCGAGCCTGAACGCTTCCGGCCCCACGAACCATTCCTGGCGCTCTGGGCTTGTCTCGACGTAGCGGCGCTGCTCCAGCGTCGCCAGAACACGGTACATCGTGGCCGATGACTGGCCAAGATGTGCCGACAGTTCGGTAAGGGTGATGCCGTCATGGGCGGCCAGCGCCTCGAGCACGTCGATGCCGCGATCCAGAGCTTGTATCCCCATGCTCGGCGAGGGAGATTTTGATCCCTTTGGCCGCCCGCGCCGTCTACCGGTTTGTTCTGTCATCGCTCATTCCCATTTTGGGTATATTTATCGTCGAAATATCTTGTCATAAAATGAAAAAATTTAAGCCTTTGATTTATAATATATATTTTTATGAAAAATGCAAAATAAAAAAACATTTCAAAAAAATTTACGTGAATTTGGCTCCGTGGTAGAATTTTCATCGAGCAAGGATCAGTCGTTGTGACCAGCCAGAATCCCATCTTCATTCCCGGCCCGACAAACATCCCGGAAGTCCTGCGCAAGGCCATCGACATTCCAACGGTCGACCATCGCAGCCCTCTGTTTGGAAGGATTCTTCATCCAGTTCTGGACGGCGTGAAGAAGGTCCTCAAGAGCGAGCGCGCGGAAATCATCGTCTTCCCGGCGACCGGCACGGGCGGCTGGGAGGCGGCGATAACCAACACGCTGTCGCCCGGCGACAAGGTTCTGGCAACGCGCAACGGAGTGTTCAGCCACCGCTGGATCGAGATGTGCCGGCGGCACGGGCTCGATGTCGTGGTGGCGGCTCAGAGGTGGGGTGACGGCATTCCGGCCGACCGCCTCGCGCAAATCCTCGCCGGCGACGCGTCCCATGAAATCAGGGCTGTGCTTGCCACGCACAACGAGACGGCGACGGGCGTCCGCTCCGACATCGCCGCTGTGCGCGGCGCGCTCGACGCCGCAGGGCATCCCGCCATGCTGTTCGTCGATGGCGTCAGCTCGATCGCCTCGATGGATTTCCGCATGGACGCGTGGGGCGTCGATATCGCCGTCACCGGCTCGCAGAAGGGGTTCATGCTTCCGCCGGGCCTGGCGATCGTCGGCTTTTCGCCGAAGGCGATGGATGCGGTTGCCGAGGCGAAGCTGCCGCGAAGCTTCTTCGACGTGCGCGACATGCTCGGCAACTATTGCGCAGGCGGCTTCCCCTACACGCCTCCGGTCGGCCTGCTCAACGGTTTGAAGACAGCGGCCGAGATGCTGCTCGATGAGGGGCTCGAGAACGTCTTCGCCCGGCATCGTCGCATAGCGGAAGGTGTCCGCCGCGCGGTCGACGCCTGGGAGCTGCAGCTTTGCGCAATCCGGCCGGAGCTTTATTCCGACACCGTCAGCGCCATCCGCGTTCCCGACGGTTTCGATGCAAACAGGATCGTCGCGCACGCGCTGAACGCCTACGGCGTTTCGTTTGGCACGGGCCTCGGCGAACTGGCGGGCAAGGTGTTCCGCATCGGCCATCTCGGCAGCCTGACCGACGTGATGGCGCTGTCCGGTCTGGCCACCGCCGAGATGGTCATGGCCGACCTCGGTTTGCCGATCAGGCTTGGTTCCGGGGTCGCGGCGGCGCAGGAACATTATCGAACTGGTGCAGCCAATACCCGGCAGAAGGCCGCATGATGAAGGAAGCGTCCATGTATATTCCAACGCTCGAAGACATGCGCGCCGCGCGCGCGCGCATCACGCCGCATATCCATGTCACCCCGGTGCTCACCTCGCGCATGCTGGACGAGCTATCCGGCGCGCAACTGTTCTTCAAATGCGAGAATTTCCAGAAGGCCGGCGCCTTCAAGGCCCGCGGCGCCAACAATGCCGTGTTCAGCCTGTCGGACGAGCAGGCGGCCAGGGGCGTTGCGACGCATTCCAGCGGCAATCACGGCACCTGCCTGTCCTATGCCGCCAAGCAGCGCGGTATCCCCTGCACGGTCGTCATGCCGCGCACCGCGCCGCAGGCCAAGAAGGACGCGGTCATGGGATATGGCGGTCGCGTGGTGGAATGCGAGCCGTCGACCTCCAGCCGCGAGGCTGTTTTCGCCGAGGTCGTGGCCGAGACGGGGGCTGAATTCGCCCACCCCTACAACGACCACCGCGTTATAGCGGGGCAGGCGACCTGCTCGGCGGAACTGATCGAGCAGGTCGATGGTCTCGATGCGGTCGTCGCTCCGATCGGCGGCGGCGGCATGGTGTCGGGCACCTGCCTGACGCTCGCCAGCCTAGCTCCGCATATGAAGATCTATGCGGCCGAGCCGGAGCAGGCCGACGACGCCTACCGCAGCTTCAAGGCCGGCCACATCATCGCGGACGATGCGCCGAACACGGTCGCCGACGGGCTCAAGGTGCCGCTGAAGGAGCTGACCTGGCATTTCGTGCAGAAGCATGTGACCGACATCCTGACGGCGTCCGAGCAGGAGATCGTCGACGCCATGAAGCTGATCTGGAAACGCCTGAAGATCGTCATGGAGCCGTCCAGCGCCGTGCCGCTGGCAACGATCCTGAAGAACCCGCAAATCTTCGCCGGCAAGCGCGTCGGCGTCATCGTCACCGGCGGCAATGTCGATCTCGACAAACTGCCGTGGAACTGAGGAAAGTCCCAATGAACGCACCGACGAATTTTGCCAGCTACGAGGTTGGCTTCGATGTCCCGGCGCTGCCCGGCATGGACGAGGCCAACATCCAGACGCCTTGCCTGATCCTCGACCTCGACGCGCTGGAGCGCAACGTCAGGAAGATGGGCGACTACGCCAAGGCGCACGGCATGCGCCACCGCGCCCACGGCAAGATGCACAAGTCGGTCGACGTGCTGAAGCTGCAGATGGAACTGGGAGGCGCCATCGGCGTCTGTTGCCAGAAGGTGTCCGAGGCGGAGGTCTTCGCCCGCGCCGGCATCAAGGACATCCTCGTCTCGAACCAGGTGCGCGACGCCGCGAAGATCGATCGTCTCGCCCGCATGCCAAAACTCGGCGCGCGCGTCATCGTCTGCGTCGACGACCTGGCCAACGTCGCCGACCTGTCGGCCGCCGCCCAGGCCCACGGCACGACGCTTGAATGCTTTGTCGAGATCGACTGCGGCGCCGGCCGCTGCGGCGTCAAGACGACCGATGAGGTGGTGACGATCGCCAAGGCGATCGCTGCCGCGCCGAACCTGAAGTTCACCGGCATCCAGGCCTATCAGGGAGCCATGCAGCACATCGACGGCTACGAGGATCGCAAGGCTAAGATCGACGCGGCCGTCGCGCAGGTGAAGCATGCCGTCGCCGGCCTGAAGGCGGCGGGCCTCGAGCCCGAGTTAGTCTCGGGCGGAGGAACCGGCTCCTATTATTTCGAGGCGGAGTCAGGCGTTTACAACGAGCTGCAATGCGGCTCCTACGCCTTCATGGACGCCGACTACGGGCGCATCCTCGACAGGCAGGGCAAGCGCATCGACCAGGGCGAATGGGAGAACGCGCTCTTCATCCTGACGTCGGTGATGAGCCACGCCAAGGCCGACAAGGCGATCTGCGATGCCGGGCTCAAGGCGCAGTCGGTCGATAGCGGACTGCCCTTCGTCCATGGCCGCGACGATGTGAAATACATCAAGTGCAGCGACGAGCACGGCGTCATCGAGGACACGACCGGCGCTCTCAAGATCAACGAGAAGCTGCGTCTCGTTCCCGGCCACTGCGACCCGACATGCAACGTGCACGACTGGTATGTCGGCGTCCGCAACGGCAAGGTCGAGACCCTTTGGCCGATATCGGCCCGCGGCAAGGCATATTGATCATATGCATGGCCAAGCCCGGCATCCTTCGCAGCAGAGGCATCATGATCATCATCCCCGAACGCGACATCGCAGGACTTGTGTCGGCCGCCGATTGCTTCATGGCGGTGGAACAGACATTTGCGTCTATGGCCAGGAAGTCGGCCCGCAACTTCCCGGTGATGCGCGAGGCAATCGGCCATGCCGATGCGCTCTACGGCTTCAAGTCGGGATTCGATCGCGAGAGCCTCGCGCTCGGCCTTAAGTCAGGCGGGTACTGGCCGCACAACGCGCAGAAGGGGCTGACCAACCATCAGTCCACGATCTTCCTGTTCGACGCCGATACCGGCCGCTGTCGTGCCATCGTCGGCGGCAATCTGCTGACGGCATTGCGGACGGCCGCAGCTTCGGCCGTCTCGATCAAGCACCTGGCGCGACCGGATTCCAAAGTGCTCGGCATCGTCGGCGCCGGCCACCAGTCGGCGTTCCAGTTGCGCGCGGCGCTCGACCAGCGGCCGTTCGAAAAGGTCCTCGGCTGGAACAAGACACCCGAAAAGCTGGAGCGCCTTGCAAGCGTGGCACGGGAGAAGGGCCTGCCGTTCCAGCCCGTGAGCCTCGAGCAGCTTTGCGGGGAAGCCGATGTCGTGATCACCATCACCTCCTCGTTCGGCCCTGTGCTTGCGGAAGGGATGATACGGCCCGGCACGCATCTGGCCTGCATGGGCACCGATACCAGGGGGAAACAGGAGATCGCTGCGGAAATCGTCGCGGCATCGACGGTCTTCACGGACGAGGTCGAGCAGTCGACATCCATCGGCGAGGCCCAGCATGCGTTCAGGCTGGGCTCGATCGACACGGCGGCGATCGTGCCGATCGGCGACGTCATCGCCGGTGGTCACCTTGGGCGTCGCGATGCGCAGGAGATAACGCTGTTCGACGGCACGGGCGTGGGACTTCAGGACCTGGCTGTGGCGTCCGCCGCCGTAGAGCTTGCTCTGGCTCGCGGCACGGCCATCGAAGTCGACGCGTAGCTACTTGTCGGCCACCGCGGCCTGATGTTCGAGATTGAGCCTGTCGAGCGCGTTCTGCGTCCAGATGACGTTGTCGTGGGCGGCGCGCTCGGCCTCCCGGTAATCGCCCCGGGAAATGGCCTCGGCCATTTGCTGGTGCAGCGGCACCGCATCACGGAAGACGCCGGGCGTGGACGTCGTCACGGCGATCTGCTGGCGCATGATGTGGCCGATCAGCGTCCCGGTATAGACGAGCAGGCGGTTTCGCGACGCGCGAAAGACGGCAAGGTGAAACTGCAGGTCGGCGTCCTGGGCGCGTTCGTCGGAACTCCTGTCGGAGATGCGATCGCTTTCTTCCGCCAGGATGGTGTAGAGATCGATGATCTCCTTGCGATCGGCCTCGGTGGCGTTCCTGGCTGCCGCGCTTGCGGCCGCCGGCTCGAAGATCAGCCGGAACTCGAGGAATTCCCGGATGTAGCTGGTCCGCGGGCCGAACTCCCAGAGCCAGTTGAGAACGTCGAGATCCATGACGTTCCAGTTGCGTTCCGGCTCGACCCGTATGCCGACTTTCGGTTGCGCCGAAATCAGGCCCTTCTGGCTGAGGACGCGCAGGACTTCGCGCAGGACGCCCCGGCTGGCGCCCAGTTGCTCGCATAGTCTTGGCTCCGGCGGGATCATTCCGCTCTCGCCGTAGTGCCCGCTGACGATCTGTCGGCCGAGCTGGTTGAGCGTGTGTGAAAATAGGGAGGGCCTGCGGGCGAGCTCCGGCATTTCGAGACTCCGACGTGTTGCGTGGACAATCTCCTACACATCAAATTTGCGGTTGACACAAGATCTAATCATATGAGTAATGCATCTGCTCATATGATTAGAGGAAAGGCAATCCCGCGTGCCTGTGCCGACCTACTCAAGTGTCCCGGAACTTACAGCCATCAAGCCGTTGCCCCAGTCCGAGCGCGTCTCCGTGGTTGTCCTCGGCGCGGGCGTGGTCGGGCTGTCGTCGGCTCTGTGGCTGCAGAGAGCCGGGCATGCGGTCACGATCATAGATCCGGAGCCGCCGCTTGCCGGCAGCGGCTACCTGGGTGCGGCAAGCTTCGGCAACGCCTGCACCGTAGCGCTTGGCGCGTGCATCCCCGTCGGTACGCCGGGGATCTTGAGCGACGTGCCAGGCATGCTCATGAAGCGCGCGAGCCCGCTGTCGATCTTCTGGGGCGACCTGCCGCGGCTCTTGCCCTGGCTCGTCGATTTCCTGCGGGCGTCCAGCCAGCGCGAATTCCATCGCATAGTCGGCGTGCTTGGCCAGTTGATAAGGCTGGCAGAGGCAGGCCATAATCCGCTTTTCGAAGAGGCGCGGGCGACGCACCTGAAGCGGCCGGACGGCTGTCTTTATCTCTACCGGTCCGAGCGCAGTTTTGCGCGCGCGCAGCGCGATATCGACCTGCGGCGGCGCGAAGGTGTGCGCATGGAGATGCTGGACCGGAGGGCCGTCAGGGAGCGCGAACCGAATCTGGCTCCGCTCTACAGCAACGGCCTCCTGTTCAACGACGCGTACAGGATCGACGATGCACTGCGATACGCGCAGGCGCTTGCCTCCCTGTTCCAAAGCAAGGGCGGCAGGTTCGTCCGCAGCATTTCGCGCGCAATCGAGCCACGCGACGGCGGCCTCACCGTAAGGTGCCAAGATGGGCGGGCGGTGGAGGCGGATCGCGTCGTCGTTGCCGCTGGTGCGTGGTCCCGCCAACTGGCGCGGACGGTTGGCGACAGGATACGGCTCGATGCCGAGCGTGGATATCACGTCCTTTTTCCGCGCGACGGAAATATCCTGAGCGCGCCGACCTGCTATCCCGAGCATGGCTTCTATATGACGCCGCTCGGCGAGGGGCTGCGGTCGGCGGGCACGGTGGAACTGGGTGGACTTGGCAAGCCGGCGCGCTCGGCGCGGACAGACGTCATCGAGAAGATGAGCCGCGTCCTGCTGCCGGGGCTTGGCGAGGCTGGAAGGACGTGGCTGGGCTTCCGGCCGTCTATGCCGGATTCGCTGCCGGTGATCTCGCGTTCGCCGACGGATTCCAGGATCGCCTATGCCTTCGGCCATGGGCACATAGGGCTCACCCTCGCCGGGATTACCGGGCGCTTGGTCTGCGATCTCATCGGCGGGCACAAGCCGGCGATAGACCTTCATCCGTTGCGCGCGGATAGGTTCTAAAACGTATGCGAGAAAAATTGAATGGAGGCGGAAAGGTAAACAAGAACAATATCGGGTTTCTTCCCCAAGAGCTATTTGATGCGCTGGTGCCAGACCTATTTCAGATTTGGAATTTGGATTGACGCGATCCTGCTCATCCTACTGGTGGTATGATGGCGGCCATCTTGTCGGCGGCCCTTGGCTTCCCATTCGATCCTTATGCGCGGACTACGATGATGGATCCGCGCGCGCTCAAGAAAAACCGCGTTCACCGATGATCATCGATCACGGTGGTGTCCATGCTCGGAATCGAGTTGTTCATGAACAAGGGAAAGTCAAGCCGTCTGGCTTGAGAGGTGGAGTTTAAAGATGGGAAACTTGCGTTCCGCATTGACCAAGTATGATGGGCGATCCTTCGACGTAGCGATCATCGGCGGCGGGATAAACGGCTGCGCCGCAGCGCAGCATCTCTCGGCATCCGGCTACAAAGTGTTGCTCGTGGAGAAGCAGGATTTCGCCAGTGGGGCGACCAGTCGCTCGGGACGCATTCTGCACTGTGGGCTGAGGTTCCTCGCGCCGACGAAATCCGTCTCGGAATTCCTATTCGCGCCGGGAACGCTGCTTACGAAACTTCGCACTGCGAGCGACATGGCGACGGCACAGGGCGAGCTTTACAAAACAATCCGCACCTATCTGCGACCGATGGACATCGCGCTACCCATCTATAAGAATGCGGGTTACCGAGGTTGGCACGTGGACATAGGCGCCACAATCATCAAGCTAGTGAACCGAGGCCGCAGCCCGATCAACTATCGCCGCTGGAAGGGGACTGCGTCACCACATCCGTTTATCAAACATCTTGCCAATCAGGCAGACATATGCTCGGTCGTGGCCTTCACGGACCAGCAGTTCAGGTGGGCTGAACGCATTGCCCTCGACGCATGCCTAGACGCTGAGGATATGGGTGCGGTAATCCGAAACTATACCGAGGTCGTGCGTCTGGAGAAATCCGACAAGGCGAACTGGAGGCTGACGCTGGCCGACGACGAGCACAAAGCGACAGTCGAAGCGCGCTATGTCCTTAATCTCGCCGGAATCGAGATCGATCGGACTAACCGTATGGTCCCTGGCCTAAACAACATCGGGCCGCGCGTGCAGGCGATCAAGGGCGTGCATGTCTTGATTCGGCTACCTGATGAATTCAAGGGGTACGGCATTGCCGGCGATAATTCGGAGGGCGAAAATATCTTCTGCTTGCCTTGGGGCGACTATCACTATCTCGGGCCGACCGAGACAATCTACAACGGACATCCCAATGAGGTTGTCCCCCTCGAAGAGGACATTGATTTCATCATTCGCGAGGCACAAGCTCTACTTCCCGGCCTTCCAATTAAGGAAGCGAAGGTCGAGATGGCGTGGGCTGGTGCTCGCCCGATCACTTTCGATCCCGAGCGAGCAAAAGGCAAACGTCTGCCGTTCAGCATCTTCCACGACATGGTGGACTATGGTGCACGCCATCTCTTGGCTGTGACGTGGGGCATCATCGTCAACCACCGGCAAACCGCTAGACGGATCACGAGGAAGATCGCCGACGTGCTTGATTCGGCCGGGCCGGCCAAGGCGATCAACTATTCACCGCGGACCACTCCAATTCTCACGGACGCATCGTCTTATGAGGAGATTGAGTATGCTGTTCGCCATTTCTTGACAGCCGAGCACGCGACGAGCGCCATTGACATCCTTTGCCGCCGAACGCCGCTGTTTTGGGACAAGGCCGTGACGCCGGAACTCCTAGAAAGGACGGTCGGTGCGATGGGAAGCATTCTCCATTGGTCCGATCGGAGATGCCAGGCGGAAGTGGACAGCTTTAACGACTACGCATGGCGCAACCACCGCGTTGAGCTTTCCTCTTGAGGGAGGATCGCTTCGGCAGAAGCAGCGCAGAAGCATCGCGCGGTTTCCAGCAACCTCCGCCCGCTTCGCATCCAGCACTCGTTATTCAGGCCCTTCAGCTTATTGGCCGCCTGCCGGACAGCGAAGTGCAACCACTTCTGTAGATAATGGGAGCCAGTCTTTTGGCCCGCTTCGTGCCAAAACCAGCAAGACCGCTCTTCGACTCCCTCCACGTCACAAGCCTGTACCCACATCTTCCGTGCGTGATTTGCACCCGTTGAATCTTCCATGATTCTGTCTGTGACGCCGAACCGCGGAGGCTGTCCGGCGTCAGCACTGATGGGACCAAATCGGCTTAACTGAGAGCGGAGGATTTCTGGTTCATCGTAAGACCGTATGTCCGCCTCTGCCGGTGAGGTGGCTCACCGACACGAAGGGCTACTTCGTCTCAGAGTCGTCAGTTTGAATTTATATTTTAGAAACAATGATATACGAGTTCTCATTTTCATCTTTACGGGCGCGCCAGTTTTCCCTTGAATATCAGTTGACTACTTGGCTTCACGCAATCCACCGCACCGGATGCGCTTAGGTTCGCGTAAGCACGAAGCCAGTTTTTCGATACGCGGGACGCGCCAAGAGCACATTTTCCCGTTGCCGGCATCGCATGCGATACGGCTTTTTCGTGGAATCGGCATTGCTCGTGCTGCCTGTAGGGTCAACCAATGCCCAAAAGGGCAGCGCTTTGATTTAACCTTGCAAACTGCCTATCAGGGTTGGATAAGGCGCACGGTCTCAACGGCCCAGCAAGTCCCTCGGCGCGCGGCCGCCCCTTATCGATCTGCTGCTTCGCCTCTCGGTGTGAGGGCCGCTATTCAACAGAACACTTCCGTTCGCTCCTAGCCACCTTTGCGCATGCAATCCAAATGGCGAGCGCCGCGACAACACCGACAATCCCATCCACGGCATAGTGCCATCCAAGATGAATCGAGCCGAGAAAGATCAACACGGCGTAGGCCAGCATGACATGGCCGAGCCTGCGGTCGAGGGAGTACGCGACCGCCGCAAACAAAGCCGCCTGCGCGTTGTGCATACTGGGCATGGCCGAGATGCCTCCGGGCAGGTCGAACGTGCCGATATGGACCTGCCAAAGAAAATCCTTGGTCAAGGATGAAGACAAAGAATAGTCCGCATCCACCCCGTCGAGATAGTGCATGAGATCGCCATAGGGCGAGGGCGTGCCCGGTACGATTTCCGAGAAGTAACAAGGTCCCGCGGAAGAGAACATTGTTGCCATCACCAAGCCTATCAGGAGCCAGGACATGATCGTCGCCCACCAATAGCGGACACGTATCGGCTCCGGCACGCGCGGACTGGCGAACAGCCCGCCCCAGAACAGGAAGACTACCGGCACCCATGATGAATATGCCACGTCCAAGAGCACGGTCATCCACGGTACGCCGACAACCGGCTGGATGATCTGCCAGGCCTGGTACCCGCCCAAAAGACCTGCATCCCAACGCGAGAAGGTCTCGTCCCATTGGAAAGGGGCCACAACCGGGATCAACATCTTGTTGTAGAGGAAGGCGGCCATGAAGAGAACCAATATGGCGCTGGCGTAGAGAAACCGTGTAAGCGTGTTCGACGTAACCAGGTTTCTCATGCGAGCCGTCGCGAGGCTGACTGGTGATCCGTGACGACCCTGTACGATCGCGCCTGAGCAAGCCCAGATGACAAGGGCGGAACTCAACAACAGAAAGGCTCGCACGACCCGCTCGGCATATTCGAAGACATGGGGCAGGATCGAATCGCCGCTGATTGTTGCGACCACAAAAGTCAGAAAGACGAACGCAAAGATCACTGCGCAGAGCATCGCGTTGCAGCGCCTCGCGTAAGCGAGCCATGCCGGAAGCTGCTTTTCTGGCGCAAGGTCTCGCGTGATTTCGGAAGAAGCCATGAGAACTATATCGAGCGTTCGAACAGGTTTCGCGTTGGCCGGGCACGTATATTCAGAGGAACAGTATGTACGGGAATTTTCGCTACGAGGCGTCCATCCCAGGAGTGATGCGGTCATTCTTCAAGAGCGCGGAGGTCGACGGTTCGGACACGGCGGTGTCCATCCATGGGAGGGTCAGATGATGCTGCTCGCGCACTAGGCGTCCAGTCCCCCACCAGATCACCGATACCACTACGATCGAGATGTAGCCGTCCACCGCGTAGTGCCATCCAGTGTACACTGACCCGTACATGATCAAGGCAGCGAAGATCCAACCAAGAACGCCAAGCCAGCGGTTGAGGGAGGAAAGGAAATAGGCGTTCAGGGTGGCAAGGGCGACGTGCAGGCTGGGCATGGCCGAGATGCCGCCCCCCAAACCTGCATTTCCTGTCGTGTGCAAGGTCAAAAGATAATCGGCGTATTCTCGGACGATGACGCTGGACTCCAGAGCCGACATGGCCACCCTTAGTTCGTCGAAGCGGTCACTACCGACGAAATAATCGTAGTAGATGGGACCAGCGGACGACAGGAGAAGTGCGAGCAGTGTACCGACGATCGAGATGGTCAACGCAAGCGCCCAGAGATAGCGAATCCGTGCGATCCGATCCGACCACATAGCCACGGAGAGAACCGTTCCAAACCACAGCGCATACCAAAGCACATCGTAGTTCTTGAAGACAAAGAACGCCCATAGATCGTGATCGAGGCGATGCGCCAATTACCATGGCGCCGCTCCGTGTATCCACTCATCCAGGTCGGCAAGCCATGGATCGGTATAGAACGGAACGATTTTCGGAATCGCACTCTTGTAGGTGGAAAACGCGGTCATGCCGACGAGGAAGAACAGCAGCACCGGCACGCAACCCCGCCATCGCGTTCGAAGCAGTTCAACGGCGTAGCGCGTCGGTGCCTGGCGGCCGAAAATGAGAGCTGCGCTGCCAACGCCTCCAACCAACAATATCGGAATGGCGACGAGGAATTTTTCGGCGTAGATCTGACTTAGAGCCACGAACGATTGCGGATCAAGGAAGAATGCGGCGAGCACATAGATGCTCACGCAGAATGCCAATCTCACCGACCATTTTGCGGACGGGCTGTACTGGCAGACTTCGGAATTTAAGATCATCATAATTTAACAGTATCTAATATGACGTTTTGCATAAAGTAGTTTGTCGATACTACGTCAATATTACTGATAGATTACTTTAACTCGATCGCAATGCGCGCAGTCGAGATGCGCTTGGCGACGATGAGGCATCGATGCTCCCGCACTGCCGCTCCCCGCAGTCATTTTCTACGTCCCGGCGCTGCCATGTTTAGACGGGAGAGATGGCAGCAAAAGGAAGAAGTTGGGCTGCCACTGTTATGGATCAACCGCAATCCGGAAAAGGTACGAGAACAGCCTCTTGCCGAAGGTTTGGCCGGCCATGTATCCGCGACTGGTCTCGATCACTTTGGCGGGCAGCGCAAGCAGCCAAGTGCTGGGACGGGCACGGCGGTCAAAACATAGCCCGGCTTGCCTTGACCTCGCGTGCATACCCCTATCGGCAGAAATGGGGGCAAAAGGTTCTGGTGCAACCAACCTCCTGCGGGGTTCGAGCATGTCTGCTTTCGGGAGGTGGCAAGACTGACCGCGACGGCCGGCATTGGGCGCGAAGCTACCATTGTCAGAGCGGCCTGATCAGCCAGCAGCGTGGTCTGTGCTCTGTCCCCTTCGTCTGTCCCAGAAAATGCCGTTGAGCAGGCCTGAAAAGCACGCGACCTGTCCTGAAGGTTGGGCGCGCGCGTCCGCCTTGAATCTGCAGCCACATAAAGGCGGAAGATCCCAGCGTTGGTTGGACGCGACCGGTGTCGCCTGTCCATGCATAGTCGCGCGGACGTTAAGCGCCGTCAAATTGTGTTAAGCTGGGTAAAATCGCGTCGCTGGCGGGTGTTTGTGCCTTATGGGTGACCGGCATCAATGACGGACGGAATGTGATGAACAAGGTCCTCCTCATCGACGACGATGTCGAGTTGACGACGCTGCTGCAGGAATACCTGGTCGAAGAAGGGTATGACGTCGCGACAGGCGCGGACGGCGGCACAGCCATTGCCGCGGCCGCGCGCAATGCCGTGGACCTGATCGTGCTCGATATCATGATGCCCCGAATGAACGGGATCGAGATCCTGCGAAGGATCAGGAAGCTGAGCCAGGTTCCCGTGCTGATGCTGACGGCGAGAGGCGATGACATCGACCGGATATCCGGCCTGAACCTCGGTGCCGACGATTATGTGACGAAACCCTGCTCTCCAGGAGAACTCGCGGCCAGGGTGCGCGCGATTCTTCGTCGTGCGAACCAGCCTGCGGCCGGCGGGGCCACCGACACGCTGAGAGCCGGGCGGCTGGTGGTTCAACCAGGCAACAGAACCGCCGAATGGGAGGGGAAGCCGCTGGAGCTTACCGGCACGGAGTTCAGCCTGCTCGAGGTTCTCGCTCGCAATGCCGGCCAGTTGATATCGAAGCAGGACATCTCAAAACGGGCTTTTGGAAAGCCGCTGACCCCGTTCGATCGCCGCATCGACGTCCATATCAGCAGCGTGCGTCAGAAGCTCGGCCTCAGGGAAGATGGACAGTCACGGATAAAGTCTGTTCGCGGTCAGGGCTATCAACTTCTTTTGGATTGACATGCCCCGACTGTTTAAGAAGTTCTTCGTGATAACCTGGCTGACGCTTGCCGCGTCCGTCGCGGTCATTATCCTGACACTCGACTTCTTTGAAACGCTTCCTTCCGCTTCGAGACTGGCACATCAGAAGCAGGAGGTCGTCCTCGAACTGATTGAAAACGTACTGCTCAAGGACGGTGAAGATGCCGTTCGACGCCTTGCCCGCATAAGCGAGGACACGGTACCGGTCGGTCTTATGATCTCCAGGATCGCGGAATCCGGCGCATGCAGCGACAGGAGCACGGCGGAGACAAGAACCGTCCTGAAGGACGGGATTTGCTATCGGATCTCGGTGCCCCAGCAATATAGTGTCATTCTCGACAAGCTTGGTCCGTTCGTACCGGGGTTCGGTATTCTGATTTCGAGCGCGATATCGGCGGCCGCGCTCGCCCGATATCTCATTCGTCCCGTCGTGCACCTGCGCGACGGCCTGAGCGCGCTCGCCCATGGCCATTTCGACGTCCGCATCGGGCACAAGATGGCAGGTCGCAAGGACGAGGTCTCGGCGCTCGCGCACGATTTCGATTCCAGCGCCGCGCGGCTGCAGGAACTGCAGGATGCACAGCAGAGACTTTTCCACGACGTGTCGCATGAACTGCGCTCCCCGCTGTCGCGTCTGCAGGCTGTCGGGGGTGTCCTTCGGCAGAGTCCGGCGAAACTCGACGCCATGCTGGACCGCATGGATCGGGAGGTCGAACGGCTCGATGCGCTTGTCGGCGAAGTGCTGACCCTCGCCAGGCTGACGGCCGGTTCCCGTCTCCCATTAAAGACACAGAGGCTGGACGTCATCGATCTTCTGAACGAAATCCTTGGCGACGCGGCGTTTGAAGCCCAGGCCCACGAGGTTTCGATCACCACCAATATCGACGCCAGCTTTCTTGCCGAGGTCGAAGGCGAGCTGATCTACCGGGCGCTGGAAAACGTCATTCGCAACGCCATCAAATACACCGCCGAACATTCGCAGATCACCGTGAAATGCGAGACGACGGACGACCTCCTCAAGGTGTGCGTCGCGGATCAGGGGCCGGGCGTCAAACGTGACGAACTCGAACGAATCTTCCGGCCATTCTCCCGCGGGAATGACGCGGCGCCGAGAGGCGGGTACGGCCTTGGCCTTGCGATTGCCAGACAGGCTATCGAGTGCCATGGAGGGCGAGTATACGCGTCGCTGCCGGACGTCGGCGGCTTGGCCATCATGCTGGAGATTCCCCGGCAGCCGGCGATGTTCAGTCCGTCGAATGATCGAGGCTGATCGCAAGTTTTACCCATCTTTACACTGCCTTTACGGCCATTAACGCTGGCATCGCTAAAGCTGAGCGGTGACCCCGGTTCTTCAAATGCGAGAAAGCGGACCAATGTCGGTGACCACGGCGGTGTTTCAGCAGGGCAAGAGGATGCGGTTCCTCTGGCTGGCCGCCCCGTTGCTTCTGATGCCGATCCTATTGGTGCAGAGCGCTTGGCCGCCGGAGACTCTTCCTCGCCAAGCCATCGAATTTATGGGGCCCACATTTATCATCATATGTGTCGCCGGGCGGTGCTGGGCATCGCTGTACATAGGCGGACGCAAGAATCTGGAACTCATCACGAACGGCCCTTACAAATACACCCGCAATCCGTTGTACTTATTTTCTTCCCTGGGTCTTGCCGGCATAGGCTTGACTTTTGGGTCGCTCGCGACCGGGGCCTTCTACTTTTTGTTTGGGTATCTGGTATTCGCCTATGTCTCAGCCCGCGAATCGACTGTTCTGGTAGGATTTTTCGGCGATGCCTACCGGAAATATTGCCGCGAGGTTCCCGCCTTCTTCCCTCGCTTTGGACGAGGCGCCGGCGACGTGGAGCATCGGTTGCTCCCGACGTTCGACCCAGCCGTGCTGAAGCGTACTGCTATCGACGGTTGTTGCTTTCTATTGGCAATCCCCGGCTCCGAGTTGATCGAGTCGCTGCAATTCGCAAATCTCCTTAAGCCCGTGCTCCACCTCTTTTGATGGAAGCTGCCCGCCGGTGAAACGGGTTTCGTCGAGCCTGGCGGTTGCCCAGGCGAGCGAAGACGGCGGCTTGCGATGTTTTACCGAACTTTACACTGCCTTTACCGCCGTTAACGCTGGGGCCGGTAACCCTGAACCCATGATCCCGGTTCAGATGATTTGACAATGATCTTGAAGCTTCGGCAACGTGAAATGCGGTCGCGGGCAATGCTGTGCGTGGCTCTGTTCTCATGGTTGTCCGCTTGCACGAGCGTGCCCTTGCGCGAGGGCGCGTCGCTGGGTTCCTACGCCGGAATGAGCCCATCGGGCGGCACCCTCACGAAAGCAAGATTACGTGTGGACTCGGCACCGGTGCTCGCCGCACAGACCGTGCGCATTGTGCCGACCTCGACGCAGATCGGCAGTGGTGGCTTCGATCCCAAGGACCTGGCGCTCGTCACCAACGCGATCGACCGGGCGCTTTGCACCGACCTTGGCGACCGCTTCAGGATCGTGGCCGCGAGCCTGCCGGCGGACCTCGTCGTCCACGCGACGGTCACCGACATCGTTGCGACAAATCGTGCGGCAGCCGCGGGTTCCATCGTCGCGTCGCTCGGCGGCACGGCGGCGGGGCTCGGGGTTCCGATCCCGCGCCTTCCGATCGGCCTCGGCGGTCTGGCCATCGAGGCCGAGGCGGTCGACAAGGATGGTTCGCAGAAAGCATCCATGCTCTGGTCTCGCGGTGCGAACATGATCACGACGAGAGCTCGAGTGTCGGCCGTCGGGGATGCGTACTCCCTCTCTTCGGCTTTCGCCGCCGACTTCAGCCGCATGTTGGTCAAAGGCAAGGACCCGTTCAAGGGAATGCCGGCGATACCATCGATGCAAAGGGTGCGGGCCTCGCTCGGCGGTGATCCGAAATATGATGCCTGCAAGGCGTTCGGAACGGCTCCCGGCATTCCGGGAATGGTCGCCGCCCGATTTGGCCTGCCGCCCACCTGGACCGACAAGGGCGCCGCAGTCTCCCAATAGCGACCGAGAACATATGTCGAGAAGCGGCGCTCTGCTGCGCTTAGAGCAATCTAGATCAGGATGACGGACTGCTTCTGGATGTGCAGCCGAGTGGGAGGTTGATGCTGCTGTTTGTCCGGCGCATTCAATCTTGCAGTTCAAGTCATCACAGCTGGAGGTCCTATCGACAAAATGGGGTGATCCGGTGCCTATTTGAGCCTGCCGCATTCAAGATGATGGGACGCTGATTGAACCACTTGCTCGCTGAATTCGATGTCGGGTTACTGTTGACATTCGGTGCCCTGCTCAAAGGCAAGAACGTCACCCATGCCGCGACGCGATTGAACATCACACAGTCGGCGCGTCTGATGCGGCTGCGGCAGTTGCTGGGGGACCCGCTCTTCATCCCCTCCACCTCGGGGCGAGGCATGGTCGCGTCGCGATGCATCCGGCGGCACTTCGGTCGAGGCCCATGAGGTCGCCATCCAGCGCATGATCGCGGCCGGCGCGAATATGGTGACGTGGCTGGCGGTGGCTTCGGAATGGCAGCGCGACTGGGCACGGACAGAGCATGCCGCCGAGCTTTCGGAGCTGCTTGTGCAGCATGCGGCCGGCAGTGGCATCGCCTTCCTTTGGGAACAACAACTGCTCAACACGCCGGCTCCAAGCGCCGCCGGCTGGTCTCTGCCGGGCGGGATCACGAGCGGCTGACCGCTCGCCGGCCGGCGTCATCCCTTTCCAGCATGGCCGCCGTCCATGTAGGGCGGCGGCCATGCCCACCACTGCCACCCGCGACCAAGCCTGGCCATTTACCGCCTTGGGGAGAGGACTATGAAGATGTCGATGCAGGTTTGCCTATCGGACACGCGGCCTACGGATCGCACCGCCGATGACCGCCCTCACAGCAACAGGGCGCTGGTGCTGGATGCGATGACGTCGCTGTTCCAGCGTCACGACGTCTCGGCGGTTGGAAGCCTCTACGCCGACGACGACCTCCAGCACAATCCGAACATTCCGCGGGGTCGCGATGGGGTGCAGGCTATCGTCGAGACTCTGTCACCTTCCGTCTATTACCAGCCGGGCCTGATCGTCGCCGAGGGTGATCTGGTCGCCATCCATGGCCGTATCCGCGGCTGGGCTGACGAGCCTCGGATTGGGGTTGGTATCTTCCGGGTCGAGGGCGGCAAACTCGCCGAGCACTGGGACTCGTTGCAGAACGAGGTGCCGGTAAGCACAGGCGTTGCCGGCCTCTCGATGTTCGATCCTGAGGACGGTGCCAGCCATGCCGGATAAGATCATGGCTGACCGGGCGACAAAGACCAGATGTCCCTTCCTATGCCTCACTGGGCTTTTCCATGTCGCCGCTCGGCCGCGGCGGTGCCCGGGCTCTCGGCTCCGTGCCGGTCTTCAAGTCCGGAAGAGGCCTCCCTCATCGATAGTCAAGCTCGGGCAATAGCGGCCCTTGAATTCACGCCCTCAAGCAAGGCGAGCAGGCCTTTCAGAATCTCGATGGGCGGTGGCGGGCAGCCTGGAATGTGCAGATCGACTGGCAACGCCTCCGACACTCCGCCCACCACGGCGTAGCTGCCGGCGAAACAGCCGCCGTTTAGGGCGCAATCGCCGAGCGCGACCACCCATTTGGGGTTGGGAGTCGCGTCGTAGGTCCGCTTCAAGGCGTCGCGCATGTTCTTGGTCACCGGCCCGGTGACAAGCAGGACATCGGCATGGCGCGGCGATGCGACGAACCGGATTCCAAAACGCTCGATATCGTAGAAAGCGTTGTTGAGCGCGTGCATCTCGAGTTCGCAACCGTTGCAGGAACCGGCATCGACTGCCCGGATCGACAGGCTTCGCCCCAATCTTCTGTGAGCAACCCCATTGAGGGCGCGTGCGAGCTCGTCAACAGCCGCGTCGCTTACCCGCGGCGGACGCTCGGTCAGCGGCGGGCGTATCAGGCTTTCAAAGAGGAGCTTGCGCATGATGGCTTGCCTTGGACCCTTAGAGGTCGTGTCCAGAATACGAGCAGTTGAACGACTTGTTGCATAGCGGGAAGTCGGCGACGATGTTGCCTTCGATGGCCGCTTCCAGCAGCGGCCATTGAAACCATGACGGATCGCGCAGGTGACAGCGCTCGATCAGGCCGCTTTTACCAATGCGCAGCCAGGCCAGAATGTCGCCCCGGAAACCCTCGACGAGCGCCATGCCTTCATGCGGGCCGCCTGTCCGTGCAAAGTCGACACGGATCGGTCCGCCCGGCAGCTGGCGCAGGATTTGCTCGACCAGGGACAAGCTCTGTTCGACCTCGTGAATGCGAATCCAGACACGGGCGTTCACGTCGCCTTCCTGGAGGAGAGGCACATTGAAGTTGAGCGCGTCATACGGAGGATAGGCCAGACTGCGTCGCGCGTCGAAGTCCCGGCCGGAGGCCCGGCCGACATACCCTCCGGCGCGATATTGCCGAGCGAGCTCCACCCTCAGCCGCCCAGTTGCGACTGTCCGATCCTGCAGCGAAGCGGTGTTGTCGTAGAGCTCCACCAGCGCCGGAAACCGCTGCCTGATCTCCGCGATCAGGGACCGGATCGCTGTCGTCCCCTCGTCGTTCAGGTCGATCGCCACTCCTCCAGGCACGACGCGGTCGCGCATCAAACGATGGCCGAAGGCGGCATCGCTTGCCCGCAATACGCGCTCGCGCAGGACGCCGCAGTGGGCGTGCATGAGTGCGAAGGCGGCGTCGTTGCAGATAGCGCCGATGTCGCCCAGATGGTTGGCCAGACGCTCCAGCTCGGCCATGAGCGCTCGCAGCCAGACCGAGCGCGCGGGAACCTCGATACCCAGGGCCGCTTCGACCGCGCGGCAAAAAGCGAGGGCGTATGCCACGGTACTGTCGCCAGAGGTCCTGCCCGCCAGCTTGGCGGCAAGGTCGATATCGGACCCAGCCATCAAGCCTTCCATGCCCTTGTGCGTGTAGCCTAGCCGTTCCTCCAGCCGAACAACGGTTTCGCCGCTCGCTGTAAATCGAAAATGCCCTGGCTCGATGATGCCGGCATGCACGGGCCCGACCGGGATCTGATGCAGGCTTTCCCCCTCCACAGGCAGGAATTGGTAGGGGGGCGCCGCCGCAGCGGCGGTCTGGACGCGGGCACTCAACGGAAAGCTGACGCCCCAGTGGCCATGATCAAGCCACCGTCGCGTATCGGGCGCGCCTTGCGGCAAGAGGCCGAACAGGTCCGCGACCGCACGTTCAAGGCGGAGTGCCGGCGGATGCAGCAGGCCGACCGACGGGTAGCGGCCATCCGGACACAGCAGGCTGACAACGCCGATGTCCCCGACGGCCTCGTCGAGCAGTGCCATGTGGACGGTGCCTGGCTCGCCCCAAAGCCCGAGCAGGCTCCAGTGGCCCTCGGCCAGTTGCTCGACGGCAAAGCTCCATTCTTTCGAAGTCACCACCGCGCGCGGCCACGGGAGATGGTTGTCGACACCCTCGGCGGCAAGGATGAGGTCGGTCAGTGCGGGCATGTTTCTTCTCCCGTACGCTTCATCCCAGAAGGTTGGCGACATGCTGGAACCATATGACCAGCGGTGGTGGCAGATAGATGCCGGCGGCAAACACAAGCGCCAGGTGGGAATACATCGGAACGTAGGACGCCTCGGCGGGCGCGGTGCTGCCTCGCGGTTCGTCGAAAGCGATGCCGGTCAACCGAAGCAGCAGGGCACCGAAAGCCAGCAGAATCCCGAATACCAGGGGAATCGCCAGAAGGGGGTGCCTTGCGAATGTCGAACTCACGACCAGGAATTCGCTCATGAAGATGCCGAGCGGAGGCAGGCCGGCAATGGCAACGACGCCGATGACAAGCGCCCAGCCCAGCCCCGGATGCGTTTCCGTCAGCCCCCGGATCTCGGCGATGTTCTGTGTTCCCTTGATCTGGGCGATGTGGCCGACCGTGAAAAAGATCGCCGACTTGGTCAGGCTGTGCATGACCATGTGCAGCAGCCCGGCAAAATTGGCGAGCGGGCCACCCATGCCGAAAGCGAACACGATGATGCCCATGTGCTCGATGGAGGAGTACGCGAACAGACGTTTGATGTCGCGGCGGCGGTAGAGCATGAAGGCCGCGAAGATGAGGGAGGTGAGCCCCATCGTGATCATCAGTGGCCCAGGCGCGATCGCGTCCGGGCTGGCCGCGAGCAGCAGCTTGAAGCGCAGCACCGCATAGAGCGCGACATTGAGGAGCAGTCCCGACAACACCGCTGAAATCGGCGTCGGGCCTTCCGCGTGCGCGTCGGGCAGCCAGGCATGCAAGGGCGCAAGACCAACCTTCGTCCCATAGCCGAGCAGCAGGAAGACGAAGGCGACGTTCAGCAACGCCGGGTCGAAGCGCGCCGCGTGCTCGACAAGCACTGTCCAGACCATGGCATTCGTGCCTTCGCCGACAATCGGCTGCGCGGCCATGTAGACGAGGATGGTGCCGAAGAGGGCAAGCGCAATGCCGACGCTGCCGAGTATGAAATACTTCCAGGCCGCCTCCAGCGCCTCGTGCGTGCGATAGATGCCGACCATGAGCACGGTGGTCAGCGTGGCAAGTTCCACGGCCACCCACATCAACCCGATATTGTTCGACACGAATGCCAGATTCATGCCGAACATCATGATCTGGTACATTGCGTGATAGAATCGCAAATTCGTCGCCGTCAGCCGTCCCGTATCCAGTTCGTGCGCAATGTAGGAGGCGCTGAACACGCTGGTCGTGAAGCCGACGAACGTGTTGAGCACGATGAAAACGATATTGAGATCGTCGACGAGCAAATACTGACCGGGCTGCGGCCGATCCGTGAAGAGAAGCGATACCGCGGCGAGCAAGGTCAGCAAGCTCGCGGCGACATTGAGGCCAGCCGTTATCCGATAATTCGGCAGCGCCGCCAGAAGCGCGGCCGCGACGACTGGTATCAGCAAAATGGCGGCCACCGCATCGAGGGAAAACGCGGTCAACGATGTTCTCCCCTGTAGTCGTCGAGCGCGCCGACATCGACCGAGTCGAACCTCTCGCGGATGCGGAACAGGAAGACGCCGATGACGATGAAGGCGATGAGGATCGAGAAGGCGACACTGATCTCGACGACCAGCGGCATGCCCTTGGCGCCCGTGGCGGCAAGGACCAGGCCGTTCTCGAGCGACATGAATCCCACCACCTGGCTGACGGCATTCCGCCGGGTGACCATCACCAGGAGTCCCAGCAGTATTATGGACAGCGCGAAGGCCAGGTCCTCGCGGGCGAGGGGGGCGGCGTAGGGGGTGACCCTCAGCATCAGCACCATGGACAGGGTCACCAGCCCTATTCCCGCGAGCATGGTCGAACCGATCCCGACCGCCGTCTCGATATCGCGATGGATGCCGAGCCGCTGAATGATGCGATGAAGCCCGACG
Source organism: Mesorhizobium sp. GW821-FHT07A06 (assembly GCF_059419085.1). Lineage (NCBI taxonomy): Bacteria > Pseudomonadati > Pseudomonadota > Alphaproteobacteria > Hyphomicrobiales > Phyllobacteriaceae > Mesorhizobium > Mesorhizobium sp. GW821-FHT07A06. The sequence goes on from NZ_JBWKRC010000003.1 coordinate 568,219, forward strand.
GGAATGACGATCGCCTTGAAAATGAGGGCTATCGCCGCCGTGACGTAGAGATGATGCGCGTCCTGAATGTAGGCCTGCCAAGCCACCGACAGGGCGAGTACGATGGCATGAATCGCAAAAACGTTGATCAGTGCAAAGAGGCGATCCTGGTAGAGCATCATGAAACTGACCAGCACCAGGCCACCGGCCAGCAGATGAGCGATGTCGAAGGTGAGACCGTTCATCAGAGGCTCCTCGAGACGAACCGCAGGAGCGTGGCAAGCAGGGCCAGCATGAGCGCTGCTCCGAGGAAATCCGGGACGCGGAAGACACGCATCTTGGCGATGGCAGTCTCGAACAAGGCGAGGAGAACGCCGCTCGCGGCAAGCTTGCAGATATAGAAAATGACGCCCAGAACATAGGCCCAGGGCCCCGCCCCGGCGGTCACGAGCCCCCAGGGAACGAAGACACAGGAAATCAGCGAGACGTAGAGCAGAAGCTTCAGGAAGGCCGCGAAATCGATCATCGCCAGATGGCGACCAGAATATTCCAGGACCATCGCCTCGTGGATCATGGTCAGCTCCAGATGCGTCGCCGGGTTGTCCACCGGCACACGGGCATTTTCCGCGATTGCCACCATGACGAGAGCGATCAGTGACATTCCGAGCGATACCCGCAGGCCAACCTGCGGCGAGCCCATGAAAGCCGCCACCGTGGACAGTTGCGTCGCTCCGGCAACGAGTGCCAGGCTGAACACGATCAGAAGCATGGCGGGCTCGGCCAGGGAAGCGATCATCACCTCGCGGCTGGCGCCGATGCCGCCAAAGCTCGTGCCGACGTCCATCGCCGCCAGCGCAAGGAAGAACCTTGCGCTTCCAAGCAGCGCCACGATCGCTATGAGATCGGCGGTCCAACTGAACTCGAGGCCGGTGGCGAATGTCGGTATGAGCGCGGCGGCGACCCAGGTGAAGGCGAAGATCAGGTAGGGTATGACGCGAAACAGCCAGGATGCATTGTCGGCCAGAACGACCTCCTTGCGCATGAGCCGCAAGAGATCGCGATAGGGCTGGATGAGAGGCGGGCCCTGGCGCCGCAACAGCCTTGCCTTCACCTTGCGGACGAAGCCGGTCAGGAGCGGTGCCAGCAAAAGCACCAGCCACATCTGCGCGCCCTGAATGGCCAACTCAAGGATCAGGGCCATAGTGCGAGCACCAAAAGCAGGACAATGAGAAAGAGAAATACAAGGGTCAGGTAGCGCCTGATCGTCAGGAACTGCAGATGGTTCAGGTGGTCGGTCGCAAAGTCGAGGGCCTTGCCTATGGGCTGATAGAGCGTCTCCCAGATCACGTCATGGATTTCCAGATTGAAGCGGGCCGGACCGGTATCGCCGGGTGCCGGCACTTCGACCCTTTCAGTCGCGCGGAACACGAATGCGCCGAAGACCCGGCGGACAGGCTGTGCGAAGCTGACGCTCGTGTACTGCGAGCCTGGGACGGCATCCGCGAAGCCACAACCCCAGGCGGGACCGCGACGGAGTGCGTGCGAGGCGAAGCGATGGATGACATAGACCGCGGCGGATGCGGAAATGACGATGAATACAAACACCAGCAGGCCGTTGTAGGAACTGCGGCTCTCGGCGATTGGCGCGATCGAAAGCCAAGGTTGCGCCATCTGCACCGGCATGCGGCTGCCGATGAGCGAAAGCGTCACGGGGGAAAGGCCATCTATGACAAAGCCGGGCAGAATGCCGGCCAGGAGACAAAGAGCCGCCAGGGTGAACATTGCCGCTAGCGAGTAGCGGTCGACCTCGTGCGCCGGTTCCACTGCGGCCGAGCGTGGCCGGCCGAGGAATGTAATCCCGAACGCTTTCACGAAGCAGGCAGCGGCCAAGGCCGCCGAGAGCGCCAGTAAACCGCCAACGGCGGGCACCATGACCTTCAGCCCCCATTGTGGGAGATCGGGACTTTGCAATACGGCCTGGAAGGCCAGCCATTCGGAGACGAAGCCGTTGAAGGGCGGAAGCGCCGAGATCGCCACGCAGCCGACGAGAAAGGCAAAACTGGTCAACGGCATACGGTGGATGAGACCGCCCAGTTTCTCCATGTCCCGCTCGCCGGTTGCCGTCAGTACCGCGCCCGCGCCGAAAAACAGCAGGCTCTTGAAAAAGGAATGGTTGAGGACGTGAAACAGCGCGGCGGTGAGCGCCAGCGCCGCGGCCGACGGCATGGCGTTCGCCTTGAAGGCCAGGGCAAGGCCAAGGCTGATGAAGATGACGCCGACGTTTTCGATGGTGCTATAGGCAAGAAGCCGCTTCAGGTCCTTTTCCATCAAGGCGCAGAGAATGCCGAGAACGGCCGTCAGGCCGCCCAGGAAAAGCACCACAACGCCCGACCACCATGCCGGCTCGCCGAGCAGGTCGAAAATGACGCGTATGAAGCCGTAGATGGCGACCTTCGTCATGACGCCGCTCATCAGAGCCGAGACGTGGCTTGGCGCGGCCGGGTGAGCGAGTGGCAGCCACACGTGCAGCGGTACCAGGCCAGCCTTGGAGCCGGCTCCCAAAAGCATCAGGGCCAGGACGAAAGCAGCGACGAGCGGGGTGGAGGCGGCGGCACGCATCGCTTCGAACGTGTAGTTTCCGTTCGGGCCGGCCAGCAGGCTGAACGCAAGCAGCAGCGCGAGCGTGCCGAAGCTCGCCATCACGAGATAGATGTAGCCCGCTCTCGCATTGTCCTGCTCGCGATGGTGCGCCATGACGAGCGCCCAGGAAGCCAGCGACATGAATTCCCAGGAAAGCAGGAAGGTGAAGGCGTCGTCCGCCAGCACGACCAGATTCATCCCGGCGAGGAAGGCGGGGAAGAACGGCAGCACCCGATGCGGCGCGGACTCATGCCTGCCGTAGCCGAGGCCGTAAAGACTGGCCATGGCGCCGCCGAAATTGACGACGACGAGGAAAAAGGTCGAGAGCGCGTCCAAGCGGAAATGGGCGCCAATCCATGGCAACCCAAGCGGCAGCGCGGCGGTCGACGGGTTTAGGGGATCATCGGCGATACGGTTCGCGAGAACCAGGAGCACGGCCACCGATATGCCTAGCGTCAGGCTGTAGATCAGGCGTGTTCCCGAGCCCGATGCGCGGCTTGACGCAATCGCAAGCACCGCGGTTCCCAGGAGCGCGGCAACGCCCCACAGGAGGACCGCGGCCCCCGAAATCACGCCACACTCCTCACGGGGACCTTGGCGTCCGTATCGACCCCGCCCAGAATCCTGGCGGGATCGAAATCTGCTTTCAGCCGCACGCCACGCCCGCCGATTTGGCTGGAGGCGCCTTCAGAAATCAACTCGACGCCGGCGAGGTCAAGCGCGCCGATCAGCTTCATCAGGGAATCCACATTGCCCCGGATAATCGACTCGCTGGCTTCCATACGTTGAATTGTCGGCACCGAAAGGCCGGACAATTCGGCAAGCCTGCGCTGGTCGATGCCAAGGAGCGCCCTTGCGGCACGCAACTGTGGAGCAGTTATCACGGTCGCATCCCCTTTTCGATCAGCTTTGACGTATTATCTCTAAGCGCTGCAGCGTATATTAAAATGCAGAGTATTCAAATAATGATGCGTGACGCATCTATCTTGAAGTTGTAGAAAACCGGGAGATGCGAGTTGGGAGGCGCTGAGCCTCGCCGATTGGTTGCCCTGCGACTGCGAAGCGCGGCGCGCTGCAAGATGACGGGCGAACCACTAGGCTCCGCATGAAGGGGCCAACGGACGGAAAACCAGCCGAGCGGCGGATTTAGGAATTGGCTGTGATGACAAGGTCATGATCCGGGTTGCGAAATATCATACCGATTTCGGCAGCATCGAGGTTCTGCGGGCCAAGGACTCCGGTTCGTTCATCTATCGCCAAGGTGGCTGCTATCAAAGCGAATGCGATCCGAACGGCGTCAGTGTCGTGCCCTACATACACGCCATCTTTGGTCTCCTCGCGCAGGCGCGGGTGTCCGATGTCCTGATGATCGGTTGTGGCGGTGGCAGCCTGGGCACGATGCTGGATAGGGTTGGCGTGCGTGTTACGGTCGTCGACATCAATCCAAAGGCTTTCCAGATCGCCCGGAAATACTTTGGGTTACCTCCTGGAGTTCACTGCTGCATCTCCGACGGGAGGGATTTCTTGCGCGCTGGCCGTCACCGCTACGACGCTATCGTTCTGGACGCATATTCCGGGCGACGCATCCCGGATCATTTGTGCGCCGAGACATTCTTCGGCTTGGCGCAGACGCGTCTCAAGAATTCTTCCGGTATTCTGATCGGCAACGTTCATGCCTGTCATGACCTCGACATCATGCCGGATCGCGTTGCTGCAAAGCTCGCCAATATCTGGGCGGATGTGAAACTGCTCGATATCCGCGGCGCTCAGGATCGCAACGCACTCGTCATGGCGGGCAAGGTACGGGACCTCGTCCAGCCGGTGCTGATGATGCCGCCGTCAGTCGGAGCCGAGGAGATCGAACAGGAGCTTGGGCTCCAGGCGTTCAGGCCTTGGCATGTGCCACGACGGGCCTAGAGCAATTGGAGGAAAAGTGTGAACGGTTTTCCCGGGGAGGCGCGTAGCGCTTTTCCCAGGGAATTGCGCCAGCCCCGTCGAGCTACTGCCAGAGCCGCTTCATGCGGATAGACACATCTTCCAGGACCGGCATCGAGGCCAGCACAAGGAGAATGGCGGCGAGAAACAATGTCGCCGCAAAGCCGATGTGTTTGAAACCCACAGCGCCGATGACGCCACCGATGAAGAACAATGCCACGAGCGACGCAAGCAGTCTCAGCTTTCTCCGGTCTGCCTTCACGAACAGTCTGTCCGAGTCATTGCCTGAGATATTCCAGTAAAGCAGCTTGCCGAGTTCGATGCCCATGTCCGTCACCAGGCCCGTGACATGCGTCGTCCGGATTCTGGCTTCCGATAGCTTGGTGATGATGGCGTTCTGTAATCCCATGATGAAGCAAAGCAGCATCACCGTCATTGGCACGAACAGCGCTTCATGACGCGCAAGATGGCCGCCGAGCAGACCGAAACAGATCAGCAGGATCGCTTCCAGGACAAGCGGGAATGCGTACTCGCCCTGTAGGCCCTGCCGCCTTCCCCAGTTGACCAGGATTGCCGAACAGGCCGCGCCTGCGACAAACGACAACAAGGCCCCCAACCCGGAAAGCGCCAGTCCGACGTCGCCGAGCGCCAGATGGTCCGCCATCGACGAAACGATGCCGGACATGTGGGACGTGTACTGCTGAACCGCCAGGAAGCCGCCGGCGTTGGCGGCTCCCGCGATGAACGTCAGGAAGCGGGCGAGATGCCGATCGGTTCTTTCGTTTCGTTCCTTTCCGGTCAACCGGCGCAGATACAGGATCATGAGCGAACCTTGCCTTTCCAAGCGGAAAAGCAGGACCGCAAGCTGATGTGCCGGGAAAGGCTCATTGAGTGTTTCTGGAGAAGGAAAGACAAAGGGGGCGGTGAATGCGTGGCGTCGACGCCGTGCTTTGCAGGGCCTAGTCTGGTTTGCCCGGCAGCGTGTCTGGATGGCGGAACCTGACACCACGGCCGCCATCGTTGCTACGCACATGTTCGCTGAGAAGCTCGACGCCGGCGCGGTTGAGCGCGTTGATCACCTTCATCAAGCTATCGACAACGCCTCGCACATTGCCCTGGCTGGCTTCCATTCGTTGGATCGTCGGCAGCGAGACGCTCGCCATTTCCGCCAGGGTTTTCTGGTCGATGTCGAGAAGGGCTCGGGCGGCACGAAGCTGGGAAGCTGTGATCATAGGGGCATCAGCGTATGAGAAATGATACTCAACATGGTATCATTGACGTATTAAACATCAATACAAAGCGAAAAAATATTAATCGGCCCTTGGCACGATGGAGCTCGGCAATTATCGTGTCCGCATGACTCAACGCTACGAACCTTTTCAGGAGCCGACAGGCACCTGGGCCGTCAATGATGCTTGGACCGGACGGCCCGCCGAGATGGGCAGCCGAACCATCGTTGGAATGAATCAGCACGATGCCGAGGAACTGGCCGATCTCCTCAACGGGTTGAATGCACAAAGGCAGGAAGCGAAATCATGAAGGTCAAGGACAGCAACGGCACTCCGCTGAGCGAAGGAGATTCCGTCACGCTCATCAAGGATCTCAAGGTCAAGGGAACGTCCGTTACCCTGAAACGCGGAACGCTGATCAAGAACATCCATCTCACGGGCAACGAGGATGAGGTCGAGTGTCGGGCCGAGAAGGTCAAGAACCTGGTTCTGCGGACAGAGTTCCTGAAAAAGGCGTAGGATGTGGTGCTACGCCTGCCGCGGATGTTGCGCGATCCTGTCGAGCTTGCCGTTCTGGGGTCAGGCGTCGTGCGCGAGCTGCACTACCGGATACCGGTCGGCCCACAAGGCGGTCCGATGATCGCGGCCCTGCAGCAGGCAGGCACCTCCGGCGGATCGTGTAAAGCCTCGAAAAGTGTGAACGGTTTTCCCGGGAGAAGCGCGTAACGCTTTCCCGGGGAATTGCGTCCAAGGGCTTTCGAGCGGCCGATATGGCCCTCAAGACGAAGGCACACGCGGCTCCTCCACCAGATAAAACCGGTCCTTCGGGGAGAAATCCGTCACCAGGAACGAGAACGAGGCGGTTTCGAGCGGGTCGACCTTGCCTTTGCGGAACAGCAGCCGGTCATAGGGTTCGAAGTCGCGTTTGAATTCGGCGAAGCTGTCGGACTTGATCATCTTGTCCTCGCGCTGCGCCTGGTCGAAGGACAACCCGTCGCCATAGTCGCTCGGCCTGTCCATGATCGATTGCAGCTCGAAGCCGAATTCGATCCAGGCATCGCCGCTGTTGTTGCGGGTGACGATCTTCAGCGGCAGATAGCCGGTCGCGTAGTTGCCCGTCGTTCCGAAAGGCTGGATCGGCCTTACGGCGCGTATGGTCAGCGTCACCGGGTCGGCGGTCTCCAGTTCCTCGGTCACCACGATCGGATCGGTGGGCGTTCCGGTGCCCGTGGCCGACAGGATCCTGAACCCGCCCAGTTCATCCGAGAATGAGTAGGCGCCGGCTTCGAGGATTTTTGCGCCATCGGCCAGGGCGCGCGGGCAGGTTACGGCCAGCAAAGCCGCACACACCCGCACACAGCGCAAGCCTGGACGCGTCATGGCTGGAGTATGGACGACAATTGGCCAGCCGCAAACCGCCCGGCCCCGTGCCGGAATGATGGTGCCCCTATACGCGCGCCTGATGGAGGTAGTCAGGGTCTGCATACCGATGCAGCGGTCAAGCATGAGGCATAGGCCTCATACAGATCGCAAATCAAAATCTACTATTTTTATAGAATTAACAAAAATTGGCCGCCGGCCCCTCGGGAACGATACGTCAATTTCCCCGCCTGTCTCGGAAAGGGATGGCGTTTTCTTTGTTTCCGCGGTCCGCGGTGCGACGCTTCGACCACCAAACGAGAGGGTCGAAATGAGCAGTACTGCCGACAAGAGAACAATCCCGGTGCTGGATTTTTCCCGATACGAAGCCGACCCGGTTTCCCGCAAGGAATTCATCGAGGGGTTGCGGCGCGCGGCACGCGATGTCGGCTTCTTCTACCTGACCGGACATGGCATCCCGCAATCGCTTATCGACGATGTGCTCCACGCCTCCCGACGTTTCTTCGCCTTGCCGGACGAAAACAAGCTCCAGATCGAAATGGTGAACTCGCCGCATTTCCGCGGCTACAACCGCGTCGGCCAGGAACTGACCAAGGGCGAGAGGGACTGGCGCGAACAGATCGACATCGGCTCGGAAGCGCCGGCGCTGGAGCGCGATGGCAGCCTGCCTGCATGGACGCGCCTGCAGGGGCCGAACCAATGGCCAAGCGCCTTGCCGGAGCTCAAGCCGCTGCTGCTGGAATGGCAGGACCGCCTCACCGATCTTTCGACGCGCCTGCTGAAGGCATTCGCCATTGTCCTGGAGCAGGACGAGAACGCGTTCGAAACCATCTACGCCGGCACGCCGAACCACCTCATCAAGATCATTCGCTATCCCGGCCGGGACTCGACCGAAAGCGAGCAGGGCGTCGGCGCCCACAAGGACAGCGGCTTCCTGACGCTTCTGCTGCAGGAAAAGCAGAAAGGCCTGCAGGTCGAAGCCGCCGAAGGCGGCTGGATCGACGCCGAGCCGCGCGCCGGCACCTTTGTCGTCAACATCGGCGAACTGCTGGAGATGGCCACCGATGGCTATCTGAAGGCCACCGTGCATCGCGTCGTGACGCCGCCGGCCGGCACCGACCGGCTGTCGGTCGCCTTCTTCCTTGGTGCTCCCTTCGATGCCGAGATCCCGCTGCTTGATCTCGCGCCGCACCTCAAGGCGCAGGCGAGCGGCGTTACCCGTGACCCCCAGAATCCGCTCTACCGCAACTCCGGGCAGAACGCGCTGAAAAGCCGGCTGCGCTCGCATCCCGATGTCGCGCGCCGCCACCATGCCGATCTCATTGCCACTCAGGCACGCGCCGAAGTCGCGCCCTTTGCCTAACAACACAGGAGGAACGACCCATGACGCTCGAAAATCTCTCTCCCGAGACCCTCGCCCTCCATGGCGGTTCGTGGCGCGCCGATCCCACCAACGGTGCGGTCGCCGTGCCCATCTACCAGACCACGTCCTATCAGTTCCAGGACACCGGCCATGCCGACCGCCTGTTCGCGCTCGATGAGATCGGCCACATCTATACGCGCGTCTCGAACCCGACCCAGGACGCCTTGGAGACCCGCATCGCGGCGCTGGAAGGCGGTGCCGCCGCCTTGCTGCTCTCCTCCGGCCAGGCGGCCTCGGCCTATTCGGTCCTGAACCTTGCCGGCGCGGGTGACAACATCGTCTCGGCCACAGATCTCTATGGCGGCACCTGGGCGTTGTTTGCCGCCACGCTGAAGCATCTGGGCGTCGAGGTCCGCTTCGTCGATCCGTCAGATCCCGAAAACTTCCGCCGCGCCACCGACGGACGCACCCGCGCCTACTATGCGGAATCGCTGCCCAACCCGAAGCTGCAGGTCTTCCCGATCAAGGAAGTGGCCGACATCGGCCGCTCGCTCGGCGTGCCGCTGATCGTCGACAACACCGCGGCACCCCTCAGCATCCGGCCATTCGATCATGGCGCCGCGGTCGTCGTCTATTCGGCGACGAAATACATTGGCGGCCATGGCACCTCGATCGGCGGCATCGTCATTGATGGCGGCAACTTCCCCTGGGAAGACCATGCCGAGCGCTTCCCGACGCTGAACCAGCCCGATCCGAGCTATCACGGCAAGGTCTGGGTCGAGGCGGCCAAGCCGCTCGGTCCGGTGGCCTATGTGCTTCGCATTCGCACCGTGCTCCTGCGCGACGTCGGCGCCGCGATCAGCCCGTTCAATGCCTTCCAGCTGTTGCAGGGCCTTGAGACGCTGCCGCTGCGCATCCGCCAGCACAATGAGAACGCCGTGAAGGTGGCGGAATATCTGCGCGGACATCCGAAGGTCGGCAATGTCATCTTCCCGCGCTACCAGACAGGCGAGAGCAAGCGGCGCGCCGATGCCTATTTCCGGCAAGGCAGCTACGGCGCGTTGGTCGGCTTCGAACTGAAGGACGGCCGCGAGGCGGGACGGTCCTTCATCAACGGATTGAAGCTGTTCTACCACGTCGCCAACATCGGCGACGCGCGCTCCCTGGCCATCCATCCGTCGACCACGACCCACTCGCAGCTGTCGCCGGAAGAGCAGCTCGCCACCGGCGTGACCCCCGGCTACGTCAGGCTCTCCATCGGCATCGAACATCCCGACGACATCATCCGCGACCTCGAACAGGCGCTCGACCAGGTCGCCGGGGATCGTGAGCTCAAGGCCGCATAGGCATTCCGCCGGTGACAGTTTGCCGGCTTCAGATTCAGCCCATCACAGGAGGGGGATCATGACCACAGGCAGGAAGACAATATCGGGAATTTCGCGGCGCGGCGTGCTGCGCGCCGCTGGCGCGCTTGGCGTCGGCGCAGCGGCGGTGGGCTTGCTCGCGAGGCCGACGAGCTACGCCATCGCCGGCAATGCGACCAAGGTGCGTTTGTCATGGACCGAATTCGCGGCCTGCCATTCGCCGATAGCATTTGCTCTGTCGAAGGGCATCTACGCCAAGCACGATCTCGACATCGATCTCTACTATCAGGGCGCCAGTGGCCAGACGCTGATCCAGTCGATCGCCACCAACAAGACGGATGCCGGCGCTGGCCTGCTCTATGACTGGGTCAAGCCGCTGGAGCAGGGGCTGGACGTCAAGCTCTTCGTCGGCTCGCATGGCGGCTGCACCAGGCTGCTGGCGTCGAAGGCTTCGGGCGTCACAACGCTCGAAGGCCTGAAGGGTAAGACCATCGTCTCCTATGATGTCGCCAGTCCGCCGAAGCACTCCTTCCAGGTTGCGCTCGCCAAGGCCGGCCTCGACCCCAACAACGACGTCAACTGGACCAACGTGCCGTTCGACCTCGTCGGCGAGACGGTGGGCAAGGGCCAGGCCGACGCGCTGGCGCATCTCGATCCATGGGCCTATGCCCACAAGAAGAAGTTCGATCTGGTGGAGGTCGCCAACACGCAAACCGGAGCCTTCGAGGGCGCGGTCTGTTGCGTGCTCGGTGTCAATTCGGCCTTCCTCGATGCCAACAAGGATGCCATCCGGCGGCTGGCCGAGGCCGATATCGAGATCCACGAATACGCCGCGGCGCATCCGGACGAAGTCGCCAAGTGGTTCGTCGACAATCTCAACCCCGGTTTCCCCTTCGAGGATATCCGCGACGAGATTGCCTCCTGGGTGCTGCACAACCATCCGGTCGGCAAGGACCTGCAGGGGCAGGTCAAGAATGCCGCCGCCGATCTGGCGCTGATCAAGGTGCTCGATCCAACCACCGATCCGGAGGAACTCGCCCAGCGGGTGACGGTCGACATTCTCGCCTGACGGAACCCGCGTGATGAGTGCAGCGGTCGACAAGGATGCAACCGGCAAAAGCGTTTCGTCCGCTTTTGCCGGTCCCGTGTGGAAACATGGGCTCTACGCGGCCGCGGCCTGGCTGCTCGCCGCCATTGTGACGGTGGCATTCCCCGATGTCGTGCCTTGGGGCAGCCGCGACGTCTTTGTCGCGCTGCTGGTCATGGGCGCGGTCGTGCTGGCCGGCCTCGCCTTCGGCGTCGAAAAGCTCGGCGGCTTGGGTCGCGGTCTGATCCATTATGGCCCCTGGCTGATCGCGCTCGGCCTCTGGTTCGCGGTATGGGAACTGATCACGGCCAAGCTCGGCTGGCTGCCGAAGCCGTTCTTCTCGCCGCCGCATGGTCTGCTGCATGTCTATATCGTCGATTGGCAGCGCATCCTCATCTGCATCGCCTATACCGCGCGGCTGTGGACGATCGGCTTCTTCAGCGGCATCGTCCTCGGTTTCATCGGCGGCGTGGCGCTCGGCTGGTCGAAGCGCTTTGCCTACTGGGGCATGCCCATCCTGAAGCTGATCGGTCCGGTACCGGCAAGCGCCTGGATCCCGGCGACGTTCTTCCTGTTCCCGACGACGTTCCAGGCCAGCCTGTTCCTGGTCGCCCTTGCATCCGGAATACCGGTCGCGATCCTGACCGCCTCCGGTGTCAACTCGGTCAGCCGTGCCTTCTACGACGTGGCGCGCACCCTGGGCGCCAGCACCCGTTATCTCGTGCTGCGCGTGGCGATACCCGCCGCTTTGCCGCACGTCTTCGTCGGCCTGTTCATGGGACTCTATTATTCGTTCGCCGTTCTGGTGGTGGCCGAAATGCTCGGCGCCAAATACGGCCTGGGCTGGTACCTGCAGTTCCAGACCGCCTATTCGGCCTATGCCAATGTCTACGCCATGCTGATCATCATGGCGTTGCTCTGCTCGGGCCTGGTCAAGCTGCTGTTCGTCGTGCGCGACCGGCTGCTCGGCTGGCAGAAGGGGGTGGTGCAATGGTAGCAGCCGCCGCAGTTCGCGCCGCATCCGAGAACGCCGCCGGTCTCGCCGTCGATTTTCGGGGTGTCTCGCATCAATACGATCTCGATAGGCAGCCCTTGCCGGTACTGCGGCAGATCGACCTGGCCGTGGCACCGGGTGAATTCGTGGCGCTTCTTGGCCCATCCGGCTGCGGCAAGTCGACCTTGCTGCGGCTGGCCGCAGGGCTGGAAAGGCCGACAAGCGGCGACGTGCTGGCGGACGCGACAATCGTCGCTCGGCCGGATCCGTCGCGGGTGCTTGTGTTCCAGGATCCGACCTTGTTTCCGTGGCGGACCGTCCGCGACAATGTAGCCATTGGGCCGGAAGCGCGCGGCGTGCTGGCCGGCAGCCAGAAGCGGATCGACGACGCGCTTCGCCTGGTCAAGCTGGATGCCTTCGCATCGGCCTTTCCGCATCAGCTGTCCGGCGGCATGGCGCAACGCGCCGCACTGGCGCGTGCCCTGGTCAACGACCCGCGCCTGCTGCTGCTCGACGAGCCGTTGGGACGGCTGGATTCGCTCACCCGGCTGACCATGCAGGAAGAGCTTTTGTCGCTCTGGCGCGAGGCCGGCTACACGGTCATCCTCGTCACGCACGATGTCGAGGAGGCGTTGCTGCTCAGCGAGCGCGTCATTGTGCTGACCGAGCGCCCGGCGCGCATCAAGGCGGAGGTCGTGGTCGACCTGCCCTATCCGCGGCGGCGCGACGATCCGCGCATCGTCGCCCAGCGCCAGCACATCCTGGAGATACTCGGGTTCTCCGCATGAGCGAGAAGGCTTCGGTTCGAAAATCGGTTTCGCTGCACTGGCTGGAGGCGGTGGGAATTGCGCTGACGCTCGTCGCCCTTGTCTGGTGGGCGATCGTCTATGCGCAGGTCATGTCGAACACCGGCTTTCCGGTCGAACGCACGCTGCCATGCCTGCTGCGGACGTCGGACCGCTGTTCGCTCGCCATGTCGCTGTGCAAGAGCTGGCACTTCCTCGGCATCAAGCGCTACTCGCCGGAACTGCTGTGGGCCGGAGCAATCGTTTCCAGTCTCGCGCTTCTGCTGGGCAGCTTCATGCAAAATCCGGGACAGGGAAAATAAGCAGTTCGAACCCGAGACTCCGTGCCGCTCGAGCGCGTCTTTCCCGCGATGATCCGTTCGCAGGCAGCCGGTGCGCATTCGCCGCCAATGTCTATTTTCGAAGCAAACTGCTTTCCCGGCAGGCAAAAAATTGGATTGCCGTTCCTTAGTCTACAAAAATTATAGAGTTAACTTCGGGCCAGTCGAACAGGGCGGGGGACGTTCCGCCAGCGGCTGATGGCAACAAAATCGCAGGAGTGACATACATGACGACAACAACGCGGTCCGGTGCCCGTTGGAGGACGGCGCTGGCAACAACGCTCATGGTCGCGGTGGGACTGTTCTCGACATCCACCCACGCCGGCCCGACCCTCGACAAGATCAAGGCGCGGGACTCCATCAAGGTCGGCGTCGGCACGACACCCGGCTTCTTCTCGCCGGACAGCAATGGCCGTTGGCAGGGATTCTTCGCCGACTACGGCCGCGCCCTGGCGATCACCGTCTTCGGCGATCCAGAGAAGGTGGAGTTCACCAATTCCTCGCCGCAGCAGCGCCTGCCGGCGCTTCAGTCGGGCGAATTCGACATCCTGCTGTCGGGCGTGACGGTGACGATCACGCGCGCTTTCCAGCTCGGCTTCCATTTCGGCCCGACCGTCTTCTATGACGGGCAAGGCATCCTGGTGCGCAAGGACCTTGGCGTGACCAAGGCCGCCGACCTCGACGGCGCCACGATCGGCGTCCAGAGCGGCACGACCGGCGAATTGAACATCGCCGATTTCTTCCGCAAGACCGGCAAGAAGTTCACCCCGGTGACGATCGAGGACACCAGCGAGTTCATCAACGCGCTGGAGTCGGGACGTGTCGACGCCATCACGCAGGACTCGTCCGACCTGGTCGGCAAGCGCACGCAGCTGAAGAAGCCTGACGACTACATCATCCTGCCCGAGCGTCTGTCGAAGGAGCCGCTCGCACCGGCGATCGCCGGCGGCGATGACCGCTGGCTGGAAATCGTCAACTGGACGGTCAATGCCACCATCCAGGCCGAGGAATGGGGCATCACCAGCAAGAACATCGACGACTTCCTCAAGTCGCCGGATCCGGCCATCCAGCGCTTCCTCGGCGTCGATCCCTCACTCGCGCAAGCCATCGGCCTCGATCCGAAATGGGCCTACAACATCATCAAGACCGTCGGCAATTACGGCGAAATCTACGACCGCAACCTGAAGCCGCTCGGCTGGGAGCGTGGTTACAACAGCCTGTGGACCAATGGTGGCCTGCTCTATTCGCCGCCGTTCCGCTAAGACCTTCGCCAACCAATGTCCTTGATTGACGAAACCATGCCGGGTCCTGGCGGGCCCGGCATTCTGCGCAGGATATCCCTGTGGTGGGGCAGCTATCCGCTGACGCAGGTCGCCGTGATCACCGCGGTCGTCGCGCTGTTCTGGCTGCTTGGCCACAACACGGCCGAGACGATGGCGCGCATCGGCATCACGCCGGGCTTCGACTTCCTCAGCCGGCCGGCGAATTTCGAGATCGGCGAGGCGCCGATTGCCTTCAAGGCCGGCGACCCTTATGCGCGCGCCATCCTGGCCGGGCTTTTGAACACGGTCAAAGCAGCGGCGCTTGGCTGCGTGCTGGCCACGATCCTCGGCGTTGTCCTCGGCGTTGCCGGGCTCTCCGGCAATCTTCTGCTGGCGGGGCTGGTGCGCTGGTATGTCGAGATCGTCCGCAACACGCCGCTTCTGCTGCAGCTGTTCTTCTGGATTTCGCTGGCAAAATCCTTTCCCTCGCCACGGCAGGCGCTTTCGGCCTTCGGCAGCTTCTTCCTCACCAATCGCGGCGTCTTCGTGCCGGGGCTCGGGTTCCACAATGTGTCGGCATCGACGCTCTGGCTGCTTGGCGGCCTCGCCGCCGCGTACCTGATCTTCGTTCTGAGGGCATGGCGCGGTGGCGGCCTGTCCGCCAGGCGGTTGGGCCTGGCAACGGCACTGCTGTTGGGCGCCGTTGCGCTAGCCTTCCCGCTGACCGGTGCCGGCGCGGCCTGGGAGATACCGGCGCTGGCCGGCTTCAACATCCGTGGCGGTTACAATCTGACACCGGAATTCGCCGCCCTTTTGACCGGCCTGGTGGTGAAATTCTCGGCCGCCATCGCCGAGATCGTGCGGGCCGGGATCCAGTCCGTCGATCGCGGCCAGTGGGAGGCCTCGAGGGCGCTTGGCCTGCACAACGGCCAGATCATGCGCCTTGTCGTGTTGCCGCAGGCCCTGCGCGTCATCACGCCGCTGACCACGTCCAGCTACCTCGACCTGACCAAGGATTCCAGCCTTGCCGTCGCCATCGGCTACCCTGATCTGGTCAGCATCATCAACACCACAGCCAACACGACCGGACAGTCGCTGGAAGCGCTGACCCTGCTGATCGGCATCTATCTGGCGATCAACCTCTCCGTCTCGGCGGCCATGAACCTCTACAACAAGCGTGTCGCGCTCAAGGGCGCAAGGATATGAGCCTCTCCGATGCTCTTGATCTCAGAACATGGCGATCGTCGACGACGCTGCGGACATTGAAGGTGGGGCTTTTCGGAACGCCGCTGAATTCGGTCATCACCGTGGTCACGGTCGCAGTGCTGGCCTGGATCATACCGCCGCTGCTGCGCTGGGGCATATTCGACGCGACATGGACGGGCACCTCGGCTGACTGCGCGGCGGCCTCTGGCGCCTGCTGGGCGTTCGTCGGGGCAAAATTCCGCTTCATCCTGTTCGCCTTCTACCCGCCGGCGCTGCAATGGCGCCCGCTGATCGTCATGGTGCTGCTGCTGGGGTTGCTGGTCGTCACCGCGCAGCCGCGCTTCTGGCGCAAGGGATTGCTCGCCGCCTGGTGCGTCGTGATTGCCGCCAGCTGGATGCTGATGTCCGGCTCGCTGGTTCCACCTACCGTCCCATCCAACCAGTGGGGTGGGTTGGCGGTAACGCTGTTCGTGTGGTCGGTCTGCTTCGGTCTCGCGACGCCGCTGGCGATCCTGCTGGCGCTGGCCCGGCGCTCCGGCATGGGCGGCCTGCGCATGCTGGCCATCGTCTTCATCGAAGTGATGCGCGGCACGCCGATGGTGGCCATCCTCTACGTGGCGATGCTCATCCTGCCGATGGCCATCCCCAATGGCCAGATGATCGACAAGAATGTGCGCGCCATGATCATGATCACGCTGTTCTGGTCGGCCTATGTCGCGGAAGTCATTCGCGGCGGCCTGCAGGCGATCCCGCCAGGCCAGTACGAAGCGGCGACCGCGCTTGGCCTCGGCTACTGGCGCACGATGCGGCTTGTCGTGCTGCCGCAGGCGCTGCGCCTGGTCATTCCCGGCATGGTCAACCTGGCGATCGGCTTCCTGTTGGCGACGTCCCTGCTCGCCGTCATCGGCATCTTCGATCTGCTCAACGCCGCGCGCGCCTCGGCCACCGACACGCAATGGCTGGGCTACTACGACGAGGCGTATCTGTTCGCCGCGCTGATCTACTTCCTGCTGTGCTTCGGCGGGTCACGCTACAGCCTGTGGCTGGAGAAATATATGCGCCGGTCGCAACGCCACTGAGCCGGTCTCCTGGCGTTAACCGCCCGCGACGGCCCGCACGCTCTCCCGTTCCACCAGCGGGCACTCCAGCTTGGTGATGGGATACCGCCCCTGCCCGGGCGGCAAGGGTGCCTCGAGCTGCTCGATCGCCCATTGGCCCATCGCCATGTGCGGCAGGATCGAGGTGGTCAGCGGCGGGAACAAATGCCGGGCGATTTCCTCGTCGTCATAGCCTACCACGGAGATGTCCCCGGGAATGTGCAGGCCGGCTTCCTTGAGTGCCTCGTAGCAGCCGATCGCGGTGCGGTCGTTCTGGCAGAAGATGGCGGTTGGACGGTCCTTCAGTGCCAAGAGCTTCACCGTCGCGGCATAGCCGGCGCTTGCCGACCAGTCGCCCTCGACCACCAACTCCGGGTCGAACGGGATGTCGGCGGTGGCGAGCGCGCGGCGGTAGCCCTTCAGCCGGTCCTGTGCGGCCTGCATCCACGGCTCACCGGTGATGGTGGCTATGCGGCGGTGGCCGTGGCTGATCAGATGCCGGGTCGAACTCTGGCCGCCGGCGATCTCGGAAGGCACCACGGCGGGGAAGGCATAGTCCGACGTATAGCAGTTGAGCAGGATCACCGGGATGTCGAGGCTGTAGAGGAAGTCGGGCGCCGTGATCTCGCGGGTGAAGATGGTCATGTAGATCAGCGCCGAAATGCCCCGCCTGGTCAGCGCCTGTATGGCGCGCGGCTCCATCACGGCGTCGCCCATGGTCTGCGCCACCAGGAGTACGTTGCCGGCATTCCACGAGGCCTGGCGCGCGCCCTCGATCGCGACTACCGCCTCCGGGCTGGTGGCGAGCTGGTCGACGGCAAAGCCGATCACCCCGTCAAGCCCGTCGAAGGCGGCAACAGGCTTGCGCAGTGCCGAGAAGGCGGGGGCGCTGTAGCCCAGCGCACGGGCAGCCTCGATCACCCGCTCGCGGGTCTGCTGCGACAGCCTGATGCCGGGCGAATTGTTGAGCACGAAGGAGACGGTCGCCTGCGAACAGCCGGCGGCCCTGGCGATGTCGGTCATGGTGACCCGCCCCTTGGGCTTTGCCGGCGCCTTGCGGCGTCTCGCCGTCTCGCTGGCCGGATCCGTCGTCTCGCTCATTGCATTGGTGTCCCCAATCCCCCGTCCTGTCTAGCGGCGGCCTGCCGGATCGACAAGATGGTGCTGCGGTGCCGATTTATAGAAATCGTCGCACTGTTTATATCTATTAATGACCTCGTGGTCCATCGGTCATCAGCTTCCGCATATCCATGGAACGCAAGAGCTGCAAGGCTTGTCTCGTGATTTTGCCAAGGCATCGGCGTGGCGGTACATCGTCCGCGATGTCACTACGACGTGTCTGAATGTGGCTAAAACTAATAGTGTTTACTAATACAAAAATGCGCTGTAACGTCAATCCGTCGCGTCCGGCCCCGTTGGGTTCCGGCGCGGCGGGAAAGCGTGCGTGACTGGCCCGATGGCGAGCGGATATTGCCTCCGCAAGCCCTTTCTCGGACATGTGATATGTCAGACAAATCGGACTATTTACGAATGATGGATGAGTCTCTAAAGTCCGTGGCCGTGGCTGGAACGACGCCATTCTTTCAGTGCCGGGAACCCCTGAGGAGGAGGGGCGTCCGAGCCGCAAACGGCAAATTCAGGTGAGCAAGGCAATTCTAGTGAGCAAGACCGGTCAGCCGGATGGCTGGACCAAAACGGGAGGTTGAACATGAAATCCTTGATACGCAATGCATCCGTGGCCGCCGCGGCCCTGGTTGTCGGCCTGACGGCGACAGCCATCGCGCGCGCCGACGACAAGCCGACGCTGGCCTTCGTCGTCAACGGCGCTTCCGATTTCTGGAAAGCGGCCGAAGCCGGCGTCAAGAAGGCGCAAGGCGAACTGCCTGACTATAAACTTGAGCTCAAATATCCCGAGCAGTCCTCGGTCGCCATCCAGCAGCGCCTGATGGACGATCTGGTCACGGCCGGTGTCAAGGGCATCATGGTATCGGCGGTTGACCCGAAGACCTCGACCGATGGCTTGAACAAGATCGCCTCGGAAACAGCGCTGTTCACCACCGACAGTGACGCTCCGCAGACCAAGCGTGTCGCCTATATCGGCTCGTCCAATGTCGACGCCGGCAAGCAGGCCGCCGATATCGCCAAGAAGGCGATGCCCAATGGCGGCAAGTGCCTCGGCTTCGTCGGCCTGCTCGGTGCCGACAATGCCAAGGAGCGCATCCAGGGCTTCAAGGATGGGCTGGCCGGCACCAAGATCACGCTTGACGACGTGCGTGGCGACGATATCGACCAGGCCCGCGCCAAGAAGAATGTCGAGGACGCGCTGGTTGCCAGCCCCGACGTCACCTGCATGGTCGGCTTCTATTCCTACAACACGCCGCGCATCTATGAAGCGCTGCGCGACGCCGGCAAGCTCGGCCAGATCACGGTCGTCGGTTTCGATGACGATCCGATCACGCTGGGCGGCGTCAAGGAAGGCACCATTGCCGCCACCGTCGTGCAGCAGCCTTTCGAATGGGCCTATCAGGGCATGAAGCTGATGGCGGCCTATCTCAAGGGCGACAAGTCGGGCATCCCGGCCAATGCGCTGATCATCATCCCGACCAAGATCATCGGCAAGGATGATGTCGACGCCTATGCCGCCAACCTGAAGGCGATGGCTGGAAACTGAGGCCAAGAAGCAGTTCGGCCGGCTCAGCTTCGGTTGAGCCGGCCGCCCGCATTGACGAACCCTGCCGGGATCGTCAGTCTGCTGAAAGGTCGGCCCGCCAATCGCTGTCAGGCATGATGAATTATTCCGACACATCCATCGCGGCAATCACCCCGTTCCTCAGTCTCGAGAACGTGCGCAAGACCTATCCGGGCGTCGTCGCGCTCGATGGCTTCTCGATGGAGGTCAGGCCGGGCGAGGTTATCGGCCTCGTCGGCGAGAACGGCGCCGGCAAGTCGACCTTGATGAAGATCCTCGGCGGCGTCACCACGCCGGACACCGGCACGATCACGGTCGATGGCACCGCCCACAAGGGGCTCAGCGTCGAAGGCAGCCTTGGCTCGGGCATCGCCTTCGTCCACCAGGAACTCAACCTGTTCGACAACCTCGATGTCGCCGCCAACATCTTCTTTGGCCGCGAACCGCTGCGCGCCGGACCGCTCAAGCTCGTCGACCGCGCCAGGTTGCGCGCCATGGTGGCGCCGTTGCTCAAGCGCGTCGGCGCCAATTTTTCCGCCGACACGCAGGTCGCCGACCTGTCGCTCGCGCAACAGCAAATGGTCGAGATCGCCAAGGCGCTCTCGATCAAGGCAAGGCTGGTCATCCTGGACGAGCCGACATCGAGCCTGCCGATCGCCGAAACCGACAAATTGCTCGACGTCATCAAGGCGCTGAAGGCCGACGGCATCAGCGTCATCTTCATTTCGCACCGCCTGCACGAGGTCGAGCGCGTCGCCGACCGCGTCGTCGTGTTGCGCGACGGCATGCTGGCCGGCACGCTGGGCAAGCGCGACATCAACCACGACCAGATGGTCAAGCTGATGATCGGCCGCATGCTGAAGGAACGCGAGAAAGCTTCCGAGGCCGCGCGTGCCCCCGGCGCCGTCGCCCTCGCTGCCAAGGCCGTCCGCACGCCCACCTATCCCGGCCGTCCGGTCGACCTCGATGTCAGGCGCGGCGAGATCCTCGGCCTTGCCGGCCTGGTCGGCTCCGGCCGCACCGAGCTGGCACGCGTATTCTTCGGCATTGACGGCAGCCTTGGCGGCACGCTGGAGCTCGACGGAAAGCCGCTTGTGCTCGGCTCCGCGGCCGACGCCGTCGCGCACGGCATCTTCCTGGTGCCGGAAGACCGCAAGCTGACCGGTATCCTGCTCGACCTGTCGATCGCGCAGAACATCTCGCTGCCCAATCTGCCGGCGCATGCCAGGCGCTCGCTGGTGTCGGCCAGTGCGGAGCACGCCACCGCCGAGAAGCAGAAGAAGGATCTCGGCATCAAGGCGCCCTCGGTGCAGACGCGCACCGGCACGCTGTCGGGCGGCAATCAGCAGAAGGTGGTGCTCGGCAAGTGGCTGGCCATGAACCCGAAGGTGATGATCCTCGATGAGCCGACGCGGGGCATCGACATCGGCGCGAAGGCGGAAATCTACGGGCTGATGCGGGCGCTCGCCGATGCCGGCGTCGCCGTGCTGATGATCTCCAGCGACATGGAGGAGGTGATCGGCGTGTCCGACCGCATCGCCGTCATGCATGAGGGCCAGATCTCTGGCATTCTCGACAAGGACCAGTTCAGCCAGGAAAACGTGCTGCTGCTGGCTGTGGGGAAGCCGGCAAACTAATGCTGTCGCGCGGAAGCGAGTTTGCGGCAACGACACGCACCAAGGAGCCGGAGCGCGCGACGCGCTCTGGCCGTAAGCGGAGACGACGATGAGCAAGAAAGATCTCGGCCTGCTGATCCTGATCCTGGTGGTCGGGGCGATCGTCGCCATCATCAATCCGCGCTTCCTGTTGCCGATCAACCTTGCCAACACCTCGAACCTGATCGGTCTGTTCGGCATCCTTTCGATCGGCCAGGCCTTCGTCATCATCACCGGCGGCATCGAGCTGTCGGTCGGCTCGCTGGTCGCGCTGCTGGGCACGCTGTTCATCGACTTCATCGCCGTGCGCGGCATGGGATGGCCTGTTGCCTTCGTGCTCATCCTTGTGCTCGGCGCGATCATCGGCTTGGCGCATGGCTGGCTGATCACGCGGCTGAAATTGCAACCCTTTGTCGTGACGCTGTGCGGCTTGCTGATCTATCGCGGCGTCGCGCGCTTCTACACCGCCGACGGCACGGCCGGCTTCGCCTTCGGCCAGAATTTCCCTGACCTCGAATTTCTCACCGCCGGCCGCTCCTGGGGCGTGCCGAACTCCTTCTTCGCCCTGGTCATCATCGCCATCGTCATGTGGGTGGTGCTGCACCGCTCGGTGTTCGGCCGCTATCTCTATGCCATCGGCAAGAACGAGGAGGCGGCGAAATATTCAGGCATCCGCACCGGCCGGATCGTGATGGCCGCCTATGTCATCTGCGGCGTGCTGACCGCCTTGTCGGCGATCTACTTCGCCATGTACACGCGCTCGATTTCACCAGCCAGCCATGGCCAGTTCTACGAACTCTACGCCATCGCCGCGGCTGTGCTTGGCGGTTTCTCGCTGCGTGGCGGCGAGGGCTCGCTGATCGGCGTCGTGCTGGGCACCGTGCTGCTGCAGGAGCTGCAGAACCTTGTCAATCTGCTCGGCATCCCGTCTTCCCTCAACTTCGCGGTGATGGGCGGGGTCATCCTCATCGGCGTGCTGGTCGATCAGCAATGGGGCGTGTTCCGCGCCCGGCGGCTGATGGTGGAGGCCGCTCGCAAGAAAGTCGCCGGTGCGCCGGCGGAATAAGCACTTGCCATGACTCAACTGCTTGTCCACGCCCTGCAAATATTATAATAGCATAACCCGATATTGCTCGGGGGCGGACGGGACATGCGCTGCGATTTGCGAGGCAAGGTAGCGCTGGTCACCGGGGCCGCGGGCGCCATCGGCAGTTCCATCGCCGGACGCCTGTCCGACAACGGCGCCGCCGTCGTCGTCGCCGACATAAACGGCGAGGGCGCAAGCCAGGTAGCGGCCGGTTTGAGCAACGCCATGGCCTGCGTCACGGACATCCGTGATGCCGCCTCGGTCGACAGTGCGATCGCCGCGATCATGCAGCGCTACGGCCGCCTCGACATCCTCATCAACAATGCCGGCGTCAACACGCTGGCGCACCGCGTCACCCTGGATGAATTCCCGCCCGAGGAATGGGACCGCATCACCGGCATCGATCTTGACGGCCTCTATATCATGAGCCGGGCGGCACTTGCGCCCATGCTCGCCGCCGGCAACGGCGGGCGTATCGTCAACATCGCCTCGGTCGTCGGCCTTGCCGCCATGCGCCTGCAGAGCCCGTTCGTCGCCGCCAAGGCCGGCATCATCCACCTGACGCGGTCGATGGCGATCGAACTCGGAGGCAAGGGCATCCTGACCAACGCCATCGCACCGGGCTCGGTGATGACGGCGCTGACGGCCAAGCTGTTTTACGGCGACGACGGCAAGTTCGCCGGCCGCACGCAGGAGTTCCTCGCCCATGTCCCGCTCGGGCGCCCGGCTGAACCGCAAGAGATCGCCGAGGCGGTGCTGTTCCTCGCCTCGCCCGCCGCGAGCTATGTCAACGGCCAGGTCCTGGCCGTCGATGGCGGCTGGACGGCGGGATACATGATGTGAGTGACGCGATGGAAATCGATCTCGCCGGCGCGACCATAGCGCTGGAAGGCCCAGGCAATCCGCTTGTCGAGGCGGTACTTGCCGCCTTGCGTGCCAATGGCGGCCGCATTGTCGAAGGGGTGCGGGCACGGCCCGTTGCCATGCTGCCTCCCGACGTCCTTCTTGTATCCTGCCCGCTGCGTCCGGGAACGACGGCCGAAGATGCCCCCACCTTGTATGCCGATGCCCGCAAGGCGGCCGTGGCCATGGCCGAGCGCGGCCGCGGGCGCATTGTCTTCCTGATCTCGGCCACCGCCAGCATGCCGATGCGTCGCCATCCGCGCTTCTCCATGGAGAATGCCTCGATCCTGGCCGGCATGCGTACGCTGGCCATGGAGTTCGGGCCGAAGGTGCTGGTCAATGCCGTCGGCTTCGGTGCGGTCGAGGGCGACACCATGGTCTCGGGCGACAAGGCGATGCTCAGCCACACACCGGTCGGTCGCGCCGGCCGCATCGAGGAAGCGGTCGCGGCCGTGTTGTTCTTCTGCGATCCGCTCAACACCTACACGACGGGCCAGATGCTGGGCGTCGACGGTGGGTGGACGGCAGGCTATGGCCGCAATTTCTGAATTGCTGATGCTTGCCGTCCTCGCCGGACCCGCTGCTGGAAACCGTCCACCACACCCGCTATGAAAGGCGCCTACGGTGTGATCCATAGGACATTGCCTTGGTGGGTCGCGCTCTTTTGGAGCATGGTGATGGTCGACAAGCCGCCGGCGGGCGGAAAAAAACCGCAACGCCTTGGCGTCCGTGAGATCGCCAAGCGTGTCGGCGTCGCGCCGATGACGGTGTCGCGCGCGCTGTCGAATCCCGACATGGTGTCGCCGGAGACACGCATCAGGGTGCTCGAAGCGATCGAGCAGGCCGGCTTCGTGCCTAACCGGCTGGCCTCAAGCATGCGCGGCAATGGCCGCATGATTGGCACGGTGGTGCCGCCGCTTATCAATTCGGGCATCGCCGAGCAGGTGCAAGGCATGTCCGACGAATGCCATGAGAGCGGCTATTCGATGCTTCTGGTGCAGGGTGAATTCACGCAGGAGGCGGAGGAAAAATCGATCCGCAATCTGCTCGGCTGGCGCCCGGTCGGCATGATCCTGCAGAGCTTCGTGCAAAGCGAGGCGGCACGCGCGCTTCTGAAGAGCAGCGGCGCACCGGTGGTCGAGATATCCGAGATCAAGGGCCGCAAGCCGATAGACATGGTGGTCGGCGTCTCCAACTTCGAGACCGCCTATGCAATGACCATGCATCTGGCGGCCAAGGGCTACAAGCGCATAGGCTTCGTCTCGACGCCGATCCATGGCAATGACCGTTTGCAGCAGCGCCGCACCGGCTATCACGCCGCACTTACCGAACTCGGTTTCAAGAACCATGCCGACATGGAGGTTGAAGTGCCGATCACCGCGCAGGGCGGTGCCGAGGCATTGGTGACGCTGACCTCCAGGCACAGGGATATCGATGCCATCTTCTTTTCCAGCGACACGCTGGCTGTCGGCGCCGTCCAGGAATGTCACCGCCGGCGCTGGGCGGTGCCGGGCAGGATCGCGATCGCCGGCTATGGCGACATGGATTTGGCCGCGCAGCTCTATCCGCCGCTGACGACGGTGAAGGTCAACCGCTACGAGATGGGCCGCCGCGCGGTGCGGCAATTGCTGGCGAGGCTCGGCGGCGACACCAAGGTGCCGACCATCACCAGCCTCGGCTTCGAGATCGTCGACCGCGAGAGTGCTTGATCAGCCTTTTCGCTTCGGTTTCCCCGTCTCTTCCCGCCGCCCGAGACGCTTCTCCCAGCCTTCCGCATGGACGTTGAGATAGGCTTTGGGATCGTAAGGGTGATCCTTGATCGCCTCGATGTTGAGATCGATGCCGAGCCCCGGCGTATCTGGCAGAGACAGATGGCCGTTGTCCGGATTGACGGTTGGATGCCAGGTGACGAGGTCGCGCGTCCACGGGTCGTTGAAGGCGTCGAAATGCTCCTGGATGAGGAAGTTCGGCACCGCCGCCGCCAGTTGCAGGCACACCGCCGTCGCCACCGGCCCACCGCTCTGGTGCGGCGCGATGTGGCTGCCATGGGCAAGTGCCAAATTGGCCACCTGCATCGATGGCGCGATGCCGCCGAGCGACATCGGCTCGGGCTGGAAGATGTTGACGCCGCCGCCGGCGGCCAGCGTGTAGAACTGCCCGACCGTGTCGTACATCTCGCCGGTCGCGACCGGGATCGGCGAGCGATGCGCCACTTCGTGCACGGTCTCCTGCCGGTCGCGCGAGGTCGGCTCCTCCCACCAGTAGATGTCGAGGTCGGCGAACTTCCGCGCCGCCTGCAGCGCCGCGATCTCGGTGAAGCGCGCATGCACGTCGATCAGAATTCCCGTGTCCTTGGGCAAGCAATCACGCAGCGTTCGGCAAATGGCGTAAGAAAGGTCCAGTTCCTCGCGCGAGATAAAGCCCTGCGCGGTGCCGAACGGGTCGAGCTTGAACGCTTTGAAGCCCTTGGCCAGAACCGCCTTGGCGGCTTCCAGAAAAGCCTCCGGCGTGCGCTCGGTGCGGTACCAGCCATTGGCGTAGCCGAGCACGCTGTCGCGCACCTGGCCGCCGAGCAACTGGTGGATCGGCACGGCGAGGCTCTTGCCCAGAATATCCCAGCAGGCGACCTCGACCGCCGCGATCACCGTGCGGTGGATATGGCCGCCGTCCAGCGAGACGCTATCCAGCATGCGCTTGGCCAGCGCGTTGATGCGGCGCGGATCCTGACCGATGGCGAGGTGCTTGAGTTCATGCACACCGGCTTCGGTGGTCTTGATGAAGCCGTTCAGCGTGCCTTCGCCGATACCATGGATGCCCTTGTCCGTGTGCACCTTGACGAAGAGCCAGTTCTTCCACCCGGCGCCGACGGCAAAGGTCTCGATGTCGGTGATCTTCATGCGGCAGTCCTAGTTCAACGCGGCAATTGTTGCGACGATGGCGTCGGTCGTCAGCCCATATTTCGCCTGCAAGGTCGGCACCGCGCCGCATTCGATATAGCGGTCGGGCAGGCCGATGCGGGTGACTTTCTTCGCAATGCCGGCATCGAACAAGGTCTCGACGACAAGGCTCGCCAGGCCGCCGACCACGACATGGTTTTCCGCCGTGACGATATGGTTGAAACCAGCGGCAAATTCGGCCACCGCCCCGGCATCGAATGGCTTGATCGTCGGCACATGCAGCACGCCGGCCGAGATGCCTTGTTTGTCCAACGCATCCGCCGCATCCAGCGCCCGCTCGGTCATGAAGCCGGTCGAGATGATGCCGACATCGGAACCTTGGCGAAGGCAGCGCGCCTTGCCGATCTCGAAGATGTAGCCAGGCTCGAACACCACCGGCACGCTGCCACGCAAGAGCCGCATGTAGACCGGCCCCCCATGCTCCGCGATCGCCTCGGTCGCTGCTTCGATCTCCGTCGCGTCGCAGGGGTCGATGATCGTCAGGCCGGGGATCATCCGCATCAAGGCCAGGTCCTCGATCGCCTGATGCGTGCCGCCATAGCCGGTGGTCAGTCCCGGCAGGCCGGCGACGATCTTGACGTCGAGGTTGGAGTGGGCGAGCGCGATGGCGACGAAATCATAGGCGCGCCGCGTCGCGAACACGCCATAGGTGGTGGCGAACGGCACCTTGCCGGTGCGCGCCAGTCCGGCGGCCACCGCGACCAGGTTCTGCTCGGCCATGCCGACATTGAAGAAGCGGTCCGGGAAGGCGTCGCGGAACGGCAAGATATCCGTGTATTTGCCGAGGTCGGCGGTCAGTCCGACAATGTCTGGACGGCTCTGGCCAAGCCGCGCCAAAGCCTTGCCGAAAGGCGCCTCCACGCTCTGTCGCCCGCCGCCAACGGCTTCGTCCTGGCCCATGGCCAGCGTACGTCCGGCCTCCGTCGCCGCGCCGCTCATTGGGCTGCCCCCATGGTCTTTTCGAACTCGGCGATGATGCCGTCCCATTGCGCCACGTCGATGCGGAAGAAGTGCGATTTCTCGGAGGTTTCGATGCGCGGCACCCCTTTGCCCGGAAGCGTGCGCAGCACGATCGCCTTCGGCTTGCCATTGCGGTTCCTCGCATCCGCCAGCGCACCGACCATCATCCCCATGTCGTTGCCGTCGATCTCCGATGTCTGCCAGCCGAAGGCACGCCATTTGTCGGCCACCGGCTCCATGTCGAGCACCACGGGGCCATCGGCCTGGATGCCGTTGCAATCGACCAGCGCCACCAGCCCGTCGAGCCTGAAATGGCTGGCCGACATCGCCGCCTCCCAGGTCGAGCCTTCCTGCATCTCGCCGTCGGAAAGCTCGACGAAGACGCGTGCGTCGGAGCGGTCCACGCGCAAACCCAGCGCCTGGCCGACGCCCTGTCCCAGCCCATGGCCGAGCGAGCCGCCGATCACTTCGACACCGGGCGTGGTGTCGAGCGTCGACATTTCCAGCCGGCTGTTGTCGGCGCCGTAGGTGATCAATTCCTCGACCGGGATGATGCCGGCCTCGGCCAATGCGGCCCACAGCGCGATGGAATAATGCCCGGTCGAGAGCAGGAAGCGGTCGCGATCGGACCATGCCGGACTATGCAGATCGTAGCGCAGTTCGTGGAAATACAGCGCGGCCAGCATATCGGCGATGCCGAGACCTTGGCCGATATAGCCCTGGCCCTGGCCGCGCGCCATGGTCAGCATGTGCCGGCGCAGCCGTGTCGCCTTGCGTTCTAGCGCGCCGATATCGGCGCTGTCGGGAGGGGAGTTTCGCAGCATGTGATCAGTCCTTGTCGAGCCCGCCCGACATGTTGAGCCGCTCGGCGGTCATGTATCGGGGTGCATCGAGGCAGAGCCATACGACGGCCTCAGCGACCTCCGAGATCTCGGCGCGGCGGCCGAGCGGAATGCGGCGGGTGCGCTCGTCGAGGAAGGCCTGCAGGTCGTCGCGGCCATTGGCGCGGGCGAGATCGACCTCGGTCGAGCGCTGCATCTCGGTGTCCATCATGCCCGGCGCCAGGCTGTTGACCAGCACGCCATAGGGCGCCAGCGCCACGGCCGCGGCCCGGGTGATGGAATCGACGCCGGCCTTGCTCGCCGTGTAGGCCGTGTAATCGGGCAGCGCCATGCGCGAGCCCGGCGAGGTGATGTTGATGATGCGCCCCGAACGCTGCTCGCGCATCACTCGCCCCGCCGCCTTGCAGGCCATGGCGAGTGCCGTGACGTTGAGGGCCAGCGTGCGCGTCCAGGCCTTGTAGGTGGCATCGAGGAACGGCTCGATCACGCCATAGCCGGCATTGTTGACGAGGATGTCGATGCCGCCCCACCGCGCGACCACTTTTTCGACCGCCGCTTCCGGTGCGCCCTCACTGGTGAAATCGCTGACAATGCTTTCGCTTTCCGAGCCTGTTTCGCCGATCCGCCCGATGGTCTCGGCCAGTCCCTCGCCATTGATGTCGGTGACCGCGACCACACAGTTTCGCCGGGCCAACTGGATCGCCACCTCGCGGCCGAGGCCGCCCGCGGCACCGGTGACCAGTGCTCTGCGCCGCGCCGTGTCTTGATCTTTGGCAGGCAAGCGAACGCCCTCCCGTGGCCATCTTGACGGGATTGATACCGGTACCATAAATGGCTGTCAACGGCGATGTGTTATTGTCCCGTCGACCGCATGGTCCGCCGCAGTGGGAGGAAAAGATGAAAGTCGTCGCGCTCGAAACGCTGCAGCTGGCCGAGTTTCCATTCCTGTTCTGGCTGCGCGTCCACACCGATGCCGGTCTCATCGGCACCGGAGAGACCTTCTGGGCGCCGGGGCCCGTCGCGTCCTACATCCACGACAATGTTGCATCCTATCTGTTGGGGAAGGATCCGCGCGACATCGAACTGCACGACCGCACGCTCGGCGGCGTCTATGTCGGCGCACGGGATTCCGGCGCCGAGGTGCGCGGCAATTCCGCCGTCAACATTGCGCTCTGGGACATTTATGGCCAGGCGCTTGGCGAACCGGTCTGGCGGCTGCTTGGCGGCCGCACTCACAAGACCGTGCCGATCTACAACACTTGCGCCGGCTACAAACATGTCCGCGCCACGAAGAAGAACGCCCTGTTCGAGCGCGGCGAGGACTGGTCGCTGAAGGCGGGCGATTCGAACGAGGGCCCGTACGAGGACCTGCTCGCCTGGCGCTACAATGCCGGCGATCTCGCCAGGAGCCTGAAATCCGAAGGCATTGGCGCGATGAAGATCTGGCCGTTCGACATTGCGGCGGAGGCGTCGAACGGCACCCGAATCTCGCTCGCCGATCTCGACAAGGCGCTGGAGCCGTTCCAGAAGATCCGCGACGCTGTCGGTCGCGACATGGAAATCATGGTCGAGCTGCACGGGCTGTGGACCTTGCCGCCCGTGCTGCGCATCGCGGAGGCGCTGAAAGCCTATGACGTCGCCTGGCTGGAGGAACCGATCCGCTACAACGAGCTCGACGCCATGGCCGAGCTTGCCCGCCACACCTCGATCCCCATTGCCGCCAGCGAGCGGCTCGCCTCGCGGCAGATGTTCAGGCAGCTGATCGACAAGCGCGCGGCCAGCGTGATCATGATCGACCTCGCCTGGTGCGGCGGCCTCTCCGAAGCGCGCAAGATCGCCAACATGGCCGAAGCCAGCGAACTGCCTGTCACCTTGCACGATTGCACCGGGCCGATCGTCTATGCCGCCAGCTGCGCGCTGTCGGCCACCTTGCCGAACGTCAATTACCAGGAGGCGGTGCGCGCCTACTTCACCGGCTGGTACACCGAAATCGTCGCCGACATTCCGCCGGTCGAGCGCGGCCATGTCGTGCCGCTCGATGGGCCCGGGCTCGGTCTCGGCCTGCGCCCGGAGCTGTTCCAGCGCCCGGACGCCACGGTGCGCATGACAAGAATCTAACGCTCCACGCGGCTCTGCTTGGAGCCAGTAGACATTATGCTATTATAATCTATGATGCACCGAAGTGGGCGGCGAACAAGCCCGCCGCCGGCGCTCCGCCGCCCGGCGTCAGATGGATTCAGGGAGGCTTTGGTGGCAATGTCTGCGGCGCGCGCACGCGAGGAGTCGAGGGGTGCGCCAAACCTCCCCGACCGGAAGATCCTGCTCGATCTGTTCGAACGCATGGTGCTGTTGCGCCGTTTCGAAAGCATCGCCCAGATCGCTTGCCGCAAAGGCGAAACACCCGGCTTCCTGCATCTCTACATCGGCGAAGAGGCGACCGGCGTCGGCGTCTGCGCCCACCTCAGGCCAACCGACTGGGTCACATCGACCCATCGCGGCCATGGTCATGCCCTGGCTAAGGGCGCCGATCCCGGCCGCGTCATGGCCGAACTGTTCGGCAAGGCCGACGGTATTTGCGGTGGCCGCGGCGGCACAATGCATCTCTACGATCGTTCGGTCGGCCTGTTCGGCACCAACGGCATCGTCGCCGCCGGCATCGGCCATGCCGTTGGCATCGGCATGAGCGCTCGCCAGCAAGGCCGCGACGATATCGGCGTCGCCTTCTTCGGCGACGGCGCCGCCAACCATGGCGGCTTCCACGAGGCGCTCAATTTTGCCGCCGTGCAGCGGGCGCCGGCTGTCTTCATCTGCGAGAACAATCTCTACGCCACCGCGACGCCCCTCAACTCCATCACGCTCAATCCCGAGATCGCCACCAAGGCCGCTTCCTATGGCATGCCCGGCGTGGCTGTCGACGGCAACGATGTCTTCGCCGTCTGGCTGGCGATGAAGGAGGCCACCGAGCGCGCCCGTTCCGGCAAGGGTCCGACGCTGATCGAGGCCAAGACCTACCGCACCGTCGGCCATCACGAAGGCGATCCGGTCATCGGCACGTATCGCACGCAAGAGGAGCTCGACGCCTGGATCAAGCGCGATCCGATCGACATGTTCCGCAAGAAACTGGTCGAGGACTACGGCATCGCCGATGCCGAGGCACTGGCCGCCATCGAAGCGCGGATCGAGAAGGTGGTCGAAGAAGCGCTGAACTTCGCCCGCAACTCGCCCGAGCCTGATCCGGCGACGGTGCGCCTGCATGTCTTCGCCGATCCGATCAACCCACCCGCCGCCTTGGCTTGGCGCGCCGTCGGCGAGACCCGCACGCAAGGTTGGCTGGAAGCGGTGCGCGACGGCATTGCCGAGGAGATGCGCGCCAATCCGGCGATCCTCTATTTCGGCGAGGGCACCGGCGAGCGTGGCGGCAGTTTTGCCCACACCAAAAACCTCTGGCAGGAATTCGGCGCCGATCGCATGGTCGACACGCCGATCTCCGAACAGGGTTTCACCGCCGCCGCCGTCGGCGCCTCGGCCACCGGCGCCCGTACCGTTTCCGACCTGATGTTCGCCGACTTTGCTTTCGAGACCGCCGGCCAGATTTTCCTGCAGGCGGCGAAGCTGCGCTACATGACCAGCGGCGTGATGAGCGCGCCGATGGTGGTGCGCGTTGGCGCGGGCGCGCTGCGCAGCTCCGGCCCGCATCACAGCGGTATCTATCATCCGGTCTTCGCGCATATGCCGGGCCTCATCGTGTGCGTGCCCTCGACACCGGCCGACGCCAAGGGTCTGATGAAGACGGCGCTCAGGGCTGGCGACCCGGTCATCATGCTGGAACCCAAGGCGCTGTTCGCCTCAAAGGGCGAGGTGCCGGTCGGCGAGCATTTTGTCCCGTTCGGCGTCGCGCGCATCGCCCGGGCCGGCACCGACATCACCATCGTTGCCGCCGGCCAGATGGTGCAACGCGCGCTCGAGGCAGCGGAAGCGCTGGCCGCTGAAGGCATCGAGGCCGAGGTGATCGACCCGCGCACGATCATGCCGCTCGACATCAACACGATCGTCGCCAGTGTCCGCAAGACCCACCGCCTGCTCATCGTCGACGAGGCCTGGGCGATGTGCGGCCTTGGCGGCGAGATCGCCCAGGCGATCAACGAGCTCGCCTTTGATGAGCTCGACGCCCCGCCGGGACGGCTGCACACCGCGCCGACCTCGCACCCCTTCGCCCCGGTGCTGGAGCGCGCCATGCTGGTGGACAGCGCCCGCATCGTCCAGGGCGCACGTGACGTCATCGCAGGCAAGCCGCCGGTTCCCGATCATTGGTACACGGTCGGCCTGAAAAGTGCTGTGCCGGCCAGATCCGCGTCTGCTCCGGTCAAGGCCGCATCGGCCGTGCCACCGACCCCGACGCCCGCTGCTCCCGACGATGGCGAACCGATAACGATGCCGTTCGGCGACCTCACCGTCAGCGAGGGCACGGTCATCAAATGGCTGAAGGCGGTTGGCGAAACGGTCAAGGAGGGCGAACTGATCGCCGAGATCGAGACCGACAAGGCCGTGGTCGAGATCGAGGCACCGATCAGCGGAACGCTCGCCGCAATCGATCAGCCGGTCGGCGCCGTGGTGCCGATGGGCGGCCGCATAGGCGGCATCAAGAAATAGACCTCTACCCAAACATGAAATCCGAAGGGCAAGCATGAAGATCCTGTGCGCCAACTGGCAAGCCGCCGACGAAGCCGAACTCGAGCGCGAGCATTATCCCGACATCGAGTTCATCCTCGCCCGCTCGACCAACGACAAGGCGGCCACGCTGGATCCGGCCATCTGCCAGACGGTCGATGCCGTCATCAACTATTCGCCTACCCACAATGTCGCCGCCGCGCCATCGGCCTTTCCCAAGGCGCGGATCGCGGTGCGCTCCGGCGTCGGCTTCGACAACATCGATACGGTAGGTTGGGGGACACGCAAGATCCCGGCCTGCAATGTGCCGGACTATGGCACGACCGAGGTCGCCGATCACGCCATCGGCCTGATGCTGGCGCTGACGCGCGGCACCTCTGCCTATGGCGCCGAGCTGTCCGGCAATGGTGCCGAAGGCTGGCATTTCTCCAAGGCGCCGCTGGTGCGCCGGCACAAGGGCGCCACCTTCGGCGTTGTCGGTCTCGGCCGCATCGGGCTTGCCACCGCGCGCCGCGCCGCCGCCTTCGACATGAAGGTGGTGTTTTACGACCCGCATCTCCTGTCCGGCGTCGACCTCTCGACCGGTTACGAGCGGGTCCATTCGCTGGCCGAACTGATGGCGGGCGCGGATGTGGTGAGCGTGCATGCGCCGCTGAGCGAGGAAACCCGCGAGCTGCTCGGCGCCGCCGCCTTCGCCGCCGCCAAGCCCGGCCTTGTCCTGGTCAACACGGCGCGCGGCCCGATCGTCGATCTCGACGCGCTGGAAGCCGCCATGCGCAAGGGTACCGTCGCCGGAGCGGGACTGGACGTCTTGCCGAACGAACCCGGCGATCTCGACCATCCGCTGCTGGCGGCATGGCGTCGCCGCGAAGCGTGGATCGCCAATCGCCTCATAGTCACTCCGCATGCCGCCTTCTACAGTCCGGCATCGATGCGCGACCTCCGGCTGAAATCGATCGAGGTGGTGCACGCCTATCTCGCCGAGGGACGGCTGACCAACTGCGTGAATTCAGAGTATCTGAAATGAACATCGCGGTGGCGCAATCCGCACGTCTGGCCGTTTCGCCCTATGCCCGCCGGCTGGCGCGCGAGCGAAGCCTGCCGCTTGAAACGCTCCGCGGCAGCGGGCCGGGCGGACGCATCCTGGCGGCTGATGTGTTGGGTTTCGTTTCGGCTGGCGCACCGGCCGCTTCGCCCGGGGTCGCCGCACCCGCGGCAGCGCCTCCAATCGCCGCGCCTCGTGTCGCTGCTTTCGCAACCTCCATTGCGCTCGGCGCCCTGCAGGACCTGCTGGCGGCGCTGAAGAATTCGGGACGTACACTCGATGTCGACGACGTGCTGCTGCGCGCCGCCGGTCGAATATTTGCCGAGATGCCGGACGCCGCCAAGATCGACGACGTATCCGTGGCGCTGGAGCTGGCAGGCCGGCAAACCGTGTTCGCCTTGGCCCCCGAAATGTCCCTGACATCTCTGCGCGCAATGCGGCTTGCAGCATTGGCCGGCACCCATGATGAGGCGGACAAACCGGCGGTGCTATCCCTGCGGCTGCTGCCCACCAGCGACATAAGGCCGGTCGTGATGCCGCTTCTGCCTGGCCGCGCGATGCGGCTGGCCGTCTCGCTTAGCACGGCGAGCGATCATGCCGAATGCCTGCTGACGGTGGACGCGGCAAGCGTTGATGAGCTCACCGCCGCCACGTGGCTCGCGACCTTGAAATCGGCGATCGAACAGCCGCTTCGGCTCTTTGCCTGAGACGGCTGATCGTCAACAGCCTTGCCTAGCCTCCCGATAAGGAAGCTATTATAAAAGCTTCGACACAGGCGCGACGAGGCTCATGGATCATTCCGCTCCCACCATCGACAGTCTTCCCAGGCGGACACTCGGCCGCGCCAATGGGCCGCTCTACCGCCAGCTTGCCGATATATTGCGCGAACCGATCGGCAACGGCACCTTCCCGGTCGGCGGCGAACTGCCGAAGGAAGCGACCATTGCCGAGCATTTCGGCGTCAGCCTGATCACGGTTCGCCAGGCGCTGCGCGATCTCGAGGCCGACGGGCTGATCCGGAAACGCTCAGCCAAGCCGGCTGTGGTCGCGGCCCGCAATCCGTCGGTCAATCTGAGCTGGAAGTTCAAGAACTTCGCCGATATGGCGGCCTTCACCAAGGATGCGCAACTGACGGTGAAATCCTATCGCAAGGAGGTTTCGCCCGTGCTCCAGCGCCATTTCGGCATGGGCAAGGACGAGGCGGGCTACTGCCTGCGCAGCGTGCTGTCGATCGGCGAACAGCGCAAGGCGCAGATCACCACCTATTTCCCGCCCGACATCGGCGCGCGACTGAAGCGGGAAGATTTCTCCGACGTGCTGATCTTCCGTTCGGTACAGAAACATCTCGGCCTGCGACTCGACGTGGCGCATGTCACGGTGCGCGCCGAGATCGCCGACGAGGTGGTTGCCGCCGACCTCGGCATCACGCTCGGCAGCCCGGTGCTGACGGTGGAGATGCTCTACCAGTCGGCGGACCAGCGCAGCATCGAATTCTCCGTTGCCCGCCATCCCGCCGACATTTTCAGCATCACCTACGACGCGCCTAACGACCTGTCCTGAAACGTGCCGGAGGCCGTATTTTCTGCCGAGGTCGCATAGACAGGCACATAAAATTATAATAGCATGATAGCTAGGCTGAAGTGCCGGCCACGGGAGAAGTCGCAAGGGAGGAGATCTGGCGAATTCGGCTCGCGGACGCAGCCTTGGGGAAGTCCGGTCAAATTGACATTCGCAATTGGTACCGGTATCAATTTTTCATCTTCATCCGATCAAGATGGCGCAGTCCATCACCGGCTGGACGGGAAACACTGGGAGGAAGACCATGAAAATGAGGAGCTTGAGCGCCTGCTTCGTGGCGCTGGCCGGGTTCGCAGTCGCGATGGGCGCCATGCCCGGCCATACCGCAACCCAAAAGCCTTACGTCATCTATCTCTCGAACAATTTCGTCGGCAATGACTGGCGCCAGCAGATGGAGCGCGTCGCCAATGTCGCCGTCGACAAGGGGCCGTTGAAAGGCCGCGTCGACCTCAAGATCGAAAACGCCGAGAACACCGTTCAGGCGCAGATCAATTCGCTGAACAACATTATCCGCCAGAAACCGGCCGCCATCCTCATCGATGCGTCCTCGGCCGAGGCGCTCAATCCGACCATCAAGAAGGCATGCGACGCCGGCATCATCGTCGTCAGCTTCGACCAGACCGTTTCGGCCGAATGCGCCTACAAGCTGCATTCCGATTTCGATATCATGGCCAACAACCAGGCCGAATGGATGGCCTCCATCCTCGGCGGCAAGGGCAAGGTTCTCATGGATCGCGGCCTCGCCGGCGCGCCGATCTCGGAACAGTTCGAGAAGAATTTTGGTGCCGTGCTGAAGAAGTATCCCGGCATCGAGATCGTCGGCTATTTCAACGGCAATTATGCCGCGGGACCCGAACAGGAGGGCGTCGCCAGCCTGCTCGCCGCCCATCCGGAAGTCGACGGCATCTTTTCGCAGGGCTACGGGACCGGCGCGATCAAGGCGCTGCAGAACGCCGACCGGCCGATGGTGCCGATCGTCGCCGCCGCCTTCAACGGTACCGGCGTGACGTGCGCCCAGACCAAGGGCGCCAAATGCTGGCTGGGTGCCAATCCGCCGTCGCTGTCGGCCGAGGCAATCAAGCTCGCGGTCGACATTCTCGACACCGGCAAGAAGCCGGCCGACACCACCGTACTGTTCAACTCGCCCGGCCTGACCACGGATATGGTCGATGCCAAATACGCCCCGAATTCCTCAGCGGTGAAGATCGAACTCGGCAAGACCGTATTTCCCGATCTGGCGCCGGGACTGTCCTTGCCGGTGTCGCCGAGCTGGGTCGAGATTACGCCCAAGGAGGCTTCGGGAACCTGATTTGGTGGATGCAAGGCGCCACTTTGGGCGTCGCGATTTCGCAACGAAAAATGGGAGGAGAAAATCATGAAATCACCAAGCCGTAACATCGGCCTTGCAGCGCTTGCCGTCGCCATGATGGCTGCGGCCACACAGGCCGGCCACGCCGAGGACAAGAAGCCCTACACAATCTATCTCTCGAACAATTTCGTAGGCAATGATTGGCGCCAGCAGATGGAGCGTGTCGCCACCGTGTCGGTCAACAAGGGGCCGCTCAAGGGCCGCGTCGACCTCAAGATCGAGAATGTCGAGAACACCGTCCAGGCGCAGATCAATTCGCTGAACAACATCATCCGCCAGAAGCCGGATGCCATCCTCGTCGACGCCGGTTCGGACTCGGCCTTGAACCCGACCATCAAGAAGGCCTGCGATGCCGGCATCGTCGTCATCTCCTTCGACCAGGTGGTGACCGAGCCTTGCGCGCTCGCTGTCGCTTCCGACTGGGATCGCATCCCCTCGGTCATGGCTGAATGGATGGCCGCGCAGCTTGGCGGCAAGGGCAACATCATCCTCGACCGCGGCCTCGC
The DNA here is from genome assembly GCF_059419085.1 of Mesorhizobium sp. GW821-FHT07A06. NCBI lineage: Bacteria > Pseudomonadati > Pseudomonadota > Alphaproteobacteria > Hyphomicrobiales > Phyllobacteriaceae > Mesorhizobium > Mesorhizobium sp. GW821-FHT07A06. The sequence goes on from NZ_JBWKRC010000003.1 coordinate 605,140, forward strand.
CGGTGCGCCTATCTCGGCGCAACTGCAGCAGGGCTATGAGAAGGTTCTGGCCAAATATCCCGACATCAAGGTCGTCGGCTATTACAACGGCAATTATGCCCTTGGACCGGAACAGTCCGGTGTCGCGGCCCTGCTTGCCGCCAATCCGAAGATCGACGGCATCATGACGCAAGGCTATGGCTCCGGTGCCATCCAGGCGTTGAAGGATGCCGGGCGGCCGATCGTCCCGGTCGTCGGCTTCTCCTACAATGTCGCCGCCGTCACCTGCGCGCAGACGCAAGGCGCCAAGTGCATCCTGGGTTCCAACCCGGCCTATCTCTCCTCGGAAGCGATCAAGCTCGCGGTCGACATTCTCGACACCGGCAAGAAGCCGGCCGAGCGCTCCGTCTCGGTCAAGGGAGACTTCGTCACCACCGATCCCTTCGAGTCCAAGCTCTATCCGGGCACCAAGATGATCAAGATCGCGATTGGCGAAAATGCGTTCCCCGACCAGGCGCCCGGCCTGACGTTGCCGATCACGCCCGACTGGGTCGAGATCACCGCTGCGGAAGCTGCCGGTACCAAGTAACATCCCGTGACCACGACCCTGTCTCCCGGCATCGCAAGATGTCGGGAGAGCTTTTCGAAGGCGCATTCATGGACCTCGTCACCGTCAACGGCCTGTCCAAACGCTATGGCGGCATCGTCGCGCTGAGCGAGGCGACATTCAGCGCCCGCGCCGGCGAGGTGCACGCGCTGCTCGGCGAGAACGGCGCGGGCAAAAGCACCTTCATCCAGATCCTGTCGGGCGCCGTACGGCACGATGGCGGCTCGATCCTGGTCGATGGCCAGGACTATCGTCCCGCCGATCCGGATGCCGCGCAGGCACTTGGCATTGCCGCCGTCTTCCAGGAATTGTCGCTGATCCCCGATCTCAGCGTCGAGCAGAACATCTGGTTCCGCCACGAGCCAAGGACGCTGCTGCGCACGGTCAACCGCGCGCAGATGCGCCGCAAGACGTTGGCGCTGCTGGAAAAATACAATTTCCCGGCACTCCGCCCCGACCAGGAACTGCGGCGGCTGACGCTGGCCGAACGGCAGATCGTCGAGATCGCCAAGGGCCTGGCCAAGGCGCCGCGCATCCTGATCCTCGACGAGGCGACCTCGGCTTTGCCGGCGCGTGAAGCCGAATGGCTGCTGAAGCTCACCCGGCAACTGGCCGCCGAAGGCCGGCTGGTCATCTTCATCTCGCATCGCATGGCCGAGGTGCGCGCCATCGCCGACCGGCTGACCATCTTCCGCAATGGCAGCACAGTGGCCGCGCATGAAGCCAATGCCGTTTCCGACAACGAGATCGTCACCCAGATGATCGGCCGGCATCTCGACCGGCTCTATCCCGAGCGCATTGCCACCGCCACCGATCGTATTGCGCTGAAGGTCGGGAATTTCTCCAGTGGCGGGCGGCTTTCCGGAGTCGATTTCGCATTGCGTGAGGGCGAAGTTCTCGGTGTCGGTGGCTTGCAGGGCCACGGCCAGCGCGAGCTGTTCCAGGCACTGTTCGGAGCCACAAGAGCGAGCGGCGCGGTGGAGCTTTGGGGCAAGCCCGCCTCGATCGGCAGTCCTCGCCAGGCGCTGACCGGCAAGGACGGCATCGCGCTGGTGCCGGAGGATCGGCGCGGGCAGGGCCTGCTCCTGACCAAGAGCGTGCGCGAAAATTTGACGCTGTCCGTGATCAGGCGCTTTACCGAGAACGGATTGCTCAGCCGGCAAAAGGAAGCCGCTCTGGTCAAGGAAATGGTCGATTTCCTGCGCATCAAGGCCGGCACGCCGGAGCAGCTAGCCGGCACCTTGTCCGGCGGCAACCAGCAGAAGGTGATCTTCGGCAAGATGCTGCTCACGCAGGCGCGCGTGCTGTTGCTCTACGATCCGACGCGCGGCGTCGATGTCGGCACCAAGGGCGAGATCTTCCAGCTGATGCGCGACCTCGCGGCCAAGGGCTACGCGATCCTGTTCCATTCCAGCGACATGCCGGAGCTCGTCCATGTCGCCGACCGCGTGCTGGTCATGCGCAACGGCCGCATCGCCGCGACGCTGGAGGGGGACCAGATTTCGGAGGAGCAGATTTTGCGCGCCGCCATGCTTGAAACCAGGGCGGCCTGAGGCATGGTGATGTCCGCGGAGCAGCCCATGGAGATGGCGCAAAGGCCAGCCGAAATCAAACCTGCCAAGCCCGGCATCGACTGGCGCGGCCGGTTGCTCGACCGCGCGCCCTTCCTTGTCGCCTGCCTGATGCTGGCCTTGATCATCGGTATCTACGGCAGCCTGCAGTCCGGTGTCTTTTCGCTCGATGAGCTCAACCTCGACACGGCGGCGGCAATGACGCTGATGCTCGCGGCCACCGGCCAGACCATCGTGCTGGTGCGTGGTGGCATCGATCTGTCGATCGGCGGCATGATCAGCCTCGGCACGGTGATCGCGGCAACGCGCTTCACCGACGATCCGTCGACCACGGCACTTTGGGCGCTGGTCATCCTGGCGCTCGGCTTCGTCATCGGCGCGCTCAACGGCCTGCTGATCTCGCTGCTCAGGCTGCAGCCCTTCCTGGTGACGCTTGCCACCTGGTCGATCCTCAACGGCGTCGCCATGATCATCCTGCCGACAGATGGCGGCAGCGTCCCCGGCTGGTGGGTCGGCTTCGCGTCCGCACAGCTCATCGGCCTGACCAGCCCTGTCTGGATGCTGCTGGCGCTGCTCGTGTTCTGGTGGTGGTTTCGCGCGACGCGCGTCGGCATCGCCATCCAGGCGACCGGCTCCAACGAGAAATCGGCCTTCCTGTCCGGCGTCTCGATCACAAGGGTCAACCTCGTAACCTATGGGCTGTCGGGCCTGTTCGCGGCCGGCGCTGCGCTGTTCCTGGTGACGCAGACCGGCGCCGGCTCGCCGACCATCGGCAAGGACTATATCCTGCCCTCGGTGGCGGCGGCCGTCATCGGCGGCGTCAGCCTGTTTGGCGGTCGTGGCCATCTTGCCGGTACGCTGATCGGCGCCTTCGTGCTGACCCTGATCGGCAATCTGGTCTTCGTCCTGCATGTGTCGAGCTACTGGCAGCCGGTCGCGTCGGGCGTCATCCTGCTGCTCTCGGTGCTCGCCAGTTCCGTCGCCGAAAAAGCCGCGAGGAGCCGCGTCCAATGAGCGCCTTCCTTGCCCGTAACCGCCTCATCGTGCTCGCCTATGCCGGCATGGTCGTGCTGCTCCTGGTCACGGCGCTGTTTTCGCCGGGCTTCCTGTCGATCTCCAACATGCGCTCGACTGTCGTGCTTGCCGCCTTCGTCGGCATCGTCGCGCTCGGCCAGACTTTCGTCATCATCGGTGGCGGCATCGACCTGTCGGTACCCTGGGTGCTCAATTCGGCCGCCATCATCATGGCGCTGCTATGCGGCGGCCAGGACCTGCCGCTGGTCTGGGTGATGCCGCTGTTGCTTGGCGGCGGCGCGTTCATCGGCTTGATAAACGGCCTCGGCGTCGCCCAGTTCGGCGTGCCGCCGATCATCATGACGCTGGCCACCAACGTCATCCTGCAAGGCCTGATCCTGGTGTTGACCGGCGGCTCGCCGACGCCCTCGGCACCATCCCTGATCCAGTTCCTCTCGGTCGGCCGCATCGGCGGCTTTCCGGTCATTGCATTGATCTGGCTGGCATTGACGCTGGTTGCAACGCTGCTGCTCTCCAAGGCGGCGTTCGGCCGTCATCTCTATGCCTTGGGCACCAGCGCCACGGTCGCGGAATTCTCCGGCGTGCCGACGGCGCGCACCACCATCCTCACCTATGTCATATCGGGCCTCACCGCCGCCTTCGCCGGCATGCTTTTGACCGGTTATTCCGGCCAGGCCTATCTCGGCATGGGTGACGCCTATCTGTTCACCTCCATAGCCGCGGTCGCCATCGGCGGCGCCTCGATCCTCGGGGGCAGCGGCCACTATCTCGGCACTGTCGCCGGCGCCATGGTGCTCACCATCCTCACCGGGCTGCTGCCGGCGCTGAACCTGTCGAGCGGCGCGCTGCTTGTCGTCTACGGCGCGGTGATCCTGCTTACCGTGTCGATCGGCAGCGAAACCTTCGCCGGGCTTGGCGGCAGGCTGCGCAGAAAAGAGGGCTGACCATGGTCGAAATTTCTTGTGTCGTCGACGCCAGGGCCGAGCTCGGCGAAGGGACGCTCTGGGACCCCCAGGCCGGCGTGCTGTGGTGGATCGACATCTGGAAGAAGCTGATCCATCGCTACGATCCGTCGACCGGCAAGGACGAGACCTTCGAGACACCGGAATATCTCGGCTGCCTCGGCCTGCGCGAAAAGGGCGGCCTCGTGCTGACCATGACCGACGGTTTTCATTTCTTCGACCCTGTGACCGGCAGGTTCGAGGCGATCGTCGATCCGGAATCCCATATGCCGAAGACCCGCTTCAATGACGGCAAGCCGGACCGCCAGGGCCGCTTCTGGGCGGGCTCGATGTTCGAGGTGCCGGGCCAGCCGATCGAATTCATCGGTGCACTCTACCGGCTCGATCCAGACCTCTCCGTGCACAAGATGATCGATGGCATCGGCTGCTCCAACGGGCTTGCCTGGAGCCCGGATTCGAAGACCATGTATTTCTCCGACAGCCATGCCGGCGCGGTATGGGCCTATGATTTCGATCCCGCCACCGGCGATATCGAGAACCGCCGCACCTTCATAGACATGACGGTGACCGGCGGCGTCGCCGACGGCGCCACGGTCGACGCCGACGGCTGCTACTGGGTGACCATTCCGGTGACCAGCAAGATCTGCCGCTACGACCCCGACGGTCGGCTGATGCAGACGGTGCTGCTGCCGACCGACCTGCCGACCTGCTGCGAGTTCGGCGGCAAGGACCTCGACATCCTCTATGTCACCTCGGCCGTGCTGAAGCGTCCCGATAGCCACTTCATCGGCCAGAAGAACCCGGGCGGATTGTTCGCGCTCGACGTCGGCGTCAAGGGCCTGACACTGCCGGCCTTCAAGGGCTGACGTCCTTACTCAAGCCGCCGACATCACCAGCGGTGTCTCGGCCTTCCGTGTCATTCCGGTAGCGAAACGACGCTCGAGATAGCTGGCGTACAGCGATAGTGGCCAGCACAGCGCGAAGTAGATGATCGATACCGTGCCGAACACCAATACCGGCTGGAAAGTCACGGTGTTGACCTGCGTGGCGGCGCGGGCGAGCTCGGTCAGCCCGATCAGCGAGGCGATCGACGTGGTCTTGACGATCTGCACCATGAAGCCGACCGTCGGCGGCAGCATCAGCCGTATTGCCTGGGGAATGACCACCAGCCGCAGCGTCCTGACAAAACGGAAGCCGAGTGCCGTCGCGGCCTCCCATTGTCCCTTGGGTATAGCCTCGATGGCGCCGCGGAAGATCTCGCCGAAGAAGGCGCCGCCATTGAGCGAGAACGTCACCGCCGCAGCCGCCCACGGGTCTGGCCTGTAGCCGAGGAAGGATGACCCGTAATAGGCCATGAACAGCTGGATCAGGATCGGCGTGCCCATGAAGAACTGGATGTAGCCGGCGGCCAGCCAGCGCAGCGGCCGCGCCGGCGCCACGCGGATCGCGGCGACCATGAGACCGATCAGGCCGCCGCCTGCAAAGGCGACCAACGCCAGAAGGATCGTCCAGCGTGTCGCCAACAGCAGGAACATCAGTTCGTTGGGGCCGAAATCGCGCAGGCTCATGGTTCAGACCTTCCAGCGGAACACGAGCTTGCCGATGCCGGCGAAGAGCAGGCTGGCGACCTGCACCAGCACGAAATAGATGATGGCGATGATGATGTAGACCTCGAAGCTCCTGAAGGTCTGCATGACAAGGTTGTTGGCGACCGCCGTCAGTTCCTCCGCCGCGATCGCGCCGACGATCGACGTCCCCATGATCTGCAGGATGAACTGCGCCGAAAGCGACGGGTAGACCGCTCGCGCCGCCGGCACCAGCACGACATGGCGGATGATGCGGTAGCGGCTGAGGCCGAGCGACTTGGCCGCCTCGATCTGTCCCTCCGGGATGGCTTCGATGCCGGCGCGCAATATCTCGGTGGCGTAGGCGCCGAGATGGATCGACAGCGCGACGACGGCGGCCGTGTTGCTCGACAGCTTGAAGCCGAACAGCGGCAGCGAGAAGAAGACGAAATAGAGCTGGATCAGAAGCGGTGTGTTGCGGATAAGTTCGACATAGGCGGCGATGATCCACGACACGAAGCGCGGCCCGAAGCTGCGGCCGACGGCACCGAGCACGCCGACGGCGGTGCCGAACAGGATCGACAGTGCCGCCAGCTGGATGGTTTTTTCCAGGCCGCGCAGCAACAAGTCGAGATGGATGAGGATCGGGCCGAATTGCAGGGCGGTTTGCATGGCATCCCGTCATGAGGTCGAGGAAGCGGGGCTGGCTTGGCCCCGCCCGACTGCGGATGTGTAAATCAGAAAACCGGCAGTACCGGCAGTGGTTGGTTGCGGTACTTCATCGACAGCGCATCCAGCGTGCCGTCGGTCTTCATGGTGAACAGCCAGGTGTTGATCCACTGCCGCAGATTGTCGTTGCCCTTGGCGACGCCGATGCCGAAGTAGAAGGTCTTCAGCACGTATTTCTGCTCGAAGGCGTCACCGTTCTGCGCCTTCTTCAGATAGATCTCGCCATAGTCGCCACCGCCCATGGCATCGATCTGGCCCGACACCATCGCTTGCAGCAGCGAGGAATAGTCGTCGAATCGCAGGATCTCGATGCCGGGATTGGCTTCGGCGGCCTTGGTCAGCAACCCGTCCTCGCCGGTGCCGCGCGTCAGGCCGACCTTCTTGCCGACCAGGTCGGCGACACCCTTGATACTGGTGCTTTTCGGAGCGATCACCACCGCCGACTGGCCGGCATAGGGGATCGAATAGTCGATCTGGATGGCGCGCGCCGGGGTGATCGAGAAGATCGAGATCACCGCGTCGACCTGCTTGGTCAGCAAGGCCGGGATGCGGCCGGGCGAAGTGACGGTGACGAATTCGACCGGCACGCCGAGCGCCTCGCCCATCTTGTTGGCGACCTCGACGTCGAAGCCGGTTGGCTTCAGATTGGCGTCGAGAAAGCCGTAGGGCGGCGTCGTGGTGTCGATGGCGACGACCAGTTTGCCGCGCGCGATAATATCCTCGACCGACTGCGCCGAAGCGATCGATGGCAACAGCGCCGCAATCGCCAGCACGATGCCGGCCAGCAAGGCACCGGCCCCTCTCAGGAAAGTCCGCATGTTTTCCTCCCATGCATTTTTCTGGCGCCTTGCGTCGATTTCGTTCGGGCGGGGCGCACTCGCCGCCCGAGGATTTGAAACAGATCGATCTCGCTCGCCGACATCCCTTGCAAACCGGGGACGCAGCGTTTCCTCTGCGAGTTATAATGGTATGCTATTATAATATTACCCGCCTGTCCATGAGTGTTCAGGCAGCTCTTTTCTATCGCCTTGATAACCGCAAGTGCTGGCAGAAACGGGCCTCTCGCGGCGCGTCTCTTCGGCATGGCTAACGATCATCTGAATCATGAGCGCGGCTGATGCCTGCAAGGCATCGAGCCGCATGGTCGTTGCCGCTATCGACCGGTCTGGCGTGCCGCGCGGCGAACGCTTTGCAACAGAATGGCAAGGCAGCCGACCAGCAGCAGCGCGCCGCCGATGAGCGGCGGCAATGCCAGCAGCTTCACCGCCGCCACGACGGCGGCCACCAGCACCAGCGCCAGCAGCGCCAGATTGCCGTCATCGACGAACATGCCGAAGAATTCACTGGCGACAAGACGAATGGCATTCATCGGGCGAGCCCTCCAGCGGCCGCGGGATAGGTGCTGCGCAGCCAGCGCACCATGGCAAAGGACGCCAGCGCGACGATGGCGAAGATGGCGAGCAGGGCGAGATCGGTGCCCGGCCAGTCGGCGCCGATGCCCTCGCCGGTCCAGAAGATACCGAAGCTGGTCAGCATCAGCCCGACCACGAATTTCAACGCATTCTCCGGCACACGCGCCAGCGGCTTGTGGACCGCCAGACCGATTAGCATGACAAGGATGAATGCCGCCAGCGCGCCCAGGCTGGCATACAGCGTCTGCCCGTGCGCCGCGCCGACGGCAATGACGATGAACACCACCTCGACGCCCTCCAGCAGCACCGCCTTGAACGAGGCCAGTCCGGCGAGGTAGTCGGCACGGCGGTCGTTGGCCTGCTGGTGCAGAGCGGCCGTCTCCTTGGAGAAGGCCGCCGCCTCGTCATGCAGGGCGATGACGCCGACGCTGCGCAGGATGGCCTTTCTTAGCCAGCGCATACCGAACAGGATGAGCAGGACGCCGACGACGAACTGCAGTGTGGTGATCGGCACCAGCGCCAGCAGCGGTCCGAACGCCAGCACCAGGGCCGCCAGCACCGCCAGCGCCAGGGCGGCACCGGTCAATGCCGGGTGCCAGCCGCGCGTCACGCCGACCGCAAGCACGATGGTAAAGGCTTCGACGACCTCGACGAAGGAGGCGAGAAATGCCGCCGTGACCGTCGAGAGCATGGGTGTCAGCGTCTGCATCAAGGCTTCCTGTCCTGTCTCGTCCGGCCCGAAGCTTCCGGGCGGAATCCCGGGAAGGGAGGCCCGGAATCACATATATGGTCCGCACCACATAGCGCTCCGGGAGCCGCGGGAAAGCAAGTGAACGCCAATGGGCGGCGCTTCAGGACAATCGAGGCCGCACACCGCGGCTGCGGGATGCGCGGTTGGATCAGATCATACCCGACATGTCGGAGAAGGCCATCGCCTTGCGCAGCAGCTCGGCGAAACGTTCGCCGGCAACCTCGCGTTGGCCACTGTTGTCGATCGAGGTGACGCCGGGGCCGGACAGGGTGACGTTGGCGCTGCGCGCCAGCCGCGCCAGCACTTCGCCACGCGACTCGCGGCCGCGCATCGCCAGCCGCTCGGCCAGCACATCAGGCGAGGCGGTGATCTCGACAATGGCCAGATTGGCATAGCGCTCGCGCAAGGTGGGGATGATCGCGCGCGACACATTGGCGACCGCGACATGACCATTGGCGACCGACCAGTCGACATCGGCAGGCAGGCCATAGCGCAAGCCATGCGCTTCCCACGAGATGGCAAAGGCGCCGTCGGCCTCGGCCTCGACAAAGGCCGCGTCGGCCAGCGTGTCGTGATCCTCGCTCGCGGCATCGCTCGGCCTGGTGATGACGCGGCGGACGAACTCCAGCCGGCTCTCGTCGGCAAAGAGCGTGCGGGCGTAGCCGATCACCGTGTCCTTGCCGGCGCCGCTTGGCCCCACGACGGCGACAAAGACGCCGTGGCGGATCGGAAACGTCTCGGCGGACAATTCACGTTCGATCAAGGCCGACACCATCATGCGACCCGGCGTCCCTGCCGCCAGACGGTGCGCACGACCGGAACATGGTCATCGACACGCACGCGCACCAGGTCGGCGCGGCGGCCCTGTTCGATGACGCCGCGGTCGGTGAGGCCAACGGCTTCCGCCGGGTTCTTCGAAACCATGGCGACCGCCTGCGGCAGCGAAATGCCTTCGACCATGTCGCCGAGGAAGAAGGCCGACTGGATCAGGCTGAACGGAATATAGTCGGATGACAGGATGTCGAGCAGGCCGTCGCTGGCCAGCGTGCGCGCCGAGACATTGCCCGAATGCGAAGCGCCGCGCATGACGTTGGGCGCGCCCATCAGCACGCCCAGGCCCGCGGCCTTCGAGGCGCGCGCCGCTTCCTCGGTGGTCGGGAACTCGGCGACGCGCACACCTTGCTCGATCGCCTCGTCGACATGGCTCGACGTGGCGTCGTCATGGCTGGCGAGCACGATGCCGCGCTCCTGGCAGGCAGCGGCGATCACCGCGCGGTTCGGCGCCGAATAGCGCGCCGATTCCGCCATCCGCTTCTCGCAGAACAATTTGAAGTCGCGGTCGGTCAGCTTCAGCTTGCGCTGGTAGTAGTAGGCATAGGTTTCGAGATTGACGAACTGACGCTGGCCGGGCGCATGGTCCATCAGCGACGCCAACTTGACCCGGTCGTCCTTATCGAAATTGGCGAAGGCCTGCAGGCAGTCGGGCGCCGAAACCTCGCAGCGCAGATGCAGGAAATGATCGGCGCGCAGACGATCCCGCGCGACGCTGTCCTCGATTGCATCGGCGAGCTTGCGGATATCGGCCAAGGTAAGATCGGCGTCCTCGTCCATGCCGACGCGCAAGGCGTCGAGCACGGTGGTGATGCCGGCCGTCGCCACCTGCGCGTCATGGGCGAGCACCGCCGCGATCGGGTTCCAGCGTACTTTCGGCCGAGGTGCGTAATGGCCCTCGAGATGGTCGGTGTGCAGTTCGACCAGTCCCGGAATGACATAGTCGCCGCCCATGTCGTCGCCGGTGCGGGCAGCGCCGGCATCGATGCCAGCGATGAAGCCGTCGCGCAGCACCAGCGACCCCTCGACGATCTCGTCGGCTAGCACGATACGGGCGTTGGAAAGAACGGTGTCGGCGGTCATTTCGGGCAGTCCTTGATCATCTGGGGCAGGGCCTGTTCAGGCGATTTTTCTGGCCGGTCGGCGTCCCAGCGCGTGCTGGGAAAGCACCATGAAAGGCGCCCCCGGTTCGGTTTCGACAAACAGCGTCAGCGCGTCCACCAGCACAGGTTGTTGCAGCACTTCGGCGAACAGGCTGTCGATTGCCAGGCGAAGACGGGGGCTTTCCTGTGGCCCGACCCGACCCGACAGCGTCATATGGAAGCGAAAGGTCTCGAAGACATAGGGGTAGCCCCACTGGCAGAGATTGCGGAACTCGGCCGGCTTCAGCGAATCGGGGCTGCGCCGCTCGATCTCGGCCTCTGTCAGTGGCGCGCGAAAGCGGTCGAAGTCGCGCACGACCTCGTCGGCGAAACGGTTGAGCGAAGGCAACGGTCCTTCAGGCACCAGCGCGAAGAAGCTGTCGATCTGGCTGACGACGAGACGCGGTATCGTCACGACAGGCGTCGCCTCGGCAAAATGGTCGAGCCCCGCGCGCAGCGACGTCTCCGTCTCGTTGGCGGCTAGGCGGAAGGGGGCTTTCAGCGTCGCGTGGAAGCCATAGCGGCGGGCCGAAGCTGTGTGGAAGGCAACTTCCGCCGCCGCCAGATCGGCCACGGCCTCGACCGGCCTTGTCGCCGCGCCGAACGGGTCGCGGCCCAGCCAATTGGCGGCGATCCGCGCCAGCGGTTCGTCCTGCCGGGGGGTGAAATAGATGGCATAACGCATGGGAAGTCCTCGTCAGATCCGTTGCCATAGGTGATTTCCATGACGGATTGACGAAGCTTTGAAGGGTTTTCGAAGGCAAATCGCGCCAGGCGGTCCTTAGCCGACGATTTTTTCAAACTGGACCAACAACTTCAGCCGGCGCGGCCGGAACGATCAGGCCTTCATCAACCATTCGTGCTCGGGGGCATTGTGGAATTTCCACGTCCGCCTCGGCCCGGCCATGACGTTGAGATAGTACAGATCGTAGCCATGGCAGGCGGCGCAGGGGTGATAACCCTTGGGCACCAGCACGACATCGCCATCCTCGATCGCCATGGCTTCGTCCAGCGCGCGATGGCCGTTCTTGTCGGCGTCGGTGTAGACGCGCTGGAAGGCAAAACCCTGCGGCGGGTTGAGACGGTGATAGTAGGTTTCCTCGAGATAGGATTCATCAGGCAGATTGTCCTGGTCATGCTTGTGTGGCGGGTAGCTCGACGTGTGGCCGCCGGGCGTGATGACCTCGACCACCAGCAGCGAGTCCGCCGGCTTGCCTTCCGGCAGGATGTTGGTGACGTAGCGCGTGTTGGTGCCCTTGCCGCGCACTTCCTGGCCGAGATCGTCGGGTCCGATCACCCGAACCGGCAGGCCGCCGCCAAGACCGGGCGCCGAGCACACCGCGAGTTCCAGCTCGGTATCGGCCGTTACCGACCAGTCCGATCCCTCGGGAATATAGACCGACCACGGCTTGCCTTCGAAGGGCGACATGCGTCCCCCGAGCAGGCCAAGATCCTTGCCGCCGGCTTTCGCCTTGCCCTTGCCGGTGATGAACACCAGGCAGACTTCACGGTCTTCAGTTTTTCCCGACGCGTTTTCGCCGGGCCGCAGCCGGTGCAGGTCGAAACCGACATAGGTCCAGCCAGCGCTTTTCGGCGTTACATGAGCGACGCGGCCATGGCCCTTGTCGGCCTTCACGAGCAGCTTCGACATTTTTGTCTCTCCTATCGCAAATCTTCGAGATTGGCCGAAGCCTCTCAACTTCGTCATCCTAGGGCGCAGCAGGAGCGAAGCTCCGTCGCGAAGACCCTAGGATCCATGCCGTTACCTCGGCCCAAAAGCGCGACGGAACGGAATTCTGCACCGTCACACCACATTCAACGTCATGGCATGGATCCTAGGGTCTGCGCTGCGTCGCTACGCTCCTTGCCACGCCCTAGGATGACGAAGTGAGGAGCGTTCCAGCCAATCGCCAACGTACGCGATGTCATGCACACAGAATCCGATACGCAAAACGCCCGCGCCATGGACCGTTCTACTCCGTCGGCTTGACCGGAGGCTTATCTTCGATCGGCTTGTACAGATAAAAAAACTGCCAGACGCCATAGCCGGCGAAGCCGAGCGCGATGACGCCCCAGAACGGCGTGCCGGTGGCGAACTCGATGATCGACCAGATGACGCAGACCGCGACGACGGCGACACGCCGCCACAGGGGCCGGAAGAACGGGTGTTCGGAATCTTTCATCGGGCCAATCTACAGCAACCTGCCTCGTCGTGAACCCATCGCGTCAGGCATTCGGAAAACCCTGGGTCTCCACCGTGTAGCCGGCGGCCGTCATCACCCGCATCAACTCCTTGTGGCCGACCTGCGCCATCTTGAGCGGCGGGTTCTTTTTCGGGTCCTGCTCGGCCTCGACCACGAACCAGCCCTCATAGCCATGGTCGGCGAAGCGCTGCACGATGGCGCCGAAATCGAGCGAGCCGTCGCCCGGCACGGTGAAGGCGCCGAGAGCCACTGCGTCGAGGAAGGACTGTTTCGTGCGGTCGAGCTTGTCGATCACGTCCATGCGCACATCCTTCACATGGACATGGCTGATGCGCTTATGGTGGTTGTCGATGGCGCGCAGCACGTCGCCGCCGGCAAAGGCCAGATGTCCGGCATCGAGCAGCAGCGGGATGCCTTCGCCGGAATGGCGCATGAAGGCATCGAGTTCCGGCTCGGTCTCGACCACCGCCGCCATGTGGTGGTGATAGGAAAGCGGCATGCCTTGCTCGGCGCACCATTCGCCGAACTCGGTCAGGCGCCTGCCATAGACCTTCATTTCGTCACCGGTGAGTTTCGGCTTGGTGACCAGCGGCTTCGAGCGGTCGCCCTGGATCGAGCGGCCGACCTCGCCATAGACGATGCAAGGCGCATTGACCGCCTTGAACAGGTCGATCATCGGCTGGATGCGGTCCTTGTTCTTGCCCATCTCCTCATCGACCAGCGTTCCGGAAAACCAGCCGCCGCACAGCGTCACGTCGGCTGCCTTCAGGATCGGCAGCATGACGGCGGGGTCGTTGGGAAAACGCCGGCCCATTTCCATGCCGGTGAAGCCGGCCGAACGCGACTGGCGCAGGCACTCCTCCAGCGACACGTCATCGCTCAGTTCCGCAAGATCGTCGTTCCACCACGCGATGGGGGACATGCCCAGTTTGGCTTTCAAGTCGTCACTCCAGATTGGAACAGTTCATTGTTTGGCCGCTGGCGCCGCCCCTCATCCGCCTGCCGGCACCTTCTCCCCGTATAGGGAGAAGGGAGTTAGCATCAATCGCCGACGCTCTGCATCTGGCGCTTCTCGTCATAGGCCTTGCGCGCCGCGTTGACCTGCGACCGCGCCGAGACTTCCGGCACCGCCACATCCCACCAATGGCCGCCGGCATCGGTGGAGACCAGCGGATCGGTGTCGATGACCACAACGGTGGTGCGGTCGTTCTTCTTGGCCTTCTGCAGCGCATTTTCGAGCCCGGCGATCGAGGGTACTTTCTCTGATATCGCGCCCATGCTCGCCGCATGCGCGGCGAAGTCGATGTCGGGCAGGATCTCGTGGCGCGCGTCCTTCAGGAGATTGTTGAAGTTGGCGCCGCCTGTCGCCATCTGCAGCCGGTTGATGCAGCCATAGCCACGGTTGTCGAGCAGCACGATGGTCAGCTTCAAACCAAGCATCACCGAGGTGGCGATCTCGGAATTCAGCATCAGGTAGGAGCCGTCGCCGATCATGACGACGACCTCTTCGCCGGGCTTGGCCATCTTGGTGCCGAGCCCGCCGGCAATCTCGTAACCCATGGTCGAGAAGCCGTATTCGGCGTGGTAGGAGCCCGGCGCGCCGGCCTGCCAAAGCTTGTGCAACTCGCCCGGCAGACCGCCGGCGGCATGCAGCAAGGTGACGCCTGAGCCCATGGCCCGCTGCACGGCGCCGATCACCTGTGCGTCGGACGGGAAAGCGGCATTGGTCGACGCCGTCACCTTGGCCGCTTCGGCCTGCCATTCCTTCTTGCCGGTGGCAGCATTGTCGGTCCAGGCGGCAGGCGCCTTCCACCCCTTCAGCGCGGCACCGAGTTCAGCAAGCCCCTCGGCCGCGTCGGCGACCAGCGGCAGCGCCCGGTGCTTGCCGGCATCGAAAGGCTGGACGTTCAGCCCGATGATGGTCTTGCCGGAATTCTTGAACAGCGCCCACGAGCCGGTGGTGAAATCCTGCAGGCGCGTGCCGATGGCGATCACCACATCTGCCTCTTCCGCGAGCCGGTTGGCCGCCGAAGTGCCGGTGACGCCGACCGCCGCCATGTTGAGCGGATGATCGTCCGGCAGCGAGGACTTGCCGCCTTGCGTCTCACAGACCGGAATGCCGGCGCCCTCGGCGAATGTCGCCAGTTCTTTCGAGGCCTGCGAATACAGCACGCCGCCGCCGGCGATCACCAGCGGCTTCTTCGCGCCCTTGAGTGCTGCGACAGCGGCGGCAAGCTCGTGGCGATCCGGGCGCGGCCGGCGCGGGTGCCAGACCCGCTCGGCAAAGAAGCTCTCGGGATACTCATAGGCCTCGGCCTGTACATCCTGGCAAAGCGACAGCGTCACCGGTCCGCAATCGGCCGGATCGGTCAGCACCTGCATGGCACGGCTGAGTGCCGGGATGATCTGCTCAGGCCGGGTGATGCGGTCGAAATAGCGCGACACCGGGCGGAAACAGTCATTGACCGTTGCCGTACCATCGGAAAAATCCTCGGCCTGCTGCAGCACCGGGTCGGGGATGCGATTGGCAAAGACGTCGCCGGGCAAAAACAGGACGGGCAACCGGTTTACATGGGCAAGCGCCGCGGCCGTGACCATGTTGAGCGCGCCGGGGCCGATCGACGAGGTCGCGGCCATGAAGCGGCGGCGGAAATTGGCCTTGGCGTAGGCGATCGCCGCATGCGCCATCGCCTGTTCGTTGTGGGCGCGAAAGGTCGGCAATTCGTTGCGCACCTGGTAGAGCGCCTCGCCGATGCCGGCGACATTCCCGTGGCCGAAGATCGCCCAGACGCCGCCGAAGATCGGCACTTTTTTGCCGTCGATCTCCGTCATCTGGCGGGACAGGAAGCGGGTCAGCGCCTGCGCCATCGTCAGGCGGATTGTCTTGCTCATTGTGTTTCCTCCGCAGTCCTTGTGCCGCGCCTTCTTATGCCGCCTTGCGTCCGCGCGCGGCAAGCCACGCCTCGGTCAGCTGTTCGAAGCGCGACGCCATGTCGGCGACAGCCTCGTCATCCGACATCCTGCCGGCCAGCCACTCCTCGGCCGCGTGGACGAAGATGGTGCGGCCGACGGCAAAGCCCTTGACGATGGGCGCCTTGGCGGTGGCGGCGAAAGCCGCCTCCAGCTCGTCCTGCGGGGCTTCCAGGCCAAGCAGGACGATGCCGCGGCACCACGGATCATGCTTCAGGATCACCGTTTCGATCCTGGCCCAGGCGCCGCTCGATGCCTGCGGCTCCAGCTTCCACCAGTCGGGCTTGATGCCAAGCGCATAAAGCTCCTCCAGCGCGCGCGGAATGGTGGTGTCGTCGAGCTTGCCGTGCTTGCCGGCGATGATCTCGATGAGCAGTTCCCGGCCGACTTTCCGTGCCGCCTCGAACAGCGCGCGCAGCTTCTGCTGCTGTTCTTCCTTGAGCGCCGCCGGATCGTCGGGATGATAAAAGCACAGGCATTTGATGCAGTGATCGACCGGCCATTCCACCAGTTGCGAGCCGATGTCCTGCGAGAATTCGAAGCGCAGTGGCCGCGAACCCGGCAGTTCGACAGGCCGTCCAAGCCAGGCGAAGGGGTGCCTGGCGAATTCAAACATCGCCTCGCGGCCATGCTTCTCGTCGATCAGCATGCCGTAGCCGTCGCGGCCGGCCGCGACCTTGGCCGCCGCCTTGACCGCCAGAACCTTGAAATCGCGGATGCGCGCCGGATCGGCGCCGGCCTTGACCGCCACGTCCTCGAGCTGCACACGATGGTCGCAGGCGAGCGCCATCAGCGAGGGGATGTCGCGCCGGCGGGTCGTTGCCCAATGGATGTGGTTGATCGCCTCGTCCTTGCGCAAGGCCCGGTGCTTGCTGCCGTTCTTGAGGAAGAACTGCAGTTCCTCGAAGGTCGGATATTCCGGCGCGCACAGCAGCCGCGACACGGCAAACGCGCCGCAGGCATTGGCCCAGGTCGCCGCCGTCGCATGGTCTTCCCCACCCAGCCAGCCGCGCAGGAAGCCGGACATGAAAGCGTCGCCTGCACCCAGCACATTGTAGATCTCGATCGGGAAGCCCTTGCCGACGATGCCGTCTTCCAGATCGTCGCTGATCGGTCCGTCATAGACGATGCAGCCCATGGCGCCACGCTTCAATACGATGGTGGCCGAGGACAGTGCGCGGATCGTCTTCAGCGCGCTCAGGCAGTCGTCTGCGCCCGAGGCGATCATGATCTCTTCCTCGGTGCCGACGATGAGATCGCAATCGGGCAGCACCGTCTTCAGCTGGGCCGAGACGCGGTCCGACTTGACATAGCGCTCGAAGCCCTCGGCATGGCCGGCGAGGCCCCACAAATTGGGCCGATAGTCGATATCGAAGACAACCTTGCCGCCCCTGGCCTTCATGATGCGGATCGCCTTGCGCTGGGCGGCGTCGCTGTTGGGGCGGGAAAAATGCGTGCCGGTGACGACGATCGAACGCGCCGAAGCGACAAACGCCTCGTCGATATCCTCCGGCGCCAGCGCCATGTCGGCGCAGTCGCTGCGATAAAAGATCATCGGCGAGACGCCTTCGCTCTCGACCGAGAGCAGCACCAGAGCCGTCAGGCGCTCCTTGTCCGTCTTCAGGCCGTCGGTGTTGACGCCTTCGCGCTTGAGCTGTTCGCGGATGAAGCGGCCCATCTGCTCGTCGCCGACGCGCGTCAGCAGCGCCGAGCGCAGGCCGAGCCTGGCCGTGCCGACCGAGATGTTGGCCGGACAGCCGCCGACCGACTTGGCGAAAGAGGTGATGTCCTCCAGCCGCGAGCCGATCTGCTGGCCATAGAGGTCGACGGAAGCGCGACCGATGGTGATGACGTCGAGCGGCGCCTGTTTCAAATCCACGGCTTCGCTCATTGGAACCTCCCGTCGGTCTTGTTGTCAGGAACAACATTTGTTTGGGTAACACGCGCGAGCGGCAGCGTGGTGCCGGGAATATGAAATAATAATTCCAATCCATAGTCAATATGGAATGACCATTCCCGCATCGAAAAGTACGGAATCATGATCCCGCGGTGGGAGCGTGGGAAGCAGGAGGCAGCGCCTGATTTTGAGCCTGGCCCGCGCCCGCCGAAGACAGGCTCAGGCCTTGCGCTTGCGGCTTGCGTCGCGCCGTTTCTCCCCAACGCCGACAGTCATCGCCATGGCCAGCGCCATCGTCGCCGACAATGAACGGAAGCCGGCGAAGTCCGCCTCGGCAACCTCGAACCAGACCCTGGCGAACTGGGCAAGCGGCGAGAATGAGCTGTCGGTGATGGCGACGATCGGCACGCCCTGTTCGGAGATGGTGCGTGCTTCCTCGATGGTGGCCGGCGCATAGGGGGAGAAGGAGATGGCGATGACGGCGTCCGCCGGCGTGGCGAAGCCGACCATCTCGGCGTTCAGGCCGGCGGCCGATTCGATCAGCTGGTTGCGGATCTTCAGCTTGCCCAGCGCATAGGCGATATAGGTCGCCACCGGGTAGGAGCGGCGCTTGGCCAGCACGTAGATGGTCTGCGCTTTTGCCAGCAGCGAAATCGCGTCTTCCAGATGCGCGTCGTCCAGCGTACGCGAAATGTCGTTGAGCGAGGTGCTGGCGGCGGCGACGAATCCATCGAAGATGGCGCGATGGCCGGCGCCGCCCTCGGCCTTGGCGCGCAAGGCCTGCAACCGTTCGTCGTAGGACGAGTTGCGCTCGCGCAGCCGCTCGCGGAACACCTGCTGCAGGCTGGTGAAGCCGTCGAAGCCAAGCTGCTGCGCGAACCGGATCAGGGTCGAGGGCTGCACGCCGGCCGAGGCGGCGATGCTGGCGGCGGTGCCGAAGGCGATATCGTCGGGATTGTCGAGCGCATAGGCGGCGATCTGCGCGATGCGTTTCGGCAGGGTTTCGCGACGATCGAGGATCGTGGCGCGCAGCGTCTCGAAGTCGCGAGGTACCCGTTCGTCCATCGTCGGCCCGTCCAAGCTTGTCCAAGGCGCGTCAGGGCGCTTCAGACCGTTTGCTTCCATGCATGTCGTTGTCCAAAACCGCTGCGCACTTTTGGGCGGCATGCATTGGAAGCGTCCTCTCTGCCCCATCATAGCGAGCCTGCGCAAGAACGCCATAAAAAATGAGGCAGACATTCCATTCCAAGAAAAAATGGATTAATTCATCCACGCGGTACTTGAGGCAGCGGAGAAACGGAACATGGTTGGCGTCGGTCTTATCGGCACGGGCTTCATGGGCAAATGCCATGCCATCGCGTGGAGTGCCGTCGGCGCCGTCTTTCCGGATGTCGCCAAGCCCAGGCTCGTCCATCTCGGCGAGGTCAATGACGAGTTGGCCCGACGCAAAGCCGGCGAATTCGGCTTCGCCAAGGCCTCCGGCGACTGGCGCGCCGTCGTCAACGACCCGGAGGTCGACATTGTCTCGCTGACCACGCCCAACCAGTTCCATCCGGAAATGGCCATCGCTGTTCTCGAGGCCGGCAAGCATTTGTGGTGCGAAAAGCCGATGGCGCCAAGTTTTGCCGAGGCAGAGGCGATGACGACCGCGGCGAAGATATCAGGCAAGATCGCGGCGCTTGGCTACAATTACATCCAGAGCCCGGCCATCCGCCACATCGGCGCGCTGCTCGAGGAGAAGATCATCGGCGAGGTCAACCATCTGCGCATCGAGATGGACGAGGATTTCATGGCCGATCCCGAGGCCCTGTTCTTCTGGAAGCACGAGGCGTCTTCCGGCTATGGCGCGCTCGACGATTTCGCCGTGCATCCGCTGTCGCTGGTCTCGGCGCTGTTCGGCCGCGTCGCCAGCGTCATCTGCGACATGGCCAAGCCCTATGCCGACCGGAAGCTCGCGGCCGGCGGACGCCGCGCGGTGGAGACCTATGATATCGCCAGTGTGCTGATGCATCTGGAAAACGGCATCGCCGGCACGCTTCAGGTCAACCGCTCGGCCTGGGGCCGCAAGGGCCGCATCGCCATCCAGATTTTCGGTTCGAAAGGGTCGATCCTGTTCGACCAGGAGCGGATGAACGAGATCCAGCTCTATGTCACCGCGGATCGTCCGACCGAACAGGGCTACCGCACCATCCTGATGGCGCCGCATCACAGACCCTACGACGCCTTCCTGCCGGCGCCCGGCCACAATCTCGGCTTCAACGACCTCAAGATCATCGAGTGTCACGAATTGCTGACGCGGCTCGCCGGCAAACCGGCGCGGCTCATCGAATTCGCCGAAGGTCTGGAGATCGAACGCACCGTGCACGCCATGGCGCGCTCGTTCCAGGAAAAACGCTGGGTGGACGTGCGATAATACAAGCGCGCCTCAGCCGCCGACCGCCGGGGTTTCCCAGCCGTCGACCCAGATCTGCCGCAAGCGGTCGCCTTCGCCCTTGAAGCGCAGCCCGGTCGGCTGGCAATCCTCGATCCGGTCGCTGCGGAAATTGCGGATCGCCTGGCGCAGCTCGCACCAGGCGACGATGTTGGCGGTCTCGGCGTAATAGATAAGCGCGATCGGACGGATGAGCCGCTCGGAGGCGCGGCCCATTTCGTCGCGGTAGGAGAGGTCCAGCTTTTCCTCGTCGCGGATGGCGCGGCGCACCAGCGCCAGGTCGATCGCGCCGGCCGAAGGTGCGGCGAACCCCCACGCATGCAGCGCATTGGCGTCGAGCGTCTGGCGCAAGGGCGGTGGCACCGCGCCGGCGATCTTGGCGCTGACCCGCTTGGCGGCCTGTTTGAGCTCATCGTCCCCCGTGCGCTCCAGCAGCGCCAACGACAGCACGATCGCCTCCATCTCCTCGATCGAAAACATCAGCGGCGGCAGGTCGAAGCCGGGGCGCAGTATATAGCCGATGCCGCGCCCGCCCTCGATCGGCACGCGCATCGCCTGCAGCGCGGCGATGTCGCGATAGATCGAACGGATCGTCACTTCCAGCCGCTCGGCAATCATGGCCGCCGTCACCGGCTGCCGCGCCAGACGCAGGATCTGGATGATCTCGAACAGGCGTGACGCCTTGCGCATTTTCCTCACCCGGCTTCGATCCCAACTGACACACCATTGTCAGTTGGGTAGACCTATAGGACTGCCTATCGACTTGAAAATCAACAGGTTCCGCAGCGACATGGCGGATCGGGGCGGCAGGCAACTGACATGGGCTACGCGGAAAATCTCTGGCTTTTCTTTATCCTCCTGCTCGGCATCATCATCGTTCCGGGCATGGATATGCTGTTCGTGCTGGCCAATGCGCTGACCGGCGGCCGCGACAGGGGCTTGGCCGCGACCGGCGGCATCATAGTCGGCGGCATGGTGCACACGCTGAACGGCGCCATCGGCGTCGGGCTTCTGATGCATTTCGTGCCGATCCTGTTCAAGCCGCTGCTGATCGCCGGCGCCGCCTACATGGCCTTCATCGGCATCTCGTTGATGCGCAGCTCCATCACCGTCGGTCAGGACGGGCCTGCCGGCAGCCGCTCGGCATGGAAGGCGTTTCGGCAGGGACTGGTGACCTGCCTGATTAATCCGAAGGCATACTTGTTCGTGCTTGCCGTCTATCCGCAGTTTCTGAGACCGGATTACGGCCCGATCTGGATGCAAGCGACAATCATGGGCCTGATGACGGTCCTGACCCAGGCCGCGATCTATGGTGGGCTCGCGATCACGGCTGGCCGCAGCCGCAACCTTCTGATCGCCAATCCGCGGGCGACCACTCTTGCGGGCCGGGCGGCCGGGCTGCTGCTCTTTGCGGTTGCGGTGTTTACGGCATGGGAGGGGCTGAGGGCGGCATGATCCCCGGCTGAAACGGGAACCGCCGCCCTGCCTTGTCTCCGGCCAGATCAGGCGGCTCCCTGCCGGCTCTCCAGCATGGCGCGGCGCGCCGACCGGCGCCATTCGACGGCACCGGCAAGGCCGTGCAATACGGTCTCGGTGGTCGCCCAGTCGATACAGCCATCGGTGATGCTCTGGCCGTAGACCAGCGGCTTGCCAGGCACGACGTCCTGTCGTCCGGCGACGAGATTGCTCTCGATCATCAAGCCGATGATGCGCTCGTCGCCCGCCGCGACCTGGCCTGCCACGTCGGCCGCCACCTTTGGCTGGTTCTCCGGCTTCTTGCTCGAGTTGGCGTGGCTGACATCGATCATCAGCCTTGGCGCGACGCCGATGCGGGCGAGTTCGACCGAGGCCGCCTCGACGCTCGCCGCGTCATAATTGGGCAGGACGCCGCCGCGCAGGATGACATGGCAGTCCTCATTGCCGGTGGTGGTCGCGATGCCGCTGCGTCCGCCCTTGGTCACCGCCATGAAATGGTGCGGCTGGGCAGCGGATTTCACCGCCTCGCCGGCGATCCTGAGATTGCCGTCGGTGCCGTTCTTGAAGCCGACCGGGCAGGACAGGCCCGATGCCAGTTCACGGTGGATCTGGCTCTCGGTCGTGCGCGCGCCGATCGCGCCCCAGGCGACGAGGTCGGCAATGTATTGCGGGGTGGTCATGTCGAGGAATTCGGTCGCCGCCGGCAGGCCGAGATTGTTGACGGCCGACAGCACATTGCGCGCCATCCGCAGCCCCTTGTCGATGTTGAAGCTGCCGTCAAGGTCGGGATCGTTGATCAGCCCTTTCCAGCCGACCGTGGTGCGCGGCTTCTCGAAGTAGACCCGCATGACGATCTCGAGCCGGTCGGACAGGGTTTCGCGCAGCGCCGCCAGACGGCTGGCATAATCAACGGCCGCGACCGGATCGTGGATCGAACAGGGCCCGACGACGACGAGCAACCGGTCGTCGGACCCGTTCAGAATGGCGTGGATGGCATTGCGTGACGCGCTGACGGTGCGCGTCGCCGTCAGCGTGCGCGGGATTTCCCGCATCACCTGGTCCGGCGTGCTCAGTTCTCGGATTTCCTTGACCCGAAGGTCGTCTGTGGTGGTCAACACGGCTTTCTGCTCCTGGTTTAGGAGACCTGCCGGCTCAAACAAAAAAGCCGCCAGGTCTGGCGGCTGTTCGGATGTTGTTGCTGCAATCTTCAGATCGAGCGCAATCCTCCCGCCGCCAGCGAGCTGCTAAAGTACCAATAGGTGGCGGACAGGTGGATCATGCCGCTCATATAATCGAAGCCGAGGCGCTTGTCACGTCTTTGATGGCAGTCAATTCCGGGGAGGCCGAACCCTCGCGATTTTGTCATCCCTGGGCGAAGCAGGAGCCAAGCTCCGTCGCGGAGACCCTGGGATCCATTCCGCGACCTCGGTCGAAGGGTGCAGCGAAGCAGAATTCTGCACCGCGGCAACGCTTTCGAGCCCCGGCATGGAGTCCAGGGTCCGCGCCGCGTCGCTGCGCTCCTTGCTCCGCCCGTGGATGACGAAGTGATGGACGTTCCCGCCAAACTTCATGCCGTCCAGGGATCGAGGAGTTCTATCCCAAAGCCTTCGAAATCCCTGGTATTGCGCGTTACCAAGGTTAGCCGCTGCGCAATCGCCGTGGCTGCGATCAGCCCGTCCATTGACGACAGGCCGCGACCGCGACGCTTCGCAAGGCCTATAAGGTCGCCCCAGGCCAGGGCAACCGGCTCGTCCACAGGCAAAATCCTTTGCTCGAAACGCTGCGGCAGGTCTCGGGCGAGCCATTCGGCCAGTGCCTTGCGTTTCCGGCCCTCGTCCATGAGGGCGACGCCACGCCGGATCTCGGCGATCGACACGACACTGATGAATGAGCGATCCTCATCAAGCCCGTCCAGCCAGTCCAGAACGCGCGCGTCTGGCCCCGGCCTTGTCACCTCGGACAGGACATTCGTATCGAGCAGCAGCCTCACAGCGGCAGGTCACGCGGTTCGTCACGCTGGCGCTCGAGGTCGAGATCGGCGCCGCGCAGCGGTGACTCCAGCAGGAACTGCGCAAGCGTACCCTTGCGCGCGGTCTTTCGCTGCCATTCCTCGGCCGAGACGACAACCACGCTTGGTTTGCCGTTTTTGGTGATCGTCTGCGGAGAAGACTGCGCGCGCTCGATAACCTCCGAGAGCCGAGCCTTTGCCCCAGCGACCGTCCAGCTCGTATCTTTGGCCACAGGCAGCATCTCAATCTCCATGACTAGTCTGACTATCTTGACTATATGGGAATGGCGATGCTGCAGCAACAGGCGCGAGGCTACTGGTTGAACCTACTCCGGTGACGACCCCGCAACGCTCTGGTCGTAGTCGACCAGCGATCCGGTCATGACCCCCGATTGCGGGCTGACCATGTAGCTGATCAGCCGGGCGAGTTGGTCCGGCTTGACCAGCTGGCCCATCGGCTGTGCGGCTTCGGCTTTCGCCAGCCAGTCGTCCGGGGCGTCATGCCATTTCTTCTGCACGAGGTCCTCGCCCTCGGTATCCATCCAGCCCGGCAGCACCGCGTTGCAGCGGATGCGGTTGAAGCGATAGGCGTTGGCGACGTTCTTGGTCAGCGTCATCAGCGCGCCCTTGCTGGTCGAATAGGGCGTCAGGAAGGACTGGCCGGTATGTGCCGACATCGACAGAACATTGACGATCGAGCCGGAAGCCTTCTTCTCCAGGAGATGCGCCACCACGCCCTGCATCAGGAAGAACGGGCCGCGCACATTGGTGTCGAAGATCTGATCGAAAAGCTCTTCCGATGTCTCGACCAGCGAGCCGCGCGCCGACGTCGCGGCGGCATTGACCAGCGCGTTGATGGTGCCGAAATGCGAGAGCGCGGTTGCCACCGCGCGCTTGCAGTCGGCCACCTTGGAAACGTCGGCGCTGATGAAGATGGCGTCGACGCCCGACTTCTTGAGGGTGGCGACGGCCTTGTCGCCCTTCTCCTGCGAGCGGCCGATAAGCGCCAGCGCCCGGCAGCCCTCGTCGGCGAGTGCCTCGGCGACGGCGAAGCCGATGCCTTGCGCGCCGCCGGTGACGATGGCGCGTGTCTGTGAATTACGATCGGCGGATACGCTCATCGCTCTGCTCCTGTGTCTTGGAATTCTTACTTGTCGAGACGGACGGTCTTGCCTGATGTCGCCGATTTCAGCGCCGCATCGGCCAGCTTCAGCGCCACGAGGCCGTC
The DNA here is from genome assembly GCF_059419085.1 of Mesorhizobium sp. GW821-FHT07A06. Lineage (NCBI taxonomy): Bacteria > Pseudomonadati > Pseudomonadota > Alphaproteobacteria > Hyphomicrobiales > Phyllobacteriaceae > Mesorhizobium > Mesorhizobium sp. GW821-FHT07A06. Next base: position 629,938 of record NZ_JBWKRC010000003.1, read on the forward strand.
GGCGCCACTTGGCGTCGCCTTCTTGCCCTTTGTCGCGGCCGTGATGAAGGCGGCAATCTCATTGGCATAGGCGTCGAGATAGCGGGTCATGAAGAAGTCGTGCAAAGGCGGGCGCGTATAACCCTTCTCGTTGGCCAGCTCGATCGACACCGGCCGCTGGTTTTCGGCCGCGATCATGCCTTTCGAGCCATGCACCTCGATGCGCTGGTCGTAGCCATAGGTGGCGCGGCGCGAGTTCGAAATGATCGCCTGCTTGCCCGAAGCCGTCTCCAGGATGACGCTGACGCTATCAAAATCGCCGGCTTCGCCGATTTTCTTGTCGACGAGCACCGAGGCGTGCGCGCTCACGGCGACAGGTTCTTCGCCGAGCAGGAAGCGCGCCATGTCGAAATCATGAATGGTCATGTCGCGGAAAATGCCGCCCGAGCGCTTGATGTAGTCGACCGGCGGCGGGCCGGGATCGCGCGACGTGATGGTGACCATCTCGACCGTGCCGATGGCGCCGTCGTCGATGGCCTTGCGCACGGCGGCGAAATGCGGGTCGAAGCGCCTGTTGAAACCCACCATCAGCGTCGCCTTGGCCTTCTCGACCACGGCCAGGCACTTCTCCACCCGCTTGACGTTAAGGTCGATCGGCTTCTCGCAGAAGATCGCCTTGCCGGCCTTGGCGAAACGCTCGATCAGATCGGCATGGGTGTCGGTCGGCGTGCAGATGACGACGGCGTCGATGTCTTTGGATGTCTCGATGGCGTCGATGGTGCGCACCTCGGCGCCATAGGCGCTCGCCAGCTCCTTAGCCGCCTTGTCGAAAGCATCGGCCACCGCCACCAGTTTTGCATCGGGGTTGGAGCCGACGGCGCGGGCATGGACCTTGCCGATGCGGCCGGCACCGAGGAGGGCGAAACGAACAGTCATGGATATTTCCTCTGAGGGATGGGTTCGAGAGAGTTGTGTCCTGACCTTTCTGTCAGGGAAAGGTGGCTGGGTATTTTCCTGGCGCGGCGGATCGTCCCGGAACCGGGCAACCACTCCGCCTAGGCCGCGAGTTCCGCCTCTCCGGTCTTGGCGCCGGTGATGTAGGAGACGATGTCCTGGCCGTCGGTGTTCTCCTTGCGCAGATTGGCGACGATGCGGCCGCGCCGAAAGACGACGATGCGGTCGCACAGGTCGAACACCTGGCGCATATTGTGGCTGATCAGGATCAGCGGCTCGCCATTGTCTTTCAGCGTACGGATGATGTTTTCGACCTGCGCCGTCTCCTGCACGCCAAGGGCCGCCGTCGGCTCGTCCATGATGATCAGCTTGGAGGCGAAGGTCGCCGTCCTGGCGATTGCCACGCACTGACGCTGGCCGCCCGACATGTGGCGGATGGTGTTGGAGAGATTGGGGATCTTCACCGCCGTGCGGATCAGTGCCGCTTCGGTTGCCTTGCGCATGTATTTGCGGTCGAGGATCGAGAATGGCCCGAGATTGAACAGCACCTTTTCGCGGCCGAGGAACAGGTTCGACGGCACGTCGAGATCATCGGCCAATGCCAGGTTCTGGAACACCGTCTCGATGCCCGCCGTGCGGGCCTCGATCGGCCCGGCAAAATTCACTTCCTTGCCGTCGAACCAGATCTGGCCGCTGGTGCGCTGCTCCACGGCGGTGATCTGGCGCACGAAGGTCGACTTGCCGGCGCCATTGTCACCCATGATGGCGACATGCTCGCCCTTGCGCAGCTCGAAGTTGGCGCCTTCCAGCGCATGCACACCGCCATAGCGCTTGGTGAGGTTTTCGGTCTTCAGGACGATGTCTGACATGGTCAAGCCCTCAATGCCCGCAGGCGTTGGCGCCACTGGTCGAGAACGACCGCGCCGACGATGATCACGCCCTTGACCATCTCCTGGTAGTAGGCGTCGAGGCGCAGGAAGGTGAAGCCGGAGATGATGACGCCGAAGATCAGCGAACCGATCACCGTGCCGATGATCGAGCCGCGGCCGCCCGACAGCGAGACGCCGCCGATGACCGCCATGGCGATGGCGTCGAGTTCGTACATCACGCCCATGCCGGACTGCGCGGTCAAGTTCTTGGAGCTCAGCACCACGGCGGCGAGCGCGGCGAGTATGCCGGCGATGGCGTAGACGAGGATCTTGTGATTGGCGATCTTGATGCCGGACATGCGCGCGGCGTCCTCGTTGGAGCCGATCGCATAACAGTGCTTGCCGTATCTTGTGTAGGTCATGACCAGCTGGAACAGCACCGCCAGCGACAGGAAGATGATGACCGGCATCAAGCCCTTGCCGATCGCCGCGAAACTGTCGGTGGGAAAAGAGATCGGCTGGCCCTTGGACCACCATTTGGCGATGCCGCGCGCGGTGACCATCATGCCGAGCGTGGCGATGAAGGGCGGAATGCGCGTGTAGGCGATCAATGAGCCATTGACGAGGCCGGCCAGCAAGCCGCAGCCGATCGCGACCAGCAGTGGCACGATCACAGGCAGGTCGGTCCAGCCTTGTGCCAGGAACATCGCCTTGGGATTTGGGTTGCCGTTGACGGTTGCCACCTGGGCGAAACTCATGGCGATCATGGCGGTGGCGCCGACAATCGAACCCGAGGACAGGTCGATACCTCCGGTGATGATCACCTGCGTCACGCCGATGGCGATGATGCCGACGATCGACACCTGCAGGATGATGATCTGCAGGCGCGCCTCGTTGAAGATCCCGCCGACGTCGCTGCGCGTGTTGAACAGGAAACTGTCGCCGAGAAAGACCCGCCCGATCACTTCGAAGGCGACGACGAGGATGACAAGCGCCAGGAAGACATTGAGTTCGGCCGGCCATGCGCGCTTCTTCGCATCGTAGGTGAGCCCTCCAACGCCATGGGATGTCTGTGACAATCTTCTATCCTCCGTCAGCCGCGGTCGTTCCTCGATCGCCTTCAGGCGCTGAGGGAAAGAGGAGCGGCGCCTTCCTTGGCGCGAAAGCGCCGCTCCATATGTCCGCGGCTCAGTTCTTCTTCAGGAACTTGTCGATGTTGGCCGGGGTGACGAGCTGGAACGGCACGTAGACCTTGTGCTCGACCTTCTCACCCTTGGACAGCTTGAGCGCCGCATCCAACGCGCCGGCACCCTGGCCGGCCGCGTCCTGGAACACGGTTGCATCAAGGTCGCCCGCCTGCATCGCCGCCAGAGCGTCCTGGGTGGCGTCGACGCCGCCGACGACAACCGACTTCATGTCGATGTTGGCGGCCTTCATCGCCTGGATCGCGCCGATGGCGCTTTCGTCATTGTTGGCGATGACGCCATCGAACTTCTTGCCGGTCGACAGCCAGTTGGTCATCAGGTTCTGCGCCTCGTCGCGGTTCCAGTTCGAGGTCTGCTTGTCGATGATCTTGATGAAGCTGCAGTCCGGCGTGGCGATCACCTCTTCGATGTCCTTGGTGCGCTGCACGGCGGCCTGGTTGGAAAGCTCGCCCATGATCACATAGACATTGGCCTCCTTCTTGCCGGCTTCCTTGAACAGGCGGCAGACTTCCTTGGTCTCAAGCGTGCCGGAATCGGCTTCGTTCGAGGCGACGAAGGCCTGGTTGTCCGGCAGCGAGTTCACATTGACAGGCTCGCGGTTGACGTAGACCAGTGGGATCTTGGCGGCTGCCGCGGCGTCCGACATCGCCTGCGTCGCCGAGGTGTCGACAGGGTTGACGATGATGGCGTCAACGCCCGAAGCGGCGAAGTTCTTGATCTGATCGAGTTGCTTGGCGACGTCGTTCTGCGCGTCCTCGACCTGCAGCTCGACGCCGCTCATGCCCTTTGCCTGCGCGATCATGCCGTTGCGCAGCACGGTGAGGAAGTTGTCGTCGAACTTGGCCATCGATACGCCGATCTTGGCGGCCATGGCCGATGAACTCATCAGCGCCGCGAAGGCGACGCCCAAAAGCAGTTTCTTCATTGTATCTCTCCTCCACTTTTGGTGTCCGGTTGCACCGATTTCTCCGGAATCCCCGATCTCCCCGGGGAATCTCTCCCTGATATCGTTTCGTTCCGCGCTGCAGGGCCCTGCATCGGCTGGAACGCCAAACTCGCCGTTTGAAACAGACGTTCCGGAACGAAAGAACCAAAATGTACAGTTGGTGAAATATTTATTCCATTTTGCCACGAGGCGTCAAGGGCGATTCCAAAACCGGACGCTCGATTTTGGCCGATGCGGAAAAGCGGCGTCGATGCGGGTTGGGGCGCGCGTGCTCGGTGCGAGGCTGACCCAAAGCCGAGGCAAGTCCGGGGATATCGGTGATGGGCCCGTGATGGGCTGCGGCGATCGGCCTAGAAGTGCCAGATGTCCCGCTGCATCAACAAGTCGAGGGGAGCCCGCGATATCCGGTATTTCGCCGCAGACTCGATCTGTTGACTTAAGGTCAGCTGATTGGCGCGCTCGAAAAAGGCTTCGATGCGCTGCCTGGCAAATAGCTTTCGGCCCCTGGTGTTATAGTTCCGCAGGGGCAGCCAATGTCCGCTTATGGAGCGGCCGTGCTGCGATAACGCCACACCAATGCAGAACTGTTCGGCCGTGTGCGCTCTGACCACGCCGATCATTTGCTCGATGGCCTGGTAAGCGTCAGCCAGCGCCGGGAGATTGGAATTGTGGACACCCACGACGCCGCTATTCCACATCGGCTCACGTCCCGACAGCCGCTGGTCGCCAAGCAAGAATCCCTTATCCGCGATTGCCCGGTAGGCGGCGGCCTTTGGTGTCCCTTCGCATTTTCTCATGATCGAGTGCGAGGCGGAGATTTTTCCGAAGCATCTCGATACATTGCCGACGGGGTAGATGTCGGTATCCATGAAAAACAGGCGATCGCAACGCCGCAACAGCTCAATGATGCCGGCGGCCTTGATGCCAAACAGGTACCGATCGCCGAAAGACATCTCGGTCATTTCCTTGGCGGTAAGCTCGATCGCTTCGATCGGATAGCCGTCGAAAACGCCTGGCCGGTCCGTCAGGACTGAAATTCTGGCTCCTGGCGTGTAGTGCAACAGCCGAAGGGCGCTGAAAAGCGCTCCACGAGCATAGAGAGCATCCTTGCCAAAGGCGATGTACCCAAACCTGTCCTCACCCATTAGCGGTCTATATTGGCGACCGGATTCTGCGTCAACTCGGCCGGCCATGCCTGGAAGCGCGATGCATCGCTAGATATTCTCGGGCAGGTAGATTTCGAACGGCAGGAAGGTCTGCCCCGGTGCGTTCGCGGCGCCGGTCTCGATGGCATGCGCCATCAGGTCCATGAGCTCGCGGCAAAGTGCGGCCAGCGGTGTCGAGATCACCATCGTCAGGATGCCGTCGGCCAGGGCCGAACGTGAGACCGCGGTGATCTCGTTGCAGATCACCGCCGGCATCTCCGCCGGCCTGGCTTGCCTCAGTGCCGCGACCGCGCCTTCCATGCCGCCGCCGGCGACATAGCAGCCGACCAGATCGGGATGGCGGGCGAGAACATCGAGCAGCGTATCCTGCGTGATCTGGTTGGCCTCGAGATTGACCAGCGTTTCAAGCAAGGTGAAGTCCGGCGCCTGTTCGCGGAAGAAGGAGCGGAAGCCGATCTCGCGCAGCTCATGCCCGTGGAAGCGGTGGCTGCCGACGAAGAGCGCGACCTTGCCCGGCCGTTTCGCCGCTTTCGAGATCATCCAGGCCGCGGTGCGGCCGACCTTGCGGTTGTCGAGGCCGACATAACCCTCGCGAATGCCGGCCGCGAAATCGGACAGTAACGAAAACACCGGCAACCCCTGGGCCTTCATCTCCTCGACGACGACCGTCAGCGTCGGGTGATCCGGCCCGACCAGCGCGACGGCCCTGCATTTGGCCGCCAGCTTGCGCGTGCGTTCGACGATTTCGTCCGGCGTCAGCGAACTGGCGAAATCGATGATCGCGACGCCGCGGAAGCGCTGTGATTGCGACACCGCGAGCTCGAGCTGCCGCGCGAACTCCGAATAGAACACGTCATTGCCTCGCAACAGCAGGAAGCCGAGCCGGTACTCCGGCAGCTCATGGCGCATCCGCTGCTTGATCAGGCCGGCGGCGTGATAGCCGATCTCGGTCGCCGTCTCGTAGACGCGGCGGGCGGTTTCCTCGCGCACCGGCAGGCGGTTGTTGAGCACCCGGTCCACCGTGGCAACGCTGACGCCGGAAATGCGCGCCAGATCGGTGATGGTCGGCCGTTTCGCCATGATCGCCCTCGTTCGAGTCCCAACACATGGATACATCATTCTGATAGTAAATGATAGAAACTATCTTTGTGATATTGAGTCTATCATGGCTCGGCGGTATTTTTAGGTTCGAGGCCAATGGGCAAGCGGCATTCGCCTGGGCGGATGCCCTGCCGAGGGAGGCAACCATGACGACAGCGCCGTCCCGGCGTGACTACAGCCTGATCGGCCGCGACGCCAAGCTCGCCGTGGAGAACGGCCTGTCGGCCGCCGAGTGGTATCACACCGACGTGTCCCGCAAGCAGATGAAGGAGCTGATGCAGCGCTCCGACGGGCCGGCGATCCGCGACACCGCGATCTGGCTGGCCGCCCTCATCGTCAGCGGCGCCGGCGGCGCCTGGTTCTGGGGCACCTGGTGGTGCGTACCGTTCTTCTTCGTCTATGGCGTTCTCTACGGCTCGTCCACCGATTCACGCTGGCATGAATGCGGCCACGGCACGGCCTTCCGGACGCAGTGGATGAATGATGCGATCTATCAGATCGCCTGCTTCATGATCATGCGCAACCCGGTGACCTGGCGCTGGAGCCACACGCGCCACCACACAGACACCGTCATCGTCGGCCGCGACCCGGAAATCTCTGTCATGCGGCCGCCCGACCTGGTGCGCGCCGTCCTTGGCTTTGTCGGCGTGCTCGATGCCTGGCATGCGATGTCGGACATGCTGCGCAACGCCGCCGGCAACATCAGCGCGGCGGAAAAAACCTTCATTCCCGAGCAGGAGCAGGGCAAGGCGATCCGTGTTGCCCGCATCTGGACCGCGATCTATGCCGCGACCATGGCGCTGGCGCTCTACACCGGATCGTTCCTGCCCTTGATGCTGGTCGGCCTGCCCAGGCTCTATGGCGCCTGGCACCACGTCATGGTCGGCCTGCTGCAGCATGGCGGCCTCGCCGACAATGTCATCGACCACCGGCTCAACAGCCGTACCGTCTACATGAACCCGATCAGCCGCTTCATCTACTGGAACATGAACTATCATGTGGAGCATCACATGTTCCCGATGGTGCCGTACCACGCGCTACCCAAGCTGCATGCGCTGATCAAGCATGATCTGCCGGCGCCGACGCCATCCATCCTGGCCGGCTACCGCGAGATGATCCCGGTCTTCCTGCGCCAGCTGCGCAACGAGGATTACTTCCTTAAGCGCGAACTGCCGCCGACCGCCAGGCCGTACCGCGAGGAATTCCATGGCGATGCCGTCGCCGCCGCGGCGGAATGATCGTGGCATCCGATCTGCACTCTTTGTTTCAACGCAATTCCCTGGGGGAAAGCGCCAAGCGCTTTCCCGGGAAACCGTTGCGCACCTTTCCTGGAATTGCTTTTGCGGAGGACTGAATGAGCGACTGGGTCGAGGCGTGTGCTGCCGATGACATCGATGAAGAGGACGTGATGCGCTTCGATCATGGCGGGCGCACCTTCGCCATCTATCGCAGTCCCGACGACGAATACTTCGCCACGGACGGGCTCTGCACGCATGAGAAGGTGCATCTTGCCGACGGCCTGGTGATGGACGACATCATCGAATGCCCCAAACACAATGGCCGCTTCAACTACAAGACCGGCGCGGCCAGGGGCGCGCCGGTCTGCGTCAGCCTCAGGACCTATCCGGTCAAGGTCGAGGGCGGCAAAGTCCTCGTGCAGATCGGGTGACGGAGATGGCGCGCGCAATGGTCATCATCGGGGCCGGCGAATGCGGCGGGCGGGCGGCTCTTGCGCTGCGCGATCTTGGCTATGGCGGGCCGGTGACGCTGGTCGGCGACGAGCCGCATCTGCCCTACGAACGTCCGCCTTTGTCCAAGGACGCGATGGCCAGCGACGTGCCGGAAATCAAGGCGATCGCCAGCGACGCGATCCTGGCCGAGAAATCGATCCGGCATATTCGTTCCGTCAGGGCCGTGGCGATCGATCGCGCCGCCCATACGGTGCGCCTGTCGGACGGTTCGGTCCTGCCCTACGACAAGTTGCTGCTGGCCACCGGCTCGACCCCGCGCAGACTGCAGATGCCTGGCCTCGGCAAGCGCTGCGTTTATCTCAGGACATTCGCCGATGCGCTGGCCATTCGCGCCCACCTCCGCGCGGACAACCGCATCGCCGTCATCGGCGGCGGCTTCATCGGCCTCGAACTCGCCGCCGCGGCCCGCAAGCTCGCCGCTGCGGTCACTGTCATCGAGGCCCAGCCGCGCATCCTGATGCGCGGCGTCCCGGCCGAGATCGCCGAAATTATCCATGCGGCGCATGTCGCCGAAGGCGTCGACATCCTGTGCGGTGAAGGCATTGCGTCCATTGCCGACGACGGGGAACAAGTGCGTATCGCGCTTGCCGGCGGACGCGAGATCACAGCCGATCTCGCCATCATCGGCATCGGCGCCGTGCCGGCGACCGGGCTCGCGGCCGAGGCCGGGCTGGCCATTGAAAACGGCATCGCGGTCGATGCCGAGCTGCGCAGCAGCGATCCCGATATCTTTGCCGCCGGCGACTGCTGTTCGTTCCCGCTTGCCGTCTATGGCGGCCGCCGCGTGCGGCTGGAGGCCTGGCGCAATGCGCAGGAACAGGGCGCGCTTGCCGCCAGGAACATGCTTGGTGCCGGCGAGGCGCATGTGGCGGTGCCGTGGTTCTGGTCGGATCAGTATGGGCTCACCCTGCAGATATCCGGCCTTGCCGACGAAGGCCGCGGCACCGTGCGGCGCGATCTCGGCGACGGCGCCTTCATCCTCTTCCACCTGGCCGAGGACGGCAGGCTGGTGGCGGCCAGCGGCATCGGTCCCGGCAACGCGGTCGCCCGTGACATCAGGCTGGCCGAAATGCTGATCGGCAAGCAGGCCAGGCCGGCGCCGGAGGCGCTGGGATCGCAGGCCGTAAAGCTGAAGTCGTTGCTGGCGGCTTGAGCCGTGCTAGCCTGCGCGGGTTGCTCCAGGTTTCCGGCTCATGTCTTATTCGATCCTCTACGGCATTTCGGTCGCGCAGATCAGGGATGATTTCGCCGCCGCGAAAGAGGCTGTCGCGCGTCTCGAAGCACTGCGGCGCGGCAAGGCCGTGGGTATCATCATTCTGGACAAGAGCGGCGCGGAGATCAGCGAAGCGCAGCTGAATGCACTTGCCAAAATCGAAGACGGCGACAGGCAGACGTAGGGTTCTGCGGGTTCCCTGAAGCGATCTAGAAAAGCGCCTTGAGTTCCGGCAGCTTGTCGTTGACCAGCCAGCCGTAATAATTCTCCTCCGGCAGCTTCACCTGTTCACCGGCGGCGCGACGCTTGTCGTTCTCCGCCTTCAGCGCATAGGCACGCTGCTCCGGATTGCCGACATTATAGAGCGTGGCGGTCAGCCCCGGATTTCCCGAAATGTCGAAGCCGGCGATGCTCTTGTAGGCATCGATCGATTTCCTGATCGTCGCGGCGACGTAGGGCAGCGTCAGGTCGGGATCCATGATGGTTTTGTAGACCGAATTGGGGTCGCCGACATCGAGCCTCGGCAGGCCGGAGACCTTGTGCACGAGATCGCTCATCTGCAGTGCCGTCAAGGGGTTGAGCTGGCCAAGGCCGAAGGTCTGGCCGGCATAGTAGGGCTGGAAGAAGGTGGCGCCGAAGCGGTCATCGGGAAAGCTTGTCCCGCCGACCGTTTTGCCGCGAAACGAATGGTTCCAGACTTGTTCGCGGCATTCCCAAAGGTCGTAGCTGTCCGACATTGCGGCGCATTTCTTGAACTCCGGCCGCTGCACGAAATCGGTGACGTCCTCGCCGTCATAGGCGAAGGACAGTTTGCTGGAGAGATAGGAGATCGCCTTGACGTAGTAGGTCTGCAGCCGGTCATAGGCGTCGACATTGTAGGTGTGCTCGCCGACGATGGCGCCGACGATGTGCAAGGGATCAATGCCGTAGGCGGAAGCGGCCTTCTTGATCTTGGCGCGCAGATCGGCGTCATTCTGCAGCAGGGCGTAGACCTTGCGGTATTTCGCCTGGAAGGTGGTGTTGGTCGCCTGGGTGCGCCGGCTCGATGCGCCGGGAATGTCGGGCTGCTCGGCATTGCGGTTTCCCGGCGGCACCAATGTCGCCGCATCAGCGACGAAAAGCGTCGCCGCCAGCGTCAAGCCGAGAATGACCAGAATGAATTTTTTCATGCGCCGCCGCCTTCAGGTATACCGCGCAAACTAGGGTAATGCTCCGGGCTGAGTCGAGAGCGCGCTTTTCGCCGGCAAGACGAAAGGTGGCCAGATGGTACCATCTGGCCACACATGATTTCCGCCGGAACGGTTTTGCCTGATCCGGCGCCGGAACCTCCAGAGCTGTCGTTACAGGATGAATCGCGACAAATCTGTGTTTCTGGACAGATCGCCGACATGCTTTTCCACATAGGCGGCGTCGATGGTGACGCTCGTGCCGTTGCGGTCGGGCGCGTCGTAGGAGATCTCGTCCAGCACCCGTTCCATCACCGTCTGCAGCCGCCTGGCGCCGATATTCTCGACGCTGGCGTTGAGATCGACGGCGATGCCGGCGAGTGAATCGATGGCGTCGTCGGTGAAGGTCAGGTCGACGCCCTCCGTCTTCATCAGCGCGATATACTGCTTGATCAGGCTCGCTTCCGTCTCGGTCAGGATGCGGACGAAATCCTCCTTCTCCAGCGCGCGCAGCTCGACGCGGATCGGCAGGCGGCCCTGCAATTCCGGCAACAGGTCTGACGGCTTCGAGACGTGGAAGGCGCCTGAAGCGATGAACAGGATGTGGTCCGTCTTCAGCGGCCCGTATTTGGTCGCCACCGTGGTGCCTTCGACCAGCGGCAGCAGGTCGCGCTGCACGCCTTCGCGCGAAGGCCCGCCCGAAATATCCGACCTGGCGGCGATCTTGTCGATCTCGTCGAGGAAGACGATCCCGTCATTTTCCGCGGCATCGAGCGCCCGGCGCACCACCTCGTCCTGGTCGAGCAGCTTGTCGGACTCGTCACTGACCAGCAGATCATAGGATTCCTTCACCGTGGTCTTGCGCAGCTTGGTCTTCTTGCCGCCCATCGCCTTGGACAGCATGTCGTTGATGTTGAGCACGCCGATATTGGCGCCCGGCATGCCGGGGATCTCGAAACCGGGCATGCCGCCATTGCCGGTATCGGCCACTTCGATCTCGATCTCCTTGTCGTCGAGTTCGCCGTCGCGCAGCTTCTTGCGGAAGCTGTCGCGCGTCGCCGGGCTCGCCGTCTTGCCGACCAGCGCTTCCAGAACGCGTTCCTCGGCATTGATGTGGGCGCGCGCCTTGACGTCCTCGCGCATCTTCTCGCGCACCAGGCCGATGGAGATCTCGACGAGATCGCGGATGATCTGCTCGACGTCACGGCCGACATAGCCGACTTCGGTGAACTTGGTTGCCTCGACCTTGACGAAAGGCGCACCGGCCAGGCGCGCCAGGCGGCGCGAGATCTCGGTCTTGCCGACGCCGGTCGGTCCGATCATCAGGATGTTCTTCGGCATCACCTCTTCGCGCATCTGGCCTTCCAGCTGCTGGCGGCGCCAGCGGTTGCGCAAGGCGATGGCCACGGCGCGCTTGGCGTCCTTCTGGCCGATGATGAAGCGGTCGAGTTCCGAAACGATTTCGCGGGGAGAAAATGTGCTCATATCACTAAATTCCACTTTGCCACTGCTTGATGGCCTCGAACGGATGCAGCAGCATGATCACGTTGAGTGTCAGATTGTCCCGGATGAGGTAGCCGGTACCCAGTTCAAAAAGGATGGCGAGGCTGACGATCACCCATATAGGTAGCCTTCGCGCCATCACAAATCCCAGCACCATGGCCAGTGTGTCGGACACCGAATTGATGATGCTGTCGCCGTAATAGTCGAGCGAGATGGTGCCGGCGCGGTAGCGGTCGATGATGAACGGGCTGTTCTCGAGCAATTCCCAGCCGCCTTCGATGAGAACGGCGAACGCCAGCCTCAGGCCGATCGGCGAGCGTGGGAACAGGAACCGTGCCAGCGCGTAGAACAGGAAGCCGTGGATGATGTGCGAGAAGGTGTACCAGTCCGAAATGTGCTGGGAATTCTCGGAACTGTTCACCACGCCATGCCAGAGCTTGACGTAGCCGCATGTGCAGATCGGCGTCCGGCCCATCAGATAGAGCGTGCCGGCTTGGACGATGACAAGCCCGGCAACGATCAGCAACCCCATCCGCCAGCTGTTTTCGTAGGCCGAGAGGTTCTTCTCCTCGCCGGATGCGTTCATGCCCTATAGCCCCTCTTTCCCGTCGCCTTCTTCGGCATCGCCCTCTTCAGCGTCGCCCTCTTCAGCATCGATAGCCATCAGCACCACGTTGCCATAGACCGATTGCCTGCGATCAATGGCCCGGAATCCGGCTTTTTCATAGGCGCGGATGGCCCTGATATTGGCCGGGTCCGGATCGATGATGACGCGCGGCACGCCTTCCCTGAACAGGTCCTCGACGAATTGGCGCACGATCGCCGAGCCATGGCCGATGCCGATCAGTTCAGGCCGGCCGATCGACAGGTCGATGCCGAGCGTGCCGAACGGCTGGTCGGCATAGGGATGGTCGTCTTCCATATGTGGATCGTAGCTCTGCAGATAGGCGATCGGTTTGCCATCGAGTTCGACGATCAGCGGCTCGACCGAAATCGAGTCGATATGATCGCGGATCTCGGCGATTTCCGTCTCCGGATCGTTCCACCACCGAGCGACCTCGGGCTCGGCCAGCCAGCCGGCGATCATCGGCAGGTCTTTCGTGGTCACCGGCCGAAAATCGTAGAGCTGCTCAACCGGCATCGAGCGTTTCGACGACGAAATTGTTGTTGGTGTAGACGCAGATGTCGGAAGCGATCTGCATTGCCTTGCGGGCGATTTCCTCGGCGTCCTTGTCGGTGTCCATCAAGGCGCGCGCCGCGGCCAGTGCGTAATTGCCGCCCGACCCGATGGCCATGACGCCAAATTCGGGTTCGAGCACGTCGCCGGTGCCGGTCAGCGCCAGCGAGACCGACTTGTCGGCCACCAGCATCATCGCCTCGAGCCGGCGCAGATAGCGGTCGGTGCGCCAGTCCTTGGCAAGTTCGACGCAGGCGCGCGTCAGCTGGTCGGGATACTGCTCGAGCTTGGCTTCCAGCCGCTCGAGCAGCGTGAAGGCGTCGGCGGTGGCGCCCGCGAAGCCGGCAATCACATTGCCGCCCTTGCCGATGCGGCGCACTTTACGGGCATTGCCCTTCATGATGGTCTGGCCAAGGCTGACCTGGCCGTCGCCAGCAATCACCACCTTGTTGCCCTTGCGCACCGTCACGATGGTCGTGGCGTGCATGGTCAGATTATCAGACATTTCCTGGCTCCGATTCGCGCGATCCCAAAAGGCGATTGGCGCGGTACGAGTGATTTATCGGCCATATGTATGCACCGGACCAATGATTGCAAATCGCCTCTCCGGCAAGGCCCGATAGCTTTGTCCGAGGCAACTGGCAATCGCCGGATCATGCTGATAGAAGGCATTCGTTTTCAAGCCCGCGAGCGCTTGGAGCCTGTGAACCGGTTTACCACGTGAACCGCTGGGACAAGGATAGAGTGATGGCGCCCCGTTCCGCCGAAGCCAGCCGCAAAACCAGGGAAACCGATATCTCGGTGTCGGTCCATGTCGACGGCTCGGGCAAATCCGATATCGCCACGGGCGTCGGCTTCTTCGACCACATGCTGGACCAGCTCTCGCGCCATTCCCTGATCGACATGACGGTCAGGGCGAAGGGCGACCTGCATATAGACGACCATCACACGGTCGAGGACACCGGCATCGCGCTCGGCCAGGCGCTGACCAAGGCGCTGGGCGAACGGCGCGGCATCATGCGCTATGCCTCGATCGACCTTGCCATGGACGAGACGCTGACGCGTGCGGCGATCGACGTGTCGGGCCGGCCGTTCCTGGTCTGGAACGTGTCCTTCTCGTCGCCCAAGATCGGCACCTTCGACACCGAACTGGTGCGGGAATTCTTCCAGGCGCTGGCGCAGAATGCCGGCATCACGCTGCATGTCACCAACCACTATGGCGCCAACAACCACCATATCGCCGAGACCTGCTTCAAGGCGGTGGCGCGCGCGTTGCGCACGGCACTCGAGCCGGACCCGCGCCAGCCGGACGCGGTTCCCTCCACCAAGGGATCTTTGAAGGGATAGCCTCATGGCCGCCTATGTCGTGATGGAACCGCCCGGCCGCGGCGATAAGGCCGACACAGCGGCCTTTGTCCGCGATGGCTTCACCTGGCTCGGCCTGCTGGTGCCGCCGCTATGGCTCGCCTGGCATCGGCTGTGGATCGAAGCCGGGCTGGCCTTCGTCGTCATGGGCCTGCTTTCGATGGCTGGTCAGAAGCTTGGCCTCGGTTTCGCCAGCTCCCTGCTGTCCCTGCTCGTCTCGCTCTACGTTGGCCTGGAAGGGCAGGGGTTGCGCATCGCGGCCCTTCGCCGGCGCGGCTGGCATGAATGGGGCGTGGTTCACGCCGGCCGGCTCGACGATGCCGACATCCGTTATGCGCTTGAGGCCGAAGGGCACGCGGAGGAAACCGTTCCGGCGCCACGCATCGTTCCGGATGCCGCCCTGGCGCGCCCGGCGCAGCCCGGCATGGCGCTGGGCCTGACCCACATCCCGGGACGGCCCTGACATGCGGGTGGCAATCATCGATTACGGCTCGGGCAATCTGCGCTCGGCCACCAAGGCCTTCGAGCGTGCCGCGCGCGAAGCCGGAATATCGGCTAAGATCGAGCTGACGGCCGATGCCGACCGGGTGCGCACTGCCGACCGCATCGTCCTGCCCGGCGTCGGCGCCTATGCCGACTGCGCGGCAGGCTTGCGTGCCGTCGAGGGCATGTGGGAGGCGGTCGAGGACGTTGCCATTGCCAAGGGCCGGCCTTTCCTCGGCATCTGCGTCGGCATGCAGCTGATGTCCGAGCGCGGCCTGGAAAAGACCGTCACCAAAGGCTTTGGCTGGATATCGGGCGACGTCAAGGAGATCACGCCGGCGGATCCCGGGCTGAAGATCCCGCAGATTGGCTGGAACACGATCGAGCTTCGGCGCCAGCATCCGCTGTTTGCCGGCATTCCAACCGGAGCCGCGGGGCTGCACGCCTACTTCGTCCACTCCTATCATCTCGACGCTCGCAAGCCGGACGAGGTTCTGGCGGTCGCCGATTATGGCGGCCCGGTGACGGCCACCGTTGCCCGCGACAATCTCGTCGGCACGCAGTTCCATCCGGAGAAGAGCCAGGCGCTGGGGCTGGCGCTGATCACCAATTTCCTGAAGTGGAGGCCCTAGAGCATGGTCCCGAAAAGTGGACGCCGGTTTTCTCGGACAAACGGTCCCCGTTTGTCCAGGGATCATGCTCAAGCTAGGGGATAGGTCATGAGCAAGAAGGGCTATTGGATGGCGATGATCGATGTTCGCGATCCCGAAATCTACAAGCACTATATCGAGGCGAATGCCGTTGCCTTTGCCAAGTACGGCGCCAAGTTCATCGTGCGGGCGGGCCGCCACGAGAACCCGGAACAGCCGATAGGCAATCGCCATGTCGTGATCGAGTTCGAATCCTACGACAAGGCAGTGGAATGCTATCATTCGCCGGAATATCAGCATGCCTCGAAATTCAGGCTTGCCGGATCGACGGGCCATTTCGTCATCGTTGAAGGCGCCTGAATCGTGATCCTGTTTCCTGCCATCGACCTCAAGGACGGCCAATGCGTGCGCCTGAAGCACGGCGACATGGCGACCGCGACCATCTACAACGATGATCCCGCCGCGCAGGCAAAAGCCTTCGAGGACCAGGGCTTCGAATGGCTGCATGTCGTCGACCTCAACGGCGCCTTCAGGGGCCAGAGCGTCAACAGCGCGGCGGTTGGCGCCATCCTCAAGGCGACCAGGAACCCGGTGCAGCTCGGCGGCGGCATCCGCACGATTGCGCAGATCGAGGACTGGCTCGATCGTGGTCTCGCCCGCGTCATCCTCGGCACGGTGGCGGTGCGCGATCCCGGTCTGGTCCGGCAGGCCTGCAAGGCCTTCCCGGGCAAGGTGGCGGTCGGCATCGACGCCAAGGGCGGCAAGGTGGCGGTCGAAGGCTGGGCCGAAGCGTCGAGCCTTGGCGTCATCGAACTGGCGAAGAAGTTCGAGGGCGCCGGCGTCGCCGCCATCATCTACACCGACATCGATCGCGACGGCGTGCTCACCGGCATCAACTGGGACGCCACCATCGACCTCGCCGACGCCGTATCGATCCCGGTCATCGCTTCGGGGGGGCTGGCCTCGATCGCCGACATCGTGCGCATGACCATGCCGGACGCACAAAAGCTCGAAGGCGCCATCTCGGGCCGCGCGCTCTATGACGGCCGCATCGATCCGGCCGAGGCGCTGGCGATCCTGCGGGGGCGGCCGGTGGCGGAGGCGAAATCGTGAAGATCACCATCATCCTCGCCTCCTATGACAGCGGCCACTACCATGGCGGCATGGGCCAGGGGCCGGACGCGCTGATTGCGGGCGGTCTCGTCGACGCCCTGACCATCGCCGGCCACGACGTCGCGGTCGAGGATATCGGCAGGGTCGGCGACGACCAGGAACGCGAGATCGCCACCGGTTTCGCTGTCTGCAACGCCGTCTCGGGCGAGGTCCGCATTGCCATCGACAGGGGGCGGTTTCCTATCGTTCTGGCCGGAAACTGCCTGACCAGTGCCGGCGCGGTCGCCGGCGAAGGCGCCGATGCGATCATCTGGGCCGACCAGCATGGCGACCTCAACACGCCCGAGACCTCCGTATACGGCTTCCTCGACGGCATGGCGCTGGCGACCGTGCTTGGCCTGTGCTGGCGCCCGATGGTATCAGCCATTCCCGGCTTCCAGCCGATCGATCCGTCGCGCTGCGTGCTCGTCAACGCCCGCGATCTCGATCCGGCCGAGCAACAACTCCTCAAGACCCTGCCGGTGATCCGCACTGAATGCCCCGGCGTGGCGCAAGCGACCGAAAGACTGAAAGCCGCCGGCGCCAAAAGCGTGCACATGCATCTCGATCTCGACGTGCATGACCCGAAGGAGCTGCAGGCCAACCGTTACGTCACATCTGGCGGGCCGAGCCCCCAACAGTTGCGCGACGCCGCCTGCGCCATGGCGCTTGTCGTACCGGTCGTCGGCATCACCGTTTCCGCCTACGATCCGGCCTTCGATGCCCAGGCCGACGTGCCACCGCTGGTCGGCCAGTTGCTCAACGACCTCATCGCCACGATAGAGGGCCGCTGATGCTGAAAGCCCGTGTCATCCCGTGCCTCGACGTCAAGGACGGCCGTGTCGTCAAGGGCGTCAATTTCGTCGATCTCATCGACGCCGGTGACCCGGTCGAGGCAGCCAAGGCCTATGACGCCGCCGGCGCCGACGAGCTGTGTTTTCTCGACATCACCGCTTCGTCCGACAACCGGGAAACGATCTTCGATGTCATCGCCCGCACCGCCGAACAGTGTTTCATGCCGCTGACCGTCGGCGGCGGCGTGCGCCAGGTCGCCGACATCAGGAAGCTGCTTTTGGCCGGCGCCGACAAGGTGTCGATCAACACGGCTGCGGTGAAGAACCCGGATTTCGTCGCCGAAGCGGCCGACAAGTTCGGCAACCAATGCATCGTCGTCGCCATCGACGCCAAGAAGGTCTCCGGCGCCGGCGAGGCCGACCGCTGGGAGATCTTCACCCATGGCGGACGCGAGAAGACCGGCATCGACGCGGTCGAATTCGCCCGGAAAATGGTCGATCGCGGCGCAGGCGAGATCCTGTTGACCTCGATGGACCGCGACGGCACCAAGGCCGGCTACGACATCGCGCTGACGCGTGCGATTGCTGATGCGGTGCGCGCGCCAGTCATCGCCTCGGGCGGCGTCGGCACGCTGGACCATCTGGTCGAAGGCATTCGCGATGGCCATGCCGGCGCGGTTCTGGCGGCCTCGATCTTCCATTTCGGCACCTACACGATAGCGCAGGCCAAGGCGCATATGGCCGAGGCCGGGCTGCCGATGCGGCTGGACTCCTCGGTCGATCGGCCCTAGAGGCTTCCGGCTAAGAAAGGCTCCCGGCGCCATGGCTGAATTTTCGCTGTCCGATCTGGAAAAAATCGTCCATGAGCGCGCCCATTCCGGCGATGCGGACTCGTGGACGGCCAAGCTGTTTTCGCGTGGCATCGACAAGGCGGCGCAGAAGCTTGGCGAAGAGGCGGTCGAGACCGTGATTGCCGCCGTCAAGGGCGACAGGCAGGGCCTCGTTTCCGAAAGTGCCGATCTTATATATCATTGGCTCGTCGTTCTCGGCATTTCGGGTGTCCCGTTGCGCGACGTGCTCCAGGAGCTCGAAAGCCGCACGGCGCGTTCGGGCATCGCCGAGAAGGCGTCGCGGCCCAAGGGCTGAGCACGAGGGAGGGCAGGTATCTCGATGGATCAGCTCGCGCCAACCGAGAAATATTCCCCCTTTCGTTTCTTCTCCGCCGAGCAATGGTCGCAATTCCGAGCCGACACGCCGCTGACACTGAGCGAGGACGAATTCCGCCGGCTGCGTTCGCTCAACGACCCGGTCGACCTCGAAGAGGTCAAGCGTATCTATCTGTCGCTGTCGCGGCTCTTGTCCGCCCATGTCGAGGCCAGCCAATTGCTGTTCAGGCAGCGCCAGGCCTTCTTCAACGCCGTCGATATCGTCAAGACGCCGTTCATCATCGGCATTGCCGGCTCGGTCGCGGTCGGCAAATCGACCACGGCCCGCGTGCTGAAGGAATTGCTGGCGCGCTGGCCGTCGAGCCCCAAGGTCGATCTCATCACCACCGACGGCTTCCTGCTGCCCAACGAGGTCCTGCGCCGCGAAAACCTGATGGAACGCAAGGGCTTTCCCGACAGCTACGATGTCGGAGCGCTGCTGCGTTTCCTCTCCGGCATCAAGTCGGCGCTGCCCAATGTGCGCGCGCCGGTCTATTCGCATCTCACCTACGACGTCATTCCCGGCGAATTCGTCACCATCGACCGGCCGGACATATTGATCTTCGAAGGCATCAACGTGCTGCAGCCGGGCAAGCTGCCGCAGGACGGCAAGATCGTGCCTTTCCTGTCGGACTTTTTCGACTTCGCCATCTATATCGATGCCGACGAGAAACTGATCCACCAGTGGTACATTTCCCGTTTCATGCGTCTGCGCGAGACCGCATTCCGCAATCCGGATTCCTTCTTCCACCGCTATTCGCAGCTCTCAGAGGATTCGGCGCGCGCCATCGCCGAAGGCCTGTGGACCAACATCAATCTGAAGAATTTGCGCGAAAACATCCTGCCGACGCGCGCCCGCGCCGACCTCATCCTGCGCAAGGGCGCCGACCATCTGGTCGAGGAAGTGGCCCTGCGCAAACTCTAGATGGCGAGGGCGGGCTCGTCGCGACAAGCCCGCCCTCGGGTCAAACCCGGCTCCGCGCCTCAGCCATTCGCGAATGGCACGGCGACATAGATCTGGCCGCCGTCGCGTTCGACCAGCAGCAGCACCGACTTGCGGCCCGACTTGCTGGCCTGGGCGATCGCCTGCGTGACCTGCCTGGCGCTCTTCACCGGCGCCTGGTTGACGGCGACGATGATATCGCCCGGCTGGATGCCGGCCGCGGCCGCCGCCTTGTCGGGACTGACGCGCGCAACTACCGCGCCATGCTCGTTGTCGGCGAGGTTCATTTCCTGGCGAATGTCGGGCGTGATATCCATCAGCCCTAGGCCGATCGCCGGCGCGCGTGAGCCTTGTTCAGCGCTCGGCATGCCGGAGTCGTCAGTCGACGCCGTCTTCACGTCGTCGCTGTTTTGCCCGACATTGACGGAAATCTGCATGGCCTTGCCCTTGCGCCAGACATCGAGCGATTCCTTTGCGCCAGGGGCGACATCGGCGACGGCGCGTGACAGATCCTTGGGGTCCTTGACGTCCTGTCCGGCGAAGCCGGTGATGACGTCGCCGGCCTCGACGCCGGCGCTGGCGGCGGGCGAGCTGTCATTGACTTTCGAAACCAGCGCGCCGCCGGGATGATCGAGCCCGATGGCGCTTGCCACGTCAGGCGTCACCGGTTGGATCTCGACACCGAGATAGCCATACTGGATCGAGCCGTCCTTCATCAGCTTGGCCACGACCTTCTGCGCCTGGTCCGACGGGATGGCGAAGCCGACGCCGACACTGCCGCCATTGGGCGAATAGATCGCCGTGTTGATGCCGACAACATTGCCGTTCACGTCCACCAGCGGGCCGCCGGAATTGCCATGGTTGATCGGCGCGTCGATCTGGATGAAATCGTCGAACGGTCCGCTGTGCAGGTCGCGGCCGCGCGCCGAAACGATGCCGGCCGTCACCGTGGTGCCGATGCCGAACGGATTGCCGATCGCCAGCACCTGGTCGCCGGTCATCAGGCGGTCGGAATCGCCCCACTTGACCGTCGGCAAGGACTTGTCGGCCTTGATCTTGAGCACGGCGAGATCGTTCTTGGCGTCGCGGCCGATGAGCTTGGCGGGAAGTTCGGTGCCGTCGTCGAGCGTCACCTTGATCGAGGAGGCGCCGTCGACGACGTGGTTGTTGGTGACGATCGTGCCGTCGGCACTGACGATGAAGCCGGAGCCGAGCGCTTCGGCGCGCTGCGCCTGTTGCGGCGGTGTCCGCGGAGCGGGCATGCCCTGGTCGCCGAAGAACTGGCGGAAATATTGGTCGAACGGCGAGTTGCCGAGAGGCATCCCGTCATCGGCGCTTGCCGGCTGCGCCTTCATGACGGTGGTGACCGTCACCACCGCCGGCTTGTCGGCCGCCACGATCGGCGCAAAGGAGCCATTTGGCGCGGTGATACCGGCGACAGGGGTCTGGGTCGTCGCGACAACGTTGCTCACGGCTGTGTTGCCGGCACTTTGAGCAAATGAAACGACGAAGGGGCTGATGATGAGGGCGGCGCCCAGCAATGCGGCGACGCGATGTCTGCGAAGAATGTTGTGAGATGACATGGTCGTTGTCCGTGCGAGACATTGGGTTTGGCGCCGTGGCCTGTATGGGAGCGGCCCATTCGGCGTACCGGCCGTCGCGGCCGCCTGTCTCGCTTCATGCGGCGGCCGTTCAGGTCGATGAAACCGGAATCTAGGACGCGGATGCGGGCGAATTAGGTTTTTTCGGTTATATTACAAAGATTTAATTCTTTGCGGCCTGATAGGCGCCTGACCGCCCCTTGCAGTGTGCGGGCTTGGCGAGGTTCAAATATCGCCGGTCTTTTTGATGTAAGCCGTTGCAATTTCACGCATACGCTTGCGCTCGAAGCTCGGTCCGTGGCCGCCATGGCCGATGCGGATCGGCAGGTCGAGCAGCCGCTGCATGGTGCTGACATAGGCGGCCCGGTCGGAATCCGGCAGGCTGTCGATCAGCGTGTCGTCGTAGATGGCGTCGCCGCTGAAAAACAGGCCGTCGGCCTCGTCGAACAGCGCGATCGAATCCGGCGAATGCCCGGGCAGATGCAGGACTCGGAATTGCCGGTCGCCGAGATCGATCACGTCGCCCTCGTCAAGGGTCCGCGTCAGCGGCGCCGATGGGATCTTGTAATCCGCCGACTTCCAGCCCGGCTCCGGCAGTTTCGAAACGGCACCTTCGAGATCGTGGAACATGTAGGCGTAGGTCGCCGCCTCATCCATGCTCTCGAACTGCGCGGCACTCATCTTGGGTCCAGCCCGCCATGGAAACTCGTGCAGCGAGCCGACATGGTCGAGATGGATGTGCGTGGCGACGACCAGCAGCGGCTTGCCCGGCCGCGTTTCGATCTCCGGCGCCAGCGGACGGATGCCCATGCCGGTATCGACCAAAAGATCGGCGTCGCGACCGCGCAAATGCCAGATGTTGGCGCGCACATAGCCATGCACGAACGGCTCGGTCAGCATCGTCGTCCTGTCGTCGACGATGCTCTTGGTGAACCAGCCCGGCATCAGGTGTGAGCCTGACATTAGACGAACGGCTTCCCGACCTTGTACTTTTCCGGCACCAGCCGCTTGAGATAGGCCATGCCGGCGTCGGACAGCTGGCTGACGTCGGGCTTCATGAAATTGTCAGGCATGTGGCGGGTCTTGCCGGCGACATTCTTCAGCGGCACCTTCTTCAGCACGGTCTTTGTGCCATCATATTGCAGCGCCACCGAGCCGCCGCCCTGTTCGGCGACAGAGACCGCGAAGGCGCCGGCATCGAATGCCTCCTGCGCGTCGACGGCGCTGATGGCGCCGACATAGCCGCGCGGCATGTAGCCGAGTGCGTCGACGCGGGCCCGCTTGCCCGGAAGCCCGTCGGCCAATGCCCGTTCCAGCGCGGCCGGCAGGTCGCTGCCCGACAATTTGACGTTGCCGTGCTGGTCGCGTTCCAGTTTCTCCGGCGGCACCAGGCTCTCGACCAGTGCCTTGCCGTCGGCGGTGCTGACCCCTTCCGACACCGCGACGATGCAGCGCTTGTGGCGGTCGAGCATGGCACGCACGTCGTCGATGAAACCGGCCGCGGAGAACGGCCGCTCGGGCACGTAGACGAGATGTGGGCCGCTGTCGGGATCGAGCTGCCAGGCCGCGGCGGCGGCAGTCAGGAAGCCGGCGTGCCGGCCCATGACGATGCCGACATAGATGCCGGGCAAGGCGCGAAAATCGAGGTCGACGGACAGAAAGGCGCCGGCGACGAACTCCGCCGCCGAAATGAAGCCCGGTGTATGGTCGTTCTCCTCGAGATCGTTGTCGATGGTCTTGGGTGCATGGACGAAAGCAATGGAACCGCCGGCGGCGTCGGTCAGGATCTGCTGTGTGCCCGACGTGTCGTTGCCGCCTATATAGATGAAGGCGTCGGCCCCGGCCTTCTGCAAGCCCTTGAGGATGACATCGCAGTAGGCCGCGTCCGGTTTGTCGCGCGTCGAGCCAAGCGCCGCGCTCGGTGTCCCGGCAATCAGCCGCAGCCTATCCTCGGGGATGGCCGAAAGGTCGACATAATTGCCGTCACGAATGCCGCGCACGCCATGGAGGGAGCCCAGCACCCTGGCGCCGGGATGCCGCTTGCGGATCTCCAGCGTGGCGCCGACAACCGTCTGGTTGATGACGGCGGTCGGGCCGCCGCCTTGCGCGATAACAAAAGTTCCGGCCATTCCTGACGTCTCCCGAGGCGATGGGTTTCAAGGCACCTTCGCCTGTCTCGCGGCATCGCGCAACGGGGAGTCGCGGGCACGATCCCGAAAAATGGAAACCGGTTTCTCGGACAAACGGTTTCCGTTTGGCCAGGGATCATGCTCGAACGAGACGATAAAGCGGCCGCGTTGGCCGCTCGAAAGATCACATGACGACGACCGGGTTTTTCTTCGAAACGCGGCTGTAGAGGTCGATGATGTCCTGGTTGATCAGGCGCACGCAGCCCGACGACATCGCCTGGCCGATGCTCCACCATTCGGGCGAGCCGTGGATGCGGTAGCCAGTATCCTTGCCGTCCTGGTAGATGTAGAGCGCGCGCGCCCCAAGCGGGTTGGTGAGGCCGCCGGGTTGGCCGCCCTGCCACTTCACCAGTTCGGGCTTACGCTGGATCATTTCGGGTGGCGGTGTCCAAGTCGGCCATTCCCGGCCATACTGGATGTTGGCGCGGCCGGACCAGCGGAAGCCGTCCTTGCCGATGCCGACCCCATAGCGGATCGCGTCGCCATCCGGCTGGACGAGATAGAGCATGCGCTCCTTGAGATGGACGACGATGGTGCCGGGCGCTTCGCCGGTCGTGTCCACGACGATCTGACGGCGGAATTCCGGCTTGACCTTCAGATACGGCACCTCGGGCACGTTGAAACCGTTGTCCGTCAACGCGGCATACATCAGGTCGGGGCTGGTGATGTTCTTGTCGACGCTGATCGCCGGCCGCATCGGCGGTACGGAACCGGTGACCGTATTGTCGAGTTCAAGCGCCGGCATGCCGCCGCCGGAAGTCGAGCAACCGGCGGCGCTGAGCAGCGCCAGCGCGCCTGCCCCCGAAAGGACGGCGCGGCGGGAAAGATGATGATCGGTTTCGATTGCGTCGCCGTCTCGTGGCGGCGTCAGACCTTGCGGCAACTCACGCATATACCCAAACCTTACGCTGTCGGCGGGAAGCACGGTCCGGCCGGATGGCAGGCATTTTCATCATTCATGGTTGATAAAGCGTGAATGCCTTGCATCGCCTGCATTTGCGCGTCGCCTGGCGCGGTTCGGCCCTCCCGGGTCACCGCCAACCGAGAGCTCCTGCACAAAAAGACCCGGTTCATGTCATAATCCCGGCGTCGGAGGCTCCTACGCAGCAAGCGATCAGCGAGGGGCCTCCATGTGCAAGACGTTAAAGACCGACATCAAGCTTTTTGCCGCTGCCATTGTCGCGGCCGCACTGGTCCTCGGCGCCAATGTCAGCCTGGCCGATATCGTGAGCACGCTGGGCGGCGCGAACTGACGCCAACCTGCCGTTCGCGCAATTGATGGCGCGGCAATTTCAGGAAGAATGCGTTTTGGTCTTGCGTCCGCAATTGCGCAAGAAACAAGGATCATGCCCCTTTACATTCTCCCGGGGCTGAGGATTTATCCTTTTCCTTAACCCAAGGGAGACAGACATGTCCTTCGAAAACTGGGCCGCTTTCGCCGCCGCGTCGACGATCCTTCTCATCATTCCGGGACCGACCATTCTGCTGGTCGTGTCTTATGCGCTGGGCCAGGGCTGGCGCACCGCTTTGCCGATGGCCGTCGGCGTGGCGCTCGGCGACTTCACCGCCATGACCTTGTCAATGCTGGGCATCGGCGCGCTGCTCGCCGCATCGGCTGGTGTCTTCACCATCCTGAAGCTGATCGGTGCCTTCTATCTGGTCTATCTCGGCGTGAAACTGTTCCGCGCTGGCGGAGCGCTGAAGGCCGAACCCCGGACCGATGCCGTATCGTCGGCAAAAATGATGGCGCACGCCTGGCTGGTCACCGCGCTCAACCCGAAAAGCATCACCTTCTTCGTTGCTTTCCTGCCGCAGTTCCTCGATCGGCATGCCGACTTCTGGACGCAGATGCTGGTCTTCGAGACCACCTTCCTGGCGCTCGCCTTTGCCAATGCGTTTGGCTATGCGCTGATCGCGGCACGCGCGCGAAACGTCGTGCGCAATCCCAAGGCGATCCGCGTCTTCAACCGCACCGGCGGCACATTGCTGGTTGGTGCCGGCATCGCCACGGTGGCGATGCGTTCGGGCAATTGATCTCCTGACGCATGGTGAGGCGCGGAGGGTCTCACCATTTGACGCTGATTCCCAGATTGCCCTCGAGGATGCGGCGCTTGGCGCCGCCGAGATTGGTCGTGTAGTCGCCGGTGGCGAAGATGCTGACCTTGTCCGTCACCTTGGCAACGACGCCGCCGCCGAACTCGAGCGAGGTCGACCTGCCCTCGGTCGTGATGTCGGTGGTGTCGAAGCCGACACGGTCGGTGCCGCCGAAATCGTGCCAGATGTTGGCCTTGAGATAAGGCTGCAGCGCCATGCCGTTGATCGTGGTCTCGCCCTGCAGCCGCGCGCCCAGCCGGCCGCTGACGCTCTCGTCGGTGCCGAAGAAAACCGACGAGAAGCGGTCGTTGGTATCGTCCAGCGACAGATGCTGCCAGACCAGTTGCGCTTGCGGCTCGAGCGTCCAGCCCTGCGCCAGCGCAATGGGATAGCCGCCTTCAAGTGAAGCGGTGACGCCTGTCCCACCGATATCGATGCCAATGTCGCGCGACGACGTCGCGTTGCCCCCGAAGAAGGTGGCCATCAGGACGCCGTCCAGATACCAGCCGCCCTG
Organism: Mesorhizobium sp. GW821-FHT07A06; assembly: GCF_059419085.1. Lineage (NCBI taxonomy): Bacteria > Pseudomonadati > Pseudomonadota > Alphaproteobacteria > Hyphomicrobiales > Phyllobacteriaceae > Mesorhizobium > Mesorhizobium sp. GW821-FHT07A06. The sequence goes on from NZ_JBWKRC010000003.1 coordinate 655,958, forward strand.
GCCGATGCGGGTCCAGTAGCCGCCGACACTGGTGCCGGTGACGTCGAGGCTGCCGACGGACAGGTCGTTCCATCCCAGCGCCTGGCCGCGCACATCACCCTTCATGCTGGCATAGGCGACGAACAGGCCGGCGCGATCGATTCCGCCCGAGGCGGTGTCGCGGCCGAACACGTCGAAGCCCGCCTGCAGGCCGAACAGGGTGCCATCGAAGGATGGCGACACTGTTCCCGACCAGCCCATCTTGGCGTCCTGGCCATGGATGCGGCCCCAGACCGGCGACAACTCCGTGTCCGACAGCAGGCTTTGCTCGCCGCGCCGTTCATGGAAAGTGCCGAGCGTCGTCATCGCCAGGTGCTCGGCCACGGGCGGCAAGGCCGAATAGACCGGCACCTCGATGCGGTAGAGCACGATTTCCTGACCGACCGCCGGCACCGGCAGGTCGGGCACGGCAGTCGGCACCACCGGTGGCGGCGGTGGCGGATCCGCCGGAGGCGCCGGTGGTGGCGGCGGTGGTGGTTCGGGTTGCGGGTCGCTGGTTTGCACCGGCGGCGTCGGGTCGACCGGCGGATTGTTGATGTCGCCCTCGCTCGGCGGTGGCGTCGGCGGCAGTTCGGAGGGCGGCGGAGGCGGCGGCTCGGCCGCCGGGGGCACCGGTTCCACCGGTGGCGAGGGCTCGAGCGTCGGTGGCGCCGCGGCCGGCGACGTCGGTGTTATCAGTGTCGAGCGCAGATACCAGTTCTCGTCGCTGGCGGCGCTGACGCCACCCTTGAAAAGATAGTATTCGAAGGCGCCGGCGGCGACCGGCCCGTCAAGTGCGAAGGTCGAGGCGCCCGAGGTGGCGCCGTTGATGGCCTGGACGAGCATGATGCCGTCCTGCGTGGTCGCGGCACCCGCGCCGCCGACATTGACCACGGAAATGCCGGTCGAGCCGGAAGCTGTCCCGCCTGACAGGACCAGCCTGTCGGACGCGGAAGAGTCGTCGCCGAGTTCGGTCTGGACAAGCAGCACGCCGCCGGCGCCGACATAATTGCCCGAAATCGTCAGCCGGTCGGTCGCTCCGGTGGTGCCGTTGGTCAGGTCGATGCGCCCGGCATTGGTGACCTCAGCCAACTGGCCCGCCGTGAAGGCTTGGATCGTCGAGTTGAAGCCGCCGCCATAGAGCGTGCTTGCAGCATCGACGCTGAGCGAGCCTGTACCGGTGCCGCTGTCGCCGAGCACGAGATTGCCGTCGAGCATCAATTGCGTGTCGTTGCTGGCGTCGATGCTCTCCCAGTTCTGGACCCGGGCGATCCCCTCCAGTTTGACGTTGTCGAAGGTCAGCGTGTCGGTGCCAAGGCCGCCATTTATGGCATCCGTGCCGCCGAGATTGGCGTTGGTAAGGTTGCTGAGCTTGGCGGTATCGTTGTCGGCGCCGAGATCGACCGCGCCATAGATGATGCCGCCGCCATTCCAGACGAAATTGTCGGAGCCGAAGCTCATCAGCACGTCGCCACCGACGGTGCCGCCGGTGATTGTCACGCTGTCATTGCCGCCGCTGACGCTGATGTTGCCGCCGATCGTGCCTCCCGAGAGGATGATGGTGTCCTGGTCGAAGCCGGTGACGAGGTTGCGGTCGATGGTGCCTCCGGACATGTTGAAATAGTTCTTGTCGAGCTTCATGTTGACGCGGCCGATGCGGCCGCCGGTCATCACGGCACGGTCGCCATCGTCGAAGAAATCGACGATGCGCCCTCCCGTCATGGTGAAGGTGTCGAGCCCGTCGCCCTGGTTGAGCGACCCGATCTGGCCACCGCTCATGTTGAAGTCGTCGATGCCGGCGCCCTGCTGGACGTTGCCTGTGACAGTGCCGCCGCCGATGGTGAGGAAATCCGTGCCGTCGCCCTGGTCGACCGTGCCGGTAATGATGCCGGACTGCATGTTGATGCGGTCCGTGCCGGGACCGAAAGTGACGTTGCCACTCACCTGGCCGGTGCCGCCGGCGGGAAAGGTGAGCGTATTGTCGCCGCTGGTGTCGGTGAGGCTGCCGCCTGAATCGCCGCTATCGCAGGTGAAGGTGGTATTTCCCGCCGATGGAACCAGCACGCAGGCCGCGAAAGCCGCGGAACCGGGCAGCAACACAAACGCTGTAGTTGCAAGCAAGCTAATAAACCATGGTCGAATTTGCTGCGGCCTTCGCCGCGACAAAGAAATCACCCCATCAACGTGCTCCGAACGACCATTCGGAAGCTGTATTTCAAAATGCCGCATCGCGTCCCCTCTCAGATCGCGATTACAAGCCCTTCGCCGCGCCGCAATGAAGCCACAATCCGTTCGATTTTACAAAGCCTAATCTGCTCGCCATGGTTGATGAATTGCGAAATCTACTGAGATCAGTGTGCGCGGTGCATGGTTGGCGCGTCCGTGGCCGATGCTTTAAGATCGCGTTGGACCGAGGGGCATCGTGCCCGCAACGCGCCGGTCAAGGGGAGTTGCATGGCGATCAATGATGCATTCGACCTGGCACTTTCGGGTGCGACGCAAGCGGGATTCGTGCCCTACAGCCAAGCGGTGAGCCAATTGCAGTGCTTTATCGGCGATCCCGTGGCTTCCGTCGATCGCGCCATCGCGCAGGACCCAGGTTTTGTCATGGCGCATGTCTTCAAGGGCTATCTCTTCGGGCTTGCCACCGAGCGTGAGGCGACGGCCGTGGCCAGGGCCTGCCACGAGGCGGCGCTGCCGCTTGCCGCGACAACGCGCGAAAAGGCCCATGTCTCAGCCCTCGGCCACCTCGCCAACGGGCGCTGGCATGATGCCGCCAGGATCCTTGAGGACATCACCATCGAGACCCCACTCGACGCCGTGGCGCTGCAGGTCGGGCACCAGATCGACTTTTTCACCGGCAATGCCCGCATGCTGCGCGACCGCATCGCGCGCGCCTTGCCGTCCTGGCAGAGCGGCATGCCCGGTTACCATGCCATGCTTGGCATGCAGGCCTTCGGGCTGGAGGAGATGGGTGACTATACCAAGGCTGAAAAACTCGGTCGCATGGCGGTCGAGATCGAACCGCGCGACGGCTGGGCGCAACACGCCGTCGCCCATGTGATGGAAATGCAAAGCCGGCAAAGAGACGGCATTGCCTGGATGCGCGCCAACCCCGAAGCCTGGACGAAGGATAGCTTCCTGCAGGTGCACAATTGGTGGCATCTGGCGCTGTTTCACTACGATCTCGGCGAGACCGACCAGGTGCTGGCGCTCTACGACGGGCCGATCTACGGCACACCATCAACAATGGCGCTCAATATGGTCGATGCGTCGGCGCTGCTGTGGCGGCTCTATCTCGGCGGCGTCGATATCGGCGACCGCTGGGCAGCGCTGGCCGCCAATTGGCCGGGGGCCGGCGCCGGCGACTATGCCTTCAACGATGCCCATGCGATGATGGCGTTTGTGGGCGCCGGGCTCGATGCACAGGCCCGGACCTTGCTCGAGGCACAGCGCGAGGCCATGCGTGGCAGCGACGACAACGCCGCCTTCACCCGCGATGTCGGCTATCCCCTGACGCTGGCGATCAAGGCGTTCGGCGAGGGCAACTACGCCGAGGCCATACGCCTGATCCGGCCGATCCGCGCGATCGCCCACCGTTTCGGTGGAAGCCATGCGCAGCGCGACGTCATCGACCTGACGCTGATCGAAGCCGCGCTGCGAGGCGGGGACCGCGTGCTCGCCAGGGCGCTCGCGGCCGAGCGGGCGATGGCGCGACCGGACAGCCCGCTGTCGCTACTGTTTTCACGACGCGCCGCCGATTTGTCAGAGAATTGACCCGGAGCGGATCTTGCCTTAAAAACTCGCTCGGCCAGATTTTTTCGAGATCCGAAAAAAATAATGGCATGGGAGGAAAACATGTATCTCGGCCTCGACCTGGGCACGTCGGGCGTCAAGGCGCTGCTGATGGATGCCGGACAGAATGTCGTCGGCTCCGGCCACGGCTCGCTTGACGTTTCGCGGCCGCATCCCGGCTGGTCCGAACAGGATCCGTCGCACTGGATACGCGCCTGCGAAGACGCGATCGGTGAACTGAAGGCTTCCCATCCCAAGCAGCTCGCGGCGGTGAAAGGCATCGGCCTGTCGGGCCAGATGCATGGCGCCACCTTGCTCGACGCGGCCGATCACGTGCTGCGTCCCTGCATCCTGTGGAACGATACGCGCAGCCATGTCGAGGCGTCGGCACTCGACGCCGACCCGCGCTTCCGCGCGCTGACCGGCAACATCGTTTTCCCTGGCTTCACCGCACCCAAGCTTGCCTGGGTGAAGAACAACGAGCCCGCCGTCTTCGCCAAGGTTGCCAAGGTGCTGCTGCCGAAGGATTTCCTGCGGCTCTGGCTCGCCGGCGAGCACATTTCGGAGATGTCGGATTCGGCCGGCACGTCCTGGCTCGATGTCGGCAAGCGCCGCTGGTCGGCCGAACTGCTCGCCGCCACCGCGCTTGACGAGAAGCAGATGCCGTCCCTGGTCGAGGGCACACAGAAGGCCGGCGGGTTGCGTGCCGAATTGGCGTCGAAATGGGGCGTCGAGGCCGGCATCCCGGTTGCCGGCGGCGCCGGCGACAATGCGGCTTCCGCCTGCGGCATGGGCACGGTCGGCGCCGGCCATGCCTTTGTCTCGCTCGGCACGTCGGGCGTGCTGTTTGCCGCCAACGCGTCCTATCTGCCCAACCCGGCAAGCGCGGTCCACACCTTCTGCCATGCGCTGCCCAACACCTGGCATCAGATGGGCGTCATCCTGTCGGCGACCGATTCGCTCAATTGGCTGTCGGAGATCACGGGCAAAGGCGCGGGCGAACTGACCGCTGAACTGGGTGACGCGCTGATGGCGCCGAGCGGCGTGTCCTTCCTGCCCTATCTCTCCGGCGAGCGTACGCCGCACAATGATTCCGCCATTCGCGGTTCCTTCACCGGCCTGGCGCATGAATCGAGCCGCGCGGTGCTGACACAGGCGGTTCTGGAAGGCGTCGCCTTCGCCTTTCGCGACAGCCTCGAAGCCCTGAAGAAAGCCGGCACCACACTGACGCGCGTCACCGCGATCGGTGGCGGCTCGCGCTCGCGCTACTGGCTGAAATCGATCGCCACCGCGCTGCAGGTGCCGGTGGATATTCCAGCCGACGGCGATTTCGGCGCCGCCTTTGGCGCCGCCAGGCTTGGCCTGATCGCGGCGACCGGTGCCGATCCGCTGGCCGTCTGCTCCGCGCCCAGGACAGATGCCACGATCGAACCGGATGCCAGGCTCGGCGGTGCCTATGCCGATGCGTATCACCGTTACCGGGCGCTGTATCCGGCAATCAGGGGCGCCACGGCGTGAGCGGTTTCTCGCCCACGCCACAGCTCGGCAACTCACTGCGCCGGCACCTTGTCGAGGAAGCCGGTGACGCTCTTCAGGCGGCCGTTCTCGATGACACCGATGTCGGTGCCTTCGATCATGGAAGGTGTGCCTTCCGGGCCGAGATTCCAGGAGAAGCGGATCTTGTCGGCAAACCCGTCCGGCGCGCCCTTCAGCGAGAACCGGAAGCCGGCAAAGCGCTGATGCACGCCGTCGATCAGCGCCGCGACGCCTTCATGGCCGTCGCCCTGCATGAGCGGATCGCGATAGCTGACGTCTTCGGTGAAGGTCGCCTTGAGCAATTCGGCGCGGCGGCTGGCATCGCTTTCGTTCCAGGCGGTGATGTAGCCCTCGGCGATTGCGTTGAGGTCGGTCATGGTCTGTCTCCTTTGTTTGTTGACATCAGCCTTTTCGACCAGCGCAGGACCGAAACCAATTACGCCTGAGGTAATCAGGGCGAACTATTCGAGAGAGGACAGAAATCATGAGCAGCGGATTTTTCGGCGACATCCAGAAGATCAAATATGAGGGGCCGGATTCGACCAATCCGCTGGCCTATCGCTTCTATAACCCCGACGAGGTCGTCGCCGGCAAGCGGCTGGAAGACCATCTGCGCTTCGCTGTCGCCTACTGGCATTCCTTCGCCTGGCCGGGCGGCGATCCGTTCGGTGGCCAGACCTTCGACCGTCCCTGGTTCCCCAAGGCCGGCGGCGTCGACACGATGGAACTGGCGAAACTCAAGGCCGATGTCGCCTTCGAGATGTTCTCGCTGCTCGGTGCGCCCTATTTCTGCTTCCACGACGCCGATGTCCGGCCCGAGGGCAAGGATTTTTCCGAGAGTGCCGCCCGCCTCGACGAGATCGCCGACTATTTCGCCACCAAGATGAAGCGGACCGGTGTCAAGCTCCTGTGGGGCACGGCGAACCTGTTCTCCAACCGCCGCTTCATGTCGGGTGCCGCCACCAATCCCGATCCGGACGTGTTCGCCTATGCGGCGGCGACGGTGAAGAGCTGCATCGACGTCACCAAGCGGTTGAAGGGCGAGAACTATGTGCTGTGGGGCGGCCGCGAGGGCTACGAGACGCTGCTCAATACCGACCTCGCCCGCGAGCAGGAACAGGCCGGACGCTTCCTCAGCCTCGTCGTCGACTACAAGCACAAGATCGGCTTCAAGGGCACCATCCTGATCGAGCCGAAACCGCAGGAGCCGACCAAGCACCAATACGACTACGACGTCGCCACCGTCTACGGCTTCCTCAAGCGCTTCGGCCTGGAGAAGGAGGTCAAGCTCAACATCGAGCAGGGCCATGCCATCCTGGCCGGCCATTCGTTCGAGCACGAGCTGGCGCTGGCCAACGCGCTCGGTGTCTTCGGCTCCATCGATATGAACCGCAACGACTACCAGTCGGGTTGGGACACCGACCAGTTCCCCAACAACGTGCCGGAGATGGCGCTTGCCTATTACCAGGTCCTGCAGGCCGGCGGCTTCAAGACCGGCGGCACCAATTTCGACGCCAAGCTGCGCCGCCAGTCGCTCGACCCGCAGGATCTGCTGATCGGCCACATCGGCGGCATGGATTCCTGCGCGCGCGGACTCAAGGCAGCCGCCCGCATGATCGAGGACAAGGCGTTGTCCGCGCCGTTGGCCGAGCGCTACGCCGGCTGGAACAGCGCCGAGGCCAAGGCGATGCTGGCGGGCAAGCGCACGCTGGAGGAGATCGCCGAGCGCGTGGTGAAGAAGAAGATCGAGCCGCAGCCGCGCTCCGGCCGCCAGGAACTGCTGGAGAACATCGTCAACCGTTACGTCTGACGCCTGACTTCTGGACAGACATCTGCCCGATGTGGCTGAAAGCCGCCGTGATCGCCTTTTGCTAGTTCGCTCTCCCGAAGGGAGATGAAAATGGCAAACGGACAGATCACGGTGCGCAAGGCGCGGCTGAGCGATCTCGTGGCTCTCAAAAAGGTGCTGCGGGAGACGTTCGAGGGCACCTGGCTGCCGCACATTACCCAGGCATCGGCGCGGCGCTATGTCGAGACCGATCTTGGCGGGCGCTATGTCCAGGAGAGCTGGCCGGAATTCACCATTGCCGAGATCGGCGGCGAGATTGCCGGCCTGATCCACTGGCGCGGCGATTTCATCGAGGCTTTGCATGTCAGGGCCAGCCGTCAGGGCCAGGGCGTAGGCGGCAGTCTGCTGGCGCACGCCGAACAGGCTATCCGCGCTGACGGATTCCGCCAGGCTCGGCTCGAGACCGATACGTTCAACGAGCGCGCCCAGAGCGTCTACAAGGCGCTCGGCTACGTCGAAAAAGATCGCTATCCGGATGACGAATGGGACAGCGGTTTCACAACCGTTCTGTTCGAGAAGCGGCTGGGCTGACGTCCCCTGATCCGGATTTTGGCGTGCGTAACGGCTTTGCGCCAAAGCGCTCATTCGGCGACAAGGTTTTGCCCCTGGGTGCCCCTCAATGACCTCGCTCTTGCCTTCAAACTGCCGTCACGTATCTCGTATAAAAGGGACCTGTGGCGGGTGAAAAGGAAGGAGGCGAACCGATATGCAGCACGAACGCGAAATCGACGCCCTGCTCTCATCCGGTGAGACCGGATCGATCATTGACCGGCTGATGGCGCTGCCGCGGCCGACCGACGACGTGAAAAACGAATGGGATCGCGCCGTCAGCAGCCGTTTCGAAATCCGTCTTGCGAGGCAGATGCGCTCGCAGATCGACGCTGGCACCGATCGCCGGAACGCCGCTTAACCCCGACGAAGCCTGACCGGGGCTTCGCCAAATGCTCTTGAAAACGCTCTGGAAAACGCCGCGGCGGATGAGAATCCCGTCCGCCCGGCAATATCCGCCATCGCCACCCTGGTGTCGACCACCAGCCGGCGCGCCGCGCCCAGGCGAAGCCTCAGATAATAGGCGCCAGGCGTCTCGCCGATCGACTTGCGAAAAATACTTTCCAGGGTCCGGGCCGTCACGCCGGCGCGCTTTGCTATGGCTTCTATGGTCAGCGGCTGGTCGACATGCGCTTCCATCAGCCGGATCGCCTGCGCCAGGCGTGGATCGTAGCCGTCGAGCCGGCCAAGCGAGACCAGCGGCTGCGCGTCGGTCGCTACCCGTGCCTGGTCGTAGATGAACGCGCTTGCCACATCGAGCGCCACGGCCATGCCGAGCCGGGTGCGGATCAGGTGCAGCATCAGGTCCAGCGTCGGCGAGGCGCCGCCGGTGGTGAATACCGGCCCATCGATGATGTACCGGTCGGGGCGCACGTCGACCCCGGGAAAGGCCGACGAAAAATCCTCCATGTCCTCCCAATGCGTCGTGGCGCTGCGCCCCTCCAGCAGGCCGGCGCGCGCCACCAGCCATGTGCCCGCCTCGACGCCGCCGCAGGCGCGAGCCGCCCGCGCCGCGCGGCGCAGGCCGGCGAGCAAGGCCGACGTGGCATAGTTCTGTGTGCCGAAGCCCGCGACCACGACCAGGACATCGGTTGGCTCCGTCGCATCGAACCGGCCGCTGACCGCCACGGGCAGGCCGCATGTGGTGACCGGCGCTTCCCCGGTCACCGAAACCAGTTTGAAGTCGAACAGGGTTTCGCCGGCAATACGGTTGGCGGCACGCAGCGGGTCGACGGTGCACGCCACGCACATGATGGATGCGCCGGAAAACACCAGCAGCGTCACCTTGAGCGGCGACTGTTCGGCGCGAAAGATTGTCGGTTTTTCGTTTTTTGTCACGCAGCCTTCGTAAAGCGCAAAGCAGTCCCCTGCAAGTCGCGCAATGTTATGCGGGTTCCTGTGCATGTCGTTGCCCCAAAACCGGTTCCCACTTTTGGGCGACATGCATGGCTGTTTCGATTGGGAGGAGAATTCCATGCCGCTTGCGATGAACCGTGAGGTCTTCATTACCTGTGCCGTGACCGGATCCGGCGGCTCGCAGGATCGTAGCCCACATGTGCCGCGTTCGCCCAGGCAGATCGCCGATTCGGCCATTGACGCGGCCAAGGCCGGTGCCGCGATCGTCCATTGCCATGTCCGCGACCCAGAGACCGGCAAGCCGCGCCGCGACGTGCATCTCTACCGCGAGGTGACCGAGCGCATCCGCGCGGCGGATGTCGACGTCATCCTGAACCTCACCGCCGGCATGGGCGGCGACATGGTGTTCGGCTCGCCGGAAGCGCCGCTGCCGCTTAACGAGAAGGGCACCGACATGGGCGGCGCCACCAACCGCATGGAACATGTGCGCCAGTGCCTGCCGGAAATCTGCACGCTCGACTGCGGCACCATGAATTTCGCCGAAGCCGACTATGTCATGACCAACACGCCCGGCATGCTGCGTGCCATGGGCGGCATGATGACGGCGCTCGGCGTCAAGCCCGAGATCGAGGCCTTCGACACCGGCCATCTATGGTTCGCCAAGCAGCTGGTCGAGGAAAAGGTGCTCAACCCCGACGCGCTGGTGCAGCTCTGCATGGGCGTGCCGTGGGGCGCGCCTGACGATCTCAACACCTTCATGGCCATGGTCAACAACGTGCCGTCGACCTGGAACTGGTCGGCTTTTTCAATCGGCCGCAACCAGATGGCCTATGCCGCGGCCGCGGTGCTCGCCGGCGGCAATGTCCGCGTCGGGCTGGAAGACAACCTCTGGCTGGACAAGGGCGTGCTGGCGACCAATGCGCAGCTGGTCGAGCGCGCCGCCAGCATCGTCACCAATCTCGGCGCTCGGATCCTGGGGCCAGAGGAAGTGCGCAAGAAGCTCAACCTGACCAAGCGGGCGCCGATCGCGGCATAGTTTGGAGGGCATCGAGAATGACAACCGTCAAATTCACCGCGATGAAGGATGGTGACAGGGACGATTACGAGTTCCTGACCGCCCATGAAATCGACTACGCCGCCAAGACCGGCGATCGTCTGCTCGACGCTTTGGTGCAACTCGACGAAGGCCTGTCGGGCTACAAGATCACCCGGCTCGGCCATTCGCTGCAGGCGGCGACGCGCGCCTGGCGCGACGGCGGCGACACCGACTGGATCGCCTGCGCGCTGCTGCACGACATCGGCGACATCTACGCGCCCTACAATCACGACGAATACGCCGCTTCGATCCTGAAACCCTTCGTGCGCGAGCAATGCACCTGGGTGGTGGAAAAGCACGGTGACTTCCAGCGGCTCTATTACGCCCACCATCTCGGCGGCAATCGCCATGCGCGCGACCGCTTTGCCGGCCATGCCTATTTCGACGACTGCGACCAGTTTTGCGAACGCTGGGACCAGTCGAGCTTTGATCCCGACTACGAGACGCTGCCGATCGACTTCTTCCGGCCCTTCGTGCTCGAGATCTTCGCCCGCAAGGCCTACGACCCCGCGGTGATCCGCGCCGGCGAGCGCGTGCCTCTCATCGATCCCCAAACTGCCAGGACAAGAACCGGAGCTTCCGCATGAGCATCATCAACAAGGCGGCCGCCATTGGCGGCGGTGTCATCGGCGCCGGCTGGGTGGCGCGGCTGCTCTTGAACGGCATCGACGTGTCGATCTTCGATCCGGACCCGGAAGCCTCGCGCAAGGTCTCGGAAGTGATGAAGGGCGCGCGCCGCGCCTACAAACAGATGGTGCCCGGCGGCCTGCCGAAAGAAGGCAAGCTGACCTTCGCCAAGACGATCGCGGAGGCCGTTGCCGACGCCGACTTCATCCAGGAAAGCGTGCCGGAACGGCTCGACCTCAAGCACAAGGTGCTGGCCGAGATCGACGCCCATGCGCCGGCCAACGCCATTGTCGGCTCGTCGACCTCCGGCATCAAACCGACCGATATGCAGGTGGCGATGAAGAAGCACCCGGAGCGGCTGGTCGTCGGCCATCCGTTCAACCCGGTCTACCTCCTGCCACTGGTCGAAATCGTCGGCGGCGATCAGACCTTCCCCGAGGCCATCGAGGTCGCCAAGGAGATCTATGCCTCGATCGGCATGAAGCCGGTCGTCATCCGCAAGGAGATCGAGGCCTTCGTCGGCGATCGTCTGCTCGAAGCGGCCTGGCGCGAGGCGCTTTGGCTGATCAAGGACGGCATCTGCACGGTCGAGGAACTCGACGACATCATGCGCTACGGCTTCGGCTTGCGCTGGGCGCAGATGGGCATGTTCCAGGTCTACCGCGTCGCCGGCGGCGAGGCCGGCATGCGCCACTTCATGGCCCAGTTCGGCCCATGCCTGAAATGGCCGTGGACCAAGCTGATGGACGTGCCTGAATTCAACGACGAACTGGTCGACCTGATCGCCACGCAGTCGGACGACCAGGCGCACGGCCTGTCGATCCGCGAACTGGAAAAGATCCGCGACGACAATCTGGTCGCGATCATGGATGCGCTGTCGAAGCAGAACAAGGGCAAGGGCTGGGGCGCGGGCGCCTTGCACAAGGACTATACCAGGCAGTTGGCCAAGCTGGCGGCGAAGAAGCCGGCGGCCTCAAAGGCTGCCGAAAAGGCCAAGGCCTCCAAGCCGGTGAAGAAGGCGGAAAAGCCGAAGAAAAAGAAGAAAGGCTGAGACCATGGATTTCGGGCTGTCGGAGGAACAGAAGCTCATTGTCGAGACGACGCGCGCCTTCGTCGAGAACGAGCTTTACCCGCATGAACGCGAGGTCGAGCGCACAGGCGTGCTGCGCCGCGACCTGATCGAGGAGCTCAAGGCCAAGGCGATCGAAGCCGGTCTCTATGCCGCCAACATGCCGGCGGACGTTGGCGGTGCCGGCCTCGATACGGTGACCTGGCTGCTCTACGAAAAGGAACTCGGCCGCGCCAATTACGCGCTGCATTGGACCTGTGTCGCGCGTCCCTCCAACATCCTGTTGGCCGGCACGCCGGAGCAGCGCGAAAAATACCTGTTCCCGTGCATTCGCGGCGAGAAGTGGGATTGCCTGGCGATGACCGAGCCGGGCGCCGGCTCGGACCTGCGCGGCATGAAGGCGACCGCGGTGCAGGATGGCGACGACTGGGTGCTGAACGGCACCAAGCACTTTATCTCCCACGCCGACCTCGCGGATTTCGCGATTTGCTTCATGGCCTCGGGAGAGGAAGAAACCGCCCGGGGAAAACGCAAGAAGATCACCGCCTTCTTCGTCGACAAGGGCACCAAGGGATTCGCGGTACGCGACGGCTACCGCAATGTCTCGCATCGTGGCTACACCAACGCCATCCTCGAATTCGACGATTGCCGGCTGCCGGCAAGCCAGGTGCTCGGCGAAGTGCACAAGGGCTTCGACGTCGCCAATTCCTGGCTCGGCGCCACCCGCCTGCAGGTCGGCGCCACCTGTCTCGGCCGGGCCGAGCGGGCGCTCGGCCACGCCATCGAGTATTCCGCGCAGCGCCAGCAGTTCGGCCAGCAGATCGGCAAGTTCCAGGGTGTCTCGTTCAAGCTTGCCGACATGGCCACGGAACTGAAAGCGGCCGACCTGATGGTGTTCGAAGCCGGCTGGAAATACGATCAGGGCACGGTCACCGACCAGGACATGGCCATGGCCAAGCTGAAGGCCACCGAAATGCTGGCCTACGTCGCCGACGAAGCGATCCAGATCCATGGCGGCATGGGGCTGATGGACGACCTGCCGCTGGAGCGCATCTGGCGCGACGCCCGCGTCGAGCGCATCTGGGAAGGCACGTCGGAGATTCAGCGACATATTATTTCGCGGGCGCTGCTGCGCCCGTTCGGAGCTTAGAGCATGATCGCCCAAGCCGGGATTCGGTTTTGTCGGGCAAACGAGATCGTCTGTCCTGGGATCGCGCTCAAACGAAAAGATGACCATGCATAAACTCGAACGTCTCCTGCGCCCGAAATCCATCGCCGTCTTCGGCGGCGTGCAGGCCGCCGCCGTCGTCGCGCAATCGATCAAGATGGGCTTTGCCGGCGAAATCTGGCCTGTGCATCCGACCAAGGACGAGGTTGCCGGCCGCAAGGCCTATCGCTCGGTTGCCGATCTTCCAGGCGCGCCGGATGCCGCCTTTGTCGGCGTCAACCGCCATCTGACCATCGAGGTCGTCAAGGCGTTGGCCGAGCGCGGCGCCGGTGGCGCCGTCTGCTTTGCCGCCGGTTTCCTCGAAACCGAGGCCTATGACGACGATGGCGAACGGTTGCAGGCCGAGCTGGTCGCGGCCGCCGGCCAGATGCCGATCATCGGCCCGAACTGCTATGGCCTGATCAACTATGCGGACGGCGCGCTTTTGTGGCCCGACCAGCATGGCGGCATCAGGCTGGAGGAAGGCGGCAAGGGCGTCGCCATCATCACCCAGTCCTCCAACATCGCCATCAACATGACGATGCAGAAGCGTGGCCTGCCGATCGCCTTCCTGATGACCGCCGGCAACCAGGCGCAGACCGGCCTGTCCGAGATGGCGCTCGGCCTGATCGAGGATGAACGGGTGACCTCGCTCGGCCTGCACATCGAGGCTTTTGACTCCGTAGCCGGCTTCGAACGGCTGGCGACACGCGCGCGCGAACTGAAGAAGCCGATCATCGCCATGAAGGTCGGTCGTTCCGAGCAGGCACGGCAGGCGACCGTCTCGCACACAGCCTCGCTCGCCGGCTCGGACGCGGCCTCGGGCGCCTTTCTGAGGCGGCTTGGCATTGCCCGCGTCGATTCCATCCCGGCCTTCATCGAGGCGCTGAAGCTGCTGCACATCACCGGTCCGCTGCCCGGCTATCGCCTGTCGTCGATGAGCTGTTCGGGCGGCGAAGCCTCCGTCATGGCAGACAGCGCCGAAGGGCGCTGGGTCAACTTCCCGGTCCTGACGGAACAGCACCGCGCTCATGTCAAATCGACGCTCGGGCCACTGGTCGCGGTCGCCAACCCATTGGATTATCACACCTTCATCTGGAACAACGAGCCGGCGATGACCGCCACCTTCACCGCCATGGTGTCGGGCGGTTTCGACCTCAACATGCTGGTGCTCGACTTTCCGCGCCCGGACCGCTGCTCGGTCACTGACTGGTGGGCGACGCTGCGCGCCTTCGAATCGGCGCTGAAGACCAACAAGGCGCATGGCGCCATCGTCTCCTCGCTACCGGAGAACCTGCCCGAGGAATACACCGCCGAACTGATGGCGCGCGGCATGGTGCCGTTGTTCGGCATTTCCGAGGCGATGGATGCCGCCGGCGCGGCGGCCTTCATCGGCTGGGCATGGGCTGAACCGCAGGCGCAGCCGGTCGACACCTCCGCCGCCGGTGCCGCCGGCGGCGAGCATGTCACGCCTGACGAGGCCGAAGCCAAGGCGCGGCTGATCAAGGCCGGGCTTCCCGTGCCGAAGGGCGAGCGTGCCGGCAATGCGGTCGAAGCGGTGATCTCCTCGATGGCGCTCGGCTTTCCCGTCGCCCTGAAGGCGCTGGGCGTCACTCACAAATCCGAGGTCGGCGCCGTCAGGCTCAACCTCAAGGACGCGGAATCCGTCAGCACGGCGGCACATGATCTGCTGCCGCTCGGCACCGGCCTCTATGTCGAACGCATGGTGCGCGACGGCGTCGCCGAACTGATTGTCGGCTTCACCCGTGATCCGATGTTCGGCGCGGTCATGACGCTCGGCACCGGCGGCGTCCTGGTCGAATTGCTGCGTGACAGCGTCACCTTGATGCTCCCGGCGACCCGCGACGACATCGAGGCGGCACTGCGCGGCCTGAAGCTGTTCCCGCTGCTCGAGGGCTATCGCGGCCGGCCGAAGGCCGACGTCGCGGCGGCCATCGACGCCATCGCGGGCATTGCCGGCTTCGTGCAGAAGAATGCCGGCGAGATCGAGGAACTCGACATCAACCCGCTGATCGTCTGCGTCGAAGGCAAGGGTGCCTGGATCGCCGACGCGCTGCTGGTGCTGGGAGAGAACAAGAATGTCTGACGTCATTTCGACCCGCCGCGAAGGCTCGATCCTCGAGGTCACGCTCGACCGGCCCAAGGCCAACGCCATCGACCTGAAGACGTCGCGGTTGATGGGCGAAACCTTCAAGGCGTTCCGCGACGATCCGGAACTGCGCGTCGCCATTGTCAAGACCGCGGGCGACAAGTTCTTCTGCGCCGGCTGGGACCTGAAGGCGGCCGCCGGCGGCGACGCGGTCGACGGCGACTACGGTGTCGGCGGCTTTGCCGGGCTGCAGGAATTGCGCGACTTGAACAAGCCGGTCATCGCTTGCGTCAACGGCATGGCGGTCGGCGGTGGCTTCGAACTGGCGCTGTCCTGCGACCTCATCTACGCCTCCGATCACTCTTCCTTCGCGCTGCCGGAGATTCGCGCCGGCACGCTGGCCGATGCGGCGACGATCAAGCTGCCCAAGCGCATCCCCTACCATGTCGCCATGGATCTCCTGCTTACCGGACGCTGGATGGATGTCGCCGAGGCGCACCGCTGGGGTCTGGTCAACGAGGTGCTACCCAGGGAAAAGCTCGAGGATCGCGTCTGGGAGATCGCCCGCCTGCTGGCCAGCGGTCCGCCGCTGGTGTTTGCGGCGATCAAGGAGACGGCACGCGTGGCCGAAGCGCTGACCTTCCAGGACGCCATGAACAAGGTGACGCGCCGCCAGTTGGCGACGGTTGATGCGCTCTACGGCTCCGAAGACAATATGGAAGGTTTCCGCGCCTTCGCCGAAAAGCGTGATCCGGTGTGGAAGGGGAAGTGAGCCACCTTACCCCCGTTATGGGAGGGTCGGATCGAAGGTCCGGGGTGGGTGAAGCGCCGTCACCCCCACCGCGGTGACCTCCTCCATCAAGGGGGGGGAAGGAGTTCCATGACCGACTACACGAAACTCATTGACGCCGAGACCTCGGCCTTCATCGAGCGGACCAATTCCTACTATCCGCCCGATACGATCGACTACACAATCGCGCAGCAGCGCGAGATCTATGACCGCATGTGCCGCGAATTCTTTGCCGGCTATCCCGAGGGCGTGGCGGTCGAAACCTCAACCATTGCAACGACCACGCACGAAATCCCGATCCGCATCTACCGAAGCGCTCCGCAACCGACGGCGACAGTGCTCTACATCCATGGCGGCGGCTTCATTCTTGGCGGGCTGGACAGCCATGACGATGTCTGCGCCGAGCTTTGCGCCCGCACCGGCCATGAGGTTGTCTCGGTCGATTACCGGCTGGCGCCGGAGCATCTGCACCCCGCCGCCTTCGACGACGCGATGAGCGCCTTCGCATGGGTTGCGTCCACCCGCGACCGCCCCATCCTGCTCTGCGGCGACAGTGCCGGCGGCAATCTCTGCGCCGCCGTTGCGCACGCCACGCGCGGCCGCGCGAAACGGCCGGTGGGCCAGGTGCTGATCTATCCCGGCCTTGGCGGCGATCGCTCGAAAGGTTCCTATGTCACGCATGCCGAAGCGCCGATGCTGACCATGCGCGATCTCGAATTCTACAAACATATCCGCACCGGTGGCGCGGACCTGGCCGGCGACGTAACACTCTCGCCGCTGGCGGACACCGATTTCGCCAACCTGCCGCCGACGGTACTGATCACCGCCGAGTGCGATCCGCTGTCTTCCGACGGCGAGACCTATCGCGACCGGATCATCGCGGCGGGCGGGCGGGCCACCTGGTTCGAGGAGCCGGGTCTGGTGCATGGCTACCTCAGGGCCCGGCACACGGTCGGTCGCGCTCGCGAAAGTTTCACGCGGATCGTCGACGCGATCGCTGCGCTCGGACGGGGCGCCTGACCTCACGGACTGCCAGGACATATGCGGCGTATATAATTCAGGCCAAAACCTCCTCTCGAATTCCTATGCGGCCAGCGATTATGTAGTTCCGGGCCGCTGCCTGACTGAGGCCCGATCAACAAACTGGCTTCAGACGACCATGAAATCACATTCAGCCTGGCTGACCTCCGGGGCCAGCCAAAGGGTGCCGACGGAGTATTTCGTCCTGGCAAATCTCAGGGAAAAGGGGAAGATCATCGGGCGGCTCGCAGATCATCCGATCGCCGATATCGTCGTCGATGCGAGTGGACTGCAATACCGTTTTGTCGGCGTTGCACCTCGCGACCGCAGCGGGCGCTTCGATGTCGAAGCGCTCCGCACCGGGGAATGGATCGTCCAGCCGGGGCTGGTCTATGCCGTTGACAGCAAGGCGCCTTCGTCAAGGCCGCCACGGCACGGGCGAGGCCGGCACCGGTCTTGATTGCACGGCGCCGGCGATGCTCCCGTTCAGGCCCAGCATGGCCTCGCGTATCGCGGTCTCGGTTTCAGGACGAACCGGAGTCAGCGGCAAACGCACATCGGCGCTCATGCCCAGCGCCAGGCTCATTGCATATTTGACCGGCACCGGATTGCTCTCAAGCTCCAATGCCGCGATCAGCGGCCGCAGGCGATGATGGATGGCGCGCGCGGTGTGATGGTCGCCCTGCCTGCACGCATCATGCATCTCGACGCACAGTCGCGGCGCGATATTGGAGATCACCGAGATCGTTCCACGGCCGCCCATCGTGTTGAAGCCGAACGACGTCGCGTCGTGGCCGGAGAGGCAGATGAAGCGGCGCCTGAGCACAGCCGGAAGCATGGATAGCCGGCTCACATCGCCGGTTGCGTCCTTGATGCCGATGATGGTTGGGATCTGCGCCAGGCGTCCGAGCGTCTCCTCGGACAGGTCGACGCCGGTTCGCGCCGGCACATTGTAGATGATGATCGGTATCCTGACCTTGGCAGCGACCGCCTCGAAATGGCGAAAGATCCCTTCCTGGCTCGGCCTGTTGTAGTAGGGCGTCACGATGAGAGCGGCATCGGCGCCAAAGGCCTCGGCGGCTGTCGAAAAGGCGATTGTCGTCTCGGTGCTGTTCGTGCCGGTTCCGGCGATAACAGGCACCCTGCCGGCGGCGATCTTCACGCACAGCGCAATGATGTCGAGGCGCTCCTCCCACGACAGGGTGGGGGCCTCACCTGTGGTGCCGCATGGGACCAGCCCGTTGATCCCTTGTTCGATCTGCCAGCGTAACAGCGCGGTCAGCTGCTTCAGATCGACCTCGCCGTCGGTGAACGGCGTTACCAGCGCGGTCATCGCTCCGGTCAGGCGCATTCGGGCTTGTTCTGGTGTCATGGCAATCAAAGTCATCCTGGATGAGTTTCTGAAGGCACCGTCTTTTTGACATGCGAGGAAAGCAGGGCCGACAGCAGCGCGGCGGCCAGATCGATGTGGTCCGCCCCGGCCGTTGTTCCCGCGGACGTGATTTGAATGGAGCAAAACCAGCGCTCGCCGATCTTGCTGATGGCCGATACCGAACGTTCCGGCTTCGACACGGCGACCAGCAGGAGGATGGCATCGAGCGTAGCGCCAGCCTCCATCAGGCCGGCAAATCGCCGCCCTTGGCGGGATGATCTGTCGAGCGACAGGGCGCGTGCCGCCTCCCAAAGCTGGTGTTCGAGCAGCCTGCCGACATGCGGCAGGCGATCGAGCAATCCGGCGAGGTCGGCGCTGTTGGCGCCAGCAATGGTGTTGGAATTGTCCATGGCCAGATCGTTCCGATCAGTTCGGAACAAGGCGCGGCTCAGTTGAACAGGGAAAGCCGCACACTTGCCGGGGCAAAGCGTATCGCGCCGGCCCGATGGCCGCTCTCCATCGTGGCGAAGCGGACAGCGGAATTCTTGTCGGCAAAAACGCCGCCGGTCAGGCCTTCTTCGTCGCGAGCGATCCAGTGGCCTTCGCCATCGCGCCCGACGACGAAGCGGTGAACGGCGTTTCCGTCAGGGGGAATGGGTGTAATTTGCATGGTCATCCCCTGCTTCTCAGGAAAGCTGGGCGGCGATAGCGGCGGCGGCCAGCAAGGCGCCGACGACCAGCAGCCACCATGCCGGTGTGAACGGCGCGACCAGGCTGCCCGGCCGGCGCTCGTTGTTGGTCGCACGCTTCATCTGTTCGAGCTGCGACGCCGGCAGCGGACGATGAGTGGGTAGATAGAGCCCGTCTGAGAGGAACATCGAAGACTTCCTTCTTTCTGGTACCGCCGCCACAAGGTGACGGCCGCCTGCAGCGGCTCAGCACCGGCTGCACTCGGAAAGATAAAAGCATCGGCATTTGTATTCGAGGCGGACGAAATCTGAAAAATATAAAAAAGTCATATGTTTATCACTCGGGCGTATAAGAAGCCCAAGCTGGAAAAAAAGGCCACGTTGGCGCCGTTCACGCCAGCGAGGCGGCCGCCGCCCGGCCGGCGCTGCGGCCGGAGAAGATGCAGCCGCCGAGGAATGTGCCTTCAAGCGCGGCATAGCCATGCACGCCGCCGCCGCCGAAGCCGGCGGCCTCGCCAACGGCATAGAGACCGGCGACCGGTTGGCCATCGGCGCCCAGCACGCGGCTGTCAAGATCGGTCTGCAGGCCGCCCAGCGTCTTGCGGGTCAGGATGTTGAGCCGCACCGCGATCAGCGGGCCGTTCGCCGGGTCGAGCATCTTGTGCGGCTTGGCCGTGCGGATGAGCTTGTCGCCGAGATAGGCGCGGGCGCCGCGCAATGCGGTAATCTGCATGTCCTTGGAGAACGGATTGTCGAGTTGCCGGTCGCGGGCGCGGATCTCGCGCTCGACCTGGGCAAGCTCGAGCAGCGGCTCGCCGCCGGCCAGCGCGTTCATGCGCGCGACCAGTTTCGAAAGGTCGGCTTCGACGATGAAGTCTTCGCCCTTCTCCATGAAGGCTTTCACCGGACCCGGTATTCCCGATGTCGCGCGGCCGAGCACCTGGCGCCAGCTCTTGCCGGTCAGGTCCGGGTTCTGCTCGGAGCCCGACAGCGCGAACTCCTTCTGGATGATTTTCCTGGTCAGGATGAACCAGGAATAGTCGAAGCCGGTGCTCATGATATGGCTGAGCGTGCCCAGCGTGTCGAAACCGGGATAGAGCGGCACCGGCAGGCGTTTTCCCCTGGCATCGAGCCATAGCGAGGACGGACCGGGCAGGATGCGGATCGCATGCTCGGTCCAGATCGGCGCCCAGTTCCTGATGCCTTCGACATAGTGCCACATACGGTCGCGGTTGATGATCGAACCGCCGGCAGCTTCGGTGATCGCCAGCATGCGGCCGTCGACATGGTCGGGCACGCCAGCGATCATGCGCTTCGGCGCGGCACCCAACCGCTTGGGCCAGTTTTCCCGCACCAGCTGATGGTTGCCGCCGATGCCGCCGGAGGCGACGATCACCGCTTGCGCATGCAGCTCGAATTCGCCTGATACCTGGCGCGAGCTCTTGTGGCCGCGTTCGACCGTGCTCGGCTCAAGGATGTCGCCGCGCACACCGGTCACGACGCCGCCCGTCTGTGTAAGTTCATTGACGCGGTGGCGGAACCTGAAGCTGACCAATCCACGCTTTTGCGCCTCGCGCACGCGCAGTACAAAAGGTTCGAGCACGCCGGGACCGGTGCCCCAGGTGATGTGGAAGCGTGGCACCGAATTGCCGTGGCCGATCGCGTTGCCGCCGCCGCGCTCGGCCCAGCCGACGACAGGAAAGAACTTCAGGCCGCGCTCGATCAGCCAGGAACGTTTCTCGCCGGCGGCGAAACCGACATAGGCCTCCGCCCATTTGCGCGGCCAGAAATCCTCCGGCCGGTCGAAGGCGGCGGTGCCCATCCAGTCCTCGAGCGCCAGATCATGCGAATCGCGGATGCGCATGCGCCGTTGCTCGGGTGAATCGACGAGGAAAAGGCCACCGAACGACCAGAACGCCTGGCCGCCGAGCGACTGCTCCGGCTCCTGGTCGACGATGATGATCTTCTTGCCGGCCTCGGCAAGCTCGGCGGCGGCAACCAGCCCGGCAAGGCCGGCGCCGACAATGATCACGTCCGCGTCGTCAGCCATCTCTCCTCCAGGAATTAGCCGGTCAACGCAATTCCAGGCGCAAGGGGTTTTCCGTCCGGAATTGCGTCAAGCAAGAGTTAGACGGCCTCCCAGCCGTCCTTGCCGCCGGCGCGGAAGATGGCATCGATGACCTTCTGGTTGAGCACGGACTCCTCCAGCGTGAAAACACGTTCCTTGCCGCCCTGCGCCGCCCGCGCGAATGTTTCGACCTCCAGCCGGTACTGCTGCGTGCCGGGGAAGCGGAACACTTGCGCTTCGGTGTGGTTCTGGTTGTGCAATTCGACGCGGTGATGGTCATAGAGCCCGGCATTGAACGGGGAAAAGACCTCGATGAAACCCTTCTCGCCGTGGAACACCATTACCTGGCGCGCCGCCATCTGCGTCGACAAATAGAAGGACAGCTCGAAATCGCCGAAATCTGCGCGGATCGAGGAATAGATGTCGGTGCCGAATTTCTTGTCGCGCTCGATCGTCGCCTGGACGCGGCCAGGCTCCTTGCCGGTCGAAAACCGCGTCGACACTGTCGGGTAAACGCCGATATCGGGCAGCGCGCCGCCGCCGAGATCGAGCTGGTTGCGCATGTTGTTGGGGTCGACATTGTAGTAGGAGAACGCGCCTTGCACGTGGCGCAGCCGGCCTATGGCGCCGCTGGCGATAAGGTCGCGCACCTTGATCCATTGCGGATGGTAGATGACCATGAAGGCCTCGCAGACCAGCACCTTCTTCTGGTCACGAAGCTTGATCAGGGGGAGAATGTCCTTGGCGTCGAGCGCCAGCGGCTTCTCGACCAGCACATGTTTTCCCGCCTCGATCGCCTTGGCCGCCCATTCGACATGCTGCGATGTCGGCAGCGGAATGTAGACGCCGTCAATGTCCTTGGAGGCGAGCAGTTCCTCATAGGAGCCGAAGGCGTGGCGGGCGCCGAAACGCTCGGCCAGGGCCTTGGCCTTCGACAGGTCGCGGCTGGCAATCGCCGAAAGCACGCCGTTCTCCGCCTCGACGATTGCCGGCAACAACTGCTCGCGGCCGATCTTGGCCGTCGACAACACACCCCATCGGAACATGACGCTTCTCCATCTCGACTATATCGATGGAGGTGTGCCCCAATTTCGGAGAAAAGCCAATCGCGGACGCGGATCACAAAGCGCCTTCGTCATCCTCGGGCTTGACCCGAGGATCCATGCCGTGACCTCGGCCGAAGGTTGCAATGGTGCAGAATCTGGAGCGCTGCAACGCTTGTTCGCCACGGCATGGATTCCAGGGTCTCCGCGACGGAGCTTCGCCCTGGAATGACGAACCTCCAGGGATGCGCGAAGTGGAGACTCAGCTCCGCTTGCCCGCCAGCGTCATGTCGAAATCGACGATGTTGGAATAGAGCGGCGTACCGACATCCATGCCGTAGCGTGACCTCAGCACCTTGCCGGTGACATGGAATTTTATCGTGCCAGCCTTCAACCCAGCGAGTTCGGCAGTGAATTTTTCCGGAAACGTCTTGCCGCGTGCCGTCAGCCTGCCGGTGACCAGGGCTGATGTATCACCGGTGCGGGTCACGCTGGTCGAGCGGAACTGGATCTCCGGGCTGTTGGCCGCGTCGAACACCGCGTCGGAGCGCAGGAAGGCATCGATACGGCTCTGGCCGGTACCGACGCTTTCCGGATAGATGGTCAGATCGACTTTCGAATGGCCGATATCTCCGTTGTCGATGCGGATCGTGCCTTTGAAGCGGGCGAAGGCGCCATCGAAGCCGCCGCCGCCGGCCTTGCCTATGGTGAAACGGATGCTGGAGCCTGCCGGGCTGATCGTGTAGCTGCCGGCGGCGTCACTCAGCGCCACCGCAGCAGTGGCGGGCACGGCTAGGCATGCGGCAAGAGCCGCGAATCCAAGGATGCGCGCATGCATGGGATCGATCCTTTCCTGGAGGCAACGCGTTTAGCGTCCTCACCCCACAAACGAGCGAACCGCCCGCTCTATTCCCTGCCTGACGAAGGCGTGATCATGCGCGTGAGCACGCTGTCGCGCAGCAGGAAATGGTGGCGCAGGGCGGCGGCGGCATGCAGCGCGACAAGCGCGATGCCGGCATAGGCGAGATACCAGTGCGCCGCCGCCCAGAAGCTTTCCGCGCTATCGGATTCCGCCAAAGGCAGGTTGGGCATTACGAACAGGTTGAACGGCATGGTCGGGATTTCCAGCGTCGACACCGAAACCAGCGCCCAGCCTGACAAGGGCAAGGCGACCTGGAAGGCATAGAGCGCCAGATGCGCGAGCGGCGCCGTACGCCGCTCCAGCGCGCCGACCGATGGCGGCAAGGGCGGCGCCACGTTGCCGAGCCGCCAGGCGATGCGCAGTATGATAAGGCCAAGCAGCAGAAAGCCGAGGGACTTGTGCAACTGGATCAGCTCGAAGGCGGTGCGTTGGCTGGTCAGCCGCACCATGATGAAACCGAGCACGAACTGGCCGATGAAGATGATCCCGATCAGCCACTGAAGGAGGATCGTCGCCCAGCCGTAGCGGGTTGGCGTGTTGGTGATGGAGGTTTGCATGGAAGGCGAACGCCGCCGAACTACGCTTTCTTCCCGACGGCAGCGCTGCCCCTCATTGCCCGCCGGGCATTTCTCCCTGTAAACGGGGCGAAAGGGGGCAGTGGCGCCCGCAGTGCTCTTTCCCCAACCTTGGTGATTGGCGAAATCATCGATGAGAGCGTCCCTCGCCCCGTTTACGGAGAGAGGATGCCGGCGGGCAGGTGAGGGGCAGCACTAGCCTTGATAAGGAATGCACCCGATTGCAGCGATTGCTCTGCACCGTCGTTCTACCCACTCACCTTGAAGAAATCAACGAAAGCCCGCAGCGCCGGGCGCATCTGCCGGCGGCTGGGATAATAGACGAAGAACCCGTCGAAAGGTGGACACCAGTCGTCCAGTACGCGGATCAGCCTGCCATCGGCGAGCGGGGCGCGAACATAGTCCTCGAAGACGAAGGCGAGCCCGGCGCCGTCGACCGCAGCTTGCGCGATCAGATGGTCCTCGTCGAGGATCAGCGGCCCTTGCGCGGCGATCTCGATTTCCTCGCCGCCCTTTTCGAATTCCCAGCGGTAGAGGATGCCGCTGGAGAAGCGGAAGCGGATGCAGCGATGGTCGGCAAGGTCGTGCGGGTGATGCGGTCTCGGCATGGCCGCGAAATAGGATGGCGCGCCGACCACCGCGCCGCGCATGTGCGGCCCGATGCGCACCGCGATCATGTCGCGCTGCAGGCTCTCGCCGAGCCGCACACCGGCGTCGAAGCCACCTTCGACAACATCGGTGAAGCGATCCTCGATGACGATCTCCAGCACGATGTCGGGATAGGCCGATGCAAAGGCGCCCAGCTTGGGCGTCAGCACCAGATGCGCTGCCGTGCGCGGCACGCTGAGCCTCAGATTCCCGGCCGGCCGGTCGCGCGCCTCGACCGCCGTCTCCAGCGCCAGGTCGATCTCGGAAAGGGCCGGGCGCAAACGCTCCAGCAATTGCGCCCCCTCTTCGGTCGGCGCCACGCTGCGCGTGCTGCGCGCCAGCAGCCGCACGCCAAGTCGCGCTTCCAGGCTGGACACCGCATGGCTGACCGCCGACGGCGCGATAGCCAATTCCCTGGCCGCGCCGCGAAAACTGCCGCATTGGGCGACGGTTGCCAGCACCGCCAGCTGTGAAAGATGCGCTCGGTTCATTGATCTATTTCTTAGAACGACCCGTGCATAGATGAACCGATTATCGAGCATGGCGCAAGACGCTACATCGGCGGCATCACAACAAGGAGATCTCGTGATGCAAACCCGCAAATTAGGAACTGAACTCGAAGTCTTCCCCGTCGGTCTCGGCTGCATGGGCATGAGTTTTGGTTATGGCGGTCAGCCGGAGGCCGAGGCGATCGCCACCTTGCGGCGCGCCGTCGAGATCGGCGTCAACTTCTTCGACACTGCCGAAGTCTATGGCCCCTACGAGAATGAGATCCTGCTCGGCAAGGCGCTGAAGTCGGTGCGCGAGAAGGTGACCATCGCCACCAAATTCGGCTTCAAGATCCTGGAGGAAGGCACCGGCACCGACCGCATGGCCGGCGTCGACAGCCGTCCCGAGCACGTCAAGGCGGTCGCCGAGGCCTCGCTAAAGCGGCTCGGCACCGATGTCATCGACCTCTACTACCAGCACCGTGTCG
Organism: Mesorhizobium sp. GW821-FHT07A06; assembly: GCF_059419085.1. Taxonomy (NCBI): domain Bacteria; kingdom Pseudomonadati; phylum Pseudomonadota; class Alphaproteobacteria; order Hyphomicrobiales; family Phyllobacteriaceae; genus Mesorhizobium; species Mesorhizobium sp. GW821-FHT07A06. The sequence goes on from NZ_JBWKRC010000003.1 coordinate 681,273, forward strand.
ACCCCAACGTGCCGATCGAGGACACGGTCGGCGCCATGGCCGAGCTGGTGCGCGAGGGCAAGGTGCGCGCGCTCGGCCTGTCGGAGGCAAGTGCCGCGACCATCCGCCGGGCGCATGCCGTTCATCCGATCGCGGCCGTGCAGAGCGAATATTCGCTGTGGAGCCGCGACCCGGAACAGGAGGTGTTCGCCGTCTGCCGCGAACTCGGCATCGGCTTCGTCCCCTACAGCCCGCTCGGCCGTGGCCTTTTGACCGGCACCATCGCCAAGCCCGAAACGCTTGACGATGGCGACTGGCGCCGCATCTTGCCGCGCTTCCAGGCCGAGGCCATGGAAGCCAACGCCAAGGTTGTCGCCACGCTGGAAGGGATGGCGGCTGAAAAGGGCGTCACCCCGGCGCAGCTGGCGCTCGCCTGGGTGCTGCACCAAGGCGATTTCATCGTCCCGATCCCCGGCGCGCGAAAGATCCGCCATCTCGAGCAGAACACGGCGGCGGCGAACATCGAACTGAGTGCGGCTGAGGTGGCGGCGATTGGTGACGCGCTGTCGCCGGATAAGGTGATGGGCAAGCGCTATACGGAGGAGTTGTTGGCGCTGGTGAATGGGTGACCTTCAGCATCAGCTTGTTTTGAGATGCTGGCGGGACAGCGCCCCCTCTGTCCTGCAGGGCAGAGGGGGGCGCCTCGCGCCGACATTCCGGCAACTCCTACCAAGCCACCACACCAATCTCCGGCCAGCATTCCCTCGCCCGCGCCCCCTTCGCCTCATGCGTCCGCTGATTGTCCATCACCCGGTTCGGCGTGATACGGAACGAGAAGACATCGTCGAGCCCGAACGGCGCCACCAGCTCAAGCTGCCCGCCGGCATCGTAGCGCACCCCGACCGCATGCGTCCTCGAGGCAAAATGGCTGATGGGTTCGCTCGCGCTCGTATAGCGCGGGCAGGGCTGGCCGAATTTCTGCGGATACCACAGATGCACCCGCGCCTGGTTGCGCACTTCGACCGGCAGCGCCAGCCCCTCGAAATGCCGCGCCGCTCGGCGGATGACAGCATCCTCGGCCTCATAGGACAGGTCGCTGTCGTCGAAATAAAAGAGGTCGATATCCCTGATGCCGTAGCCCGACGGCTTGCCCGTCAGATGGTTCCAGACGCTATTGTAGAGCGCGCCGGAGACGATCAGCCAGTCTGGCAGCGCCAGCGAGCGAGCCCGCGCCAGCGCGTCGCCGACCAGCGGGTCCCCCGACACGATTTCGAGAAACGCCTCGCGTTGTGCTTCGAACGGCAGCCCGGAATAGCGCAGATGGTCCATCGCCCTTTGGAGGACGATTCGCCATCTGCCCGCAAGTTTCGGAGCAATTCCAGGAAAAGTGCAAGACGGTTTTCCGTCCGGAATTGCGTCAAGACAGAGAGTTCTACCCGCGCAGCACGCCACCCGTCTGCTTGCCGACATTCTCGACGATGCGCTTGGCCAGCGCCTCGAAATCCTCGTCGGTCAGCGTCTTCTCTACCGGCTGGATCGCCACCTCGATGGCGATGGACTTCTTGCCCTCGCCGAGCGACGCGCCTTCGAAGATGTCGAAGACCGAAACGCCAGTGATCAGCTTCTTGTCGGCGGCAAGTGCTGCGCGCACCAGAGTACCGGCCTCGATCGCTTTGTCGACGACAAAGGCGAAGTCGCGCTTCACCGCCTGGAAGGCGGAGAGTTCCAGCTTCGGCTTGGTTTTCGTTGGCTTGGCCTTTGGCTCCGGCACGGCATCGACGAACACTTCGAAGCCGCATAGCGGCCCGGAAACGTCGAGCCCTTCCATCGTCTTGGGATGGAACTCGCCGAACGTGCCGAGCACGGTCTTTGGCCCGAGCTTGATCGTGCCGGAGCGGCCGGGATGGTACCATGACGGTCCGCCCGCCTCGATCTGCAGCCGCTCGACCGGCGCGCCGCAGGCTTCCAGTGCCGCGATCGCATCCGCCTTGGCGTCGAACACGCCGACCGGGCCTGAATTGCCGGCCCAGTTGCGGCCTGAGCCGTCGAGCTTGGCGGTGCCGCGGCGCACGCCGGCGGCCACGCGCCGCTGCTGGTCGGCGCCGTCGCCCTCATAGGTGCCCGACACCTCGAACAGCGCCACGTCGCCAATACCCTTGTCGGCATTGCGCTGCGCGGCTGCGATCAGCCCCGGCAGCAGCGACGGCCGCATGTCGGACATGTCGGCGGCGATCGGGTTGGCGAGTTTCAGCGCCGTCTGGCCGCCGCCGAACAACTCGGCATGCTTGGCCGGGATGAACGACCAGGTGACGGCTTCCATCATGCCGCGCACGGCAAGCGCCCGCTTGGCGGTGCGGGTGCGGACTTGCAGCGTGGTCAGGATCTTGGAATTGACCGCGTCATGCGCGCCGAGCGGCTGCGGCGCGATGTTGTCGACGCCGTGGATGCGCATCACCTCTTCGACCAGGTCCGCCTTGCCATCGACATCGGGGCGCCAGGACGGCACCGCCACATCGACGACATCGCCCGAGCCCTGCGGCTTGAAGCCGAGGCGCGACAGGATGTCGAGGCTTTCCGCCTTGGGCACTTCGATACCGGTCAACCGCGTCACTTCCGACAACGGGAAGGAGACGATCTTGGGCTTGTGGCCGGCATAGCCGACGACCTCCGTCTCGGCCGGCTCTCCGCCGCAGAAATCGAGCACAAGCCTGGTCGCCAGCTCCACGCCGGGCACCATGAATTCAGGGTCGACACCGCGCTCGAAACGATAGCGGGCATCGGTGATGATGCCGAGCGTGCGGCCGGTGCGCGCGGTGGTGATCGGATCCCAGAGCGCCGATTCGATGAGCACGTCGGTCGTGCTCTCGTCGCAGCCGGAATGTTCGCCGCCCATCACGCCGGCGATCGATTCGACGCCGTTGTCGTCAGCGATGGCGCACATGTCTGATGTCAGCGTGTATTCGCGGCCATCGAGCGCCATCACCTTCTCGCCGTCGCGCGCGCGGCGCACAACGAGGTTGCCGGCGACCTTCCTGGCATCGAACACATGCAGCGGCCGGCCGCGATCGAAGGTGACGTAATTGGTGATGTCGACCAGCGCGCTGATCGGCCTGAGACCAATGGCGATCAGCCTTTGCTGCAGCCATTTCGGTGACGGTCCATTCTTGACACCGCGCACGAGGCGCAAGGCGAAACCCGGGCAAAGCTCCGGCGCCTCGATCACCACCTTGACCGGCGTCTCGCCCTTGCCGGGGATCGCTTCGACCGCAGCGCTTTTCAGTGTGCCGAGCCCGCTCGCCGCCAGGTCCCTGGCGATGCCATGGACGCTGGTGGCATCGGGCCGGTTCGGCGTCAGATTGATCTCGATCACCGGATCGTCGAGATGCGCATAGGACGCAAAGCTGGTGCCGACAGGCGCATCTTCGGGCAGGTCGATGATGCCGTTGTGCTCGTCGGACAGTTCCAGCTCGCGCTCGGAACACATCATGCCATGGCTTTCGACGCCACGGATCTTGCCGACCGTCAGCGTCACGTCGATGCCGGGCACATAGGTGCCCGGTGCGGCGAAGGCGCCGATCAGGCCCGCGCGGGCATTGGGCGCGCCGCACACCACCTGGACAGGTGCCTTGCCGTCGCCCGTATCGACGGTCAGCACGCGCAGCCGGTCGGCATCGGGGTGCTGCACCGCCGTCAGCACCTTGGCGATGACGAAGGGTTTCAGGCTCGACTTGTCGTCGACATGCTCGACCTCGAGGCCGATCGAGGTCAGCCGCTCGACGATCTCGTTGAGCGTGGCGTCGGTCTCGAGATGATCCTTGAGCCAGGAGAGGGTGAATTTCATGGGACTGTTCCGTCTGGTCTTTTGACGCTTGTTTTCAGATGTCTGGGCAAGTCGTCGGACATATGCAGGAAGGGAAGCTGCTCGCTGACATAGGCATGCAGCGTCGGCCTGAAATCGGCCGGCATGTCCATGGCGCCAAGCATGAAGTAGATGTCGTCTTCCAGCCGCTCGTCGACATAGGCGATGGGCGAGCCGCAGACGCCGCAGAAGGAGCGCGTCACCGGGCCGTTCTCGTACATCTTCAGCGCCTTGCCGGTAAACGCCACCTGGTCGACCAGGAAGCCGACAAAGGCCGATACCGGCGCGCCGCTGGCCCGCCGGCAATCGCCGCAATGGCAATAGCTGACGTGGTGCGGCTCGACCGAAGCCTCGAACCGCACGGCGCCGCAGCGGCAGCCGCCGATGTGGAGCGCTGTCATGCGCTCAAGCCGCCGAACAGCGTCGGCATGTCGAGCGGCCGGAAGCCGTAATGCGACAGCCAGCGCACGTCCGCGTCGAAGAAGGCGCGCAGGTCCGGCATGCCGTATTTCAGCATGGCGATGCGGTCGATGCCCATGCCCCAGGCAAAGCCCTGATACTCGTCGGGATCGAGCCCGCCGGCGCGCAGCACATTGGGGTGCACCATGCCGCAGCCGAGGATCTCCATCCAGTCGGAGCCTTCGCCGAAGCGCACTTCGCCGGGCCGCGACCGGTCGCACTGGATGTCGACCTCGAGGCTGGGCTCGGTGAACGGGAAGAAGGACGGGCGGAAGCGCATCTTGACCGAAGGCACCTCGAAGAACGCCTTGCAGAACTCTTCGAGAACCCACTTCATGTTGGCGACGTTGGCCGTCTTGTCGATCACCAGCCCCTCGACCTGGTGGAACATCGGCGAGTGGGTGGCGTCGGAATCCTGGCGATAGGTCTTGCCCGGAATGACGATGCGGATCGGCGGCTTCTGCTTCTCCATGGTGCGGATCTGCACCGGCGAGGTGTGGGTGCGCAAAAGTTTGCGCTCGCCCCTCTCGTCCGGCTGGAAGAAGAAGGTGTCGTGCATCTCGCGCGCCGGATGGCCTTCCGGGAAATTCAGCGCGGTGAAATTGTAATAGTCGGTCTCGATATCGGGACCTTCGGCGATCGCGAAGCCGAGATCGCCGAAGATCGCGGCGATCTCGTCGATCACCTGGCTGATCGGATGGATACGGCCGCGCTCGGCCGGCGACTGCCGCACCGGCAGCGTCACATCGACCTTTTCGGCGGCCAGCCGGGCGGCGATCGCCACGTCCTTCAATTCGGCCTTGCGGGCCGTCAGCGCCTCGGTGACCCGGTTCTTGAGGCCGTTGATGACAGGGCCCTTGATCTGGCGCTCCTCGGCGGTCATGGCGCCAAGCGTCTTCAGCATCTCGGACACGGTGCCCTTCTTGCCGAAGGCAGCGATGCGCACGGCCTCGATGGCCGGCTCGTCGGCGGCCGATGCGATATCGGCCATCAGGGAATTTTCGAGCGTATCCAGGCCACTGGTTGCGTCGTTCACGGTCAAACTCGCTACGTTGGAAGTCGACTTTAAAGTGAGAGTCACTTTTAAGTTGAAAGTTCAGGCATCAGAGACAAAAGAACCCGCGCCAGCCGTGCCAGCGCGGGTTCCCCAAAATCAGAATTGCGAATGCTTGGGAAGCGCTGGTCTTAGGCGACAGCGCTTTCAAAAGCGTTCGGCGTGGTGTTCTTCAGATATTCGAGCGCGACCTTGGCCTTGGCTACGAGCGCGGCGAAAGCCTGCGGCTCATGGATGGCCATGTCGGACAGGATCTTGCGATCGATCTCGATGCCGGCCTTGTTGAGGCCGTCGATGAAGCGGCCATAGGTCAGGCCATGCTCGTGGGTCGCGGCGTTGATGCGCTGGATCCACAGCGCGCGGAACGAGCGCTTGCGGTTCTTGCGGTCGCGGTAGGCGTACTGCAGCGACTTTTCCACCGCCTGCTTGGCGATGCGGATGGTGTTCTTGCGGCGGCCGTAGAAGCCTTTCGCGGCTTTCAGGACCTTCTTGTGCTTGGCGTGCGAGGTGACGCCTCTTTTTACGCGTGCCATGTCATGATCTCCTTAAAAGCAATTCCAGGAAAGTGTCTTGCGGTTTTCCGTTCGGAATTGCGTAAAACTACTGCGTGTCCGGACCGAATGCCTTAGAGGCCGTTCGGCAGAAAATTCTTGATGACCTTCTTGCCATCCGGTTCAGCCAGAACCATCGTGCCGCGGGCATTTCGAATGAACTTGTTGGAACGCTTGATCATGCCGTGACGCTTGCCGGCCGCAGCCGACAGGACTTTACCCGTACCTGTGATCTTGAACCGCTTCTTGGCGGCCGACTTGGTCTTCATCTTGGGCATTTTGCTACTCCGTATTGTTGGCGCACTATCGCGCTTCTTGTTCGCTCCGGGCCGACCAAAGCCCGAAAAGCAAATGAAACCGCCACGGCATGCCCTGCCGGGCGGTTTTCTTGAACGGCGGTCCTATACGTCAAACACGACTTGTACGCAACACCCGACGCCGTGCGACGCTCTGTCTTTTGTCAGGGGAGCGTGAACCACACCGGCAGCATGCCCGACTGCTGGGCGCCATCGATCAGTTCGAAGGCCGGCAGCGCGATCAGGAACACCAGGCCGTCGAGCAGCGTGGTCAACAGCAGGCGCGGCTTGAAGCTGCCCGTATCGCCCTCCTGGTATAGGGAAAGCTTCGGGAAGAAGCGCGGTACCCGCGCCAGATAGGCCGCATACGGCGCGCCGAGCGCTTCCTTGAGGAACTTCTCCTCGCGCAGGATGACGATGTGGAAGGCCCCGGCGCAGAGCAGCGCAAAGAGGATAATGCCGGAGAACGAGCCGATCTGGGCGCCGACACCAGCCGCGGCCACGGTCGAGAATACGTAGAGCGGATTGCGGGTGATCGAATAAGGCCCGCCCGTCACGACTTCGGACGACTTGCGCCCGCCTATATACAGCGTCGCCCAAAGGCGCCCGACGATGCCGAGGAAAATCAAGAGCACGCCGAACATCTCGATCGTTTCATGCACCGGCGTGTCGGGCGGGAAGGTCGACTGGCCGAACAGCAGCGCCAGAAACAGCACCACCACAAGCACGGCAAGTACCAGCCGGCGCATCTGCTGGTAGTTGCCCAGCCCGTATTTCACTTCATTGTCCAAGGGGATATCCGATCGTCGAGGAGCCTATGGCATGTCGTCCAAAAATGGCCCCGGTTTTGGGAGGACGACATGCATAAAAACAAAGCCGGCGATCGCGGCTTTCGCCAAGAAACAGGCGTCCCGCCGATCGTCGGGACGCCCTGTAGCACAATTCAGGCGGATTTAGAGCGTGATGACGGCGCCTAACCTTATCGTGATCCAGGCAGGTTCCGCGAAATATCCGCCTAGCGCGGCGCCAGCACCATCATCATCTGGCGGCCTTCGAGTTTCGGCTCCGCCTCGACCTTGGCGATGGTAGCCACTTCCTCGCGAACCTTGTTCAGGAGCTGCATGCCGAGCTCCATATGCGCCATTTCGCGGCCACGGAAGCGCAGCGTCAGCTTGACCTTGTCGCCTTCCTCGAAGAAGCGGCGAACCGCCTTCATCTTGGTCTCGTAGTCATGGCTGTCGATGTTGGGGCGCATCTTGATCTCCTTGATCTCGATGACCTTCTGGTTCTTGCGCGCCTCGGCCGCCTTCTTCTGGTTGGCGTATTTCAACTTGCCGAGATCGAGAATTTTTACGACGGGCGGCACCGCATTGGGCGATATCTCGACGAGATCGAGCCCAGCCTCTTCGGCGAGCAGCAATGCGTCGTTTATGGAGACATCGCCGCGGTTCTGGCCTTCGGCGTCGATAAGCTGGACCCGGGGAACCCGGATGTCACGGTTGGAGCGCGGCCCATCCTTGGTCGGCGCCGCTGCTTTGAAAGGTCTGCGAATGGTCGTGGTCTCCTTGGCCGTTTCGTTCAGGATTTGTCAGTCTGATGCGTGGACGCGCCAATGTGGTGAGCGCGCGGGCGGAGTCAATAGCACAGCATTGACAGAAAATCACCCTGATCGCTGGCCTGCACCAAACAAAGAAACGGTGCGAGCACTTTTCGCCACGCCCGTGGCCGTGCCACAAGAACGCCGTGCCAAAAGAGGGGCCCGAGGAAAAGCCATGACCGTCACGCCTCCGACCTTTCTCGATATCGATGGATCTCGCATCGCGGTGCGCCATATGGCGGGTTCGACGCCCGGCATTGTCTGGCTGGGCGGCTACAAGTCGGACATGCTGGGCACCAAGGCGCAGACGCTGTCGGACTGGGCGGCAAGGGAAGGCCGCGCCTTCCTGCGCCATGACTATTCAGGCCACGGTGAATCCGACGGCGCCTTTGCCGACGGCACGATTTCGAAATGGCTTTCGCAAAGCCTCGCCGTGTTCCGGCATTTCGCCAGCGGCAGCCAGATCCTGGTCGGCTCGTCCATGGGCGCCTGGATCGCGCTGCGCATGGTGCAGGAATTGCGCAAGGCGGGTGACGCAAACGTCGTCGGCCTGGTGCTGCTGGCGCCGGCGCCGGATTTTACCGCCGAGCTGGTCGAACCGGTGCTGACCCCCGCGCAGAAGCACGACCTCGCCGAAAAGGGCTTCTTCGCCGAGCCCTCCGACTATTCCACGGAGCCCTATATCTACACGCGCGCATTGATCGAGGATGGGCGCGCCAACCGGGTGATGACCGGTCCGATCGACACCCATTGCCCGGTTCACATCCTGCAGGGCCTGGCCGATGCGGACGTGCCGTCGAGCCATGCGCTGAAGCTGGTCAGCTTGCTGCCGGCCGACGATGTCACGCTGTCGCTCATTCCCGACGGCGATCATCGCCTGTCGCGGCCGCAGGATCTCGACATGCTGGTGCGGGCGGTCGGTGACATGGCCGGGCGGGGCAAGTGAGAATGCGCCTTTCCATCCCGATCTCGGCCTTTGTCGCGGCCATCGTCGGCTTCGGCGGCACGCTGGCCATCGTCATTGCCGCCGCCCACGCGGTCGGTGCGACGCAAATCCAGACGGCGAGTTGGGTGACGACGATTTGCCTGGCCATGGCGGTCGAAAGCCTGTGGCTGTCCTGGCGCACGAAGATGCCTGTCATCACCGCCTGGTCGACGCCGGGCCTGGCGCTGATGGCTGCCTCGACCGGCTTTTCGATCGGCGAGGCCGTCGCCGCCTTCGTCGTCACCGCCATCCTGTTGATCGCCACTGGCCTGTTTCGGCCGTTGACGCAATTGATCTCCAGGATACCGCCCTCGGTCGCCTCAGGCATGCTGGCGGGCATCGTCGTCACCTTCGCCATCAATGCGGTCAAGACCGTTCCCGTCGACCCCTGGCTGATCCTGCCCCTGATCGCGGCGTTCTTCATCATCCGGCTGTTCAATCCGGCGCTGTCGGTACTGGCGGTGCTGATCGGCGGCGGTCTCGCCGCGTTTCTCTCCGGCCGTGTCGGCGGCCTGCCGACACCCGAGCTGTCGACACTGGCGCTGATTGCACCTGACTTCACCGCCAAGGCGATGATTGGCCTGGCGCTACCGCTCTATCTCGTCACCATGGCGTCGCAGAACCTGTCTGGCCTCGCCGTGTTGCGCGCCGCCGGCTACCACCCGGAGCCCGGCCCGCTGATCGGCGTCACCGGCCTGTTTTCTTTGCTGTCGGCGCCGTTCGGCGGCTCGACCACCAATCTGGCGGCAATCTCGGCGGCAATCTGCACCGGGCCGGACGTTCATCCCGACCCCGCCGAGCGCTGGAAGACCGGGCCGTTCTATGCGCTCGCCTATCTCGTCTTCGCGATCTTCGGTGCCTCGCTGGTGGCGATCTTCGCCGTCCTGCCGCAGAGCCTGATCGTGCTGGTGGCCGGGCTTGCGTTGATGGCCTCGCTCGCCAACGCGCTGGCGATCGCGCTCAAGGACGAGGCCCACCGGATGGCCGCCACCGTCACGTTTGTCGTCACCGCCTCGGGGCTGACACTGTTCGGCGTCGGCGCCGCGTTCTGGGGGCTGATTGCCGGCTTGGGCGTGCTTTTCCTCGACATGCTCAAAAAGCGATAATCATTTCAGAAGCTTGTCCGGTTTTGGCGGACCTTGTCTTGAATCGCCGTTTTTGCCTTCCCATTTCGATTCCACGCAGCCGGTCCTGGCTGTCTCCAACCGAAGGAATGGGAGAAAATGAACACATCTGCATTGATCCGCCCGGCCTGGACGCCGGCAACCATCGCGTTGATGGTGATCGGCTTCATGGTGTTCTGGCCGCTCGGCTTCGCCATGCTCGCCTACATCATCTGGGGCGACCGGCTCGACGGCTTCAAGCGTGACGTCAACCGCGCGACCGACGGCATTTTCGCCGGCTGCCGCCGTGGTTCCGACAAGGCCGCGCGCTGGGGCAACGGCTCCGCCCGCACCGGCAACGTCGCTTTCGACGACTGGCGCGAAAAGGAGCTTGAGCGTCTCGCCGAGGAACGTCGCAAGCTCGACGACATGCTGACCGAGTTCGACGACTATGCCCGCGAATTGCGTCGCGCCAAGGATCAGGACGAGTTCGACCGCTTCATGGCGAAGCGCAACAAGTCGACCGCTCCGGCGAAGACCGATCCGAGCACCGGCACGACCTCGACCAAGCGCGGCAAGGGCTCGAACCTGCTTGACGACTGAGGCTTTGCGACAAGCCTGATCGTGAAAAAAAACGGCGTCGCGCGAGCGGCGCCGTTTCTTTTTTGTTCTAGTCGTTTTTCTCGAATCGCGTATCGTCCCGCCATGACCATCGGATTCTTCCGCAATCTGACGAAGCCCAAGGCCACGCCAGTCGTGGAGCGCGAATATTGCGTCGCCGGCCGCACGCTGCCGCTCAGGATCGTCGAGAGCGCCAGAGCGCGGCGGCTGACGCTGCGCATCGATTCCGGCGGCCAGGGCCTGCGCATCACCGTGCCGCCGGGCCTGCGCCGCGGCGAGGTGGACAGGTTCCTCGAGCGCCACCAGGACTGGCTGGAGCAGCGGCTCGCCAAAGTGCCGACGCGGCCACAGGTGCGGCCGGGCATCAGGATCCCGATCCGGGGCGTGCCGCACCGTATCGTCCATGAGCCGTCAAAGCGCGGTACCGTCACGGTATCGCGCGACGAGCGCGGGCCGCTGCTGATCGTGCATGGCGACCGGATACATCTGCCGCGCCGCATCGCCGATTTTCTCAAGCGCGAGGCCAAGAAGGAGATCGAGAAGCTGGTGGTCAGGCACACCGAGGCGCTCGGCAAGCGCGCCAAGGCGATCCGTTACAAGGACACGTCCAGCCGCTGGGGCTCCTGCACCTCGGAGGGCAATCTCTCCTTCTCCTGGCGCATCATGATGGCGCCGCAGCCCGTGATAAACTACCTCGTGGCGCATGAGGTGGCACATCTCAAGGAGATGAACCACGGCCCGAAATTCTGGAAACTGTGCGAAAAACTCTGCCCCGACACCGACCGCTGCAAGGACTGGCTGAAGCGCAATGGCGGCGCGCTGCAGGCGATTGTGTTCGAGTAGTCAATCGTCGTTGGCGGCATTGAGTTCATCCGGCCGCAGCCCCTCATCGCCGTGATGCGGCCAAGGCAGGAAATTCCGGTCAAACGTATCGCCACCGAAATAGTCCAGCGCCCGATGCGCTTCGGCGCCGTTGAAGGCGGCCTTGTCCATCAGATGCGCGATGACCTGGTGTGCCTGCGCGATCTTCTGCTTCAGTTCGGTAATGGTTGTGTCAGCCATGATCTTCTCCCACCCGGCATGCTGTCTATCCGTCCATCAATAGGTAGCGCCTTTGGCGCTGCCGGCAAACAGCATGCTTTTTCTCGACTCTGTCGCGATTTCGTGCCAATTCCCGCGCCATGGCGCTCGATATAAAAATCTGCGGCTTGAAGACCGACCACGCAATGGCCGCGGCCCTGGCCGGCGGCGCCACCCATGTCGGCTTCATTTTTTTCGCCAAGAGCCCTCGCTATGTCGAGCCGGCGCACGCCTGCCGTCTGCGCGAAGCGGCGCGCGGCAAGGCCTTGGCGGTTGCCGTCACGGTCGACGCCAGTGACGCCTTCCTGGACCAGATCGTCACAGCCATGCAGCCCGATATGTTGCAGCTGCACGGGTCGGAAACACCTGAGCAGGTGGCCGAACTGAAGGTCCGCTATGGGCTGCCGGTGATGAAGGCGCTGCCGCTCAGCGAGGCCGCCGATCTCGACCGGATCGAGCCGTTCATCGGCGTTGCCGACCGCTTCCTGTTCGACGCCAAGCCGCCAAAGGGCTCCGTGCTGCCGGGCGGCAATGGCGTGGCCTTCGACTGGCGCATCCTTGCCGGCCTTGACGCCGGCGTCGATTACATGCTTTCCGGTGGGCTCAACGCCGCCAACATCGGCGATGCCCTTCGGCTTGCCAACCCGCCCGGAATAGACATTTCGTCGGGCGTGGAAAGCGCGCCGGGCGTCAAGGATCCGGCGCTGATCGAACAGTTTTTCCGGGCCGTCCGGGCAGTACGCGACGACCGCGCCGCCTGAAAGTGTTTCCAATGAGAGCATGTCCCGGAAAAGTGGTATCCGGTTTTCCGATGAGGATATGCTCAAAACATAGCAGTTAGGAGATCGGCGATGAACAAGCCGGCGACACCCAATTCCTTTCGCACCGGACCTGACGAGCAAGGCATGTTCGGCATGTTTGGCGGCCGTTTCGTCGCCGAAACCTTGATGCCGCTGATCCTGGACCTCGAAAAGCACTGGACCTTCGCCAAAACCGACCCGGCCTTCAAGGCCGAGGTCGAGCATCTCAACAAGCACTATACCGGCCGGCCCAGTCCGCTCTATTTCGCCGAAAGGCTGACCCAGCATCTCGGCGGCGCGAAAATCTATTTCAAGCGCGACGAGCTCAACCACACCGGCTCACACAAGATCAACAACTGCCTCGGCCAGATTCTGCTGGCCAAGCGCATGGGCAAGACGCGCATCATCGCCGAGACAGGCGCTGGCCAGCACGGCGTTGCGTCGGCGACGGTTGCCGCGCGCTTCGGCTTGCCTTGCGTGGTTTACATGGGTGCGACCGACGTGCAGCGTCAGGCGCCCAACGTTTTCCGCATGAAGCTGCTCGGCGCCGAGGTTGTGCCGGTCACCTCCGGTCACGGCACATTGAAGGATGCCATGAACGAGGCGCTTCGCGATTGGGTGACGAATGTCGATGACACCTACTACATGATTGGCACCGCCGCGGGTCCGCACCCCTATCCCGAAATCGTGCGGGAGCTGCAGTCGGTCATCGGCCGCGAGGCCAGGGAACAGATGCTGGAGGCGGAAGGCCGGCTGCCGGACCTGCTTGTCGCAGCGGTGGGCGGCGGCTCAAACGCAATCGGCCTGTTCCACCCGTTCCTCGACGACACGGATGTGAAGATTGTCGGCGTCGAAGCCGGTGGCAAGGGCCTTGATGGCGAAGAGCACTGTGCCTCGCTTACCGCCGGTTCGCCAGGCGTTCTGCACGGCAACCGTACCTACCTGCTGCAGAACTCCGACGGCCAGATCATGGAAGGCCATTCGATCTCGGCCGGCCTCGACTATCCGGGCATCGGCCCGGAACATTCGTGGCTGAAGGAATCCAACCGTGTCGAATACGTGCCGATCATGGATTCAGAGGCGCTAGAGGCGTTCCAGCTGCTGACCCGGCTGGAGGGCATCATCCCGGCGCTGGAACCGGCGCATGCGCTGGCCGAGGTGATCAAGCGCGCGCCGAAGATGGGCAAGGACCAGATCATCGTCATGAATTTGTGCGGCCGCGGCGACAAGGACATTTTCACTGTGGGCAAAATTCTGGGGATGGAGCTTTAGAATGACCACCCGAATCGATCGCCGCATGGCGAAACTCAAGGCCGAAGGCAGGCCGGCGCTCGTCACCTATTTCATGGCCGGCGACCCGGACTACGAAACCTCGCTGTCGATCATGAAAGCCCTGCCGGGCGCCGGCAGCGATGTTATCGAACTCGGCATGCCGTTTTCCGATCCCATGGCCGATGGACCGGCGATCCAGGCAGCGGGCCTGCGTGCGCTGAAAGCTGGCCAGACCCTTGTGAAGACACTGAAGATGGCGTCGGATTTCCGCACCGGCGACAATGAAACCCCGATCGTGCTGATGGGCTATTACAACCCGATCTACGTCTACGGCGTCGACCGCTTCCTCAGGGATGCGCTGGCCAGCGGCATAGACGGGCTGATCGTCGTCGATCTGCCGCCGGAAATGGACGAGGAACTCTGCATACCGGCGCTCAAGGCTGGCATCAACTTCATCCGGCTGGCGACGCCGACCACGGATGACAAGCGGCTGCCCAAGGTTTTGCAGAACACGTCTGGCTTCGTCTACTACGTGTCAATGACCGGCATCACCGGTGCCGCACTTGCCGACACCGGCAAGGTGGCGGCGGCGGTCAAGCGCATCAAGGGCCATACCAACCTGCCGGTCTGCGTCGGCTTCGGTGTCAAGACCGCCGAACAGGCGCGTGTCATTGGCGCCAATGCCGATGGCGTCGTCGTCGGCACCGCGATCGTCAATGCGGTCGCCAATGTGCTGGGGCCGAAGGGCGAAAAGACCGCCGACCCGGCCGAGGCCGTCGCCACGCTGGTCAGCGGCCTTGCGCAAGGCGTGCGCTCGGCCCGCCTTGCTGCCGCCGAATAGTTCTCCTACCTCAAGTTTGTGCATGTCGCCCAAAACCGGTTCCCATTTTTGGGCGACATGCATTAGCAACTCTTCGTCAGGACAGGAGCCGAAGCGATGAACTGGATCACCAATTACGTTCGCCCGAAGATCAATTCGATGCTCGGCCGGCGCACCGACATGCCCGAGAATCTCTGGATCAAGGATCCCGAGACCGGCGAGATGGTGTTCCACAAGGATCTGGAATCCAACCAGTTCGTCATCCCGTCTTCCGGCCATCACATGAAGATTTCGGCCAAGGAGCGGCTGAAGTACTTCCTCGACGACGGGAAATACGAACAGCTCGAAAACCCGAAGGTGGTGCAGGATCCGCTGAAGTTCCGCGATGAGAAGCGTTACACCGACCGGTTGAAGGACGCCAAGGCCAAGACCGGGCTGGAGGACGCGATCGTCAACGCGCTGGGCACCATCGAAGGCCTGCCGGTGGTGGTGACGGTGCAGGATTTCGCCTTCATGGGGGGCTCGCTCGGCATGGCCGCCGGCGACGCCATCGTACACGCATTCGAGGTCGCCCTGCAGCGCAAGCGGCCGCTGATCCTGTTCGCCGCGTCCGGCGGCGCGCGCATGCAGGAAGGCATCTTGTCCCTCATGCAGCTGCCGCGCACGACGGTCGGCGTCGACCGGCTTAAGGAAGCCGGCCTGCCCTACATCGTCGTGCTGACCAACCCGACCACAGGCGGCGTCACCGCCTCCTATGCCATGCTGGGCGACGTGCATATCGCCGAGCCGGGCGCGCTGATCGGCTTTGCCGGACCGCGTGTCATCGAGCAGACCATCCGCGAGAAACTGCCCGATGGCTTCCAGCGCTCCGAATATCTGATGGAGCACGGCATGGTCGACATGGTGGTGTCGCGGCTCGAACTGCGCCAGACCATCGCGCGGCTGTTGAAGATGCTGCTCAAGATGCCGGAGGAGCAAAAGCCGCTCGAGCCGGAAATCCTGCCGCCGGCGATGGTTGCGACCGAAGCCCGGCCGCAAGCCTGAGGACGCGACACTGTGCATGTCGTCCAAAAGTGGCCTCGGTTTTGGGAGGACGACGTGCACAAGACACGACTTGGGCCGCCGCGAACAGCGATTGCGCCATGTCCATGGCGCGCTGTAGCCTTTTGATTGCCATGGCCATTCCGGGTTGATTCTGGTGCTCGGGCCATGCGCCGGGATTTTGTCATGACAACGCTTGCCGCCGACCGCGAAATCGAAGCCCTGATGGCGCTTCACCCGAAAGGTTTCGACCTTTCGCTCGACCGCATCACGCGGCTCCTGGAGCGGCTTGGCAATCCGCAGGACTTGCTGCCGCCGGTCATCCACATCGCCGGCACCAACGGCAAGGGCTCCTGCGCCGCCTTTTCGCGCGCGCTGCTTGAAGCCGCCGGCCGTCTCGTGCATGTCCACACCTCGCCGCATCTGGTGAACTGGGCCGAGCGCTATAGGCTCGCCGCCGAGGGGGGTGGCAAACTCGTCGACGATGAGACCTTCGCCGAGGCCATTGCCCGCGTCGCCAAGGCCAATGACGGCCAGAAGATCACCGTCTTCGAGATCCTCACCGCCGTCACCTTCATCCTGTTTTCGGAACATCCGGCCGATGCCGCCATCATCGAGGTCGGCCTCGGCGGCCGCTTCGACGCCACCAATGTCGTCGCCAGGCCGGCCGTGTCGGTGATCATGCCGGTGTCGATGGATCATGAGGCCTATCTTGGCGACCGGGTCGAACTGATCGCTGCCGAAAAGGCCGGCATCATGAAGCGCGGCTGCCCCGTGGTGATCGGCGCCCAGGAAAGCGAGACGGCGCTGCAGGTGCTGATCGAGACCGCCGAGCGGCTGGAGTGCCCGACCTTCGTCTATGGCCAGGACTTCCTGGCCTTCGAGGAGAACGGCCGCATGGTCTACCAGGACGAGGATGGCCTGATGGACCTGCCGATGCCGCGGCTGCCAGGGCGCCACCAATTCGCCAATGCGGCGGCTGCGATCGCCGCGGTCAAGGCGGCGGGCTTCGAGGTCAGCCACCGCGCCGCCGAAAAGGCGATGACCAATGTCGCCTGGCCCGGTCGCATGCAGAAGCTGGTGCAGGGCCGTCTGGCGGAGCTGGCGCCGAAGGATGCCGACATCTGGCTCGACGGTGGCCACAACCCGGGCGCCGGCGTGGTCGTCGCCGAAGCGCTGGCCGAGCAGGAAGAAAAGAACCCGCGCCCGCTGTTCCTCATTTCGGGCATGATCAACACCAAGGACCAGAGCGGCTATTTCCGCGCCTTCAAGGGCTTGGCCCGGCATGTCTATACCGTGCCGGTGAGCATGAGCGATGCCGGCGTGCCCAACGACGAGCTGGCGATCCGCGCCACGGAAGCCGGGCTTTCCGCCGAGCCGGTCAGTTCCGTCGCCAGCGCGCTGATGCTGCTGCGCGACACCTGGGACGGCCCAGCGCCCCGCATCCTGATCGGGGGATCGCTCTATCTGGCTGGTGCAGTACTGGCCGAGAACGGCACACCGCCGACGTGAGGCCGTCCATCGCCCAGAGCAATTCCAGGAAAAGTGTGAAACGGTTTTCCGTCCGGAGTTGCGTTAAAACAATGAGTTAGAGCAGTTTGCCGTTTCCGTGAAACGGTGAAATGCTCTAGTCAATGCGGCCGCCTACTTCAGCTCGATCTCGATGAAAGCATATTCGCCCTCATTGGCGCTGATGACATCGTGTTCGACGCCCTCCTTGCGGAAATAAGGCACGCCTTTCTTCATCTCGGCGAAGGTTTCACCGTCCTTGGTTTCCAGCTTGAGTTTGCCGTCCATCAGCGGCACCACGACATAGTCGTGCCCATGTCGATGCCAGCCGGTGTTGTCGCCCGGCTGGAAGCGGTACTCGGTGACGATGACACGCTCATTGTCGATGAAGACGGTGGCCTTGGCGGATCCGGTCATGACGTTCTCCCTGCTTCTGTTGCTGCCAACAGAAGACATGGCGTGACCTGATGTGAGGGCCAGAGCAACCCAGCGATGACGCCAACAAAAAGCCCGGCACGATGGCCGGGCTTTTGCTGTCAGGAATTTCAGTTGGATCAGGCGAGG
Source organism: Mesorhizobium sp. GW821-FHT07A06 (assembly GCF_059419085.1). Lineage (NCBI taxonomy): Bacteria > Pseudomonadati > Pseudomonadota > Alphaproteobacteria > Hyphomicrobiales > Phyllobacteriaceae > Mesorhizobium > Mesorhizobium sp. GW821-FHT07A06. The sequence continues at coordinate 698,863 of NZ_JBWKRC010000003.1, forward strand.
CTGCCGTTGATCCAGTGCGACAGCGCGGTCTTCGGAGCGGCGCCAACCTTCATGTCGGCGACTTCGCCTCCCTTGAAGATCATCAGCGTCGGGATCGAGCGCACGCCGAACTGCGCGGCAAGCTCGGGATTCTCGTCGATGTTGAGCTTGGCGATCTTGACCTTGCTGCCGAGTTCGAGGGCGATGTCCTCAAGCGCCGGCGCGATCATCTTGCACGGGCCGCACCATTCAGCCCAGAAATCCACCACGACCGGCTCCTTGGCGTTGAGCACGTCGGCCTGGAAATTGTTCTTGTCGACCTTGACGGTGGCACCCATGCGGAAAATTCCTTTCGAGAGTTTTTTGTCCCACCAAATGTGGTGGTTGTCGCGCCCTTCTTCAAGCAGGTCTTGTGTCACGCTCCCGTGAGTCGGGCAAGGGCGTCATCCATGGCCTGGGCCGGCAGTTCGATCAGCCTTGGCGCTTCGGTGAACAAAAGGGCCGCCTTCACCTCGCGCCCGGGATAAAGCGGCTGTAGCAGCGCGCGATAAAGCGCCAACTGCAAAAGATAGGCCGGCGGGACTTCAGCCAGCGAGGCAGGCGCCGGCCGGTTGGTCTTGTAGTCGACGATCGAAACCGTGTCGGCGGTCACCGCCAAGCGGTCGATCTTGCCGGAAATGGAACGCTTTTTCCCCCTCACGTCCAACTTGCCCATGATCGCCACCTCGGCGCGCGACGAGGGCGCGAACAATTGGCCGAGGCGTGGGTCGTCGAGGATGGCGATGACCGACGCAAGGGCCTTTTCCCGCTCTGACGGCGGCCATGCGGCACCTGTTCGCGCGAGATAACGCTCGGCCGCGCCCTGGCGCTCAGCCTCGGCAATGCCGGGCAACATCTGCAGCAGCTTGTGCAAGGCGAGCCCGCGCAGCACGGCAAAGCCGGGCTCGGCATCGGCGTCCAGCACTGGCGAAGCCCTGTCGATCACCGCTTCCTTGCCTTCGTCGATCAGCGCCGAGGCGCCGGACGGCGACAGCGGCCGCGGCAGGTCCTCGAAGGGTGGCAAGGGCCGGAACAGGGTCGCCGGCAACGGGTCAAAAGCACTGGCCTGCCGCGCCTGTTCACTGGCGCCCGCCGCGACGGGCGGCAGGTTGGTCACGCGGAAACGATGCACAGGGTCGCCCCCGGCGGGATGCGGACGCTGTTCGCTCTCGGGCGCACCGATCAAGGCGCGGCTCACGATCGAATGCCAGGTGCCGGCATTCGGCGCCCGCTTGCCATGGTAACCGCAGACGATCAGCCGGTCCTCGGCACGGGTCATGCCGACATAGAGCAAGCGGCGATATTCGTCGTCGGCGAGTTCCCGTGCCCGCACCGCCGCGGCCCTGGAGAAGCCGTTGGCGACATCGCTTGCCGAGCGCCAGAGATAGCCCTTGCCGTCCCAGTATGTGCCCGAGCCCATGAAAGGCATCAGGCGCGGCAGATGCTGGTCGCTGAACGGGGCGGAGCCGCCATCGACCAGAAAAACGACCGGCGCCTCCAAGCCCTTGGCCGCGTGCACGGTCATGACGCGGACCTCGTCACGGGTCTGGTCCATCTCGCGCTTGATCTCGGGACCGGCATTCTCCAGCGTCGACAGGAAGGCCTCCAGCCCGGGCAGGCCGGTCCGCTCCTCGGCAAGGCAGAAACTCAGGAATTCGTCGAGAATATCGCCGGCCTCCGGTCCGAGCCGCGCGATCATCCTTTTACGCACGTGGTCACGGGCCAGCAGGCTGGCATAGAATTCGAACACCGGCTTGAAGGCGGCCTCGTCAGCCCAGAGGTCAAGTTGCGCGACAATCTTCGCCAGGCGCTCGTTTTCTCCGGCATGCTGGCGCAGTGACGCGGCCAGCGACAGGCCGGGCGCCCTCTGCGCGGCGAGTGTGAACAGCGTCTCCTCCGGCAAGTCGAAGATCGGGCTGCGCAGCACGGCGGCGAGCGACAGATCGTCCTGCGGCTGGATCAGCAGATGGCCGACCGCGATCAGGTCCTTGACCGCGATATGGCCGGGCAGGCTCAGCCGGTCGGCGCCGGCAACTGGAATGTCGCGGCGTTTCAAGGCGCGGGTCAGTGCATGGACGAAGCTGTCGCGCTTGCGCACCAGAACCAGCACGTCGCCGGGCCGAAGCCGCTTGCCGCGGCCCTCGATGATTTCGCCCTTGCCGATCCAGCCGGCAATGGTGGCCGCCACATTCTCGGCGACGCGCACCGCCGGTGCATGGGCATGGTCGATCGCCTGCGTCCAGTCGTCGGGCTCGTCGACGGCTTCAGTGCCGAGCGACGGCCAGACCTCGACATAGCCTGGCGCATCGGTGCGGATCGCCTTGTGGCTCAGCGGATCGGGATCGTGGCTGATGCCGCGCCGCACGACAGGATCGGCAAAGACGCGGTCGACGGCGGCGAGCACATCGTCGGTCGAGCGGAACGACCAGGTCAGCTTGAGGTCGGCGAACGACGCCTCGGCATCGCGCACCCTGCCGGCGAACAACAGCCGGCTGTCGGCGAAGGAGTCGGGCGCAGCGCCCTGGAAGGAATAGATCGACTGCTTTTCGTCGCCGACGGCAAAGACCGTGCGGTGGACCCTGTCGCGCGCGCCGAGACCGGCAAAAAATTCCTCCGCCAGCCGCTTCACCACCTCCCATTGATCCGGGCTGGTGTCCTGCGCTTCATCGAGCAGGATGTGATCGATGCCTTGGTCGAGCTTGTATTGCACCCATGGGCCGGCATCGGGCCGTGCCAGGAGGTTGACCGTGCGGGTGATCAGATCGTTGAAGTCGAGAAAGCCGCGACTGCGCTTCAGTACCTCGTAGCGGGCGATCAGCCAGTCGGCGATGGTCAGCGCCGCACGAGTGCCTTCCAGCATCCGGAACAGCGCCAGGCGGTCGACGGTTTCGATGATGGCGTTCGCCGCCGAGAGGTAGCGTTCGCCCAGATCCGGCAGGCGGTCGGTCAGAGCCTTCTTGAAGGCCTTTGCCGGATCATAGGGATCGCCATCGGCCTTGAGGAATGCTCTGGCGAGCAATTGCAGGCGGCGAGTGGGATTGCTCTCTGCGAAGGCCTGACGCGCATAGGGCAGGATGTTGTTCAGCACCGACCTGGCGTCTGTGGATTCGGCGGCCTGGGCAAAGCCGGCGAAATAGTCCGGCACGAAGCCCGGCAATGGCCACAGCGATGCGGCCAGGCCCTCGGCGGTCTGGCCGGGGCGGAAATGGAATTCGTCGAACAAAGGTTGGAAACCGTCACGCCCGACCGCATCAAGGAACTCGCGCAAGCCATCGCGCTTGCGCACGATCTCGCCGAGCAACGCATCGAGGCCGGCTTCACCGCCGCGCTCCAGCACAGTGGCGAAGGCCTCGGTCAAATCCGCGTCGCCGGCGGCTGAAATCATTTCGCGGCGCGCAGCGGCGAAAAGCGACGCCTCCATCTGGCTGTCGAGCATCTCGAAATGGGCGGGAATGTTGGCTTCCAGCGGGAACTGGTGGAGGACGGACTCGCAGAAAGCGTGGATGGTCTGGATCTTCAGCCCGCCCGGCGTTTCCAGTGCCTCGGCGAACAGGCGCCGCGCCCGGCGCATGGTGTCGCGATCCGGCCGGCGCCCTTCCAGGGCTTCGATCTTCACGGCCAGCTCGGCATCACCGAGCACGGTCCAGTCCGACAGCGTGGAAAAGACCCGGTTCGACATGTTGGCGGCGGCGGCGCGCGTATAGGTCAGGCACAGGATCTTCGACGGGTCGGTGCCGTTGAGCAGCAACCGGATGACGCGCTGGGCCAGCACATGGGTCTTGCCTGAGCCGGCATTGGCAGACACCCAGGCGGAATTCATGGGATCGGCGGCGCGGGCCTGGCTGGTCGCGGTGTCGCTCGGGATGGGATAGGCCTTCTTCATGCCTCCCCTCCCTCGTCGCCGGCATCGCCGCCGGCCGACCATTCGAGCACGCGGGCAAGGTGGTCGTAGTCGCCGTCGGTCTCGCCTTCGCGAAACGGCAGCGCGCGCGACAGATATCCGGTTTGCGGATCTGCGTAGTGGACCAGCAGCTTTTCCAGCCGTGCCCAGGCCTCTTCGGCAAGATCGGCCGCGGTTCGAGGCTGGCGGTTGTGTTCGAGGATGGACTCCTCGAACACCTCGCCATTCGGCTTCAGCCTGATGAAGGCCAGTTGCGACGGTTCACGCGCGCCCAGATCCTTGAAGGCGCCGCGCCTCAGCAGAGCGCCCTCCAGCGCCAGTTGCGGCGCCAGCAGCGTGTGCGCCTGCGCCTTGGAGGGCGAGGAGCCTGTCTTGTAGTCCAGAATATCGGCCATTCCGCCGGCCAGCAGGTCGACGCGGTCGGCGTAGCCGGACAGCGTCACGCCGGACTGGCCGACGACGGTCTTTCCCGCCCTCTCCTCCGCATGCCGTTGGACCACCGCATCCGCGCGTGTGCGCTCCCATTCGATGATGTTGGCGGCGAGCTTCTCGAAGCGCGGCCACCACACCGCCTCGACATCGGCCGGAAGGGCAGCCTCGGCAAAGCAGGCGCGGCCTGCGGCAATGAGGCCGGCAAGCGCCTCGGGCGCGCGCGGATCGGCCACCTCGGACGAGAACAGATGCAGGATGGCATGGAACAGCGTGCCGCGCTCGGCCGCGCCGGGGTCGCGGATCACGGGATCGAGGGGCATCAGTCCGAGTATCCGTCTTGCGTAGACGGCGTAGGGATCCCGGCGCAAGGTCTCGATCTCGGTGACCGAGAAATGCGTCGGGCGCACTGATAGGGGCGGCTTTGGCTGCGGGCGGGGCGCGAAATCCTGCTTTGGTCCGGTATCGAGCGCACGGGCCCAGGCGAGCAGCTCGTCGCCGCGCCCGCGCAGGGTTGCCGCCTGCTCGTTGCCGATGAACGTGAGCAGCCGCTGCAGCCAGCGCGATGGCACGGCGGGTGCGTCGCCCGAACGCGCCGAGCGGGCCAGCAAAACCTTCTTCGCGCCCATGGCCATCTGGAAATCATGCGCGGCAAGGCCGATGCGCCGTTCCGGCGGTTCGAGATCGATGCCGATCTTCATCAGCCGCGACATGAAGCGGTCGCTCTCAGGCTTGCGCGGCCAGACGCCTTCGTTGAGCCCGCCAATGACCAGCGTGTCGACGTCCTGCAGCCGCGCTTCCAGCGCGCCCCAGATGGCGATGTTCCGGTCGGTGCCTTGCGCCGGCTTGACCGTTTCGGGCGCGATCAGCGCGTCCATCACATCGGGCCATTCGCTCGCCGCGAACGACAGCGGGGCCGAAGCTGCGACCAGCCCGCGCAGCAGTTCGGCAAGCTTTTCGCCGGCGTCACCGGCATAGAGGCCGGCTAGGCCGCCATCCGCGGCGCGGCCGAGATTTTCCAGGACCACAACGCTGGCTTTGACCAAGGCGGCAAGATCTGCATCCGCCTGGCCGCGAAAGGCCATCAGTGGTGCCAGAGCTTGCTTCAGACCTTCGAGCAAATTCCGCGCGCTTTCGATGGCGCGCACGGTCAGCCGGGAGAACCAGAAGGGCGGCCGGCTGTCATCACCCAGGCCGGTTAGGCGGGCCTCGAACAGTTCCGGCAGCGATGCGATGTCGGGGCGGCCGGTGCCACCGCGCAGCGCCACCAGTTCGACCAGTTCCGCCGCATGGCGCACATCGGCGCGTTCGAGACCGAGGCCGAGCAGAGGATGCTTGAGCAACGACAGCAGGCCAATCGGATCGCCAGGCCGGAACACCGCTTCGAGCATCAACCGAAGCAGGCTGGCCGCGGGCGTGTTGGCGAGCGGCGTGCCGCCGGAATCGTCGGCGACAACGCCGAAGCGCTTGAGTTCGACCGAGACTCGCCGCGCCAGCGCGCGGTCGCCGGTGACCAAGGCAGCTCTTTGGCCCGGCTCCTCCACCGACTGCTTCAGGGCGACAGCGATGGCGACGGCTTCGTCGCGTTCGCTGGCTGCTTCAAGCAGGGTCACGCCGGCGAAGGCGCCTGCAATATCGGGAGCCGAAAATCCATTGCGCGTTTCGGCCCATAATTCGGTGGTCTCGGCAGGCCGCAGCGCTTCGCCGACAAGCGCGGCCCGAAGCGCGAGTTGCGGTTCGGCCGCGCTGACTTCCTCGACATCCGAGCGCGGCACGCCGATCTTGCCGATCAGCCTGGCGAGGCCATATTGCGGGTGGCCAAGCACCGCGGGCCGCGCTCCGGGAGCGATCAGCGCCTGGAAGGACGCTTCGTCCAGCGTACGGTCGAGCCCGGGCAGCACGATGGCGCCGCCGGGCAGGCGGGCGATCGCGGCAAGCAGCTCCGCCGTGGCCGGTATCGAGCCGGTGGAGCCGGCGGCGATGACCGGTCCGGCCGGCGGATTGCGCCGCAGCCGCGCCGCCTCGGAGCGGATCAGCGCGCTGCGATGCGCGGCCGGGTTGGAGCGGTCGCTCTCGCTGAGGAATTTCGGCCAGGCATCGGTGACGATGCCGAGGAATTCGAGCGTTACCTGCCACCAGCCGGCGAGGTTGCCGGTTACCAGGCCTTCAAGCTTTGCCCAGTCGGTACCTTCCGTCTCGATCTCGTCCATCAGCGCCGCGAGATCGCGCGCCAGCCAGATCGCGTCCGCGGTGGAGGCGGGGATGACGATCTCTTCCGCGAAAAGCTTCGCCACATGCTCCGGCAGCCGGCGTTTCCAGGCGCGTACCAGCGGCGTCAGCAGCAACAGGCGTTCGGTCGCCGAGATCGGCGGCGCGAGATCGATCGCCGCCGACGGCTCGGCATCGAATGCCGCTTCGTCCTCGTCGAACTCGCCGAGCGGGCGGATGACCGGCAGGATCGCTGAACCGCCGCCGCCGCGCGCCGCGAGACTGTCGACGAAGACACCGCGCAAGGCGCGCGCGGCACGACGCGTCGGCACATAGATGGTGACATCGGCCAGAGCGAGCGGATCGCCGTCGAAGCGAAATCCGGGAACCAGTCGACCGGCAAGCAGCGCCTCGGCCAGCGTCGGCAGAAACGGCGCTCCGGGGGGGATAGAGAAAACGCGGCCCGGGCCGCTCATTGCGACTCGGTCAGCGCGCCGGCGACTGCCGCTTCAGCGAGCGGAATGGCATCGGGCGTGCCGACAGTGATCCAGTGGCCGTGCATCGGCATGCCGAACAGGCGACCAGTGGCGATGGCTTTGTCGAAATAGGCGTTGAGCGAGTGCGGTTCGGCGGATGCGGCCGCGAACAGGCGCGGATGGACGATCGCCGCGCCGGCATAGATCAGGCCCGCCGGATCCCCTTTTGAACGCCGCAGGGTGCCATCCGGCGCCACTAGGAAGTCGGTTGAGCCGCAGTGTCCGGTCGCTTGATGGAGATCCGCCAGCATTAGCAGAATATCCATGTTCGCGCCGTCCCATGCAAGGGCGAGGCGGCCGAGATTGAGCGGGCCGTGGTCGATCCAGAACGTGTCGGCGTTGAGGATGTAGAAGGGTTGGTCGCCCAGTTCCTGCAGCGCCTTGACGATGCCGCCTGCCGAGTCGAGCAGCCGGTCGCTCTCGTCGGAAATGATGATGCGGGGCTCATGGCGCGCCGCGACATGGGCAACGATCTGCTCGGGAAGATAGTGGACGTTGACGACGGCCTTGGCGACGCCGGCGGCGGCGAGGCTGTCGAGGCCCCAGTCGAGCAAGGTCTTGCCGGCGACCCTGACCAGCGGCTTGGGGATGGCGTCGGTGATCGGCCGCATGCGCTTGCCAAGCCCGGCGGCGAGTACGATTGCGGTATCCGGTCTTGTCACAGCGTTCGTTCCTCAAGCAGCCCGTGCGTGTCGTAGAAATCCTTCAAGCTGGCGAGCGCCGGATGAGACAGCGCCCGGCGCAGATAGTCACGGATGCGCGGCAGGTGTCTGAGATAATAGGGTTTGCCGTCGCGTTTTTCGAGGCGCACGAAAATGCCGAGGATCTTCGAATTGCGCTGCGCGGCCATGATTGCATAGGCCTCCAGGAAGCTCGCTTCGTTGAAAGCGCCCGCTGCATGTCGCGCCGCAGCATAGGCATCCAGTGTCCGCTTTTCGATTCCGGGCGACAGGGTGACACGGGCATCCATGGCGAGCGAGGCGACGTCATAGGCCGACGGGCCGATAAGCGCGTCCTGGAAGTCCACGATGCCCAGCCGGTCATGCCCGGAGCGGTCGCCGCGCCAGATGATATTGGGCGAATGGAAGTCGCGCAGCATCAGCGTGTATTCGCTTCCCTGCAGCCGATCGAAAAGCGCGTTCCACTGCCTGGCGTAGCCCGTGCGCAAATCTTCGCTGGCCGGGGCACCCGATATCGCCGGCACATACCAGTCGACCAGAAGATCGGCTTCGATCATCATCGCATCGCGGTCGAAAGGGGGCACCTCGTGGAAGCTGCCCGGCCCGGCTTGCAGGCGCCGCGGCCAGGTCCTGCCATGCATCATGGCCAGCAGTTCGGCGGCCGCCGCATAACGCTCGGCCACCGGCTCGCCGTCCTTGCCGAGAAACCCTTCCGAACCGAGATGTTCGAGCAGCAGAAACCCCTGGTCCTGATCCTCGGCATGGATTTGCGGAACGCTGACGCCGCCGGCCTTCAAGGCGCGGTCGATGGCGACGAAGGCGGAGACCGACTGGGCCGTGTGCGCGATCACGGCATAGGGCTTGCCGTCGCGCACCGGCGGGCCGAGCACCAGCCGCGGCGAGTTCATCAGCACGCGCGGTTCTTGGCCAGCATACGTCACGATCTCATAGGAACGGGCCGAGGCATCGCCGACGAAATGGCGGCGCCGCGCTGTCCCCCAACCGGCGCCGTCGAGAAAATCGCGCATGGCCAGGGACCGCGCCGCCCGGTCGAAGGCCGCCCCTTGCCCGGACAACCGCGCCAGCCGCCCTTCGCCATGCTGGACGAGTTCGATCGACAGCGCTGTCTTCGGCAGATAGCCCTCCGCCCGTTCGGGCCATTCGACCAGGGCTGCCCCTTGCGCCAGCGCTTCATCGAAGCCGAGTTCGTCGAGCTCGCTCGCCGACGACAGGCGGTAGAGGTCGAAATGATGCACCGGAATGCGCGTGTCGTAGCTCTGCACCAAAGTGAAGGTCGGGCTTGGCACGTCGAGCCCGGCATTGTCCGCAAGCGTCCGGATCAGCGCCCGCGCCAGTGTCGACTTGCCGGCGCCGAGATCGCCTTTGAGCGCCAGCACATCGCCGGCACGCAGCGCCAGCGCCAGATCCTCGCCCAGCCGCGCGGTCTGTGTCTCGTCAGGAAGCAAACGCTCCAGCACAAGCCCCGTCATCTAGCGCGCTACTCGGCCGCGGCGCGGATGCCGGGCATGTCGGGGAAGGTGCAGATGACGGTCGTGCCCTTGTCCTTGCCGGTTTCGATGCGAACGCCGCCGCCATGCAGTTCAACGAAGCTCTTGACGATCGACAGGCCGAGGCCGGCGCCGCGCCTGCGGCCGCCATTGGTACGCGGTTCGAAGCGGCGGAACACCGAATCCAGCACATCCGGCGGCATGCCGGGGCCGTCGTCATGAACCGAGAATTCCACCCCGTCCGCCAACTGGCGGCAGGCGAGCCGGATGCTGCTGGCTTCCGGCGCGTAATTGGCGGCATTGCTGAGCAGATTGTAGAGGATCTGGCGGATGCGGGTTTCATCGCCATGGAAGGTCTTCGGCGCGGCGGTGGCATCGACCTCGAGTCGGATCGAATGCTCCTGCAGCCGGTCGGCAACCAGTTCCGCCGCCGCCGCGATCGTGCGGTCGACATGAACCTCTGAAATGTCGAGCTGCATGATGCCGGCGTCGACGGTCGCGAGGTCCAGTATGTCGTTGACGATGGTCAGCAGGACCGAGGAGGACGAGCTGACATGCTCGACATATTCGCGCTGCTTTTGGTTCAGCGGCCCGGTCGTGGGCAGTGAAAGCAGTTCGGTGAAGCCGATGATGTTGGTCAGCGGCGAGCGTAACTCGTAGGACACGTGCTGGACGAAGTCGTTCTTGAGCTGATCTGACTTTTCCAGCGCCTCGTTCTTGTCCTTCAGCGCGCGTTCGACACGCACGCTGTCGGTGACGTCGACGAAGGTCATCATCACTTGCCCGTTGGGCAGTGGAATCACGGCGTAACGCAGCACGGTGCCGTTGTTGAGCTCGCTCTGGCCGTGACGGTCGCGGCGCTCATCGTCGAAGCCGGTGATGGCGGCGACGAAGCCAGGCCAGGGGCTGTCGACCGCCTGCCGGTCGCAAAGATCACGGATCGTCGACACGTGCACGTTGGGCTTGGCGGCGTCCGCGCTCAGCCCCCACAGCGTGGCAAAGGCCGGGTTCGACAGCCGCAGCCGGCCATCGGGGCCGAACACCGCCACGCCCTCGGCGAGATTGTCGAGCGTTTCGCCCTGGACCCGCACCGCGGTCCGGTAGCGGCTTTCCAGGTCCATCTTCTCGGTCAGGTTCTCGAACACCCAGGTGACGCCGCCCTTGGGCTGCGGGTTGGCAACGACGCGAATGGTCTTGCCGTCCGGCAGATGCCACCAATGCTCCTGCGATTCGACCGCGCGGTAGGCGCCGAGCAGGCCTTCCTTCCAGCGGCGCCATTCGGGTTGTTCGGCGATCTTGCCTTCGCTGCGCAGCCGGTCGAGCAAAAGCGCATTGTCTGGAGCGCTGTGCAGGAAGCCGCTGTCGAGCCCCCACAGCTTCTGGAACGCCTGGTTGAAGAAGCGCAGCTTCTCGTCGGTGTCGAAGATGGCGACCGCGGTGTTGAGCTGGTCGAGCGTGTCGGCGTGGCTGCGCACCGTCCGCTCATATTCGCCGCGGATGGTCTCGATCGCGCTGGTGTCGCAGGCAAGGCCGGCCGAACCGTCGCCGCCGGCGACATCGGTCACCGCGAAAACGCGGCGGTCGCCTTCGATCACGGTGGAAAGCGACTGCTCGAAGACCGGATGCGATTTGTGTTGGGTGGCAATCGCCTCGCGCGCCTGGCCGCCAAGAAACTCCTTGGCGTCGCGGACGGCGGCTTCCGCGCTTTCGGCTTCGACCGCGTCGGCATAGGCCCGGTTGACCCATTTCAGGCGTCCGTGCTCGTCACGCAGCCATGCCGGCATCTTCAGCGCCTCGAGCAGGCCGATCATGGTGTCATGGTCGGCGGCCAGCCGCTGGTTCTCGATCTTCAGCCGGGCCTGGCTGCGCTGCGTCTCGGAAAGCGAGACGAACCGCACCAATATATGCGCGGCACTCTTGCGGCCGTGCACTTCGAGCGGTGCGCCGGCCTGCGATTCGATGACCAGGTCGAAAGGCCTCGCCTTTTCGCGCAAGCCCGCGATCGCATGTTCCAGTGCCGCCGCAGAGCGCGGCATCAGCCAGCGACCGAAGGCGAGAAAAGCCGCCCGCTCCTCCGGCGCGCCGCTTTCGACAGGCAATGTGCCGACGAGTTCGGGTTTCTTGTTCTCCGACGCCCAGACGACGACGCGCTGGTCGCGCAGATTGAGCAACGCTTCCGACCGGCGCAATGCAGCGTTGACGTCGGCGACGCGGCTTCTCAGTTCGACATTCTCCGCCGAGGTGCGGGCGCGCTCCCGGATGAGAACGATGGCCGACAGCAGCGCCGCGCCCGTCACGCCGACGAACACCGCGAGCTGCATGACTTCGACGGTGCTGATCGACAGGCCGGCGGTCGCCACGGCGGCGGTCTCGGCATGCGCCACGGCACCGGCCAAAGGCCAGGCCAGTGCTGAACCGGCCAGCAACAGTCCCGCGCGGGCACGCCATGAAAGGCGTCCGCCCGGGATGGCCGAGCCTAAGGTCCCCGAATCGTCATGGCCGCCGGAAACGGCCGATCCCGCTCCGTGCGGGTTTTGCCCCGGCATGTCTTGGTCCTCTCCGCCGCCTGAATGCAAGACCGCCCTGAAACGCGCCTCTCTGATCCCCTCTCGGGCCGGAAGCGTCGCGAATCACCTGACAATAAACCCTCGCCGAATCGCCGTGAAGGCTGATCGCGCGCAAAAATAAAGCCGGGCGAAAAGTCAATCGCCCGGCCTCAATATATGGTAGTAAATTTAGCTTTGGTTAATAGCGGTAGTGTTCCGGCTTGAACGGACCCTGCGGCGTGACGCCGATATAGGCGGCCTGCTCACCCGACAGTTCGGTCAGGCGGGCGCCGAGCTTGTCGAGGTGCAGGCGCGCGACCTTCTCGTCGAGATGCTTGGGCAGGACATAGACCTGGTTCTGGTACTGTTCGCCCTTGGTGAACAGCTCGATCTGGGCCAGAACCTGGTTGGTGAAGGAGGCCGACATGACGAAGCTCGGATGGCCGGTGGCATTGCCGAGATTGAGCAGGCGGCCTTCCGACAGAAGGATCATCCGCTTGCCGTCCGGGAAGGTGATCATGTCGACCTGCGGCTTGACGTTGGTCCACTTCAGATTGCGCAGCGACGCGACCTGGATCTCGTTGTCGAAGTGGCCGATATTGCCGACGATCACCATGTCCTTCATCGACCGCATGTGGTCGAGGGTCACGACGTCCTTGTTGCCAGTGGTGGTGATGACGATGTCGGCGGTCGGAGCCGCGTCTTCCAGCGTGACGACTTCAAAGCCGTCCATCGCCGCCTGCAGGGCGCAGATCGGATCGACCTCGGTGACCTTGACGCGGGCGCCGGCACCCTTGAGCGAGGCGGACGAGCCCTTGCCGACGTCGCCATAACCGCAGACAACCGCGACCTTGCCGGCCATCATCGTGTCGGTGCCGCGGCGGATGCCGTCGACCAGCGATTCCTTGCAGCCGTACTTGTTGTCGAACTTCGACTTGGTGACCGAGTCGTTGACGTTGATGGCCGGGAAGGGCAGCAGGCCCTTCTTCTGCAGCTGGTAAAGCCGGTTGACGCCGGTGGTCGTCTCTTCTGTGACGCCGCGGATCGCCGCCTTCTGCTTGGTGAAGAAGCCGGGCGAAGCCTTCAGGCGCTTCTTGACCTGGGCGTAGAAATATTCCTCTTCCTCGCTCTGCGGGTTGGACAGCACGTCCTCCCCGGCCTCGGCGCGGGCGCCGATCAGGATGTACATGGTGGCGTCGCCGCCGTCGTCGAGGATCATGTTGGAAAGGCCGCCGTCCGCCCACTGGAAGATCCGGTCGGTGTAGTCCCAGTACTGTTCGAGGCTCTCGCCCTTGACGGCGAAGACGGGAATGCCGGCTTCGGCGATCGCCGCGGCGGCATGGTCCTGGGTCGAGAAGATGTTGCAGGACGCCCAGCGTATATCGGCGCCGAGCGCCTTCAGCGTCTCGATCAGCACCGCGGTCTGGATGGTCATGTGCAGCGAGCCCGTGATGCGCGCGCCCTTCAGCGGCTTCTTGGCGCCGAACTCCTCGCGGCAGGCCATCAGGCCCGGCATTTCGGTCTCGGCGATATCGAGTTCCTTGCGGCCCCAGCCGGCAAGCGAGATGTCGGCGACCACATAATCCTTGCTACCCGTCATGGCAGTGCTCCGATGCGAATTGTTATGCTGCGAATTGGTTGCGGATGCGCCCGCGCCGGTCGGCGCGTCGAAGGGCGCGAATTGCCGGCCTGACTAGCAGATCGATGTCGAAACGACAATGGGATATAAAGAAATCTTTATCCCTGCATGTCTCGCAAGCACGCCCTGGCGATGCAGGGGATCAGCATTCCTCGCCGAAGCGGGAGGCGACAAGCTGCTCCAGCGCGTCCATGACCTCGAGCGCCTCGGGTCCGCTGGCGGTGACGCGGATCGAGTATCCCGGGCTGGCGGCCAGCATCATCAGGCCCATGATCGACGTGCCGCCGACCTTGACGCCGTCCTTCTCGACATGGACCGCGGCATTGAAGCCGCTGGCGAGCTGGACGAATTTCGCCGAGGCGCGTGCATGCAGACCGCGCTGGTTGACGATCGGAAACTCCCGGACAATCTGGTCTTTTTCCGAGGATAGCGCGTTCATTTGCTGCTCAGAAGCTGGCTGGCGACATTGATGTATTTGCGGCCGGCGGCCTGCGCCTCATCGAGCGCGGCCGCCATGTTGTCGCCCTTGCGGATCGACGACAGCTTGATCAGCATCGGCAGGTTCATGCCGGCGATCACCTCGGTGCGGCCGGACTCCATCACCGAGATGGCAAGGTTCGACGGCGTGCCGCCGAACATGTCGGTCAGCACGATGACGCCGGCTCCGGTATCGACACGGGCGACGGCGTCGACGATGTCGCGGCGACGCTGCTCCATATCGTCGTCGGCACCGATCGCCACGGTTTCGAAATTGTCTTGTGGCCCGACGACATGTTCGACGGCATGTCGGAACTCGGTGGCCAGTTGACCGTGCGTTACAAGCACGAGTCCGATCATTCTTTGGTGGCTCCCGTCATCGCCGCTTCACAGGCGCATTTTATGCTCGCCAGCCATTCCAGGCGGCGGGAGCGCTATCTTGTCGACGCGCGGCCCGTTGACAAGCCCAAAATTGCGCCTGCCCATGCCATTTTGACGCATTGCAGCAAAAAATCCCGGGCGGATCATAGAAAAGGCATGATGGACAGCCGCGCCATCACGGCGGGCAGGGCAGCCTGGACGTTGCGTTCGGCCAGATCGATCCGCGGCACCACGCAGCCGGCGATCTCGTCGCTGGCGTCCTCCTGGAAGCGCGCGATTTCGCCGGCCGGCAGCAGGCGTAGATGCAGGTCGACGATGCAGGCGGGTTCGAATGGCAGCGGCCGAGGACCAAGTCCCGGGACTTCGGCGAGGCCGGCGATGGCAGCGGGTGCGCGGCATACCAGCCGCCCCGCATGCGCCTCGATGAAAAGCTGGTCGTCGCCGACCAGCCGTGAGAACAATCCGCGCTGACGACAATGGCCGATGAGCGCCAGGGCCAGCGTCGTCTTGCCCGAGCCGGATGCTCCGCTGACCAGAATGCCACGTTCGCCGATCAGCACCGCCGTCGCGTGAATGTTTTCAGGCCGCACGGATCACGTCTTTTGCAACGGCCATGATCCCGCTGCCCTTCGGCTCGGGATCATGCTTCGGCCGGCAGCGTCACGACGAAGCGCGCGCCCTTGATCTCGCCGGGCTTGGTGCCGGGAATGTTCTCGGCGGTCAGCGTGCCGCCATGGGCCTCGACGATCTGCCTGGAGATCGACAGGCCAAGGCCCGAATTCTGGCCGAACGCCTCGCCGGCCGGCCGGTCGGTGTAGAAACGCTCGAAGATGCGGTCGATGTTGTCGGCGCGGATGCCGGGGCCGTTGTCGTCGACGGTGAGGATGTTGAACTTTCCGGCGCGCGCCAGCGAAAGGCTGATATGGCCGTGGTCCTCGGGAACGAAGGAGCGCGCATTCTCGATCAAATTGGTGATGACCTGGCCGATACGCAGATCGTGGCCGACGACGAAATAGCCTTTGACGCCCTGCGGCAACTTGGCGACCTTGAGTTCGATCTCGACCGCTTTCTTGTTGCGGGTGGTCTCGCGCGACACGGCCACCAGATCGGTGACGAATTTCTTCAGGTCCACGGTTCCCGCGTCTTCGCGCGCGAGTTCGGCATCGAGGCGGGAGGCGTCGGAAATATCGGTGATGAGCCGGTCCAGCCGCCGGACGTCATGCTGGATGATCTCCATCAGCCGGCTGCGCGAATTGTCGTTCTTGGCCAGCGGCAGGGTTTCAACCGCGCTTCGCAGTGACGTCAGTGGGTTCTTCAATTCATGCGAAACGTCTGCGGCGAAGCTTTCGATCGCTTCGATGCGGGCATAGAGCGCGTTGGTCATGTCGCGCACCGCGACCGACAGATTGCCGATCTCGTCCTGCCGGTCGGAAAAGTCCGGGATCTCCTCGCGGCTCTTGACGCCGCGCCTGACCCGCACGGCCGCCGCCGACAGCCGGCGCAGCGGGTTGGCGATTGTCGAGGCCAAAAGCATCGACAGGATAGCGGTGACGAGCGCCGCGATGCCGAAGACGCGCAGGATCGCCTTGCGCTCGGCGGCGACGATCTTGTCGATGTCGCCGCCCTCGGTCGACAGCATCAGCACGCCGAGAACGGCGCGGAAGCGCTGGATCGGCACCGCCACCGAAACGATCTGCTCGCCCTGTTCCGAGACGCGCACGATGGTCGACGGGCTGCCGGTCAGCGCCTTGACCACCTCCGGGAAGGCCGCGCCATTGCCGCCCGGCTGTTCGTGATAGACCGGCAGGTCGGTGTTGCGGAAGAAGTCGAAGATGAATTTCTGGATGCGCTCGACAAGGTCGGGCTCTTCCTCGTCGACCGGCGGCAGGTCGTAGCGCAGGATCTGGCCGCGCGAATAGAGATGGCGCGAATCAAGCAGCAGATTGGCGTCGCGATCATAGATGCGTGCCCGCGTCCGGGTCGGCGAGATCAATCGCCGCAGCACCGGGGCGACGCGTTCGGGATTGATCGGAAAATCCAGATTGTCGAGCTGGTCGGAGCCCGGCCCCAGGCTTTCGCCGGCCTGCAGCTCAAGCAGCTTTTCCGGGTCGATGCTGATCGAATCGGTCTCGACCGTCGCCGATGCCGCGATCGCGCCGGCGATGATTTCGCCCTGCGTCATCAGACTTTCGACGCGGGCATCGATCAGCCCGTCGCGGAAGGTGTTGAGATAGAGGATACCGGTGACCAGGACGGCCAGGCCGGCAAGGTTGAGAAACAGAATGCGTCGCGTCAGGCTGGAAAAGATGTGATGGCCGAGGAAGCGGCGCATCGGCACGGTGATCTTCGACACGAAGGACGGCATGATGCGCGACGGCCGCCTGGCAGCGCCCGCCGGTCTTGTTCGCTGTGCTTCCACTGCCATCGAATAGCAGGCCCTGCTTAGTCTTCGGTTCGGTGCATGTCGCTATTCCCATACGGGATCACTTTTGGGCGACATGCATCAGCTCAGGCTTCGCGGAACCGGTATCCGACTCCGTAAAGGGTTTCGATCATTTCGAAGTCGTCGTCGACAGCCTTGAACTTCTTGCGCAGCCGCTTGATGTGGCTGTCGATCGTGCGGTCATCGACATAGACCTGCTCATCATAAGCCGAATCCATCAGCGCATCACGACTTTTTACGACACCGGGGCGCTGCGCCAGCGAATGCAGGATCAGGAATTCGGTTACGGTAAGCGTTACCGGTTCACCCTTCCAGGTGCAGGTGTGGCGTTCCTGGTCCATGACGAGCTGGCCGCGTTCGAGCGAGCGGGCCTGCTGGCTGGGCGCCTTTGCCGCGGCCTCGCGGGCGCTGGCACGGCGCAGCACGGCGCGCACCCGCTCGACAAGCAGGCGCTGCGAGAACGGTTTGCGGATGAAATCGTCGGCGCCCATCTTGAGGCCGAACAACTCGTCGATCTCGTCGTCCTTGGAGGTCAGGAAGATCACCGGCAGGTCGGACTTCTGGCGCATCCGGCGCAAAAGCTCCATGCCATCCATGCGCGGCATCTTGATGTCGAGGATGGCGAGATTCGGCGGACGCGCCGCCAGGCCTTCCAGCGCGGACGCACCATCCGTGTAGGTCTCGACACGATATCCCTCGGATTCAAGGGCGATCGACACCGACGTCAGAATGTTGCGGTCGTCATCGACAAGCGCGATTGTTGCCATTTCAAGCGGCTCCCTCATGAGCTGTCCCTTCTTTCGTAGAGAAGGGGCTTTTGCAGGACAAATTAGGTACAAAATGTGGCATAGGCCTTGTCCGCTGTCACGCGCGGGGTGCCGCAGGCCACAATCCTACCTCGACATGGATTGGACGAACGAACGCGGCCAATCCTTTGGGCAACCGTGAAACTTTTTGCATATATAAACGATTTAAACAACTTTCAAAATATTTAAATCGATTAATGATTTGATATCATTTGGCTTTTCTGGTTCTGACCATCTCAGCCCGTATAGCGGGCGTGCCGGAAATACGCCGGCAAAGACGCGGCAAATCGAAGAAGGGACACCAATGTCGGAAGTCGGCAAACGCAATCCTGCTTGCGCGATCGATCGTATCGGCCTGAAAACCACCGGCGTGGTGCGCTACAATTTCGGGGCGGCCGCCCTTTATGAGGACTCGATCCGGCGCGGCGAGGCCCGGCTGACCGCGCATGGCGCGCTGGTTGCCGAGACCGGCCAGCACACAGGCCGTTCGCCCAAGGACAAATTCGTCGTCCGCGACGCCGCCACCGAGCCGCATGTCTGGTGGGACAACAACAAGGCGATCTCTCCGGCCCAGTTCGAGACGCTGCTTGCCGATTTCCGCGCCCACGCTGCGGACAAGGATCTTTACGTGCAGGACCTGGTCGGCGGCGCCGACGCGGAGCTGAAGCTCCCCACCAGGGTGATCACCGAATTTGCCTGGCACTCGCTGTTCATCCGCAATCTGCTCATCCGTCCGGATAGCGCCGAACTCGAGCAGTTCGTGCCTGAGATGACGATCATCGACCTGCCGTCCTTCCGCGCCGATCCCGCCCGCCACGGCAGCCGCACCGAGACGGTGATCGCCGTCGACCTCAGCCGCAAGATCGTACTGATCGGCGGCACCTCCTATGCCGGCGAGATGAAGAAGTCGGTGTTCACCATGCTCAACTACCTGTTGCCGCAGAAGGGCGTGATGCCGATGCACTGCTCGGCCAATGAGGGGCCGGCCGGCGACGCCGCCATATTCTTCGGGCTGTCGGGAACCGGCAAGACGACGCTCTCGGCCGATCCGTCGCGCACGCTGATCGGCGACGACGAGCATGGCTGGGGTCCGCATGGCATCTTCAACTTCGAGGGCGGCTGCTACGCCAAGACCATCAAGCTTTCGGCGGAAGCCGAACCGGAGATCTTCGCCACCACGCAGCGCTTCGGCACCGTTCTGGAAAATGTCGTGCTCGACGCCGACGGCGTGCCGGACTTCAATGACGGCCGCCTCACCGAAAACACCCGCTGCGCCTATCCCCTCGACTTCATCCCCAACGCCTCGAAGACCGGGCGCGCCAATCATCCCAGGAACATCATCATGCTGACCGCCGATGCCTTCGGCGTGATGCCGCCGATCGCGCGGCTGACCCCGGCGCAGGCGATGTATCATTTCCTCTCCGGTTACACGGCCAAGGTGGCCGGAACCGAAAAGGGCGTCACCGAGCCCGAGGCGACGTTCTCGACCTGTTTCGGCGCGCCGTTCATGCCGCGCCATCCGTCGGAATACGGCAACCTGCTGCGCGCGCTCATCGCCAGCCATGGCGCCGACTGCTGGCTGGTCAACACTGGCTGGACCGGCGGCGCCTATGGCACCGGCAAGCGCATGCCGATCAAGGCGACGCGCGCTCTGCTGGCCGCCGCGCTCGACGGCTCGCTGAAGACCGGCGCATTCCGCACCGACGCCAATTTCGGCTTCGAGGTGCCGGTGGCCGTGCCTGGCGTTGACAGCAAAATTCTCGATCCGCGCTCGACCTGGGCCGACAAGGCCGCCTATGACCGGCAGGCGGCAAGACTGGTCGGGATGTTCGCGGTCAACTTCGAGAAATTCGAGCCGCATGTCGATGCGACCGTCATGGGTGCGGCGCCCCGCATGCAGGAAGCGGCGGAGTAGTCGTCACGCCGCTCAGCACCATTGAAGGCCCGGTTTCGATCGGGCCTTTTCTTTTCTGGTCCACCGCGCCATGACTGCGGCATGCCGATCGATGACAACATCATCATATCAGACGAAGCCGTGATCCATCCGGGCGACCTGCACGAGGATTTCATCCGCTCGTCCGGTCCCGGCGGCCAGAACGTCAACAAGGTGGCGACGGCCGTGCAACTGCGCTTTGACGCGGCCAACGCGGCCGGCCTCTCGGAGCGCGTGCGCGCACGCACGATCAAGCTTGCCGGCCAGCGCGCCACCAAGGACGGCGTCATCGTCATCGAGGCCGGGCGCTTCCGTACCCAGGAGCAGAATCGCGCCGATGCAAGGGCGAGGCTGACGGCACTGGTGGCCAAGGCCGCCGAGCCGCCGCCGCCGCCGCGCAAGAAGACGCGCCCCTCGAAAGGCGCGGTGGAACGGCGGCTGAAAAGCAAGGCCGGGCGCGGCACGATCAAGAAGCTGCGCGGCCGGGTGGAGAACGATTAAGCACCACACCATCCGCGTGCATAAAATGGCTTTCCATTTGACGCCTCAGATGCAAGGTTTCGCCATTGCCACAGCAAGGGAGACTAAAGATGGGCATGTTCGATTTCGTCAAAAGCGTCGGCAAGAAACTGGGCATCGGCGGCGACGAGGAAGCCGCACCCACTGCCGACACGCTCAAGAAGGAGCTCGATTCGCACAAGCTCGGCACCGATGGCGTGCAGGTCGTCGTCCAGGGTGACACGGCGGTACTAAAAGGCGTGGTCAAGGACCAGTCGATCTTCGAAAAGGCGGTGATTGCCGTCGGCAACACGCTGGGTGTCTCCAAGGTGCAGGCCGACGAATTGCAGGTCGCGCCGGATGCCGGCAAGGCGGCTGCACCGGCCAAGGAACCGACCTTCTACACCGTTCAGAAGGGTGACAACCTCTGGAAGATCGCCGAGAAAAGCTACGGCAAGGGCCAGGGCGCCAAGAATACGGCCATCTTCGAGGCCAACAGGCCGATGCTGACCCACCCGGACAAGATCTATCCAGGTCAGGTGCTGCGCATCCCGTGACTTGTTAGCCAGGTCGCGCCGTTTCGATACGGCAAAGTCAAGCGCCGCGCATCCGAAAGGACGCGCGGCGCTTTCGATTTTACCAGTTGCGCTCCGCGGAAACACCTTCGTGAATTCATCGCCCATACCGCATCGACAGCCGCGACGAGATCGGCGGCGGCTTTCGGGTCGCTGTTTTTCCTTGATGGTGGCATCTTGCAGACTCGAACCATCTCAAGGTGCGCTGTTCAATGCTTGTTCTGCCCAAGGGAGTCCGCCACATGCCGGCCTATCTGCCGCGCACTGTTCAGGAGGCGCTTGTCGAGGCGGTGAGAAACATCGTCCAGCAGGCCCCGCTGTACGTGCCGGCCATGCCGCGCACCGGCAAGGAGATGAGCGTGCGCATGACCAATTGCGGCACGCTCGGCTGGGTCACCGACAAGGAGCGGGGCTATCGCTACCAGCCGACGCATCCGTTGACCGGGGAACCATGGCCGCCGATCCCGGAGGGCCTGCTCGACCTTTGGCGGCAGGTGTCGGGCTATCCTGGCCCGCCGGAGGCCTGCCTGATCAATTTCTACACGGCGGACGCGAAGATGGGCCTGCACCAGGACCGCGACGAGGCCGATTTCTCGGCACCCGTCGTCTCCGTCTCACTGGGCGATGATTGCCTGTTCAGGGTCGGTCAGACGACGCGCGAGGGCGCGACCAAGTCGTTCAGGCTGAAAAGCGGTGACGTCGTCGTACTCGGCGGCGAGGGGCGCCTCTGCTTCCACGGCGTCGACCGCATCTATCCCTCGACCTCGGCGTTGCTGAAGAACGGCGGCAGGATCAATCTGACGCTGCGGCGGGTGACGAAGGCCGAGTGAGTGAGCCATGAGCAATTACAGGGAAGGTGTAAAACGGTTTTCCCGGGGAAAGCGCGTGGCGCTTTCCCTTGGGAATGGCGTCAAAACAAAGCGTTAGAGGAGATCGCCGTTTCCGTAAAACGGTGAACTGCTCTAATGGGCGTCCGGGCGCCGTGCATAGACTTCGATATAATCCCCGCTCGCGATTTCCTCGTAGTCGCCCATCAGGGTTTGGAAATCCGCGTTCTGGCGCATCCACACAATCCAGATTGGCGGAAAGTCCCCTGTGAGCGACCATGCCGACTTTTTCTTGTCCATCCGATCCATCAGGATGATATCGGGCTTGTTGTCGCGGATCAGGGAATTCAGGTAGCGGGTGTAATCGTCAAGGTCCCGCCGCGCGATGCGTTCGTCTTCGCCTTGATATGTCCCTCGCATCAGGCCCCAGAGCGCGTAGGTGCCGACCCAATCATGAGCATAGGCCGACAGCCAGCGGCCATTGGTCATTCTTGTCAGCGGATTGCCGACGGAAAGGTCGGAACTGACCTGAACGATCGATGGCGAGGCGTAACGGCTCTTGATGGCATCGACCAGGCTTTTCTCGGGCAGTTGGTAGAACTGGTGGTGCGTCACCGAAAGCGCGGCGACCACGGCCAGCGCGGCCGCGGCATGGAGCTTGACGCTGGCGACCTCGGAGGCGGCTTCCGCGTTTGCGAGGCCAGTCGCCACTCGCCACCGGGATGCCACCGCCAGCAGCATCGCGAACACCATCGTGGTCTGGTAGGGATACTGGTGGTTGGGCCAGTATTTCCCAAGGTAAAGCATCGAGATAAAGAAACCGGCTGCACTCGCCATCGCCAGTGCGACGTCGTCTCGCCAGACGGATTTGCGCATCTGGAAAACCGTGAAAACGACAAAGACGATAAAGGTCGGCAACGCGGCCAACATGTTTATGTTGGCCCGCAGGCTGACATAGTAGCGCATCAGCAATTGCAGGAAGGCGCCGAGAAAATCGGGAAACCACAGATACACACTGACGAGATAGGCGGCGCAGACCGTGAAGATGACGACATTTTCAGCAGTCAGGCACGCCATCAGCGAGCGTTTGCGCCAGGCGATGAAGAGGTAAGGCAGGACGATACCGGTTGCCCAATGTGGTTTGACCAGGAGCAGCACGCTTCCAGCCAGGCCGACCGCCACGGCAAGGCCAAGAGGAACCGGCGCGTCAGGGCGGCGTTCAATCCGCCACATCATCAGCAACAGCATCGGCATGAACAACATCGTGCCGACATGTTCGCGCTGGCCGAAAACATTCCCAGGCATGATGAGAAGCAGAACCGCCAGCGCGGGATAGATCCACTGCGTCTTCAGATCGGCGAAGATACGGCTTCGCTCGATGACCACGGCCGACAGCGCCATTGAAACGAAGAAGACCAGATAGATGAAGCACTCGACCGCCGATTCGGCCGAGATGCCAAGCCTGTGGGACAGCCATACCGGGCCGATATACAGGGCGACGGAGAAGGGCGGATTGGTCTCCAGAATGTCGACATAGAGCTTTTGCCCATCAAGGACTTTTTCGCAGATGACGATGAGCCAGCTGACGTCGGTATTGTCGCCCGCCGTCCAGGGCATGAAAAAAGAAAACACCACCACGGCCGCGACAAGCCAGACCGGCGACAAGCTTCCAATCGAAGAGGCAAAGCCGGTGGCGGTGCTGATGTTTCTGACACTTCCCATACTCATCGCACCGCTCCAACAAAGATCATTTTTATGCAGTACGACGAAATCACGGGCGGGTGCACGGATGCACCTGTCTGACGCCGCAAGCTAGCCGGGATTGCCTAAAGTGCAGTTAATCGCGCCGTTCCGGGCTGCGATGTTCGTTGGCACCGCGTCGAGATCTGGATTGTCCGTCCAGGACTCTTGCAACAGGCCGAGCAATGCTTGGCGAATGCTTTCATTTCAGCCAATTGGCGAGAACGTCGCCGAGATCAGGTGGAAGGGCAGCGCGCCATAGGCCGCGACCGCCACCGCATCGTCCCATTGCCGGAATTGCCGGGAGGGTCGTGCCTCCAGCGTCAAGGCATGCCGTTGCCCATCAAGCGTCACCTTGCCGCGAAAATGCAGCACCCGTTCCCCGCCCGATCGGCTGATGGCCATGGCGCGCAGGCGCGCGACATGGTGGTTATCGGCATTGATCTCCATCTCGATGCGGCGCCGGACCGGTGGAACACTGATCCTGACCGTGATGTCCAGCATCATCTCGCCTACCGTTGGCGGGCAAGGTATGGCCTGTGAGAAGACCGACGGCGTCGTCGTTTCCGACGGCTCGTTGCGAGCTGGCCTGCCGCGCCACGCTTTGGCTGACGGCTCCTGGCGCAGCCGGCCGCTCTTGCGCCTCAGCCGCAACTGCTTGGCAAGGCCGCGCGACAGCCAGGCCAGCCTGCCGAAATCGGTCCGCGGCTTGGCCTGCAGCACGGCCGACCAGCGCGAGAGGCCGGAGCGGTCGGCCATGTCAAGCACACGCGCCAGCACCCGGTCCGGCGTCGTCACGCCTGTTTCGAGCGTCAGGTAGGAGAGCGCCACCGCCGCGGCAACGGCAAGGCCGCGCCTTGCGACAACATCGAGGAACACGTCCCAGTCGACGTCGCCGCCGCGAATGGCCACGGCGCAATCGACCAGCCAGTCGCTGTGGGTGTGGGCGTCGAGGCCGCCATGCGCGATGGCAAGCGCGATGCGGTCGGCCGGCGACGGCACCAGCACGTCGACGCCGCTGAATTCGGCGCCATCGGCCCGCCGCCAGATGGCCACGTCGTCTTCGTCGCTCCGCTGCGAGCCGTCATAGGCGAGCTGGTGCAGGTCGATGTCGCCAAGATTGCCCTTGAAGAAATTCATCGAGCGCAGCGACGCCAGTCTTGTCCGCAGATATTGCGGGCTGACGCCGGTGGCGATCTGCCAGTCGCCGTCGCGCAGCACGTCGAAGGCCGTCTGAATGTCTCGCGGCCGCACCAATATGTCGATGTCGTGCGCCACCCTGCCGCGCTGTGCCGATGCGTTCAGGGCAATGCGGCTGGCGCCCTTGATGAGCATCACCTGGCATCCCGCATCCGCCATCGCCTTCAGCGCCGGCTCGGCCTCGCGCATGGCCATGCGCGATTTGGTCCACAGCATCTTCTGCAGGCCGACGAGGCGCGGATAAGCGGAATGGCCGGCGAGCTTCCTGCCGAACCTGTCGGAGATCGCGGCCAGCAGCCGGTGCTCGCGGAACGAGACGAGATCGATATCGTTCTCGTCCAGCCAGCGTGCGGCGCAGGCGGCAGCGGCGTCCTCGTCGGCAAGGAGCGCTGCCTTGAGCAATTGGTCGAGCCCACCCGTCGGCCATGACCAGCCATAGTCCGGGAAGCGTCGCTCGATACGGCGGATATGAGCCATCAGCCCGAGCCGGCCTTGTCCCGCGCCCGCCGCAGCATGGCGAGCCGCGCGACCTGGAGATAGCCGCGGTCGCGTGCCGGATCGCGCCCGTAAGACAGGCTGCCAGGCCGGATGCGGCGCCGCGCCAGCACTTCGTCCAGCATGTCGAGGGCAAGGCCCGCTTCGCGTACCCGGGCGATCCAGTCGATCATTTCGCCCCGGCCGCCCGGCGGATCGACGATTGGCCCAACCGTCTCGGCGACCTCTCGGCGGATCATCATGGTGGTGCGCGACCAGCCGGGCACCGCCTCGGCCTCGGGCGCGTCGGGCCGGTCGTTGCGGAAATTCCGCCAGTGACAGAAAACCCCCGATGTCGTGGGAAATCTCTCCAGATGCGCGATCTGCCTCTCCATCTTGTTCGGCAGCCAGAGGTCGTCCGCGTCAAGCGTCGCGATCAACGGCGTCGACAGCGCCGCGATGCCCCTGGTCGTGGCGCTGCCGGGCCCTGAATTTGCCTGGCGCAACAGGTGGATCGGCAACTCTGTTCCGCTGATCGCCGAAGCGAGATCGTCGGTCGAACCATCGTCGACGATCACCACCAGTTCAGGCCGCACCGTCTGCGCCGCGACCGAGAGCAGGGTCTCGGCAATCGTGCCGCTTGCGTTGAAGGCCGGTATGACGACGCCGTAGTTCCGCATGCTACATGAACCGCCAATTGGCGAGTTCTTTGACATCGAAGATGCCTTCGACGCCGCGCAAGGAGGGGTCGGCCTTTCGCCGTCGCATCGATTTGTGGATGGCTCGCATGAACTCCCGAAGGGATGTGTCGGCCTGCTTCGTCATGTTGCCGGGGTGACGTCTGTAATAAAGCGCCACGGTATCCGGCGTGACGAATCTGGGTCCACTTTCAAAGGTGCGCAGCAGATAGTCGGTGTCCTCCGCCTGCTGGAAGGCCTCATCGAAGCCACCCATCCGATCGACGAGCCTGCGCGAGAAAATGCCCGATGACAGATGAATTCCCCGCACCGTCATGAAATGGCTGCCGGGCTCGGGTTCCAGCCTGTCGTCGTCGATGCCGTCGACCAGCATCATGAGCGAATAGGTGAGCTCAAGACCGGGGTCGGCCTGAAAGAACGCAATATCGGCCTTGAATCGCCCGACCGGCGAGACATCGTCCGAATCGAGGAACGACACGAGCTCCGTTTCCGGTTTGAGCAGCTTGAGGCCGGCGTTGCGGGTCTTGGTCACGCCCATGTTCTCCTGCCGAAACAGGCGGATGCAGGGGTTTTCCCCCATCATCGAGCGCACGGCCTCCGCCGAGCCGTCGGTCGAGCCGTCATCGATGACGATGATGTCGAGATCGGCGGCGTCGCGCTGTCGCACCAGCGAGCGCAATGCCGAAACGACATAGCGCTCGCGGTTGTAGACAGGCATGATCACGCTCAACTTCACGAAGCAACTCGCGTCAGAAAATCCGCAATGGTGCCTGCGATCTCCCCGGGATGCGTTCCCAAGGACAGACGGTAGCTTGGCAGCAGGCGGGTGAGATCGCCGAAGAAACGGAAGCCGCTTTCGCGTTCTCCCGGCATTTGCATGATGCCCGACGGTGCCAGCGCTATCATGGCGTCCCGCCGCGACACCGGCACGATCGAACTCGCCTCGCCACCGCCGATATGTGGCACCACCAGCGCAACGATGTCCAGCGCCGGGGGGACCGGCCGGGGCGCTATGTCGACAATGTGAAAAGTGTGCTTGCCCTGCCAGTTCAAGGGGCTCTCGACCCCCAGCCGCTGCTTCAGGCCCAGCCGCGCGAAACCGCGCGCATCCTGCTTCAGCGTCGAAAACAGAGGCCGCGCGGTTACGCCACCGGCGAGATCGATCAGCACATAGTCATCGCCGACGCTGTCGAGCCCGTTGAGCAGACCGGCGGCGACGGTGCCGGATTTGCCGGCGCCCCCCGCACCGGCAAGCAGCACGCCCTTGCCATTGGCACCGAGCGTGCCGGCATGGGTCAGCCGCATGCCGCGCGCCGCATATTCCCAATGCAGGAAGGCCCGCAGCGGCGCTGTCGGCTCCCAGGGCGGGAAGGCATCGGCCGACGCCATCAACTGCACGCCAATGCGGCGCTGCGGATCGTAGACCTGCCAGAAATCCAGATCGTGAAAATAGTGGCCCCGCAGCCCCTCCCCGGCGAGCCGTTCGGCAAAGCCGTATTCGGTGAAATGCGCGTCGCCCCACCTTGCCGGCTCAGGGATGCCGCCGATGCCGGGATGAGCGATGAAGATGCGGCATGCCGACGGGGCCGTCAGGCCATCATGGGCCTCTACAAAGGCGTGGCCCAGCGCATCCGCAAGCACACCGGGACCGACATGCGCGGTCAGCTCCAGTTGGGGCAGGCGGACCGTCAGCGGGGCCGGATAATGCGCGGCGGCTTCTTCCGCGGCGGTGATGAGATACCGTGCGTAGTCAGGCAAGGTTTCGAGCGTGACGCGCGGCATCAGGCGCCCTCTGTCACGGACGCCGCCGGCTCGTCAGGATGCCTGCTTGACCGCCGGCCAGCCGAGCGGTTCCTCGACCTCGTGGATGGGATCCACGATGATCAGGTCGGCGAGGTCGTCGTGAATGCTCACATTGAGCGGTTCGTTCGTGGCGGCAAGCTCGGCGGATAGCTCGTCCGGCAGCGCTTGCGCAATCTGATCTGAACGCACCAGCAACCCCATTTCGAGCAGTTGCGAGATGAAGTGTTCGAGTTCCGCCGCGCCCAGTGTCGAACCGCCGGCGGTCAGCCCGATCAGGGCTTCGGTGTTGACCCCGGACGAGAGCGCCTGCCAAACCCTGCTGCCGGAGTCGGAGAAGCCGAAATACTTGCCATTCGCAAGGTTGAGCACGACGGCCTCGCCATCGAAGGATTCGAAGACGATGTCCCTGCTCGCAACCGCATAGGTGCCGCAATCATGCGTCATTGTTGCCCCCGCTTCACAAGCCCCGCCCGCCAGCGGGATCGCTTCCACTGACAACGCCTGTAAACGCTCGGTTCTTTCTTGGCAAGGCAACCGGCGCCGGCAGGGCGCCGACATTTCCGGCGATCAGTTGGAGCGCAAGGCGATCACGCCTCGATTTCGAGAGCCGATAGCGGCTTCGAGCAGCAGGCGAGGATGAAGCCGTCGTCGATCTCGTGATCGAGGATGCCGCCATTGTGGCTCATCTCGACGGCACCGGAGACTTTCTTGACCTTGCAGGTTCCGCACAGGCCGAATTCGCAGGCCGCGGGTATCCGCACGCCAGAGGCACGCGCCGTCTGCAGCACGGTCTGGCCGGCGACGCATTCGGCGTCGACGTCCGAAAACGCGAAGCGGATCGGCGTTGCGGCCTCGACGGGAACGGCCACGCCATCCTGCGACGGCGTTGCGAACGGCGCCGGGATTTCCTCCACCGCGGGTGCGGCAAAGCTCTCCTGATGGTATTTCGTCATGTCGAAGCCGGCGGCTTCCAGCATGCCGCGCACGGCGCGCATGAAAGGGTCCGGACCACAGCAGAAGATTTCGCGTTCACGGAAATCGGGCGCCAGCAATGGCAGCCGGATGGCGTCTATGCGGCCCATATGGCCATACCAGCCCTCGCGGCTTGACCGCTCCTCGATCATGAAGCCCAGCGACAAGCCCGGCATATGACTGCCGAGCAGCTCGAGCTCCTTGCGGAAAATGATCTCTTCGGCGCGACGCGCGCAATTGACGAAGCCGACATCGGTCCATGGCGCGCAGTCGTTCAGCCAGCGCAGCATCGACATCATCGGCGTCACGCCGGAACCGGCCGAGATGAACAGGTATTTGGCCGCCGGATGGCTGTGCAGCGAAAAGTCCCCGCTCGGCCCATAAGCCTTGACGTGCGAACCGGGTGTCAGGTGATCGAACATCCATCGCGTGCCGATGCTGCCGGCCTGCGCCTTGACCGTGACCGAGATCGAGAACGGCCGCGACGGTGAGGAGGACAGTGTATAGGTGCGCATCAGCGGCCCGTCCGGCGCAGGCAACTCCAGCGTCACGAACTGGCCCGGCTTGTAGCGGAACCAGGTCTGGTTGTCCGATCGGAACGTGAAGGTCTTGACGTCAGGCGCCTCGTCGCTGACGCCGATCACTTCCAGCACCTGCAGCCTGTCGTTCCAGGGCGCCATCTGATCGAGATGGCGATAGAGGCCAAGGTCGGTCATCGCATTCATCCCTCAACCTCTCAGGCGACGCTGCGCAGCGCCGGCCGGCCGCCTTCGGCGAGGCGCGGGCCGATGAAGCGGGCGTACCAGTCGACGAACTGGATCACGCCACCCTCATGCAGCTCCGAATAGGGACCGGGCTCATAGGCCGGCGACAGGATGCCGAGGGCGTTTTCCTCGACGATGCGGCGGTCCTGGTCGTTGGTCTCGGTCCACACATGGGTGAGTTCGGCAAGATCGTAATCGACGCCCTCGACCGCGTCCTTGTGGACCAGCCATTTGGTCGTCACGGCGGTTTCGGTCGCACTGATCGGCAGCACGCGGAAGGTGACGGCATGGTCGATCAGGATATGGTTCCATGTCGTCGGATAGTGATAGTGCATCAACGTGCCGATACGGTCGGCCGAGACGCTGTCGGAGAGGTCCTTCTTCACCGCCCGCTTGCCGTTCATCGTGTAGCTGACCGCATCGCGCAGCAGCGGCGCCCGCGTGGCGCGGTATTGCCCCGCCGGGTCGATGCGGAACTTGCTCGGCAGGCCGGCCGCTTCGCATTTGGCCCAGTGCGCCAGCATCTCCGGATCGCTGTCGGCGCCTTGCACGCCGGTCACGGTCGGTGCTTCCGGGAAGGTTTTGCACAGCTCCGGGTGATTGCCCGCGCAGTGATAGCACTCGCGGTTGTTTTCCCAGACGAGCTTCCAATTGCCCTTTTCGACGATGGTGCTCTCGAATGCGATCTTTGCCTCGCTGAGCCGGTGCGGCTTGAGATAGGGTTCGATCATCGCCCGCATCGGCGCGAAGTCGGCTGGCTCCTTCGCCAGGCAGATGAAGATGTAACCGGCGACGCTTTCGCAGGCGACCGGCTTCAGCCCGAACTGGCTCTTGTCGAAGCCGTCGGCCATCTGGCGGGCAAACAGCAGGCGACCGTCGAGCTCATAGGTCCACTGGTGATAGGGACAGACCAGCTTGGCGGCCGTGCCCTTGTCCGTGTTGCAGACCCTGCTGCCGCGATGGCGGCAGGAATTGTGGAAGGCATTGATCTTGCCCTGCTGATCGCGCACCAGCACGACCGGGTAGTCGCCGATCTGCACGGTGATGAAGCTGCCGGGCTTGGGCAATTCGCAATCGTGGCCGATGAAAAGCCAGTCGCGGTACCAGATCAGCTCCATGTCGAGCTTGAAATAGTCCGGGTCGGTGTAGAAGGGCTGCTCCAGCGAGAAACCCTCTCTGCGGCTGTTCAACAGCCTCAGCATATCGTTACGCGCATCCATGTCCTGTCCTCGTGTTTAAGGACTGACTATGGTGGTGATGGAGGAAGGATCGGATGCAGTCCCGGCGAAGCGCCGGTCATGCACCATCCACCTCTTGACCGCCCACCGCGATCAGTCGAGTTTAGAAATCTCGGGCTGGTTTCCGGGCTCTGGAGTGTCCCTTCGGACGGTCGCGACACCTTCCCAGGCTTTCGCCCAGTGGTCTCCCGTTGCGACTTGAACTCCACCACCGTTGCGGGGGCAGCGCCGGACTTTGACCGGCTTCCCAATTCTCCGCCCCGTCGTCACGAAGCGGCACCTGAGATGGCCATGATCTAATCACGACAGCGAATGCGACATCGGCATGAAAGCGACATCGCATCCATGTGGCGCGACACGCCTGCGCAGCGATCGGATCGGAAACAGCGGCCACGAAACGCGTCTCGGTGACGATGGTGCCGGCTATCGAAAATCGCCCGGAATCGAAGCAGAAAAGGTTAATGGTTTCGAAAAGTGACTATTAGCAGATTCTAAAATCGAACCGAACGGTTCGTTTCTGTTGACGGTGCGTACAGCACGGTGTGAACGCTGAGCCTCCGATACATCAGGTGATCTCGGTGGTGATTTTATCTAATCGATTGATATCAAAAAGAAAAATCTTTGATCCGGAAGGCTTTGGTACAATTTCAAGTGGTGGACTCTTGGTCCACACGGAACAACTTCGTGATTGGAAACGGCCATCAGGCTTTCCCACATCGGGGCTGTCCGAACGACGCGATTTTAATCCCAAGACACGCCGCTAGACGGACGTAAAAATACTGGAGTACCAAAAATGAAAAAGATTGTTCTCACTGCCGCCGCCCTTCTGGCCATTTCCGGCAGCGCCTTCGCTGGTAGCGATCACTACGGTTCGAATGCGCCTGCAGCCACTGCTGCCGTCGACGGTTCGTACACCGCTTCGACCAAGAAGTCGGAACCGGCTGCCCAGGCGCCTGTCACGGGTGCCGATCGCAACCTCTTCGGCAACAACTAACAGTCGATTCCCGCAGGCGGTGGCACTGGCTCGCCGCCTTGGCGGAACTCGAAGAATTCAGGAGACTTGAAATGAAGAAGATCGTCCTTGCTGCCGCCGCCGTTCTGGCTATCTCCGGCAGCGCTTTCGCCGGCAGCGACAACTACGGCTCCAACGGCGCCAACCAGCCCGCTGCCACTTCGGCCGACAGCTCTTACACCGCGTCGATCAGGAAGTCGGAACCGGCTGCTCAGACGTCTGTCCAGGGTGCAGACCGCAATCTCTTCGGCCACTAACAGCCGATTCTCCAGGGCGGCGGGTTTGCCTGCCGCCCTGCTGAAACTTGAAATTCAGGAGACTTGAAATGAACAAGATCATCATTGCCGCCGCCGCCGTTCTGGCTCTCTCCGGCAGCGCTTTCGCCGGCAGCGACAACTACGGCTCCAATGGCGCCAACCAGCCTGCCGCGACTTCGGTCGACAACTCGCGTACGGGTTCGATCCGCAACGGCGATTCGCCCGTCTACAAGCTGCTCAATTCGTCGGGCGACGTGCAGAAGTCCGCGCCCCAGGGCACCGACCGGAACCTCTTCGGCCACTAACAGCCAAAGTCGATCCTATAAATAAAGCGGCGGGCCTTGCCCGCCGCTTTTTTCTGTCGAGACGGGCTTCTAAGCCGCCTTTGCTTCCGCTTCATGCAGCGCGAAGGATCGCCCATCAGTGTCGAAGATATGCAAGTCCTCGGCATTGGCGGTCAGCCGCAGCGTCGAGCCGCGCTTGACCTCGACATTGCCCGGCAGCTTGGTCACCAGTGGCAGGTCGGCGCGGCCGATATCGACATAGACCAACTGAACCTCGCCGAGCTGCTCGACGTAGTCGACCGTTCCTTCGAACAGATAGTCCGCGCCGGTCGCGATGATCAGGTCCTCCGGCCGCATGCCGAAGCTTACAGCCGCACCCTTCGCCGAGGCCGGCGTCGTGATCGGCACCGTAGCCTTGCGCCCGCCGACATGGCTGACGACGGTCGGGCTGCCTGATTTGTCGATCGTCGCCGGCAGGATGTTCATGGCCGGCGAGCCGATGAACTGGGCGACGAACAGATTGCCGGGCTTCTTGTAGAGATCCATCGGCGTGCCGACCTGCTCTATGTGCCCGTCCTTGAGCACGACGATGCGATCGGCCAGCGTCATCGCTTCGACCTGGTCGTGGGTGACGTAGATCATGGTCGTATTGGGCATCGATTCCTTGAGCTTGGCGATCTCGATGCGCGTGGCGACGCGCAGTGCGGCGTCAAGGTTCGACAGCGGCTCGTCGAACAGGAACACTTTCGGATTGCGCACGATGGCGCGGCCGATGGCGACGCGCTGGCGCTGGCCACCCGACATCGCCTTGGGCAGCCGGTCGAGATATTTGGTCAGCTGCAGGATTTCCGCCGCCTGGCGCACGCGGCGGTCGATCTCGGCCTTGTTCTCCTTGCCGATCTTCATCGAGAACGCCATGTTGTCGTAGACGGTCATGTGCGGATAGAGCGCATAGGACTGGAACACCATGGCGATGCCGCGCTTCGACGGCGGCACGTCGTTGACCACCTCGCCGTCGATCTTGAGCTCACCCGAAGTGATTTCCTCGAGCCCGGCGATCGAGCGCAGCAAGGTCGACTTCCCGCAGCCCGACGGGCCGACGAAGACGATGAACTCGCCCGATTTGATATCGAGGTCGATGCCGTGGAGAATGTTGAGATTGCCGTAGGACTTCTTCACTTGTCTCAAATTGACATCGGCCATTGGTTTCCTCCCAGTGATCTCTCAAAAAGATTCAGTCGATGCGCCCGAACCAGGCGCCGTAACCGCCCAGTTCGATCGAACCGGTGCTCGCCTGCCCGGAAAACCCGTGTCCCGGTAAAGGTTGCAGTGATGATCCGCCAAGGTCGACCTTGGCCGGTTTGGCGCCGAGGTTGAAGACGCAGACGACCTGCTCATTGCCCGCCCGGCGCGTGAACGCGACAATGTCGCCCTCGCTTTCGATGAAGGTGATATCGCCCTTGGCCAGCGCCGGATGGGCACGGCGGAAGGTGAGGAAGCGCCGGTAGTGTTCGAGCAGCGAAGCCTGGTCGCCCTGCTGGACATTGACCGCTTGCGCCAGATGTTTTGCCGGCACCGGCAGCCAGGGCTTTGCCTGGGAGAAGCCGCCATTTTTGGCGTTGCCATCCCACACCATGGGCGTGCGGCAGCCGTCGCGGCCCTTGAATTCCGGCCAGAAGCGGATGCCATAGGGGTCTTGCAAATCCTCGAAGCGCAATTCGGCCTCGGCGAGCCCGAGCTCCTCGCCCTGGTAGATGCAGACCGAGCCGCGCAGCGACATCAGCAATGCCGAGATGACCTTGAGATAGGCGGTCGGGTCGGCCTCATCCGCAGCCCAACGCGAGGCCGGGCGCATCACGTCATGGTTGGAAAACGCCCAGCACGACCAGCCGTCGCTGGCGACCTTGCCGAAGGCTTCCAGCACCGAACGGACCTTGGGCGCGCTGATCTTTTCCGGCGCCAGGAAGTCGAAGGAATAGCACATGTGCACGCGCTTGCCGCCGGCGGTATAGGCGGCCACGACCTCCAGCCCGCGCTGCGAATCGCCGACTTCGCCGACCGCGGCCGTCGCCGGATATTCATCCAGCAGGGCGCGGAAACGTTCGAGGAAGCCGAGGTTTTCCGGGCGGCTCTTGTCGTAAAGATGGTCCTGGTAGTTGTAGGGATTGACCGCCGGCGCTGTCTGGTCGTTGCGCTCTTCGGGCGGCAGCGGCGGATTGTTTTCCAGGCCTTGGCTGTGGAAGTAGAAATTGATCGTGTCGAGGCGGAAGCCGTCGACGCCGCGCTCCAGCCAGAAGCGGGTGACGTCGAGCAGCGCGTCCTGGACTTCGCGGTTGTGGAAGTTGAGGTCGGGCTGTTCGGCCAGGAAATTGTGCAGGTAATATTGCTGGCGGCTGGTGTCCCACTGCCACGCCGATCCGCCGAAGATCGACAGCCAGTTGTTGGGTGGCGTGCCGTCCGGCCTGGCGTCCGCCCAGACATACCAGTCCGCCTTCGGATTGGTGCGGCTCGACCGGCTTTCCTTGAACCAGGGATGGTTGTCGGCGGTGTGCGACAGCACTTCGTCGATCATCACCTTGAGGCCCAGCCGATGCGCCTCCGCCGTCAGTGCATCGAAATCGGCCAGCGTGCCGAACATCGGGTCGACGTCGCAATAGTCCGAGACGTCGTAGCCGAAATCCTTCATCGGCGATTTGAAGAAGGGCGAGATCCAGATCGCGTCCGCGCCGAGCGCGGCGATATAGGGCAGCCGCCCGATAATGCCCTTGAGATCGCCGATCCCGTCGCCGTTCGAATCCTGGTAGCTGCGCGGATAGATCTGGTAGATCACGGCCCCTCGCCACCAGTCGCGATCGACGGCAAGGTCAGGCTTCGAGCTGGCCTTCAAAGCGGATTGCATGGTTTCAGCCTCCTTTCACCGAGCCGGCAAGCAGCCCGCGGACGAAATAGCGCTGCAGCGAGAAGAAGACGATCAGCGGCACGATGATGGTGATGAAGGCCGATGTCGTCAGGATTTCCCAGTTGCCGCCGCGAGAGCCGAGCAGCGCGTTGAGCTTGGCTGTCAACACGATCTGGTCGGGTGCCGTACCGAGGAAAACCATCGCCACCAGCAGATCGTTCCATACCCACAGGAATTGGAAGATGGCGAAGGAGGCCAGCACCGGGAAGGACAGCGGCAGCACGATCTTGACGAAGATCTCGAAATCGCTGGCACCGTCGATGCGGGCCGATTCCATGATCTCGCGCGGCAGGCCGGCAATATAGCTGCGCAGCAGATAGATGGCGAAGGGCAGGCCGAAGCCGGTATGCGCCAGCCAGATGCCGAGATAGGTTTTCGACGGCACGCCGAAGAAAGCGCCGACCCCGTTGTAGAGTTTCAACAGCGGAATCAGGGACATCTGCAGCGGCACCACCAGGAGGCCGATGATGACCGCGATCAGCAGCGCACGGCCAGGAAAACGCATCCAGGCCAGCGCGTAGGCGGCAAAGGCGGCGATCAGGATCGGAATGACGGTCGCCGGGATGGTGACGGTCAGCGAATTCATGAACGAGCGGCCGATGCCTTCCGAAAACAGCACGGTGTGGTAGTTGTCGGTGGTGAATTTGGGCGGTGCCGATGAGGCATAGTAGACACGCTGGCCGCGATCGCCTTCGAACGCCTTGGGCGAGGTCATGACGAAGCTGCCGTCGGCATTGACCTGCAAGGTCACGCCGTCACCCAGGTCCGCCGATGTGCCGGCCGGATACTGTGTCGGTGCCGCCGCCTTGACGCCGAAAGCGCTGATGCTGCGCCTGGCGCCGTCGCCGAAAATGTTGCCCTCGAGGACGAACTTGCCGTCCTTCTGGGTCTGCGCGGAGGCGGCGGGCAGACGCCCGGCTTCGGTCTGGCTGGAACTGGCGAACGAATTCCACCAGCCCGAGGCAACGATCTGGTCCTTGTCGCGCAGCGAGGAGACCAGGATGCCGAGTGTCGGAATGGTCCAGATCGCCACGAAGACCAGCACCGCTATATGGACGCCGAAACGGCTGGCGAAGGAATTTCCGGTCGCGACGGCCATTTCAGTGCCCTCCCGTCTCTTTGTTCGCCTGGCGGATGTTCCAGACCATGATCGGGATGACCGCGATCATGATGATGATGGCGATTGTCGCGCCACGGCCGAAATCGCCGCCGCCGCGGAACATCCAGTCGAACATCAGATTGGCCAGCACCTGGCTGTTCCACTGGCCGTTGGTCATGGTCAGCACGATGTCGAACACCTTGAGCACCAGGATGGTGATGGTGGTCCAGACAACAGCGATCGTGCCCCAGATCTGCGGCACCATGATCTTCCAGAAGATCTGGAACGGGTTGGCGCCGTCGATGACGGCGGCTTCCAGCGTCTCCTCCGGGATGCCGCGCAGCGCCGAGGACAGGATGACCATGGCAAACCCGGTCTGAATCCAGATCAGGATGATCATCAGGAAGAAATTGTTCCAGAACGGCAGCGATATCCACACCTGCGGCTGGCCGCCGAAATGCTGGATGATGGCGTTGAGCAGGCCGATCTGCACCTGGCCCTCGCCGCGATATTCGTAAATGAACTTCCAGATCACGCTGGCGCCGACGAAGGAGATGGCCAGCGGCAGGAAGATCAGGCTCTTGGCAATCGTGCCCCACCAGATCTTGTCTGTGAGCACGGCAATGATCAGCCCGAGGAAGGTGCAGGCGGCGGGCACCACTGCCAGCCACAGGATGTTGTTCAGGATTGAGTTTCGCAGATCCTGATCGCGAAGCGCCCACTCGTAGTTGGCGAAGCCGACGAAGTTCTCGCCGCCGCGGTCGCGGAAGGAGAGCCACAGTGTCGCGATCACGGGGTAGATCAGGTAGATGGTGAGAATGATCAGCGCCGGGCCGACGAACAGCCATGGCCGTATCAGGCCCTGCCGGCGCAGATTGTTGACGGCGGCCGTGCCGGAAACTCCGCGCGAGGGGAAGGTCAAGTCGAGCAGTTTGTTGGCGCCCCAGAAATAAGCGACACAGCCGCCGACGCCGATGATGATGACAAATATGGCCGAGAAAATCTGAGCCGCCATGGTCCCTCTCCCTGCGCATGATCGGCCAGGCAGTGCTGGCGATTGGATGCACCGATTTCGTTATTCGCAACAATCGAACGCGAAAGGCTTCCGGCAAGTGCTGCCGGTGAATCCGGGCCGGAGGCCCGGATTCGGTATGAGGATCAGGAAAGTCTCGATTGCACCCGAACCCGGGCTGGCTACTTGCCCGGGCTGGTCACTTGATCGCGTCCCAGCTCTTCTGGATGTCGGCGGCCACGTCCTGGGCGGATTTGCCTCCGACCAGATCGATCATGCCGGTCCAGAATGAGCCGGCGCCGATCTTGCCGGGCATCAGGTCGGAACCGTCGAAGCGAACCGTCGTCGCTCCGACCAGGATCTCGCCCTGCTTTTTCAGCGCATCGCTGCCATAGGCGTCCTTGTTGGCACCCTTGAAGGGCGTGACGAAGCTCTTCTGCGCCATCCACAATTCATGCGCGAGCGGCATTTCGAGGAACTTGATGAACTCGCGCGATGCCTTGGAATCCTTGGTGATCATGACCAATGTTCCGGCCACTTCCAGCGGCGTACCAAGCTCCGGCTTGGAGGCGTAAGGCGGATAGTTGAAGAAATCCGCATCCTGGCCGAGCTTTACGCCCTCCGGGAAGAAGGAGGGGATGAACGATGCCTGATGGTGCATGTAGCACTTCGGCGGCACGGTGAAGAGGCCCTTCGGGCTGTCGCGGAAGTCTGTCGCGGCCACTGCCTTGGCGCCGCCATCCACCATCTTGTCGTCGGTGGCGATCTTGCCGAAGATGTCGATGGCGTTGACCACCGCCGGATCGGTGAACGGGATCTCGTTCTTGACCCACTTGTCGTAGACCTCCGGCGGTTGCGTCCTGAGCATGATGTCCTCGACCCAGTCGGTCGCCGGCCATCCGGTCGCGCCGCCAGAGCCCAGCCCTATGCACCAGGGCTTGCCGCCGTCGGCTATGATCTTCTTTTCGAGCTCGGCCAGTTCCTCTTGCGTCTTCGGAACCTTGTAGCCGGCTTCGTTGAAATTGTCGGGCGAGTACCAGACCAGCCCCTTCACGTCGATCTTGTAGGGAAAGGCATAGAAGCCCGGCTTGCCGTCCTTGCCATTATACGTGCCGAGCTTGGCCCAGGAGTCGCCGGCGGCGTAGTTCTCCTTGATCCAGGCGGCGACGTCATCGCCCAGCGGGGTCAGGACGCCCTTGGAAGCAAGATCCTGGATCAGGCCCGGCTGTGGCAGGATGGCGATGTTTGGCGGACTGCCGGCCTGGGTGTCGATGACGATCTGCTGCTCATAGTTCTCGGAAGAGGAGTACTTCACCTCGGCGCCGGTCGCTTCGGCGAAATAATCGAGCACCGAACGGGCAAGCGCCTCGTCCTCGCCGCGCCACGGCCCGAAGATGGTCAGGGTCTCGCCCTTGAGATCGACTTTCTTCAGGTCTTCGTAATTTGCCCAATTGAAACGCTTGTCCTCGCCCGGCTTGAACTTCAGTTCGGCATGCGCGGGCGCGTTCAGGGCGAGCGTGGCAAACGCAGCACCCAGCAAAAGCATTTTCTTCATCGGTATTCCCTCCCAGTGGGTCACACACACCGGACGGAACCTCCATTCCGCCCGCCGACGCCGCAGGACTGTGACTCAGTCGCAAGGGAACCGCAACCTTTCGAAGAGTCTTCCAAAGCGCTTTGGCTTTTCTGATCTCGCCACTGAATCGACTGGAAGTCAAGAGGTTCGGTTAGCTAATCGATTTAATTTCGTTGATTCTGACATCAGAAATTGCACCGCAGCATGCTTTTTGGCAGCGCAACAGCAATTTTCTGTTTCAAACCGGTCCCGACCCCGCTTATGGTTGTGTCGATGCCCTCGCGCCTTTGTGGCACTTGGGTCGATTCAATTTAAAAGCGCTTTGAGGGAATGGAGGCCGTTGTGAACCTCAAGCAGCTCGCGCATATGCTGGCGCTTTCGCAGACCACGGTAAGCCGGGCGCTGAATGGCTACCCGGAGGTCAACGAGGAAACGCGCAGGCGCGTGATGGACGCCGCCAAGCGCCATGGCTACCGCCCCAATCCGAGCGCGCGCCGGCTGGCGACCGGCAAGTCCGGCATGATCGGCTATGTCCTGCCGACAGGTGCGGCCGTCGACATCGATCCGCATTTCGTCGAATTCCTGTCCGGCCTCGGCGATTATGCCCGCTCGCATGAGCTTGACCTTGTGCTGTCGCCGGCCGATGCCGACGACCAGGAAACCACTTATCGGCGCATCGTCGCCAACCGGCAGGTCGACGCCGTCTATATTTCGTCGCCCAGGCCGCGGGACAGCCGGGTGGCGCTGGTCAGCACGCTCGGCATTCCCTACCTGGTCCACGGCCGCAGCGAAGGCTTCGATTTCGACTATCCCTATCTCGACAT
This sequence comes from Mesorhizobium sp. GW821-FHT07A06, assembly GCF_059419085.1. Lineage (NCBI taxonomy): Bacteria > Pseudomonadati > Pseudomonadota > Alphaproteobacteria > Hyphomicrobiales > Phyllobacteriaceae > Mesorhizobium > Mesorhizobium sp. GW821-FHT07A06. Next base: position 738,180 of record NZ_JBWKRC010000003.1, read on the forward strand.
CGACAATGAGGGCGCCTTCCACGAGGCGGCGCGATTGCTGGTCCAGCTCGGCCATCGGCGGCTGGCGCTGATCAATGGCGACGACCGCGAGACCTTTGCCATCCATCGCGAGCGCGGCGTGCGCCGGGCGCTCGCCGCGAGCGGGCTGACCCTCGGCGAGCGCCACGTCTGCTCGGTGGCCATGACCGAAGAAAACGGCTATCGCGCCACCAGGCGATTGCTTGAGGCGAGCGACGCGCCGACGGCGATCGCTTGCTCAAGCCTGATCATGGCGCTGGGCGTCGTGCGCGCGGTGCGCGACCTCGACCTCACCATTCCCGGCGATGTCTCGCTGATCGCCCATGACGATGTCTTCCCCTGGCTGAAGCCGGAAAATTTTTCCGTACCGTTATCGACGACGCGCTCATCCATCCGTCTTGCCGGCGAGCGCGTCGCCGAGCGGCTGGCGGCACGGATATCGGGCTTGGAAGAAGGCGCCCGCGGCGAGGTCTGGCCGGTCGATCTGGTGGTGCGGGGCTCGGTCGCCGGTGCGCCGGCGTAGGAGATAGACCCAATCGCCCCGTGAGGCCGGCCCCTTGCGGACATCGCCGGACGATCGATTGCCGGGCCGTGGGACAATGGTCTGCCTGCGTCTGCTCTTGATTTGGCTTTTGGGGGGTGGCAACCAGTAAGCCAGAGCATCGATCATTCCTCCCAGGATGCGCCACTTGCCCCTATTCCCGTTTTCCGAAGCGGATCCAATCCGACATGCCGGTCCACCGCCGAAGACTTCGGAGGTGGTCATCGTTGGCGGCGGTATCATTGGCGTGACGACCGCTCTTTTCCTTGCGCAGCGCAACATTCCGGTGACGCTGCTGGAAAAGGGACGCGTTGCGGCCGAGCAGTCCTCCCGAAATTGGGGCTGGATTCGAAAGCAGGGGCGGGACGCGGATGAGCTGCCGATTGTTATCGAGGCGTCTCGCCTATGGCGGCAGCTGGCCGAGGAATGCGGCGAGGACATCGGTCTGAAGCAGACAGGTGTGACCTACCTGGCAAGCTCGGACAAGAAAATGGCCGGCTTCGAAGAATTCATGAAGATCGCCGCGATCCATGAACTCGACACCCGCCTCCTGGACGCGGACGAAACCGCAAAACTCATCAAGGGCATGTCGCGCAGGTTCAAGGGCGCGATGACGACGCCCTCCGACATGCGTGCGGAGCCTTGGTTGGCGGTGCCCGCGCTTGCCCGGCTTGCCGCCCGAAAAGGCGCCAGGATCGTAGAGAATTGCGCGGTGCGGACCCTCGAAATCTCAGCCGGCAGGATCAAGGGAGTGTGGACCGAAGCGGGGTACATCGAGACCTCCAGCGTGCTGGTCGCGGGCGGCGCCTGGTCATCCCTGCTCCTGGCAAGACACGGCGTGTCCGTCCCTCAGCTCAGCGTCAGGGTAACCGTGGCCGCGACGGAACCCCTGCCCGAAATCTATTCCGGTGCGGCAGCCGACGATCACATCGCGTTCAGGCGCAGACAGGATGGCGGATACACGCTCGCCCCGGGAGGCAGTAATTTGCTTTACGTCGGGCCCGACGCGTTCCGGCACGCCACCAAGTATCTTCCAGCCCTCATGGCCAACCCGTTCGGGACGCGTTACTTTCCGTTCGCTCCGTCAGGCTACCCCGACAGCTGGTCGACGCCGCGCGACTGGGCACCGGATTCCCGGAGCCCCTTCGAAAGGATGCGGGTGCTCAACCCAGCCGCCGAACGCTCCGGTCTCCGTTCGGTAGAACACAATTTCAAACACCTTTTTCCACAGTTCGAAACGGTTCGCCTGAAGGCCGGCTGGGGAGGCATGATCGACGCCATGCCCGATGTCGTCCCTGTCGTCGATCGCGTGGAGGCGGTCGGCGGTCTTTTCGTCGCGACCGGCATGAGTGGTCACGGGTTCGGTATCGGGCCAGGAATCGGGCGCGTCGTTTCCGACATGATGCAGGGAAACGAGACTGGGCATGACCTCAGCCGCTTCCGGCTGTCGCGCTTCCATGATGGAAGCGCCGTTCGATTGGGTCCGGCGCTATAGCGGATCGCGCCAAGCGTGGTCCATCGCCATGCCGGCGGCGACCGCATTCCACCCATCCCGGCCGTTGCGGATAGCCAGTGCGGGTCGCCCAGCCTTATTCCTTCGCCGCTTCGGCCGCCTGGATGTCCAGCAGTCCGTAGCCGAAATCGTTGTCGCGTCCCTTGGGGCCGAGATCCTTCGCTGTCGCCGCCAGTGCTTTCTCGATGTCGTCGGCCGAGCGGCCGGGCGCGGCATGGAGGAGATTGGCGATGGCGCCGCTCACGATCGCCGCCGCGAACGATGTGCCGGTGACGACATCGGAGCCGGCACCGCTTGGCGCCACCATTTCGACGCCGGGCGCCGAAATGAAGACGTAGGCGCCGCGATTGGCCTGCGGCATCAGAGCGTCCCTGGCGTCGGTCGCGGTCACCGCGATGACGCCGTCGAAGGCGGCCGGATAGCCATAGGGCGCCTTCGGCCCGTTATTGCCGGCGGCGGCGACCAGCACCATGCCGAGTGCCCGTGCATTGCGGCAGGCGGCGCCGAGCAGGTCGTTCTTCGGCCCGACGAAGCTCATATTGATGATGCTGACATTCTGCTCGGCCGCCCAGTCGAGTGCCGAGAGGATGACGTCCATGGTCGACTTGCCGCCTTCGAAGGCACGGGCGTGGTAGATCCTGGCGCCCGGCGCCATGCCTTCGAGCGCGCCGACGCCGGCGATCAGGCCGTCGATCGAAGTACCATGGTCGCGCTTCTCGACCGGCACGTCGGGCATGGCGTCGAACTGCGCGGCGATCACGCCGGCCAGCGCCGGATTGGTGTCGTCGATGCCGGTGTCGATGACGGCAACACGAACGTTTTCGCCGCTGGCCTGTTTGGCATCGAGCGCGATGCGGTCGAAGGCATAGTTGACGATGCCGGCGGCCTGCTGCAGCGAGTAGATATGGTTGGGCTCGCGGCGCTGCGTGCGGCTGTCGGCGGCAAGCTGCGCCAGCACGACACCGACAGGGCGGCCATCTGGAATGCCGAAACGCACCAGCGTGGTGCCGAGCAGCCGCGACTGGCGCTGCGAACGAACCTGAAGGCCGAACGAGGCGGCGATCTGCTGCACGGCGCCGGCATCGCCGTCGACGGTCACCAGCACCTCGTCGGGCACGAAATCGCCCGCCACCGCGCGCGGCGGCTGAACGGCGATGAGATCGGTGGGCGAGACGATCGCGGCCGAGATTCCCGGTTGCGCATCGGCGGGGGCGGCCGACGGCGTACCCGGATCCTGGCGTGGTGCGGGTGTCGGCACGGGCACCGGAGTTTCGGCGGGATTGGGAAAGAGGTCGACGATCAGCGCCGGAAGAAAGACGGCGCCGGGTCGCTTCGCCCCCGAACCGTCTTTTTCGTTGTCCTTGGCGCAGTCGGCTCCTGCCGCGTTGGTGCCGTTGCGGCAGTCGATCCTTGTCTGGTCGCCGCTGCTGTTGTTGGTCTGTGCCGATGCAGGCCCGGCGGCGATTGTCATCGCCGCCGCCAGGATCACCGCAAATCGAACGACCGCATCAGCCGCCATCAACCGGTTTCCTTCCCTCGATCACAGTCTCGGTGAATGGCTGGGCAGCAATAAGGCCGAGCTGCTTGGTGTAGTCGGCTGCGTTGGCCGCGGGAATGCCGAGCCGGAACACGCCATCGGCGGTCGGTCCGCCAATGACCTTCAACCCGCTGCTGCCGAGAAAGCCCGAAATATCGGACATCCTCGCATCCGGTTTGAACTTGACCAGCGCGAACGGCATTTTCGCCAGGTCATCTTCGGCGCCGGCGATCTCGAAATCCTTGCCCTTGCCGCCGGGCTGCACCAGGGACTGCACCGCAATCAGGGCCAGCAAGACGGCGGCCGTGGCCCAGGCGACACCGACCGGCACCGCCATGAACCGCCCCCAGGCCTGCGCCAGCCAGGAGGAGCCTGCCGGTGCCCGTGCCGGTCCCGCTTCGGCATCGAGTGCCCTGGCGAAGCGGCTGAGCGCATCGGCCGGCGGACGGATCGCCTCATTGGCGGCCGATATGCCGGAGAATTCGGCCTCGGCCTCGCCAAGGGCTGCCATTGCCGCCGGATCCGTCGCCAGCCATTCTTCGACGGCTTCCAGGTCCGAGCCTTCCAGCGAGCCGTTCAGATAGAACGGCAGCAGCGTTTCCATTTCGTCGCGGCGCGACATTTTCTCAGCGGCGCTCATGGCCACCCCCTGTCGTAACCGGCGGCCTTGAGGGCCTCTCCGAGTTTCTTGCGGGCGTAGAACATCCGGGTCTTGACGGTCGCGACCGGGATGCCGAGCACCTCGCCGATCTCGGTCACCGACTGTCCGTGATAATAGGCAAGGTCGATCACCGTGCGGTGCTCTTCGGGCAAGGCATCGACAAAGCGGCGCAAGGCGGCGGCCTTGTCCTCCTTCATCGTGACGACCTCCGGCGTGTCGGCGCCGTCGGGCACCGCGGCGGCGGCCTCGTCGTCGATCCAGTCTTCCTTCTTCTTGCGCAGCAAGGACAGCGCCTTGAACCGGGCGATGCCGAGCAGCCATGTCGAGACTTCGGAGCGCCCCTCGAAGCCTGGCGCCTGGCGCCACAATTCGAGGAAGACTTCGTTCGCGATATCGTCAGCCATCATTTCCGATCCCGTCTGGCGCGCCACGAAGCGGTAGACCCGCGCATGGTGGCGCATGAACAGGAGCCGCACGGCGGCACGGTCGCCCTTCGCGACCCGGTCGACAAGCGCGCGATCGGTATCCGTCGCTGCCGTCATGGCCGGTCGAGCCGCCTGGCTCCTGCCTGCTCTGTCGCTGATCGGCCCAAAAAGGTTCATCCTCCGCCAAGGAATTCGCGGAGGCTAACCGAACTATGGGGATGTTGCCAGAGCATCCCTTCTCTCCCGTCACTATACGGGGAGTTGAGGAGTGGCCCGCGCAGCGGGCGAAACGCCAACTGCTTGGCTTTTCGAACGACGAACGCCGGCAGGCGGATGAGGGCGGCGCCGACGTCCCCTTCACATTACCCCAAAAAGGGCTTCGCCTTCATCGTCGCCGGCACCGGCACGCCCAGCCGGCTCAGCACGGTCGGCGCCAGCTGCAACTGATCGAGCAGCGTGTCGCCCTCGGGGCCCTTCGCCGGACCGAAATAATACAACGCGAAATCCTGCATTTCGTCGTCATGGCCGCCATGGTGGCCACGGTCGGTCTGGCCATGGTCGGCGGTGACCATGACCTCGTAGCCGGCTTCGATCCAGCCAGGCAGGAAGGCTGCCAGCATGCCGTCCATCGCATAGACGGCATGGTCCATCTCGTGGCAGTCGTGACCGAAGCGATGGCCCATCGAGTCCAGCGTGCATGTGTGCAGGATGCCGTAGTCGATGCCGTGGCGTTTCGTCAGCATGGTCAGCGTCGCGAACAGGTCGACGTCGCTCGGCGTCATCTGGTTTCGGGCATTGTAGCCGGTCATGGTATGGAACCGGCCATGCGTAATCGGACCACCCGGCTCGTCATATTCCATGTCCTCGACCAGGTCGAACGGATAGGACCGGAAGAATTCCGACCAGTAGGAATGCGTCACCGCGCCGGTCTTGCCGCTAGCCTTGCTGACTTCCGAGAAGATGTCTGGCTGCGCGACCCGGAAGCGGTTCTCGTTGGAAAGAATGCCATGCACCTGCGGCGACACGCCGGTATGGATGGAAGCATAGCAGCAGGCCGACGTCGACGGCAGCACCGAGCGCATCTTCCAGACCCGCGCCTCGCCCGATTGCACCCAGCCCTCGAGATTGCCCATCAGCCGGCGCCAGTTCCTGTAGGGAACACCATCGAGGATCATCAGCAGAAGTTTGGATTTGAGCGCCATGGGCAGCTCCATCATGTCTGGCAGTTGAAATGGGAACGCCGTGTGCCGTTCCGGGCACACGGCGTTCTTACACGTGAATCAGGCAGGCAGGGTTCGACTAAGCGTTGAGCCAGCACTCGCCAAGCGCGTAGCCGTCCATCATTTCGCCGATAGGGCTCTTGGCAAAGCCGCTGATCTTGTTGGTGGCGGCGGCATCGATGAATTGGTTGAAGAACGGGACGATCAGGCCGCCTTCGTCGCGCATCAGCACCGCCATGTCGTGGTAGATCGCCTTGCGCTTGGCCTGGTCGAGTTCACCGCGCGCAGCAAACAGCATCTTGTCGAATTCCGGCCGCTTGAAGCGCGTGTCGTTCCAGTCGGCGGTCGAAACGTAGCCGGTGGAATACATCTGGTCCTGCGTGGCGCGCCCACCCCAGTAGGAGAGCGAGAAGGGCTGCTTGTTCCAGACTTCCGACCAGTAGCCGTCGCCCGGCTCGCGCTTGATCTCGATCTTGATGCCGGCCTTGGCGGCGCTCTGCTGGTAGAGCTGGGCCGCGTCAACGGCGCCGGGGAAGGCGACGTCGGAGGTGCGCAGCAGGATGGAGCCGCTGTGGCCCGACTTCTTGTAGAGCGCCGCCGCCTTTTCCGGATCGAACTTGCGCTGCTCGATGTCGGTGGAAAACAGCGGGTAGGCTTCATTGATCGGAAAGTCATTGCCGACCGAGCCGTAGCCGCGCAGGATCTTTTCCAGCAATTCATCACGGTCCATGGCGAGCTTGAGCGCCATGCGAAGGTCATTGTTGTCGAACGGCGCCGTATCGCAGAACATGTTGAACGGATAGTAGCCCTTGCCCGACACGTTCTCGATGGTGACGCCCGGGATGCGCTTGACCAGGTCGACGACCTTTGGCTCGACGCGGTTGATCATGTGCACCTGGCCGCCCTGCAGCGCGGCCAGCCGCGCCGTGGCGTCATTGATGACGACGATCTCGATCTGGTCGGCATGGCCCAGCTTGTCGCCTTGCCAGTAGTTGGCGAAGCGCTCGCCGCCATGGCGCACGCCTGGCTGGTTGACGGTGACCTTGTAGGGGCCGGCGCTGATGCCGGCATTCGGATTGTCCTTGCCGCCATTCGGCTGGATGACGAGATGGTAGTCGGCCATGAGGTAGGGGAAGTCGGCGTCCGCATCGCCGAGCGTGACGATGACTTCCTTGCCGCTCGCCTTGACGCCCTTGATGTTCTTGAGGATGCCGAGCGCGCCGGACTTGGACTTCTCGTCGGCATGGCGCTCGATCGTGGCGGCGATGTCTTCCGCGGCCACCGTCTTGCCATTGTGGAACTCGATGCCGTCACGCACCTTGATCGTCCAGGTCTTGGCGTCCTTGGAAGCGCCGATCTCCTCGGCAATCATGTTGGTCAGGCTGTTGTCCGGCATCAGCCGGACCAGATATTCGCCCCACTGCTTGCCGAAGCTGTAGGTGACCTGGCTGAGGTTCAGCGCGGGATCGAGGCTGTTGGTCGATTCACCGCCCTGCAGGCCGGCCTTGAGGATGCCGCCCTTGACCGGCGTCTGTGCGAAGGCTTTCCCGGCCAGCGTCGTTGCCAGCGCCGCCGACACACCCAGCGCCGCGGTGCGGCCAAGGAAGTCGCGACGTGATATCCAGCCCTGGCCGGCGAGCTCAGCGAGATGGTCGAGTTCAGTCTTCATGTCCTACCCCTTGTTGAAAATAAAGTCACACCGGCGGCGCCTGTCCGGAAGGACGTGTGGCGCCCTAGTGTTGCATGCTGATGACGATGGTCGCTCCCCGGCCAGTCGCTTCAGCCTATCCCTTTGTTTGTTTAGCGCAATCCCGGGCGGAAAACCCGCTCGCCCTCCTGAATTCTCAGTTCCCCGCGCTGGCCATGCGCCGCCCCTTGATGGCCTTTTCCAGCCAGCCGATCTCCATTTCCGGAACCGACGACAAGAGCAGGTCCGTATAGGCATCGAAAGGCGGCGTGAGAACCTTGCTCTTCGAGCCGTAGCGCACCACTTCGCCGCGATACATCACCGCAATCGAATCGGCGATCGACTTCACCGTCGCCAGGTCGTGGGTGATGAAGAGATAGGCGACCTTTTCGTGCTGCTGCAGGTTCAGCAGCAGCTTCAATATGCCGTGCGCCACCAGCGGATCGAGCGCCGATGTCACTTCGTCACAGATGATCAGCTTCGGCTTGGCGGCAAGCGAACGCGCGATGCACACGCGCTGCTTCTGGCCGCCCGAAAGCTCGGCCGGATAGCGGTCGAGGAAACCCTTGCCCATCTCGATCTCGTCGAGCAGTTCGGCAACGCGCTTGTCGCGTTCGCGGCCGCGCATGCCGAAATAGAATTCGAGCGGGCGGCCGATGATGGTGCCGACGGTCTGGCGCGGGTTCATCGCCACGTCGGCCATCTGGTAGATCATCTGCAACTGGCGCAGGTCCTCCTTCGGCCGGTCGGCAAGCCGGTTGGCCAGCGGCCGCCCATCGAAGGTGACGTTGCCTTGCTCGGGCGGCAAAAGTCCGGTGATGGCGCGCGCCAGCGTTGACTTGCCGGAGCCGGATTCGCCGACCACGGCCAGCGTCTGGCCGGGGTAGATATCGACCGAGACGTTCTTCAGCACCTTGACCTGGCCGCCGCCATAGGCGGCGGTGACGTTTTTCACCGACAGGAACGGTGTCGCGCCCGGCTTCTGTTCGGCATGTTCGATCTCATGCACCGAGACCAGCGCGTTGGTGTATTCCTGGCGCGGCTCCTTGATGATCTGCCTTGTACCGCCCCATTCGACCAGCCGGCCGTGGCGCAGCACCATGATTTCGTCGGAGACCTGGGCGACGACGGCAAGGTCGTGGGTGATGTAGAGCGCCGCCACATGGGTGTCGCGGATGGCGTCCTTGATCGCCGACAGAACGTCGATCTGCGTCGTCACGTCCAGCGCCGTCGTCGGCTCGTCGAAGACGATCAGGTCCGGTTCCGAGCACAGCGCCATTGCCGTCATCACGCGCTGCAACTGGCCGCCCGAGACCTGGTGTGGAAAGCGTTCGCCGATGGTTTCGGGGTTTGGCAGGCTGAGCTTCTTGAACAGTGCCACAGCGCGCTTTTCCGCCTCGGCGCGTGTCGCCGTGCCGTGCAGCAGCGTGGCTTCCACCACCTGGTCCATCAGCCGGTGCGCTGGATTGAAGGCGGCCGCCGCCGATTGCGCCACGTAGCAGACCTCTCGGCCGCGCAGCTTGCGGAAGCCTTCCTTGCCGCCCTTCAGGATGTCGCGGCCATTTAGGATCACCTCGCCGCCGGTGATGCGCACGCCGCCGCGGCCATAGCCCATGGAAGACAGACCGATGGTCGACTTGCCAGCGCCGGACTCGCCGATCAGGCCCAGCACCTTGCCCTTTTCCAGCGTCAGCGAGACATCGTGCACCAGCACGATGTTCTTTGGCGCCTCGCCGGGCGGGTACACCGTGGCCTCGATGCGCAGGTTCCTGATATCGAGCAGCACGCCTGGCTTGGGTTGTCCGGGTTTCGCTTTGCTGTCGGCCATCACCCGCGTCCTCCCTTCAGGCTTGTCGTGCGGTTGAGGATCCAGTCGGCGACAAGGTTGACCGAGATGGCGAGCGCCGCGATCGCCCCCGCCGGAATGAGCGCGGCGGCAATGCCGAAGACGATGCCGTCCTTGTTCTCCTTGACCATGCCACCCCAGTCGGCGTCCGGCGGCTGCACGCCAAGGCCGAGGAAGGACAGCGTCGACAGGAACAGCACCGCGTAGATGAAGCGCAGGCCGAGTTCCGAAACCAGCGGCGACAGCGCATTGGGCAGGATTTCGCGGAAGATGATCCAGGCACTGCCTTCGCCGCGCAGCTTTGCCGCCTCGACATAGTCCATGACGTTGATGTCGACGGCGACCGCGCGCGACAGGCGGTAGACGCGTGTCGAGTCGAGGATGCCCATGACCAGGATAAGCGTCACCAGGTTCGTCGGCAGCACGGAGAGCACGACCAGGCCCATGATCAGTGTCGGGATCGACATCAGGAGATCGACGAGGCGCGACAGGATCGTGTCGAACCAGCCACCGAACACCGCCGCCGAGAAACCGAGTATGGCGCCGAGCGAGAAGGACAGCGCTGTGGCCAGCACGGCGATGAACAAGGTGATGCGGGCGCCGTAGATCATGCGCGACAAGAGATCGCGGCCGAGATTGTCGGTGCCCAGCCAATGCGTTGCCGACATCGGCTCCCAGACGTCGCCGACGATCTCGGCATTGGCGTGCGGGGCGATCAACGGTGCGAAGACCGCCGCCAGCACGAACAGGGCGGTCAGCACCAGGCCGATCAGGGCGGGGATGGGGATGCGTTTTATATCGAGCATGCCCGCCCCCTCACTTTGGATGTCTGAGACGCGGATTGGCGACGATCGCCGCTATGTCCGCGATGATGTTGAGGCTGATGTAGACGGCGGCGAAGATCAGGCCGACCGCCTGCACCACCGGCACGTCGCGCTTGGTGACGTGGTCGACCAGATACTGCCCCATGCCGGGATAGACGAAGATCACCTCGACCACGACCACGCCGACGATGAGATAGGCGAGATTGAGCATGACGACGTTGATGATCGGCGCGATCGCGTTCGGGAAGGCGTGCTTGCGGATGACCGCGAAGGCCGAAAGGCCCTTGAGCTCAGCCGTCTCGACATAGGCCGACTGCATGACATTGAGGATCGCCGCGCGGGTCATGCGCATCATATGGGCGAGCACCACCAGGGTGAGCGCCGTCGCCGGAAGCGCGATGGCCTGCATCCGCTCGCCGAACGGCATGCCGTCATAAACGGTCGATATGGCCGGGAAGATCTGCCATTTCACGGCGAAGAAATAGACCAGGAGGTAGCCGATGAAGAATTCGGGGAAGGAGGTGGAGGCGAGCGCCAGCCCGGAGATCAGCTTGTCGACCCAGCCATTGCGGAAGCGCACGGCGATCAGACCGAGGATGATCGCCAGCGGCACCGCCACGACCGCCGCCCAGAAGGCGAGGAACAGCGTGTTCCACAGCCGCCCCTTGATCGACGTGGCGATATCCTGGCCGCTCGACATGGCCGTGCCGAGGTCGCCGGTCAGCACGCCGCCGAGCCAATGGAAATACCTGACATAGGCCGGATCGTTCAGCCCGAGCTGCTCGCGCAGATTGGCGAGCGATTCCGGTGTCGCCGATTGTCCCAGAATGGCTTGTGCGACGTCGCCGGGCAGGATCTGGGTGCCGGCGAAGATGAGGACCGATATGGCCAACAGAAGGAGGATGCCCAGCGCAATGCGCTGGGCGATTAGTTTCAGGATGGGTGAAGACATCTCTGCAAAGCCGGACTCAGGCCTGCAGCCAGCACTTCGCCAAGGCGTAGCCGTTCATCAGTTCCTGGTGCGGATCATCCACCCAGCCATCGACCTTGGCGCCGGTGGCGTCGATGAACTGGTTGAACATCGGCAGGATCAGGCCGCCTTCGTCGCGCACCATCACAGCCATGTCGTGGTACATCTGCTTGCGCTTGGCCTCGTCCAGTTCGGCGCGCGCCGCGAGCACCATCTTGTCGAAGTCCGGCCGCATGAAACGCGTGTCGTTCCAGTCGGCGGTCGACAGATAGGCGGTCGAGTACATCTGGTCCTGCGTCGAACGCCCGCCCCAGTAGGAAGCGCAGAAGGGCTGCTTGTTCCAGACCTCGTTCCAGTAGCCGTCGCCGGGCTCGCGCTTGAGCTCGATCTTGATGCCGGCCTTGGCCGCGCTCTGCTGGAAGAGCTGGGAGGCATCGACCGCGCCCGGGAAGGCAACGTCCGAGGTCCGCAGCAGCACGGTGCCGTCATGGCCCGACTTCTTGTAGTGGAACTTGGCCTTGTCCGGATCGTACTTGCGCTGCTCGATCTCGGTGAACAGCGGGTAGGCGGCGTTGATCGGGAAGTCGTTGCCGAGCGAACCATAGCCGCGCAGCACCTTGGTCAGCATCTCCTCGCGATCGATAGCGAGCTTCAGCGCCATTCTGAGGTCGTTGTTGTCGAACGGCGCTGTATTGCAATGCATGATGAAGACATAGTGACCCGGACCCGCATGGTTGCGGATGGTCACCCCCGGCACGCGCTTGATCAGGTCGACGATCTTCGGCTCGACGCGGTTGATCATGTTGACCTGGCCGCCCTGCAGGGCGGCCGTGCGCGCCGTGGCGTCGTTGATGACGATGACTTCGATCTGGTCGGCATGGCCCATCTTGTCGCCCTGCCAGTAGTTGGCGAAACGCTCGCCGCCGTGGCGCACACCGGGCTCGTTGGTCTTGACCACGTACGGGCCGGCCGAGATGCCGGCATCGGGCTTGTCCTTGCCGCCATTGGGCTGGACGATCAGGTGATAGTCGCTGAGCAGGTAGGGCAGGTCGGCATTGGCCTCTTTCAGGGTCAGCACCACTTCCTTGCCGCTAGCCTTGATGGTCTCGATGCCCTTCATGTAGCCGAGCGCGCCGGATTTCGACTTCTCGTCGGAATGGCGCTCAAGCGTGGCCGCCACGTCCTCGGCGGTCACGGTCTTGCCGTTGTGGAACTCGACGCCGTCGCGGATCTTCAGCGTCCAGACCTTCGCGTCCTTGGATGAGCCGATGTCCTCGGCGATGCGGTTCTCGAGCTTGCCGTCCGGGGACAGCTCGACGATCATTTCACCCCAGCACTTGCCGAAGGCGAACGGCACCTGCGTCATCATCAGCGCCGGATCGAGGCTGTTGGTGGATTCACCGCCGACCAGGCCGGCTTTCAGCGTGCCGCCCTTGACCGGGCCTGCCGCGCGCGCCGCACTTGAAAGAAGCGAGTTGGCGAAAGGTGCCGCGATGCCGAGTGCCGCCGCCCTGCCGAGAAAGTCACGACGGCTCAGCTTGCCTGCTGCGACACGCCGGCTAAGGAATTCCAGTTCGTTTGACATTTTGAGTTCCTCACTCTGTTGGTTCGACTCTGCGGTCGATTTTTGTTTTTAATTCTCCCTGAATAATGAGGGTAAGCCAATGCCGTAAGCAAGACCGAATGCGACATGCCGTGGCGTAAATCGTACGTCGCATTTGGACCAACGGCTTGGGATCTCAAACGAGCGCGCGTGGAATTTTTTCCTCGAAATTGCGCTCGAACACGATTTTTTCACCCTCATAGGCTTCGATTCTGGCGCTGAGGATGAAGTTTTCCGCGTCCGACCGCATCTCTGCCCATGTCTCGGTGCGGACCGACCATTCATTCCGCGACAGGGTCTGGGTCCAATGGGTTTTTCCCGAGGCGGACAGCGGATCGTCTGGATGGATCGCCCAGGTCTCGCGGGCGATGCTGCCGTTGACCAGGCCATGGTCGAGATCGCGCACCTCGCCAAAATCATCAGATATGGAAAGCGTGACGATCCCCGTCTTTTCGTCGCGATCGACATGGCGTTCGGAATTGGCGGGCCGGACCATTTCCGTGGCCCAGGGCGTAGCGCCTTCCGGCTCGGCGAACGTCGTTTCGTCGCCTGTCGCCAGCGGGCGCAGCGGCAGGGCCAGCGTCGCCGCCGACAAGGCGAGCTGTACCGGCTGTGGCGAGGGCCAGATGACAGGCCAGTAGGCGTTCGACACCGCGATGCGCAGCCGGTGGCCCGCCGGCACGCGATAGGCGCATTGATCGAGCACGACGCGCGCCGAAGCGGTTTCGCCCGCCACCAGCGCCCGCGGAAATTCGTGCGACGCCCGGTGCGTCAGGTTGAGCACGCCGTAGGAGATCAGTTCCGAAGCGCCGTCGGGATGCACGTCGCACAGCCGGATCGCGATGTTGGCCTGTGGGCGGTCGGAAGAGAACGTGACCTCGACTACCGGCGCGCCGACGATGTCGATCGGCTCCGTGAGCAGTGGCTGATCAAAAAAGACCGACAGCGCATCGTCGGGGCGCTGGTCGCCCGGCAATTCGGGTCCGAAGGTGAACGGAAAATATTCGCCGCCGGCGAGACCACAATTCTGCGGCGAGGCGACGATGGCAGGTCGGCTTCCCTTGGGGAGCAGATCGATCGTCTGGCTCTTGATTGTGGGCGAGGGCCATTCTGTCTCTGCCACCCAGCGGCCTGGCCGCTCCGGGTGCCAACGTGCCGGGCGCACGCTGTCCATCACATAGGCGCGGTAGGCGGGATCGTTCTCGACGCCGGTCTCGGCGCCCTTCAGCCAATGGTCCCACCAGCGCAGGGCTTCCTGCAAAAAGCCGATGGCCGGGCGGGGGCCGGCATAATGCGGATATTTGTGGATCCACGGGCCGACGATGCCCTTTACCGGCGCCTCGATGTTGGTCACCAGGTGCGAGATCGTGTTGCGGTAGCCGTCATGCCAGCCGCCGATCGACAGTACGGCGGCATGAATGGCGGAAAAATCCTCGCAGATCGAGCCGCGTTTCCAATAGGCGTCGCGGTGCTGGTGCTTCAGCCACAGCGGTGCGAGGAACGACTGGTTCTCCAGACGGGTCAGCCACAGGTCCCGCCATCTGTTGTCGCCGGCAATCAGCGGGTCCGGCGGCCGCGACGAAAAGGACAGCATCGTCGAGGCCCAGCCGAAATTCTCGATCAGCAGGCAACCGCCCTTGTAGTGGATGTCGTCGGCATAGCGGTCGACGGTCGAACACAGGCTGATCACCGCCTTCAGCGCAGGCGGCTGCTTGGCCGCCACCTGCAGGCAGTTGAAGCCGCCCCAGGAGATGCCCATCATGCCGACATTGCCGTTGCACCAGGGCTGAGCCGCCGCCCAGGCGATGACGTCGCATGCGTCCTGCAACTCCTGCTCGGAATATTCGTCGTCCATCAGCCCTTCGGAATCGCCATTGCCGCGCATGTCGACGCGGATCGAAGCGTAGCCGTGGCCGGCAAAATAGGGATGCGTCAGCTGATCGCGAAAGATGGTGCCGTCGCGCTTGCGGTAGGGCAGATGCTCGAGGATGGCAGGCACCGGATCGTCGCCGGCATCTTCCGGCATCCACACCCGCGCCGACAGCCGGCAGCCATCCGGCATGACGATGCCCATGTCAGGAAATTCGACGACTTTGCGGGGGAATTCGGTAATGGTTTTCATGCTGCGCATAACGCCCCGCGGCACGGCAACTTTCAATCGCCATTCGCGACTGGAGCAGCGAAATATGCGACCTGTGCTGCTACCGCTTCATTCTCTCAATTCAGCGGAATATCGTTCTCGGCCTTGCTCGCTTGGTACGCTTCGGACAGTTCGTCGTAGCGTGCCGAGATGGTGCCGATGCGCGTTTCCAGCCGTTGGCGTTCGGCCTCGGGCAGCGCGCGCACAAGCCTGCGGATCGAAAAACTCTTCCAGTAGGCATTCTCGGCATTGTAGCCGCCGGGGTCGAGGGTGAAGACCTCTTTCAGGATTTTCAGATCGTGCGGGATGGCGAAACTGTCGCGCGAATCCTCGTGGCTGAAGAGGTAGTAGAAATTGTCGAAGCCGGTCCAGGTGATCGCCGAAAGGCAGAGCGAGCAGGGTTCATGCGTGGCGATGAACAGCGCGTCCTTGGTATCGACACGCTCGGCCCTGGGCATTTCATAAAACCGCTTCAGGCAATGCACCTCGCCGTGCCAGAGCGGGTTTTCGATCTCGTTGTTGGTCTCGGCCAGCACCAGCGAGCGGTCGTCCTTGCGCAGGATCGCCGCGCCGAACAGCTTGTTGCCGTGCGCGACGCCTTCCGCCGTCTTCGGAACGATGTCGTGCTCGATGACGTCGAGCAGGCGGTCGATCAGTGAAATGTCGGTCATGACGGGTCTCCTGCTGCATGTCGGCCAAAAGTGCCCGCGGTTTTGGGTGGCGACATGCACAAAGATCAAGGGAGATGGATCTCGTAAGCGTGCGAGAAATGGAACTCTTCGAGGTTGGAGCCGTCGCCGCCACGGTCGACGATCAGGAAATCCTGAGCCTCGCCAAGCGGCGTCAGCACGCCGTGCCAGAGATTGCGGGAATAGTTGACGCCTTGTCCCGGCGCGGTGATGAAGGCATGCGGTTCGCCCGGCCCCTCCTTGCCGTCATGGCAGACGACGACCAGGAATGGGCGCGGCGACAGCGGAATGAAGGCCTGGCTGCCGAAGGGGTGGCGCTCGACCATGGTCAGTTTGAGCGGTATTTCGTAAGGCGTGCCGCGCACCATGGAGATCAGCACCCGCGCGTTCGGTCCCGTCGCCTCGGCGGTCGCCAGATCATGGTAGCGCTCGGCCTTGCCGCCATTGATCGGGTAATGGTTGTCGCCGCCCATGTCGATGACATCGCCAAAGGGGGCAAAGGCCTCGCGGGTCAGCGGCCGCGCGACGATATGAGCCGGGATGGAGCGGGTCACCGCGAGTGGCCGCCGATGCCAGCCCCGCCGAGCTTGGCGTGCCGGTTGACGTCCTTGTAGAGCAGATAGCGGAATTTGCCGGGGCCGCCGGCATAGCAGGCCTGCGGGCAGAAGGCGCGCAGCCACATATAGTCGCCGGCCTCGACCTCGACCCAGTCCTGGTTGAGGCGATAGACCGCCTTGCCTTCCAGCACATAGAGCCCGTGCTCCATCACATGCGTCTCGGCGAAGGGAATGACGGCGCCGGGCTCGAGCGTAACGATGGTCATGTGCATGTCGTGGCGCAAATCGGCCGGATCGACGAACCGTGTCGTGGCCCAGCGGCCTTCGGTGCCAGGCATCGGCGAAGGCGCGATATCCTGCTCGTTGGTGAAGAAGGCTTCAGGCATATCGAGGCCGTCGACCGCTTCGTAAGCCTTGCGAATCCAGTGGAAACGGACGGCGGCCGTGCTTTCGTTGCGAACTGTCCAGCCGCTTGACGGCGGCAGGAAGGCGAAGCCGCCTGGCCGCAAGACATGCTTCCTGCCGGCAAGCATGACCGTCAATTCGCCTTCGACCACGAACAGGGCACCCTCGGCGCCGGCATCGGGCTCCGGCCGCTCGCTGCCGCCGCCGGGCGCGACCTCGACGATGTATTGCGAGAACGTCTCGGCGAAGCCGGACAGCGGCCGAGACAGGATCCAGACGCGGGTCTTGTCCCAGAACGGCAAGGCGCTGGTGACGATATCCTGCATCACGCCCTTGGGGATGACGGCGTAGGCCTCCGTGAAGACGGCACGGCCTGTCAGCAGTTCGGATTGACCGGAATGGCCGCCATGCGGCGCGTAGTAGGTTCGGTCGGGCATCCTGATCGTATCCATGGTTTCAAACCTATTGCGGTAGCATGTCCCTGAGGCGGAGCAGCGCGATGCGCTCGACCTGTTTGCAGGCGGTTTCGAATTCGACGCCGCGGCTGTTGCCGATGCGCGCCTCGAATTCCGCCAGGATTTCCTCCTTGGTCTTGCCCTTCACCGCGATGATGAAGGGGAAGCCGAAGGTGGTGACGTAGGCTGCGTTGAGCTTGGAGAACAGTTCGCGTTCCTTGTCCGTCAGCGCGTCGAGGCCGGCCGAAGCTTGTTCCCGGGTCGATTCCGCCGTCAGCCGCTTGGCCTTGGCCAGCTTGCCGGCAAGGTCTGGGTGGGCGTTGAGCACACCGAGCCGCTCGGTTTCGCTGGCGGCACGGAAGACGCGGCAAAGCGCATTGTGCAGGCCGCCTGCCGTGTCGTGCGCCGGACCCAGTTCCAGTTCGTAGGCCCGTTCGGCAATCCACGGCGAATGCTCGAACACGCCGCCGAACGTGTGGACGAATGTCTCGAATTCCATCTTCGACGGCCTGAGTGCCGCCGGCTTGTAAGGATGGTTCTCTTGCCAGTGGCGGGCGATGTCGATGCGCCGCGCCAGCCAGACCTTGTCGTGAGACTTCACATAGTCGACGAAGCGCTTCAGCGCCGCGACCCGGCCCGGGCGCCCGACGAGCCGGCAATGCAGGCCGATATTCATCATGCGCGGCCGTCCGGCCTTGCCCTCGGCATAGAGCGTGTCGAAACTGTCCTTGAGATAGGCGAAGAACTGATCGCCCGAGTTGAAGCCCTGTGGCGTGGCGAAGCGCATGTCGTTGGCGTCGAGCGTATAGGGGATGATGAGCTGCGTGCCGCCTGCATGCTCGAACCAGTAAGGCAGTTCGTCATCATAGGTGTCGGAGACATAGTCGAAGCCGCCTTCCTCGGCGACCAGACGCACCGTGTTGACCGAGGTGCGGCCCGTATACCAGCCGGTCGGGCGCTGGCCTGTCACTTCGTAATGCAGCCTGATCGCCGCTTCGAGGTCGCCGCGCTCGTCCGCGGCGCTGTGGTCGCGGTAATCGATCCATCTCAGCCCATGCGAAGCGATCTCCCAGCCGGCGTCCTGCATGGCCGTGACCTGGTCGGGCGAGCGTGCCAGCGCGGTGGCGACGCCGTAGCAGGTCACAGGCACTTGCTGCTCGCTGAACAGGCGAAGCAGCCGCCAGAAGCCGGCCCGCGCGCCATATTCATAGATCGATTCCATGTTCCAGTGGCGCTGGCCCACCCAGGGTGCGGCGCCGACGATTTCCGACAGGAAGGCTTCCGATGCCTTGTCGCCGTGGAGCACGCAGTTTTCGCCGCCCTCTTCGTAGTTGACCACGAACTGTACGGCGACATGCGCACCGCCTGGCCATTTCGGATCCGGCGGATTGGCTCCGTAGCCACGCATGTCTCTTTCGTAACGCATCGTCCCTCCCGCCGGGCATCGCCCGAAGTATGATCAGGATATCGAAAGGGTGCTTCTCGCATTCCCCCGAAAATTTTTGAAAGTGTTTTTGTCGCACTCCGCTCGACCGGGACTTATGCATCGCCTTTAATTGGCGCACAATTCATCACTGTTGTTCTGATGTACCTGGATGGGAGGCGGCCAATGGCTGAAACGTCGAAAGCCGATGGCGGGCGCCTGACGACCCATGTGCTGGACACGGCGACCGGCAAGCCGGCGGCCGGACTGTCGATCGCACTCTATCGTCTCGACGGTTCGGCCAGGAAACATCTGAAGACTGTCGCAACCAATGCCGATGGCCGTTGCGACGCGCCGCTGCTGGTAGGCGCTGAGTTCCGCACCGGCGAATACGAACTGGTGTTCGCGGCTGGCGACTATCTGCGCGGCCAGGGCACAAAGCTGCCCGAGCCCGCTTTCCTGGATAGCGTGCCGATCCGCTTCGGCATGGCGGAGGCGGTGCACTATCACGTACCCTTGCTGATCTCACCCTACGGCTATTCGACCTACAGGGGGAGCTGAGGCATGGCCAAGGTCACCGTCCGAAACGAAATCCGCTTCATCCTCAATGGCAGCGATGTCGTGCTGACGTCGGTGGCTCCCGACGCGACCCTGCTCGATTGGTTGCGCCTCGACCGTTCGCTGCGCGGCACCAAGGAAGGCTGTGCCGAGGGCGATTGTGGCGCCTGCACGGTGCTTGTCGGCAAGCTCTCCGCCGGCGGGCTGGTTTATGAAAGCGTCAATGCCTGCATCCGCTTCCTTGGCTCGCTCGACGGCACCCATGTCGTGACGGTCGAGCATCTGCGCGGCGAGCCAGGCAAGCTGCATCCCGTCCAGCAGGCGATGGTCGATTTCCACGGTTCGCAATGCGGCTTCTGCACGCCGGGCTTCGTCATGTCGCTCTATGGCCTGTGGATGAAGTCTCCAGACCCGTCGAACGCGGCCATCGAAAAGGCCTTGCAAGGCAATCTTTGCCGCTGCACCGGCTATGAGGCGATCATGCGCGCGGCGCACGCCATCTCCAGCTACGGCAAGGCGGCAAAAGATCCGCTGGCGGTGGAGCGCAAAGCGATCACGGCGAGGCTGGAAGCCATGCATGACGGCGCCCGTGTCGAGATCGGGTCGGGCAAGAAGCGTCTCATCGTGCCGGCCAATGTCGACGACTTCGCCGCCTTGCTGGACAAGGAACCCGGCGCTACGGTCGTTGCCGGCTCCACGGATGTCGGCCTGTGGGTGACAAAGCACATGCGCGACATCTCGCCGGTGATCTTCATCGGCAATCTGGACGGGCTGCGCACCATCTCCGAGGACAAGGGCGTCATATCGATCGGCGCCGGCGTCACCTATTCTGAAGCCTTCTCGACGCTGGCCAAACGCATCCCGGCGCTGGGGCCGCTGTTCGATCGCATCGGTGGCGAACAGGTGCGCAACATGGGCACAATCGGCGGCAACATCGCCAACGGCTCGCCGATCGGCGATACGCCGCCGCCCTTGATCGCGCTTGGCGCGCGCCTGACCCTGCGCAAGGGCAAGAAGCGGCGCACGATCCCGCTGGAAACCTTCTTCATTGCCTATGGCAAGCAGGACCGGCAGCCGGGCGAGTTCGTTGAGTCGGTACACGTTCCCGTGCCGGCCAAGGACACGAAGTTCGCGGTGCACAAGATCACCAAGCGCCGCGACGAGGATATCACCGCGGCCCTCGGCGCCTTTTTCCTGACCCTGGCCAGGGACGGCACGGTCGCCGACCTGCGCATCGCCTATGGCGGCATGGCGGCGACGCCAAAACGGGCGTCCTTCGTTGAACAGGCACTCCTCGGCAAGCCCTGGACCGAAGAGACGGTCGAGACAGCGATGGCTGAGTACGCCAGGGATTTCAGCCCGCTCACCGACATGCGGGCGTCAGCCGAATACCGGGCTCTGGCCGCGAAAAACCTGTTGTTGCGCTTCTTCGTCGAAACCACCGGCACCAGGGCACCATTCCAGGTGTCACGCAACGAGGCTGCCTGATGAACAAGCACGCCACGTCAAATCTCAAGGCCGAGAAGATCACCGGCGGCGTTGCCACCGATCAGCGGCATGATTCCGCCCACAAGCATGTCAGCGGCACCGCCGTCTATATCGACGACATGCCGGAACCGGCGGGTACGCTGCATGGCTGCCTCGGACTCTCGGCCGCCGCGCATGCCACCATCACCAGCATGGACCTTTCGGCGGTGCGCGCCGCTTCGGGAGTCGTCGATGTGCTGACGGCAAAGGATGTGCCGGGCGAGAATGATATTTCGCCGACCGGTCGGCACGATGAGCCGGTGCTCGCTGACGGCAAGGTCGAATTCTTCGGCCAGCCGATCTTCTGCGTTATCGCCGAAACCCGCGAACAGGCACGCCGCGCCACCAGGTTGGCCAAGGTAGAGTACAAGGAATTACCTTTCGTCACCGACATCGGCGAACTCGATCCGAGGAAGGACAAGCTCGTCACGCCGCCGCTTACCTTGAGGCGCGGCGATGCCGCCGCTGCGATCAAGGCGGCGCCGCGCCGGCTGAAGGGAAAGATGCGCGTCGGCGGCCAGGAGCATTTCTATCTCGAGGGCCATATCGCCATGGCCATTCCCGGCGAGGACCAGGACGTCACCATCTATTCCTCGACCCAGCATCCGAGCGAAGTCCAGCACATGGTGAGCCATGCGCTCGGCGTGCCCAGCAATGCCATCACCGTGGAGATCCGCCGCATGGGCGGCGGGTTCGGCGGCAAGGAAACGCAAGGCAACCAGTTTGCCGCGCTCGCCGCCATCGCGGCCAAAAGACACCATCGCGCCGTCAAGATCCGGCCCGACCGCGACGACGACATGATCGCCACCGGCAAGCGCCACGATTTCCTCGTCGACTACGAAGTCGGCTTCGACGACGAGGGCAACATTCTCGGCGTTGATTTCATGTTCGCCGCGCGTTGCGGCTTCTCGTCGGATCTGTCGGGCCCGGTGACGGATCGCGCGCTGTTTCATTGCGACAACACCTATTTCTGGCCGGCCGTGCATGCCCAGTCGGCGCCGCTCTACACCAACACCGTGTCGAACACTGCCTTCCGGGGCTTCGGTGGCCCGCAAGGCATGGTCGGTGCCGAACGCGTCATCGACGAGGTTGCCTTCGCGGTCGGCAAGGATCCGCTCGAGATCCGCAAGAAGAATTTCTATGGCACCAGCGACCGCAACATCACGCCCTACCACCAGACGGTCGAGGACAACATCATCCAGCGTATCGTAGCCGAACTTGAGGAAAGCGCCAGCTATGCGCGACGGCGGCGCGAGATATCGGCCTTCAATGCCAACAGCCGTTTCATCAAGCGCGGCCTGGCGCTCACGCCGGTCAAGTTCGGCATTTCCTTCACGGCCACGCACTACAACCAGGCTGGGGCGCTGGTGCATGTCTATAACGACGGTTCGGTGCATCTGAACCATGGCGGCACCGAGATGGGGCAAGGCCTCTACGTCAAGGTGGCACAGGTGGTAGCGGAAGAATTCCAGGTCGACCTCGACCAGGTGAAGATCACCGCGACCACCACCGGCAAGGTGCCGAACACCTCGGCCACGGCGGCGTCATCCGGCACCGACCTCAACGGCATGGCGGCACAGAACGGCGCTCGCCAGATCAAGGATCGGCTGACCGATTTCGCCGCCGAAAAATACCAGGTGCCGCGTGATCAGGTGCTGTTCCTCCCCAACCGGGTGCGCATCGGCAACCAGGAGATCGCATTCGCCGATCTCGTCAAGCAGGCCTACATGGCCCGCATCCAGCTCTCGGCGGCGGGCTTCTACAAGACGCCGAAAATCCACTGGAACCGCGACAAGGGACAGGGCCGTCCCTTCTACTATTTCGCCTATGGCGCCTCCTGCTCGGAAGTCTCGGTCGACACGCTGACTGGAGAATATGTGGTCGAACGCACCGATATCCTGCACGAGACCGGCCGTTCGCTGAACCGCGCCATCGATCTCGGCCAGGTCGAGGGCGGCTTCATCCAGGGCATGGGCTGGCTGACGACCGAGGAATTGTGGTGGGATGACAAGGGTCGGCTGCGCACCCACGCGCCGTCGACCTACAAGATCCCGCTCGCCTCCGACCGGCCGAAGATCTTCAACGTCACTTTGGCCGACTGGCCGGAGGCAAGCGAGCCGACGATCCACCGGTCCAAGGCGGTTGGCGAGCCGCCCTTCCCGCTCGGCATGTCGGTGCTGCATGCGCTGTCGGATGCGGTGGCCAGTGTGGCCGACCACAAGATCTGCCCGCGCCTTGATGCGCCGGCAACACCGGAACGCGTGCTGATGGCGATCGAGCGGCTGAAAGGAGAGGCGAACGCCTGAATTCGGCAAACGTGCAATTCAGGCCGAAAAACCCTATGTTTCCCGCACGGGAATGCGAACGATGAATTCGAAAGTGCAAAGCCTGAAAGACTTCCTTGCCGGCCAAGATCGCCTCGCTTTGGTCGAAGTGGCCGGCACCAAAGGCTCGACGCCGCGTGAGAAGGGCGCCTTCATGCTCGTCTCGCCATCGGCGACATCAGGCACGATCGGCGGCGGCCAGCTCGAATATATGGCGATCGACAAGGCCAGGCAGATGGTGGCGTCTTCACCTCGCCGCAAGCGGCAGGGCAAGGAAGCCCGCATCGAGGTCGATGAAGTTTGCGCCACGCTCGACGTGCCGCTCGGGCCGGAGATCGGCCAATGCTGTGGCGGGCGCGTCGAAGTCCTGATTCGGCTGATCGACAACGCAATCGAACAGAGGCTGATTGCCGAGGCTGAAGCCGAGGAAGCGCATCTGCCGCATGTCTACATCTTCGGCGGCGGCCATGTCGGCCAGGCGCTGGCGTCGACGATCGCACTCCTTCCCGTGCACGGCGTCGTCATCGAGACACGGGCCGAGGCGCTGGAAGGCATGCCGGAGACCGTCGAGACGCGGCTGACGCCGATGCCCGAGGCCGAGGTGCGAAACGCCCCCGCCGGCACGGCTTTCGCGATCCTCACCCATGACCACGCGCTGGATTTCCTGATCGTCGCCGAGGCGCTGAAACGGAACGACGCTGCCTATGTCGGCATGATCGGCTCGAAGACCAAGAAAGCGACGTTCAAGAACTGGTTCCTGAAGTCGGCTGAAGGCAGTGAAGCCGAATTCTCCCGCCTCGTCTCGCCGATCGGCGGCGACGCCGTCAAGGACAAGCGCCCGCCAGTCATCGCGGCACTTGCCGCCGCCGAGATCATGACGGCGCTGGTGGTTCACAACGCGCCGTCAAATGCCAACCGTCAGCAGGACAAGGTCATGGCCGGTTAGCCAAAAAGCTGCTCGTTGGCCTGCCTGTTTTCAATCGCGGGAAAAATGCATTTGCGGTATCCACCCGGCGTTCCTGCATGAGGTGAGAATACATGGACGTCCTGAAAATCGCGGCCTTCTCGGATGGCGACACCGGCGGCAATCCCGCCGGGGTGCTGATAGGCGACGTCTTGCCCGAAGCCGGCGAGATGCAGCGTCTGGCGGCGGAGGTCGGGTTCTCGGAAACCGCCTTTGCCGCACCGGACGGCGAGAGCTGGCGGGTGCGCTACTTCTCGCCGGAAACCGAGGTTCCCTTCTGCGGGCACGCCACAATTGCCTTGGGAGCCGCCTTCGTCCGGCAATTTGGCGATGGAACGTTCCCGCTGACCCTCAACCAGGCCAGCATCACCGTCGAAGGTTTCCGAGATGGCGTGAACGTCGCCGCCGCGTTGCAGTCGCCGCCGACACGCAGCAGGCCGGCACCGCCAGAGCTGATCGCCGAGGCGCTGGCGCTGTTCGGCTATGCCGCGACCGATCTCGATCCGGCGATTCCGCCGGCGCTGATCCATGGCGGCGCGGACCACCTTGTGCTGGCCCTCAAGTCGCGCGAGGCACTGGCCGCCATGCGCTACGATCTGAAAGCCGGCCAGGCCTTGATGCGGCGCGAAGGGCTGGTGACGATCCTGCTTGCCTATGCCGAAACGCCACGGCTTTTCCACACGCGCAATCCCTTTGCCTCTGGCGGCGTCTATGAGGATCCGGCGACGGGAGCCTCGACGGCGGCCTTCGCCGGCTACCTCCGCGACATCGGCTGGCCGCATGGCGGCGCGATCGATGTCGTGCAAGGCGAGGACATGGGCATGCGCTCGCGCCTGCACGCCGATATCTCGCCCGAGACAGGCAGCTCGATCAGGGTTTCGGGCACGGCCCGCATGATGGACGAAGCATAGAAGCCGCCGGCTCAGGCCGGCCGTTTCAAGCCCAGATGGTCGCGCAGCGTCAGGCCTTCATAGTCCCGGCGGAACAGACCGCGCCGCTGCAGTTCCGGCACCACCAGCGTGGCGAAGGCATCGAGCTCGCCCGGGAAATAAGACGGCATCACGTTGAAGCCGTCGGCGGCACCACCCTCGAACCGCGCCTGCAACTCGTCGGCGACCTGCGCCGCCGTGCCGACGATGCGCCAATGGCCGCGCGCGCCGGCGAAATGGCGGGCAAGCTGGCGGATGGAAAGGCCGTCGCGGCGCGATTGCTCGACGACCAGTGCCTGCCGGCTCTTCATGCCCTCGCTCTCCGGCAGTTCGGGCAGCGGTCCGTCGATCGGATAGCGTCCGAGATCGGAGATGCTGAGATAGCTGGAGAGCAGCGCCACGCCGACATCGTCGGGAATGAGCTCCTGCAATTCCTCATGCTTCTCGCGGGCCTCGGCCTCGGTTTGCGCCACCACGGGCGAGACGCCGGGCATGATCTTGATGTCGTCGGGCTCACGCCCGTAGGTCGCCATGCGTCCCTTGAGATCATCGTAGAAGGCCTTGGCTTCCTCGAAGGTCTGCGCCGCCGTGAACACCACGTCGGCGGTGCGGGCGGCAAGATCGCGGCCGACATCCGAGGCGCCGGCCTGGACCATGACCGGCGCGCCCTGCGGCGAACGCGGCAGGTCGAGTGGGTCGCGCACCGAAAAGCTGTGGCCATCATGGCCTGAAGCCTTGCCGTGCCAAAGAGCGGTGACGACCTCGGCGAATTCGCGCGCTCGTTCATAACGATCGGCATGGGGCTTGAGACCTGTCGCGCCGAAATTGGCGGCTTCGATCGGACTTGCCGAAGTGACGAGGTTCCAGCCGGCGCGGCCGCCGCTCAGATGGTCGAGCGACAGAAACGTCCGCGCCAGGCCGTAGGGCTCATTGTAGCTCGTCGAGGCGGTGGAGACGAGGCCGATGCGGCTGGTCTGGACAGCCAGCGCCGACAGCAGGCTGATCGGCTCGAAGCCGATCGAGCGCGACGTCTGGCTGGCGATGCCGATATTAGCCTCGCGCAGCCCGGCTGCGTCCTCGCAGAAGATCATATCGAACTTGGCCGCTTCCGCCGTGCGCGCCAGCTGGATGTAATGGCCGATGTCGATGCCGGCCGTGACATGGGACTTCGGATGGCGCCATGCGGCGATGTGGTGGCCTGTTGCCCACAGGAAGGCGCCGAGCTTCATCTGCGCGGTCATTGCTCACCTCCGCCGGCCAATCCGAGATGCGAGCGTAACGTTGTCCCGCGATAGGTCTCTCGAAACAGGCCGCGGCGCCGCAACTCCGGCGCGACACGATTGATGAAATCGTCGAATACCGAAAGCTGTGACAACTGGATGATGAATCCGTCGCAGCTTTTTGCACGAAATTGGGTTTCCAGCCTATCGGCCACGGTGGCCGAGCCGTCATCGGGGGCGAGCGAGATATTCGTCAGCACCTTCACAGCGTCCGGATCGCGCCCAGCCGCCGTGGCGCGACGCTTCAGATCGTCATGGCGTACTTTCGCGCTCTCGACCGACCCGCTGTCCAGCAAGATGACATCGGCGGTGCGGGCCGCAATATCCAGGTCAGGCTCCGACAGACCGGAGAACACCAGCACCGGCGTATCCTGCGGCGAACGCGCGACGTTCAGCGGCCCGCGCACGGAGAAGAACTCACCCTTGTGGTCGAGCAGGTGCATTTTCCCGGGATCGTGGAAGCGTCCGCCGGTCTTGTCGAACAGCAGCGCATCCGCGTCCCAGCCCTGCCACAGGCCTTGGACGATGCCGATATATTCCTCGCCGCGGCGGCGAAAGTCGGTGTCGGAAAATCCTTCCAGCCGGCTGAAATTGGCGGCCTCGCGAGGGCTCCGCGCCATCGTCGCGTTCCAGCCGGCGCGGCCATGGCTGATAATGTCGAGCGAAGCGAAACGGCGTGCCAGATTGTAGGGCTGGTGGGCGACTGTCGAGGCCGCCGCGACCAGCCCGATCCGGCTCGTCACCGTTGCCAGCGCGGCGAGTAAAGTCGTTGCTTCGAAGGGCATCGGATTGTTCACTGTACCGCTGTCGGAAGCCGGGGCGCAATCGGCAAGCAGCACCATGTCGAGCACGGCCGCTTCGGCTTGCTGCACAAACCGGACAAGGCGGCGGAATTCCGGTTCACCCGTCAGGTCGGAAGTCCCCGGCAGCAGCGAAACGGCAAGATGCATTGTGGCGCCGTTGTCCATCGATGGTTCCTGCGAGACGAAATGGAGCCGGGACTATGTTCGCCGCCCGCAGCGATGGCAACCGCTGACGCTGGGCCAACTGCCGCTCACTTGCCGGCCAGCAAATGGTTTCCAGTCAGCCATCATTTGCCGGCAAGAATGTCGTTGATCAGCCGCTGGCAGCGCTCGGCCATGAAATCCAGCAGCAGCCGCACTTTCGGGTCCTGCAGCTTCTTGTGCGGATAGACCGCGGCGAACTGTACCGGCGTCGGTGGCGTATTGGCCAGGATCACCTTCAGCCGCCGGTCGCGGATGAACGGTTCGACCTCGAAGCGCGGCTTGTTGATGATGCCGCGCCCCGACAGCGCCCACCCGGTCAGCACGTCGCCGTCATCCGTGTCGTAAGGTCCGTGCACCTCGAATTTCTGGGGCCCGGTGGGCGTTTGCAAGGTCCAGACATATTCGCGCGCGCCGGAATAGCGCAGCATAAGGCAGTCGTGCTTTCGTCCGATCAGTTCCTGCGGCTCCACGGGCTCGCCGCGCGCTTCCAGATATTTCGGCGCCGCCACCAGCACGCGCTCGCATTCCATGATGCCGCGCATCCGAAGGCTGGAATCCTCGATGATGCCAAGCCGGAAGGCGACATCGATGCCTTCCTTCATGATGTCGACATTGTGGTCCGACAGCCTCAGCCGCACCTCGATATCGGGATATTTATCGTGGAAATCGGGAATGCCAGAGGCGACGAGCCGCCGGCCGAGGCCAAGCGGCGCGGTCACGCGGATTGTGCCGCGCGGCTGGCCGGAAAGGGCCGAGACGGCGGCCTCGGCCTCGGTGATAGCCTCCAGCACCTGCTTGGCGCCGGCATAAAACACCGTGCCATGCTCGGTCGGCATCAATTGCCGCGTCGTGCGGTTGAACAGCCGCACCCCCAGATGCTTCTCCAACTCCTTGATGCGGTTGGAGGCGACCGCCGGCGAAATGCGCATGTCGCGGCCCGCCGCCGACAGATTGCCGAGTTCGACGACGCGGACGAAGACGGCGATGTTGTCGAGATAGGCCATGCGGAGCACCTTCGCCGGTTTGCAGCGATCAGCCTAGCGCATGACCCCGAAAAATCGGAATCGATTTTCGGAAAGGATCATGCGCCAGATCAAAGTGCTACAGCGTCCTTTGCGCGTCCAAGAGGACGCGCGGCGCTGTAGTATTTTCCATTTTTTTTTGAAAGTCATCGTACACCTCGCCTCTTTCCGTTTGCGCGCCACACCGTAAAGTCACCCAATCGGCAGGGACGACTTCAATGATGGATTTCGCGATTTTCTGGGACTGGCTGAGCTTCGCCGTGCGGTGGCTGCATGTCATCACCGGCATCGCCTGGATCGGCTCGTCTTTCTATTTCGTCGCGCTCGATCTCGGCCTGCGGCAGCGTCCCGGCATGCCTGTAGGCGCCTTCGGCGAGGAATGGCAGGTGCATGGCGGCGGCTTCTACCACATCCAGAAATATCTGGTGGCGCCGGCCGAGATGCCCGAGCATCTGACGTGGTTCAAATGGGAATCCTACGCCACCTGGCTGTCCGGTTTCGCCATGCTGTGCGTGGTCTACTATGCCGGGGCCGATCTGTTCCTGATCGATCCCAACGTGCTGCCGATGTCGGTGCCGGTCGGCATCCTCTTGTCCATGGCCACGATCGGCGTCGGCTGGGTGGTCTATGATCTGTTGTGCCGCTCACCGCTTGGCAAAAGCGACACCGGCCTGATGCTGGTGCTCTACTGCGTGCTGGTGTTCATCGCCTGGGGGCTGACCCACCTGTTCACCGGGCGCGCCGCCTTCCTGCATCTGGGCGCCATCACCGCCACGATCATGTCGGCCAATGTCTTCATGGTCATCATTCCCAACCAGAAGATCGTCGTTGCCGACCTCATCGCCGGCCGCAAGCCCGATCCGAAATACGGCAAGATCGCCAAGCAGCGTTCGCTTCACAACAATTATCTGACGCTGCCCGTCCTGTTCCTGATGCTGTCGAACCACTATCCGCTGGCATTCGGCACGCAGTTCAATTGGGTCATCGCCTCGCTGGTGTTCATCATCGGCGTGCTGATCCGGCATTATTTCAACACCGTGCACAAGCGTGCCGGCAATCCGCACTGGACGTGGCTGGGAGCCCTTGTCCTGTTCATCATCATCATCTGGCTGTCGACCGTGCCGAAGGTGTTGACCGGCGAACCGAAGGCGTCCGCTTCGGCGGAAGTCTATATCGCCTCGGCGCATTTCCCGGCCGTGCGCGACACCGTGCTCGGCCGCTGCTCGATGTGCCATGCTCAGGAACCGGTCTATGAAGGCATCTATCACGCGCCCAAGGGCGTGATGCTTGATACCGACGCCAACATAGCCAACCACGCCCGCGAGATCTATCTGCAGGCCGGCCGCAGCCACGCCATGCCGCCCGCCAATGTCTCGCAGATATCAGACAAGGAACGGGCGTTGCTGGTGGCCTGGTTCGAAGGCGCAGGGAAATAGGCATGACCTCGACACTTCTGCGCGGCCGCACGCTGTCCTTCGTGCGCTGGCCGCGGACCATCGATGACCATTCGGCCTGGCGTTACGAGGAAGATGGCGGGCTTTTGATCCGTGACGGCAGGATCGTTGCCGCGGGGGCCTACGTGGATGTCGAAAAACAGGCCGGTGAGGGGGTCAAAAAAATCGACCACCGGCCGCACCTTTTGTTGCCGGGCTTCATCGACACGCATGTGCATTTCCCACAGATGCAGATCATCGCGTCCTATGGCGCCGAACTGCTCGACTGGCTGAACACTTACACCTTCCCGGAAGAGACGAAATTCGCCAACGCCCAGCATGGCCGTCGCATAGCGCGCCTGTTCCTCGACGAAATGGTCCGCCACGGCACGACGACGGTGGTCGCCTATTGTTCGGTGCACAAGGCCTCGGCGGAAGCCTTCTTCGCCGAGTCGCATGACCTCAACATGCTCAACATCGCAGGCAAGGTGATGATGGACCGCAATGCACCCGACGGTGTGCTCGACACGCCGCAATCCGGCTATGACGACACCAAGGCGCTGATCGCGGAATGGCACGGAAAGGGGCGCCAGCACTATGCCATCACGCCGCGCTTCGCGATCACCTCCTCGCCGGAGCAGATGGAGATGGCCGGAGCGCTCTGCCGCGAGCATCCCGACTTGCACATGCAGACGCACCTGTCCGAAAACCACGCCGAGATCGCCTTCACCCAGGAACTCTACCCCTGGTCGCGCGACTACACCGATGTCTACGAGCACTACGGGCTGCTGGGCAAAAAAAGCCTGTTCGGCCACTGCATCCATCTGTCGGAGCGTGAGGCGGACGCGCTTTCGGACAGTGGCTCGGTGGCGGTGTTCTGCCCAACCTCGAACCTGTTCCTCGGTTCCGGCCTGTTCGATTATCAGCGCTACCGCACGCGTGACAAAGCCCTCCGGATCGCCGCCGCGACCGATGTCGGCGGCGGCACCAACTACTCCATGCTGCGCACCATGGACGAGGGCTACAAGGTGATCGCCCTGCACGGCGAGAAGCTCAACCCGTTCCAGTCCTTCTGGCAGATCACGCGCGGCAATGCCGAGGCACTGTCGATGGCCGACAGGATCGGCACGCTGGACGAAGGCACCGACGCCGACATCGTCGTGCTCGACGCCAAGGCGACGCCGGCGATGCGGCTCAGGATGGAAACGGCGCAGACGCTGGCGCAGGAACTGTTTCTGCTGCAGACGCTGGGCGACGACCGCGCCGTGCGCGAGGTCTATATCGCAGGGCGGGCGGCCAAGAGCGATCTGGCGAATTAGAGCGCCAAGTGCGTTCATTACTTGACCCCGCGGCAGCCATCGGTCAAAGCGTGCGGCGAAGTTGACAGGGGAACGACATGGCCGTTGCTGACGACATCGCACTGATCAAGCGACAGGAAGAGACCCTGGTCTTTCCCGCCTTCGACGAGGCCGTCGCCTTCAAGATCGGCTCGGCCATCCGCGATCGTGCAATCGCTGAAAACCTACCCATCATCGTCGAAATCAGGCTGTGGGACCGGCCGCTCTTCTATGCCGCGATGCCAGGTTCGAACGCTTCCAATCCTGACTGGGCGCGGCGCAAGATCAATGTCGTCAGGCGTTTCCTCAGAAGCACCTATCGAATGGTGCTGGAACAGCAGCGCCCCGACCGCACCTTCAAGGTCGGCGAGGGCCTCGACATCTCGGACTATGTGCTCGCTGGCGGCGGCTTTCCGATCACCGTCAAGGGCGCCGGCGTCATTGGCGTGATTGCGGTGTCCGGTCTGCCGGAGCGCGAGGATCACGGCGTTGTGGTCGATGCGCTGTGCGACCATCTCGGTATCGACAAGCGTGGGCTTGCATTGCCTTCGGAATCCGAATGACCGTGTTCGATCCCAAGGCCTTTCTCACTTCCATCTTCGAAGCCGCGGTCGCCGCCGCCGATCCGGAGCGGACCATTCGGGACCATCTGCCGGCGAAGCCCAAAGGCCGCACCATCGTCATCGGCGCTGGCAAGGGCTCGGCGCAGATGGCGGCGGCCTTTGAGAAAGTCTGGGATGGCCCGATCGAAGGGCTGGTCGTTACCCGCTACGGCTACGGCGCCAAATGCGAGCGCATCGAGATCATCGAGGCGGCGCATCCGGTGCCGGACGCCGCCGGCCTCGAAGCCTCGCGGCGCCTGCTTGCAAAGGTCCAGGGGCTGACCGCGGACGATCTGGTCGTGGCGCTGATTTCCGGCGGCGGCTCGGCGCTGCTGCCGTCACCGGCCGGCGGCCTGACGCTGGCCGACGAGATCGCCGTCAACGAGGCGCTGCTCGCCTCCGGGGCGCCGATCGCGGCGATGAACACCATCCGCAAGCATGTCTCGACCATCAAGGGCGGCCGGCTGGCCGGCGCCGCATGGCCGGCCAAGGTGGTGTCGCTGGTTGTCTCCGACATTCCCGGTGACAATCCGGCCCTTGTCGCCTCCGGCCCGACCGTGCCGGATACCGGCAGCCGTCAAGACGCGCTGGCCTGGATATCGGCCTATGGCATTAACCTGCCGGCCTCGGTGATGGCGCATATCAATTCGCCGGCGGCCGATGCGCCGGATCCCGGCGATCGGCGCTTTTCGCGCAATGAGGTTCACCTGATCGCCTCGGCCGGTGTGTCGCTGGACGCGGCGGCAGTGGAAGCGAAGCGTCAAGGCGTCGAAGCCGTCATCCTCTCCGATGCCATCGAGGGCGAAGCGCGTGAGGTTGGTGGAGTTCATGCCGCGATCGCGCGCGAAGTCGCGACGCGCGACCGGCCTTTCCGGAAGCCGGTGCTGATCCTGTCCGGCGGCGAAACCACGGTGACACTGCGCGCCAAGGGAAAGGGCGGACGCAATTCCGAATTCCTGCTCGCCTTCGCCATCGGCATCAACGGCGTGGAGGGCATTCACGCCCTGGCAGCCGACACCGACGGTATCGACGGCTCTGAAAACAATGCCGGGGCCTTCGCCGACGGCTCGACCGTGTCGCGCATGCGCGCGACCGGTGTCGACGCCAAGGCGATGCTGGCCGGCAACAATGCCTGGACGGCGTTCAATGCGGTTGGCGACCTGTTCGTGCCTGGGCCGACCGGCACGAACGTGAATGATTTGAGGGCGATTCTGATCCGGTAAATCGACTGCGACAAACGAAGCTTACAGTGTTGGATTGACGACGACCGTTGGCGATTGGCCGAAGCTTTTCAACTTCGTCATCAACTCTGAGAAATGGCGGCGTCCCTTAGTCTAGCATTTAGGGTAACGACGATCTTTCGCATGACGGCAGCGATTGCCAGCATTGGCTTTTTGCCGTTGGTGACGAGGCGTTTGTAGAAGGTGGCGAACTCGCCCTTTCCAGCTGCGGCGCGCAGGGCGGGCATAAACAGCGCGGTTCTGACATCAGGGCGTCCGCCGCGGATTTTGCGGTAGCCTTGCTTTTGTCCGCTGTCGTTTGGGTGTGGTGCAAAGCCAGCAAGGGCTGCAGCTTTACGGCGTGTCATGGAGCCGAGTTCGGGCAGGATAGCCAAGAGCTTGGCCGCCACGA
>NZ_JBWKRC010000004.1:0-52551 GCF_059419085.1 Mesorhizobium sp. GW821-FHT07A06
CGTCATGCGAAAGATCGTCGTTACCCTAAATGCTAGACTAAGGGACGCCGCCATTTCTCAGAGTTGATGACGAAGTTTGGAGGCTTCAGCCAATCTCGAACGTTGGCGACGGCCGCTCGATACGAGCAGCGCAATCCCGGTCAGGAAGGAAACCTTCGAGAGCCTCGGCCTGCGAAGTCTCAGGTCGGGTCTTCGCGATGCAGGTCATGGATGGCGACGCCATCGACATTGGTCGGCAAGGTCAGCCACTTGCGATGACGCAAGGTGCGCTGGGTGTCTTCCAGGCCTGTCTCCCAGTGCTCACGCATCGAGGTGCCGGAGAATTCATAGTCCTTGGCGTGCCCCTCATAGCCTTTGTGCTGGTAGATCAGGTGCACGATGTTGACGATGCCGGCATCCGAATAGTCCGCGATCAGCGCTTCCTCCGCCGGCGTCAGCTGCTCCCTGGGCACGCGCTTCAGCGCATCGAGCAGGCGCATCTTCAGGCCATGGATGCGCTTGAAATTGTCCGTGTTCTGGCGCGTGCGGCTGGAATACATGATGTCCTTGTGGCGGGACAGCACGTCCGGCATGCTGCGCGGCAGCACGCCGCGGGCGCTGAACAGGTCGACCTGGAACACCAGGGAAGACCGGTCCTCTTCCTGATCGAGCAGATATTGCAGCGGCGTATTGGAAACGATGCCGCCGTCCCAATAGTACTCGCCCTCGATGCGGACGGACGGAAAGGCGGGCGGCAGCGCGCCGCTGGCCATGATGTGCTCGGGACCGATGCGCACCTTCTCGGTATCGAAATAGACGAAATTGCCGGTGCGGACATTGACCGCGCCGACGCTCAGCCGCTTCTTGCCGTCATTGAGGATATCGAAGTCGATCAGGCTCTCCAGCGTGTCCTTCAATTCGGCGGTGTCGTAGAAGCTGGTGGCGCCCTCGGCGCCCGGGTGCTCGAACCAGGGATTGGGATTACGCGGCTTGAAGAAGCCGGGCTGGCCCATGGTCATGGTCATCCATGACGAAGTGCGGTTGCGGATGTCGCGGTAGATGTCGCCTTCCGGCGTATAGGCCCAGATCTTGCGGCCGGAGATCGTCTGCCAGAACTGTTCGAGCCGCTGCAGGCGTCGGCTCTGTTCGTTGCCGGCAATGATCGAGGCATTGATGGCGCCGATCGAGACGCCGGACAGCCAGCTCGGCTCGCAGCCGGCATCGGCCAGCGCCTGGTAGACGCCGGCCTGATAGGCGCCAAGCGCGCCGCCACCCTGGAACACCAGGGCGATGCGGTCATACTGCGCCGAGATCTCCTCGATGGTGGCGGCGGCTTCCTTGTTTCGATTGCGTTCAAGCACGAATTTTCTCCGGCTGGGCTTTGCTGGTTGCGACCCGGTCGTGATCGGCAAGATAGTCGTGGACGACCTCGCCCAGCCCAAGTGTCAGATCGGCCTTGAAGTGGACGGCGGAGACGATGTCGAGCACCGGCAGCTTCGCCACGTCGGCCATGACATGGGGCCGCAGATCGAGTGCCGCGGGCGCCGTCCAGGCCTCCTTCAGGGTGATGTCCGTGAGGTAGTAGCGCACCAGCTCGCAAATGCGGGGCGTGCCGTCGACATGCGGGATGATCTTTATAAGGAAGTTTGGCGCGGCGAGTGCCGCGAGCACGGAATCGTGATCGGCTTCGCGGTGCTTGTAGCCCATCGTGCCCGTGGCGCACAGAACGCTGCCATAGTGCAGCGTGCCGACGATCACCTCGCCCTCATGGGCGATCTTCGGGTTGGCCAGTTTCTTCGGAAAACCCCAGAGCTCACGGCCGCCG
Organism: Mesorhizobium sp. GW821-FHT07A06; assembly: GCF_059419085.1. Classification (NCBI taxonomy): domain Bacteria; kingdom Pseudomonadati; phylum Pseudomonadota; class Alphaproteobacteria; order Hyphomicrobiales; family Phyllobacteriaceae; genus Mesorhizobium; species Mesorhizobium sp. GW821-FHT07A06. The sequence goes on from NZ_JBWKRC010000004.1 coordinate 1,805, forward strand.
GCGATCGGCGCGTCGTCGTCGAGATACATCGAATGGACATAGCCGCCATGCTGGCCCTTGTATTTCACCGGAATGACCTGGCCGGTCTCGGTGTAGTCGCCGAAGCCCGTGGAGTCAGGCATGCGGATGAATTCGTACTTGACCAGCGGCTCGTCGATTTCCAGCGGCGCCGGCACGACGGCCTCAAGCGCCTCGCGCGTCGTGCGATAGGTTATGATGATGTATTCGCGGTCGAAGAAACGGTAGGGCCCGGGCGGAAAAGACGGATTGGTCAGCGGCATCGCATAGGCGCGCTTCACGACATCGGCGATTTCCAAGCTGCCCCCCCAAGGTCCTGTCGGCGAATTTCGTTCAGGATGACCGCGCGAATGCGCTGCCGATTATGTTGCACGGCACCATGACAGTGCCGTGTCAGCCGGACGAGCATGTCTCGAGCCGGTCGAGAGCCGCGCCGAGGCTGTCGACCGGCTGTAATCGCATCGACACATGGCTCTGTCATTGTCATGCTGCGGCGCACAATTATATCCTCCTGTTCCCCTCCCACTTCTCGCGAGATCACCATGGGTTCCCTGTCTTCGAAGAATGCCCTCGTCACCGGCTCGACCAGCGGCATAGGCCTGGCCATCGCCCGCGCCTTTGCCGCCGAGGGCGCCAACGTCACCATCAACGGCCTCGGCGATGCCGCGGCAATAGAGCAGGAGCGCGCCGGCATCGAGAAGGATTTCGGCGTCAAGTGCCGCTATTCCGATGCCAACATGATGGACGGCGCCGCCGTCACGGCGATGGTTCGCGACGCCGAGGCGGCGTTCGGCGGCCTCGACATCCTGGTCAACAATGCCGGCATCCAGCATGTCGCGCCGATCGAGGAATTCCCCGACGACAAGTGGGAAGCGATCATTCGCATCAATCTCCTGGCGGCCTTCTACGCCATCAAGGCGGTGGTGCCGGGCATGAAGGCACGCAAATGGGGCCGCATCATCAACACGGCTTCCGCGCATGCACTCGTCGCCTCGCCGTTCAAGTCGGCCTATGTCTCGGCCAAGCACGGCATTGCAGGCCTGACCAAGACGGTTGCCCTGGAAGTCGCGCAGGACGGTATCACCGTCAACGCCATCGCGCCGGGCTATGTCTGGACGCCGCTGGTCGAGAAACAGATTCCCGACACGATGAAGGCGCGCGGCATGACCGAGGAACAGGTCAAGCATGATGTGCTGCTCGCCGCGCAGCCGACGAAGGAATTCGTCACCGTCGAGGAGCTTGCCGCGTTGGCACTGTTCCTGTGCTCGGATTCCGCCAGGCAGATCACCGGCACGACCTTGCCGATGGATGGCGGCTGGACGGCGCAGTAACGCATCGGTCGCAACATTTCCGTTTTTATCGACCGGTACCCAAAAGGCGGCTTCCTACCGCCGCGGGATATCCTGATCGCGGCCGCGGAGGATTGGGAGGTTTTGCGCAGCCATGGGCCGTGGGCGCGCCGCCACTGGCGTATCGCGAGGGTCAGGAGGCCTGTTCGAGCGGAGGAAGCTCAAGCAGCGCCTGGGCGGCCGCGACGTCGGTGATGAGAAGCTTGGCGTTGGTCGCCGCGATCCCGGCGCGGATGGCGTGGATCTTGCGCAGGCCGCCCGACGAGATGATCACCTTCGGCACCCTGCTGATGTCGGCGGGATTGATGGCCATGGCGCGATGGTTGACGGGATGGTCAAGCACATTGCCGTCGGCATCGACGAAATGGCAGAGCACATCGCCGACGGCGCCGGCATCCTTGAGGCTCTTGGCGTCCGACCAGTTGAGGATGCCGCGGCGGAAGATCGAAGCCTGGGTGCCTACATCGCCGACGCTGAGCAGCGCGATGTCGACGGCACGGGCCCGCTCATAGAGCTGTTTGAGATCGTCCTGTTTCCACAGTGCGTCGGCCAGTTCGCGGTCGGGCACAAAGACAGGCGCGGTGATCTGGTAGAGTTCCGTGCGGTAGAATTCGGCGAAGCGCCAGGCGACGGCCGAAGGATTATGCGCGGTCGCATGGGTCAGGCCGCCGAGCAGTGAAATGACGGTCATGTCGTCGACCTCGCGCCAGATCAGCGACCGCATGCAGACCTGCAGCGTGGCGCCCCAGCCAACCCCGATCGACAGTCCGTTGGTGACCTGTTCGGAAATGTAGCGTCCGGTCGCGTGGCCGACGACGGCCGCGACGCTCTCCTCGTCCTGGCTCGACGCGGGCACGACGATCGCCTCGGTCAGGCCGAGGTGCTTTTCCAGGTTCCGCTGCAGGCGGATCAGCGATTCGGCCTGCGAATTGATGGTGATCTGGACCGTACCGTCCTCACGCGTGGCCGCAAGCAGGCGCAGGGCCTTGATGCGGCTGATGTCGAGATGCTGGGCAACCTGTTCCTGGGTCAGGCCCTCGACATAATAGAGATAGGCGGCTCTCAGCTTGAGTTCGTCCTGGTCGGACTGGAATTTCGTCCGCCTCGGTCGCTTTTCCGAACCTGCCATGCCCACTTCCCTCAAGACGTATCCCCATTAGACGATTTGCCGGCGGAGGGAAATCACGCGGCCGCTCGCGCGCCGGCCGCCCGTCGAAATCCAGCAAGCGAAAAGCCTGCCCAAGTTCATCTTACGGAATTGTACAATAATTCTCAATATGGCATAAATGTACGAATTATGACGTCGCTCGGGCGCAGCCAGAAGGATATGATATGCGAATACTGCTCTCCAATGATGACGGAATCGACGCGCCCGGTCTGGCGATCCTGGAAAGGACGGCTGCGCTGCTGAGTGACGACATCTGGACCGTGGCGCCGAGCGGCAACCGTAGCGGCTTTGGCCATTCGATCACGCTGCGGCAGGCCTTTGCCGTTGAGCAGGTCGCGCCCCGACGCTATTCGTGCACCGGCACCCCGGCCGACTGCGTCATCGGGGCGATGCACTGGGTGTTCCGCGACGGCGCGAAACCCGATCTGGTGCTGTCGGGCATCAATGAGGGGCGCAACGTCGCCGAGGATGTCTCCTATTCCGGCACCATGGCGGTGGCGCGCGAGGCGGCGCTGTGCGGCATTGCCGGCGTGGCCTTCTCCATGCCACGCGACAGCCAGGCCTATGGCGATGACGAGGTCGCATGGCTGGCGGCGCGCATCGAAGGTTTTTGGAACACCCGCCAGGAATGGGCCCAGGAGGGACATTGGCTGAGTGTCAACCTGCCGCGCAATGTGCCGGCGCCGATGCGTTCGGCGCGCATCGGCCGCGACAAATGCGCGACGCGGGTGATCATCCATGCCGAGGATGGGCGCAGCGCCCGCATCGAGCCGCTGGCCGACCGCAACTACGCCACGACGCCGGGTGACGAAAACAGCCTGATCGATTCCGGCATTGCCTCGGTCACCTGCCTGAACTGGATGGGCCATGCCGTCGTGCCGGCGGGCGCCTTGTCGGAACTCGACGGGACCCTTGAACAGGCGGTCGCCTAGGACTTGATCCCGAAAAGATCGGACTAGAGCGTTTCACGGAAACGGCGAAACGCTCTATCTCTTTGTTTTTGAGGCAATTTCGAAGGGAAAGCGCTATGCGCCTTGCCCGGGAAAACCGCTCACACTTTTCCTGGAATTGCTCTAACCGGATTCGAACTGAAAAGGGCGCCCGGATCGCCGGCGCCCTTTTTTGTTCTCGATCGTGGCGCGATCAGTATTTCGGGTAGACCTCGAGCAGGCAGTCGTCGAGATAGCTGTTGACGAAGCCGGGGATGGTCACCGCGCGGGTTTCGATGCCGCCGTCGTCATGCAGCACGTGCTCGAGATAGCCGACCTCGCGGTTGCCACCCATTTCGGGCACCAGCTCCTCGCGGGTGGTGAAGGCGATGGACGAGCACCATTCGAGCCTCACACCATCGTGGCCGCGCGAGCGCTGCTGGTGCAGGTGCCCGCTGGCGATCATCTTGAGCTGCTTGTGCTCCATCAATTCGTGCAGGTTCTGTCGGCCGATCGGGTCGACTGTCCAGTAGGTCAGCTCGGTGCTTTCCGGGGTGTCGACATAGAGCGGCTGATGCGAGAACAGCGCCAGGTGCCGCTCACCAAGCGTCGCCAGCTGTTCGCCGATCCAGTCATATTGCTGCTGCTCGCCCTCCAGTCCCGAACCGACACGCAGCGAGTTGATGCCGAGCAGCCGCCAGTTGTCGCGGTCGATCGACCATCTGTCGGCGCCATAATAGCGCTCGTAACGGTGAAGCCTGGTCGGGCTGATGGCACTGCCCATGGCGGTTTCGGGTTGCGACAGGCGCGGATTGTCGCCGACATCGTGATTGCCGGGGATATAGCGGATGTCCTTGCCGGCGCGCTCCAGGAAGGAGCGGCAGAAGGGATAGTCTTCCTCGAAGCGTATGCCGTCGAGCGTGATGTCGCCGGTATGGATGATCAGGTCGTGATCGGCGGCCTTCAGCACATCGATCATGAGCTCGTTGTTCTCGTGAAACCGATGGGTTCGCGGCGAGAGGTGGGTGTCGGATATCTGCATAATTCGAATCGAGGCCATGGATCTCTCTTTGCCGGTGGGCGTGGTCTGATGCGTCGTCGCCTCAGAATTGTACAATTGTATTGACTTGAGAAAGATAGTTCAATATTCGATTTTAGCGATCAACGGATCGCCAGCCCGAGCGCGTCTTCGCCGCGCGGATTCCGGAGGGATCGGGCGGGAGGTTACCGGAACGGGGAGGCACCATGTCCGGCATCGAGATCAGGAACCTCAACAAGAGGTGGGCGACCTTTGACGCCGTGAAGGATGTCAGCTTCGAGGTGAAGCCCGGCACGCTGACGGTGCTGCTTGGGCCGTCCGGCTGCGGCAAGTCGACGACGCTGCGGCTGATTGCCGGCCTCGATGCGGTCACTTCGGGCCACATCTTCATCGGCGGCAAGGACGTCACCGTGCAGCCGCCGGCCAAACGCGGCTTGGCCATGGTGTTCCAGTCCTATGCGCTCTTCCCCCACCTCAGCGTTGCGGAAAACATCATATTCGGTCTCAAGGTGCGGCGGGTGCCGGCCGGGGAGCGGACGCGTCGCCTCAAGAAGGCAGCCGACATTCTCGGGCTGGGGGCGCTTCTTGACCGCAAGCCTTCCCAGCTTTCGGGCGGTCAGCAGCAGCGCGTCGCCCTCGGCCGGGCGATCGTGGCTGAGGCGTCGGTGTGCCTGATGGACGAGCCGCTGTCCAACCTCGACGCGCAGCTTCGCCACGAGATGCGCAAGGAAATACGCACCATCCAGCAGGCGTTGGGCATGACCATGGTCTACGTCACGCATGACCAGATCGAGGCGATGAGCCTTGCCGATCAGGTCATCCTCATGCGCGGCGGCCGTATCGAGCAGAAGGCGGAGCCGGCAGGGCTTTATCTGCGGCCCGCGACATCGTTCGCGGCAAGGTTCATCGGCACGCCGCCGATGAACCTCGTCTCGCTGGCCGATGGGCCGGCTGGCGCCATCATCAAGGGATCGGCGGGGCCGGCACTGGTCGAAGGCAAGGGCGATGGGCTGTCGCTCGGGCTGCGGCCGGAGGAGATCCGGATCGAGCCGGATGGCGTCGTGCCCGCCATCATCCGCGGCATCGAATATCACGGCGCCGACAGCATTCTGGAGTGCGCCGTCGGCGACCAGATTCTGCAGGTGCGCGTGGACGGCATCCGCCGGCAGTCCGTTGGCGACCAGGTGCGGCTGGGCTGGCTGCCCGACGCCATGCACGTCTTCGACGAGGCGGACGGCTACAGGGCCGAGCGCAAGGTGTTGGTCGGTCAGGCGGCCGGCGAGCGCGTGCTGCGCGCGGTGCCCTGACCTGCGGGGAACGGCCCACGGCCTCGAAGCAGGCCGATTGGCGACGACAACGAGAAAACATCACAAACCGGAGGAAACGATGTTTGCAAGAAGTGGCAAGTGGCTTGGCGCCGCGCTGTTGGGAGCAGGCCTGAGCCTCGGCGTGGCGCAGGCCGAGCCGGTGGAAATCAGTTTCTATTATCCCGTGGCCATCGGCGGTCCGGTGACCAAGATCGTCGACGACCTGATCACTCGGTTCGAGGCGGCCAATCCCGACATCAAGGTCAAGGCGATCTACTCCGGCACCTATTCCGAGACGATCAGCAAGTCGCTGACCGCGTTCAAGGCCGGCCAGCCGCCGGAACTGGCGGTCATGCTGTCGGCCGATCTCTTCACGCTGATCGACGAGGGCGCGATCGCGCCGATCGACGACCTGGTCAAGACCGACGACGACAAGGCCTGGCTCGCCGGATTTTCGCCGGTGTTCATGACCAACAGCAAGAGCGGGGACAAGACTTGGGGCATCCCGTTCCAGCGCGGTACGACCGTGTTCTTCTGGAACAAGGATGCCTTCAAGGCGGCCGGTCTCAACCCGGATGTCGGCCCGCAAAACTGGGAAGAAGTCGTCGACTTCGCCACCAAGCTGACCAAGCGCGACGCCAGCGGCAACGTCACGCAATGGGGCATGCAGGTGCCGTCGTCGCTGACCTCCTACTGGTTGCTGCAGGGCTATGTGGCCCAGAATGGCGGCACGATCGCCGATGTTTCGGGCGACAAGACCTATTTCGATTCTCCCGAGGTCGTCGAAGGACTGCAATACTGGACGGACCTGGCGCTCAAGCACAAGGTAATGAAGCCCGGCGTGATCGAGTGGGCGACCAATCCGAAGGACTTCTTCGAGGGCCGTGCCGCCATGATCACCACGACCAGCGGCAACCTGACCAATGTCAAGACCAACGCGCCGTTCCCGTTCGGCGTGCAGATGCTGCCGGAGCACAAGAAGCGCGGCGCGCCGACCAGCGGCGGCAACATATTCATCTTCAACGGCACGGCGCCCGAGAAGCAGCAGGCGGCCTTCCAGTTCGCGAAATGGCTGACCTCGGCCGATCAGGCCGCCGAATGGAGCATCAAGACCGGCTACATCGCGCCGCGCGACGATGCCTGGAACACGCCGGCGATGCAGGCCTATGTCAAGGAATTCCCGGGTGCCGCCGTCCCGCACGACCAGATCCCCTACATGGTGCCGGAGCTTTCGACGCACGAGAACCAGCGTGTCGCCCGCGTCATCGATGACGGCATCGAGGCCGCGTTGACCGGTACCAAGACGCCGGCACAGGCGATGAGCGATGCGCAGCAGGAAGCCGACCGCATCCTGAAGCAGTATCGCTGACCGATACGAAGGGCGGTGGGTCGAAGCCACAGTGACAGGAAAGGGTGTCTCGTGACACAGGGGCGAAATCAGATCACCGCGTGGCTGCTGCTGTTGCCGGCCGTCGTGCTGCTGGCGGCGTTCACCCATGTCCCGGCGGTGATGACGCTGGTCAACAGCTTCTACAACACGCCGCGCGGCGTACGCCCGGCAAAGTTCGTCGGGCTCGGCCACTACAGCGACATGCTGAGCGACCCGGTGTTCCTGGCCGCGCTGAAGAACAACGCCATCTATGCCATCGGCACGGTGCCGGTGGCGATCGGCCTCGCCATGCTGATGGCGCTGATCGTCAACTCGTCCATCCGCGGCAAGGCCCTGCTGCGCATGTCGTTCTTCCTGCCCACCATCCTGCCGATGATCGCGGTGGCCAACATCTGGCTGTTCTTCTACACGCCTGGCTACGGCCTCATCGACCGCTTCCTTGGCCTGTTCGGCTTTGCCGAGCGAAACTGGCTGGGTGATGGCTCGACGGCGCTGGGCAGCCTCATGGTGCTGGCGGTCTGGAAGGAGGCTGGCTTCTTCATGATCTTCTACCTGGCGGCGCTGCAGCAGATCAGCCCGTCGCTGTCGGAGGCCGCGGCTCTCGAGGGCGCCGGGCGCTGGTACTTCTTTCGCCGCGTCACCTTCCCGCTGCTGATGCCGACGACTTTGTTCGTGCTGATCAATGCCATCATCAATTCGTTCCGGCTGATCGACCACGTCATCGTCATGACCCGTGGCGGCCCCGACAATGCCAGCACGCTGCTGCTCTACTACATCTACCAGACGGCGTTCCGCTTCTGGGATACCGGCTATGCCGCCGCGCTGACCATGGTGCTTTTGGCACTGCTCGCGGCGCTCGCCTTCGTGCAGTTCGGCATTCTCGACCGGAGGGTCCACTACAAATGACCGTCACCGCTCTCCCCCAGCCGGTCCAGTCGCGCGAGCAGGGTTTCTGGCACGCCATCGAGGTGATCGGCTGCTATCTGCTCGGCGCGCTGTGGATCCTGCCGCTGCTCTATGCGGTGTGGATGGCGTTCCATCCCGCGGGATACGAAGTGCGCTTCGACGTCACGGCGCCCCTGACATTAGGCAATTTCATCCAGGCCTGGAACGCGGCTCCGTTCGCGCGCTATTTCCTCAACACCTTCGTGCTGATCACGGTCATCCTGGCCTCGCAATTCGTCATCTGCACGCTCGCCGCCTATGCCTTCGCCCGCTACGATTTCCGCGGCAAGACGCTGGTGTTCATGCTGGTGCTGATCCAGCTGATGATCATGCCCGAGGTGCTGCTGGTCGAGAATTACCGCACCATGGTCAAGCTAGGCCTCGTCGATACGGTGCTGGCGATGGGCCTGCCCTACATGGCCTCGGCCTTCGGCATCTTTCTTCTGCGTCAAGCCTTCCTGACCGTGCCCAAGGAACTCGACGACGCCGCACGCGTCGAAGGGGCCGGGCCGCTTGGCATACTGCTCAAGGTCTACGTTCCGCTGTCGCGCCCGATCTATGTCGCCTATGGGCTGGTCTCGGTCAGCTACCACTGGAACAATCTCCTGTGGCCGCTGGTGATCACCAATTCGGTCTCGACCCGGCCGCTGACGGTCGGCCTGCAGGTCTTCGCCTCGCCTGACCAGGGCGTACAGTGGAGCATCATCTCGGCAGCCGCGTTGATGACCTCGGCGCCGCTGCTGATCGGCTTCCTGCTGTTCCAGCGCCAGTTCGTGCAGAGTTTCATGCGGGCCGGCATCAAGTAGCCGCCTCTTGCCGGAACATCGCGGCGTCCGCCGCGCAGCTTTGCGGTTCGATGGCTGTTCGGCATCCCGGACAGCCTGCCGTAACGCGCGGCATCCGGCTTTTGCCACCGGCCATTCCGTGCCTGCCGGACGCCTCCGGAAGGGCACGAAAGTGCGGTAATTTTGGACATTAGTCTTGACAGAAATACAGATGTTCAATACCCGTCAAGCACTTGAACAAGCCTGCAATGTGGGAGGAATAAGCGGTATGGCTTCCAATATTTCGTTGACGGGCCTTGCCCGCGATCTCGATGAGCGTGGCAAGTCGGGCAAGCCCATCCGCATCGGCCTGATCGGCTCCGGCGAGATGGGAACCGACATCGTCACCCGCGTCGCCCATATGTCCGGCATCGAGATCGGCGCGATCTCGGAGCTGAACCTGCCGGCCGCCAGCAGGGCGGTGGATATCGCCTTCCAGGAAACCGGCCATGCGCGCGAAGTGTCGAACGCTTCGGCGATGACGGCTGCCATGGAAGCCGGCAAGGTGGCGGTCACCAACGACGCCAACCTGGTCATCAACAACGATCTCATCGACGTGGTCATCGACGCGACCGGCGTTCCCGCCGTCGGTGCCGAGATCGGCTTGCGCGCCATGGAGCATGGCAAGCATCTGGTGATGATGAATGTCGAGGCCGACGTCACCATCGGCGCCTATCTGAAGAGCGAGGCCGATCGGCTCGGTGTCACCTATTCGCTGGGCGCCGGTGACGAGCCGTCCTCATGCATGGAACTGATCGAGTTCGTTTCGGCCATGGGCCATCCGATCGTCGCCGCCGGCAAGGGCAAGAACAACCCGCTCAACATCGACGCCACACCGCCCGCCTACGAGGAAGAGGCCAAGCGCCGGCACATGAATGTGCGTATGCTGGTCGAGTTCGTCGATGGTTCCAAGACCATGGTCGAGATGGCGGCGATCGCCAATGCAACCGGCCTGGTGCCGGACAAGGCCGGCATGCATGGCCCCGCGGCGACACTCGGCGAGCTCTCGAAAGTCCTGGTGCCTGAAAAGGACGGTGGCGTGCTGTCCAAGGTCGGCGTCGTCGACTACTCGATCGGCAAGGGCGTGGCGCCCGGCGTCTTCGTCGTCGCCGACATGTCGCATCCGCGCATTTCGGAGCGCATGGAAGACCTGAAGATGGGCAAGGGCCCGTATTTCACCTTCCATCGCCCCTATCACCTGACCTCGCTCGAAGTGCCGCTGACCTGCGCCCGCGTCGTCCTCTACGGCAAGGCCGACATGGTGCCGCTGGCAAAGCCGGTGGCTGAAGTTGCCGCGGTCGCCAAGAAGGACATGCAGCCGGGCGAGAAGCTCGATGCGATCGGCGAATATTGCTACCGCGCCTGGATCATGACGGCGCCGGAAGCGCATGCGGCGCGAGCCATTCCCTGCGGCTTGCTGCAGGGCGGCTCGGTGACGGCGCCGATCAAGAAGGGCGAGCTCATCACCTATGCCAACGCGGCTCCCGCGCCGGGCTCCAAGATCGCGGAGCTGCGCGCTCGCCAGGACAAACTCGTCTACGGAACCGTGGGAGCCTGATCATGGCCACAGCCAGCAAAGCCGTCGCGGACAGCCGCGCCAACCTGCCTTTCGTCTATCGCCAGTACAGCGCCGAGCAGCTCAAGCAGGTGCTCTACAAGATGTACCTCATCCGCCGCTTCGAAGAGGGCGCGGAGGAAAGCTACATGCGCGGCCTGATCCACGGCACCATGCATCTGTCGATCGGCCAGGAAGCCAGTGCCATGGGCATCTGCATGCCGCTTGGCGAGGATGACCAGATCACCTCGACGCATCGCGGCCATGGCCACTGCATCGCCAAGGGTGCGGAGGTGAAGCGCATGTTCGCCGAGTTCTTCGGCAAAACCACCGGCTACTGCAAGGGCCGTGGCGGTTCGATGCACATCGCCGATGTCGCCAAGGGCAATCTCGGTGCCAACGGCATCGTCGGCGGCGGCATTCCGATCGCGGTCGGTGCCGCGCTCTCCTCCAAGATGATGAAGACCGGCAAGGTCGTCGTCTCCTTCTTCGGCGACGGCGCCAACAATGAGGGCGCCTTCCACGAAGCGCTGAACATGGCGGCCGTCTGGAAGCTGCCTGTCATCTTCGTCTGCGAGAACAACGGCTACGGCATGTCCACATCGACGGCCCGTTCGACCGCGGTGAAGAACATCGCCGATCGTGCCGCCGCCTATTCGATGCCCGGCGTCATCGTCAACGGCAACATCTTCTCCGAAGTCGCCGAGGCTTCGTACAAGGCCATCGAGCGGGCGCGCGCGGGTGAGGGGCCGACGCTCATCGAATCCAAGACCTACCGCCATCGCGGCCATTCCAAGAGCGACCGCAATCGCTATCGCACCAAGGAAGAGATCGAGGACTGGATGTCGAACCGCGACCCGATCACGCTGTTCGAGAACGAACTGCGGGAATTCGGCTTCATCGACGACAAGGGCATCGAGGCCATTCGCGACGCCGTGGCGCAGGAGATCGCCGACGGCATCGAGTTCGCCAAGGCGAGCCCTTCGCCGGATGTGAGCGAGACTGGAAATTACGTGTATACGGAGCAGGCGTGATGGACGCGATGGTGCGTGAACTGAGCTACGCCCAGGCGATCCAGGAAGCCATGGCGATCGCCATGGACATGGACGAACGCGTCTTCCTGATGGGTGAGGATATCGGCGTCTATGGCGGCGCCTTCCAGGTGACCGGCGACCTGGTCGACCGTTACGGCGCCGACCGGGTGATGGACACGCCGATCTCGGAGCTGGGCGGCGCGGGCGTCGCTGTCGGCGCCGCCGTCACCGGCATGCGGCCGATCTTCGAATTCCAGTTCTCCGATTTCGCCACGCTGGCCATGGAGCAGATCGTCAACCAGGCGGCCAAGATGCGCTTCATGCTGGGCGGCGAGGTTTCCGTTCCCGTGGTGATGCGCTTTCCGGCCGGCTCCGGCACGGGTGCCGCCGCGCAGCACAGCCAGAGCCTGGAGGCCTGGCTCGGCCATGTGCCGGGCCTGAAGGTCATTCAGCCGGCGACGCCCTATGATGCCAAGGGCATGCTTTTGGCCGCCGTCGCCGACCCCGATCCGGTGATGATCTTCGAGCACAAGCTGCTCTACAAGGTGAAGGGCCCGGTGCCGGAAGGCTACTACACGGTGCCGATCGGCAAGGCCGACATCCGCCGCGAAGGCCGGGATCTCACCATCGTCGCAACCTCGATCATGGTGCAGAAGGCGCTCGACGCCGCCGCCTCGCTGGAAGCCGAGGGCATCGATGTCGAAGTCGTCGATCTCCGGACCATCCGGCCGATGGACAAGCAGACCGTCATCGACAGCGTCAAGAAGACGTCGCGGCTGATGTGCGTCTACGAAGCGGTCAAGACATTGGGCATCGGCGCCGAAGTAAGCGCCATGATCGCCGAGAGCGAGGCGTTCGACTATCTCGACGCACCGATCGTGCGGCTGGGCGGCGCCGAGACGCCGATCCCCTACAATCCGGAGCTCGAAAAGGCCACCGTGCCGCAGGTTCCCGACATCATCACCGCCGCGCGCGACCTCGTGAAAGGGGTTCGCTGAGACATGCCGACAGAAGTCATTCTTCCCAAGGTCGACATGGACATGGCGACCGGACAGATCTCGCGCTGGTTCGCCACCGAAGGCCAGCAGGTCAAGAAGGGCGACGTGCTGTTCGAGATCGAGACCGACAAGGCGGCGATGGAGATCGACGCGCCGGCCAGCGGCGTGCTGCGCGACGTGACTGGCAAGGAAGGCGTCGACATTCCGGTCGGCGCGCCGGTCGCCTGGATCTATGCCGATGGCGAGGCTTATGGGGCCAAGCAAGACACGGCGCCAATCCCCCCCCTTGTGGGGGAGATGTCGACCAAGTCGACAGAGGGGGGCGCTGTCCCGCCAACGTCGCATTCTGTCACGCCCCCCTCTGCCTTGCCGGGCATCTCCCCCTCTGGGGGGGAGATCGGCCAATCGCCGTCGGGCGCACGCGCGACACCGCTTGCTCGTCGTCTGGCGCGTGAGGCGGGCCTTGCCCTTGCCAGCATCACCGGCACCGGTCCTTACGGCCGCGTGGTCAAGGCGGATATTGACGCGGCGATTGCCAAGGGCGGTGCCAAAGAGGCCCCAGCATTGGCTCCTGAAGCTCCCGCCGCCGCTGCTGCTTCCGCTCCTGCCGTGAAGGCGATGTCGGACGACCAGGTGCTGAAGCTGTTCGAGGAAGGCTCCTACGAGCTGGTCCCGCACGACAATATGCGCAAGACCATCGCGCGCCGCCTCGTCGAGGCCAAGACCACCATTCCGCATTTCTACCTGACGCTCGACTGCGAACTCGACGCGCTGCTGGCGCTGCGCACGCAGATCAATGCCGCCGCACCGATAAAGAAGACCGACAAGGGCGAGGCGCCCGCCTACAAGCTGTCGGTCAACGACATGGTCATCAAGGCGATGGCCATGGCGCTGAAGGCGGTGCCGGATGCCAATGCCTCATGGACCGAAGGCGCCATGGTCAAGCACAAGCATGCCGATGTCGGCGTCGCCGTCTCGATCCCCGGTGGGCTGATCACGCCGATCATCCGGCATGCCGACGAGAAGTCGCTGTCCACCATCTCCAACGAGATGAAGGATCTGGCGAGCCGTGCACGCAGCCGCAAGCTGAAGCCGGAAGAGTACCAGGGCGGCACCACGGCGGTGTCGAACCTCGGCATGTTCGGCATCAAGGACTTCGCCGCCGTCATCAACCCGCCGCATGCGACGATCCTGGCGGTCGGGGCCGGCGAGGAGCGGGCCGTGGTCAGGAACGGCGAGATCAAAATAGCCACCGTGATGTCGGTGACGCTGTCGACGGACCATCGTGCCGTCGACGGGGCACTTGGCGCCGAACTGCTGGTCGCCTTCAAGCGGCTGATCGAGAATCCGATGGGGCTGTTGGTATAGGGCGTGTTGACAATCGAGTGAGGCCGGCCTGCAAAGCCGGCTCACATTCAGAAACGACTTGTCAGGCGTCGACCCTTGACCCATCTTCCCCAGCGGATCGCGTTCAAGGGAGGCAAGCATGCCTGCATTCGACCCGTCTGACGTCAAAACCCTGTTCGGCAAGGTCATGAGTGCCTCGCCGTCCGATATCAAGCTTGTGGCGCAGCGCCTGCACGATCACGCTTTCGAGCCGCGCATGTCGGCGGACGAGACGAGGCAGCTTGTCGCCAGCCTTGGTTATGACAGCCTGGACGCGTTCTGCGCCGATATCGGCCTGCCCGTCCATATTGCGGAGCGCTGGAGCCGTTTCGGCGTTTCCGGCGAGATGAAGCAGGTGTTCACGCTGCTGGCGGCCCAGCGCAGGCGGGTTGCCGAGGCGATCGCCGAATTCGAATCCATGACGCATGTCGGCGTCGAGGATTTCTTGCGCGAGCGCGGACTTATCTAGCTCGAACCGACGGTCAGAGCGAAAGCTGTCTTAGCCGCCCTTGGCCAGCAGCGCCGTGGCCGTTTCGCTGTCGGTGATCAGCACGTTGGTGCTGACGGCTTTCAGCGCGGCCAGGATCGCGGCCACCTTGCGTTTTCCGCCAGCGGCCAGCACGACATTCGGCACCTGGCCGACCATTTCGAGATCGATGGCCATGACGCGCCCGTTGACTTCGTGATCGACCAGCCTGCCGGCGGCATCGACGAAGTAGCACAGCATATTGGCGACCGCGCCTTTCGCCTTCAATGGCGCGATCAGCGATGACGGCACGATGCCATGGCGGAAGATGGTGGCGTCCGGCGACATGTCGCCGACGGTGAGCAGAGCAATGTCGGCGGCCGCGGCGCGGCGGCGCACGTCCTGCAGGGTCGGCTGTGCCCACAGGAGATCGCGAAGCGAAGGATTGTCCACCATCACCGGCGCGGTGATCTGGTAGCTGTCGACCTCGAAGACATCTGCGACCTTGGCCGCGACGATCGACGGGTTGATCCATTGCGAATGCGGCAGGCTGCCGACAAGTGCCACCACCGAAGCGCGCTTCAGCTGCCGGCGGGCGAGGAAACCCAGGCTGGCATGGAGCGTCGCGCCGCCGCCGATCGCCAGCGTCATGCCGTCCCGCATCTGCTCGCCGAGATAGGCCGCCACCGCATGGCCGATCGCCTTCTCCAGATGCTCGTGCGCCGAGGGTGTCGGGATGACGACAGCGGCGTTGAGGCCCCAGCGTTTTTCCAGCTGCCGCTCGAGCGCCACCTGCTCGGCGGTGGGCGCGTTTATCATGGTGACGACGATGCCTTCCGCGGTGCAGGCGGCCAACGTGCGCATGACCTTCACCCGGGAGACATCGAGCTTCTCGGCGATCTGCTCCTGCGTGAAGCCCTCGACATAATAGAGCCAGGCCGTCTTGACGTTGAGGTCCGACGAGACCATCGGCAGGCGAGCCGGTCTGGGTTTTTCGGCGGGCATCGGTTCTGGTCCCTCATGAGCCATGATCTGGCGGCGTTGCCCTCATCGGAGGAACGCCGGCCGGATGTCAACTGGATGCCGGCTTGCGGCATTCCGATTGTCGCACATCTCTGTTCATTTGTAATTGACATTGTACATATGAACATATTTTGTGGGTTCCACGCGCTGTGTCATCCACCAGTCATATGCGCCGTGCAGGGAGGAAGAGACGGGGAGCCGGCCAAGGGCCGGACCGGTCATGCACAGACAAGACAGGAGGTTTCATGAAGACGCTATTCATCAAGTTGCTGGCCAGCCAGCTGGCGCTCGCCGCAACTTTGTTTGCCGGCGTGGCAAGCGCCGAAACACTGACGCTCTATACATCGCAGCCGGAAGCCGACGCGGCCAAGACCGTGGATGCCTTCAAGAAGGCGCAACCCGGCATCGACGTGACCATCTATCGTTCCGGAACCAGCGACATCCTGACCAAGATGGCGGCCGAGTTCGCCGCCGGAAGCCCGCAGGCCGACGTGCTGTTGATCGCCGACGCGGTCTCAATGGAGCTGCTGAAGAAAGACGACAGGCTGATGGCCTATCCCGAGGCCAAGCTCGACGGCATCGAGGCCGACGCCTATGACGCCGACAAGACCTATTTCGGCAGCAAGCTGATCACCACCGGGATTGTCTACAACACCGCTGCCGCGGAAAAGCCGGAGCATTGGGCCGACCTTGCCAAGCCGGCCTATGCCGATGGGTTGGTCATGCCGAGCCCGCTCTATTCGGGAGCGGCCGCCTATCTGCTCTCGGGTTTCGCCGGGGATACGAACTATGGCTGGGATTTCTTCCAGAAGCTCAAGACCAACAACACCGTCAGCGTGCGCGGCAATGGCGCGGTGCTGAAGTCTGTGGCATCGGGCGAGAAGCCCTATGGCATCCTCGTCGACTTCATGGCGATGAACGCCAAGAAGAAGGGGTCGCCGGTCGAGTTCGTGTTCCCCTCGGAAGGCGTTCCGGCGGTGACCGAGCCGGTGGCCATCATGAAGACAGCCAAGAACGTCGACGGCGCCAAGAAATTCGTCGACTTCATTCTGTCGGACGAAGGCCAGAAGCTGGCGCTGTCCATGGGCTATCTGCCGGCACGCGCCTCGGTCGGCCGCCCCGACTGGCTGCCGGAAGGCGTCAATGTCAAGCTGATGCCGTTCGACACCAAGGCAATCGTCGCCAAGACCGACGCCGATAAGGCGAAGTTCCAGGAACTGTTCGGCGGCTGAGCCGGCAATCACGGGGGATGCCGGTCAGACGGCATTCCCCGCGTCGGCGGATCGATCCCAGGAAGCACAATCATGTCAACACGCGTCAGGGAAAGCCGGGGGCAGGAAATGGCCCTGACGGCGGCGGTGGCGGTCGTCATCGTGCTGCTTTCGCTGCTGCCCATGCTGCGCCTCGTCAAGGAGATCGTGGCACCCGGCGGAACCCTGTCGACCGTGGCCGTGCAGGCTGGGCTGAGAAGCCCGGCGACCTGGATCGCGACATGGCACACACTGGTCGTCGGCATCGGCGGGACATTGCTTGCCGTGCTGTCGGGAACGCTGGTTGCGGTCCTGGTCTCGCTGACCGACATACGCGGCCGCGGCGCTTTGGTGCTTTGCTACGTCATGCCGCTGATGATTGCGCCGCAGGTGACGGCGCTGGCCTGGCTGCAACTGTTCGGCCCGGCAAGCCCGTTCCTCAAGCTGTTCGGCGCCGCACCGCCACTGGGCACGAAGAATCCGCTCTATTCGACCTCGGGCATCATCCTGCTGCTTGGCGTGCAATACGGCCCGCTGGTCTTCCTGCTGGTGCGGGCCGGCCTGCGCAAGCTGCCGCGCGAACTGGTCGAGGCCGCACGCGCCGGTGGCGCCGGCTGGTTCACCGTGCTTGTCACCATCGTGCTGCCTTTGATGACGCCGTCGATCATGGCGGCCGCGGCGCTGGCCTTCGTCTCCTGCGTCGGCAATTTCGGGATTCCGGCCTTTCTCGGCATTCCCGCCAACTATCTTGTGCTGCCGACGCTCATCTATCAGAAGCTGGCAGGCGGCGGTCCGGCGGTGCTCGGCGAAACCGCGTTCCTCTCGGTGCTGATCGGGGTCATCGCCATGGCCGGCATCCTTGCCCAGGAGGTGATGAGCCGCCGCCGCGACTACCGCATTTCCTCGACGTCGCTGCCGGCTGAGCCCTACGAACTCGGCCGCTGGCGGCCCGCCGTCCAGGCCGGCATGTGGCTGCTGATCGTGCTGGTACTGTTGCTGCCGCTGTTCGGGCTGGTGCTGACCTCGCTGGTGCCGGGCTATGGCATCGCATTGACCGCCAAGACGGCGACGCTCGACAATTACCGTTTCGTGCTGTTCGAGCACGATGCCGCAAAGCGCGCCTTCTTCAACAGTTTCTGGCTGTCGATCGCGGCGGCTTTCTTCGCGGTCATCGTGGCCGTGCCTGTCGGCTATCTCATCGCCTGGGGCAAGCAACGCTGGGTGCGGCTGCTCAACCTGTCGGTCGAACTGCCCTATGCCTTGCCCGGCGTGGTGCTGGCGATCGCCTCGCTGCTGCTGTTCCTGCGGCCGATCCCGTTCACCGGCATCCAGCTCTACAACACGGTCTGGATCATCCTCTATGCTTATCTCGCCCGCTTCCTGGTGCTGGCGCTGCGGCCGACCATCAGCGGCTATCACCAGATCGACAGGGCGCTGGAAGAGGCCGCGCAAGTGGCCGGCGCCGGCCTGTTCACGCGCATGCGTACCATTGTCTTTCCGCTGGTCGCCCCGGCGGCGATCGCAGGCGGCCTGTTGATCTTCATGACGGCGCTCAGCGAACTTACCGTCTCGGCACTGCTGTGGTCCTCAGGCTCCGAGACGATCGGCGTGGTGATGTTTTCCTTCGAGCAGGGCGGCGATTCCAACTATGCGGCGGCGATGTCGGTCATCACGGTCGCGGTCACCTTCGTGCTCATGCTGGTGACCAATCTGCTTGCCCCTCATCTTCCGAGCGGAGTTCTGCCATGGCGCGATTGACCCTAGACAATGTGACCAAGAGCTTCGCAGATTTCGACGCGGTGAAGGATGTCTCGATCGACGTTGCCGACGGCGAGTTCCTCGCTGTGCTCGGGCCCTCCGGCTGCGGCAAGACTACTTTGCTGCGGCTCGTCGCCGGCTTCGAGAAGGTGACATCGGGCGAAATCCGCATCGGCAGCGAGGTCGTGTCGGCCAAGGATGGCAGCGTCGCGCCGGAGAAGCGGCGCGTCGGCATTGTCTTCCAGAATTATGCGCTGTGGCCGCACATGACGGTTGCCGAAAACATCGGCTATTCGCTGAAGGTGGCGAAGCTCGACAAGGCGGTTGCGCGCCAGAAGGTCGAGGACGCGCTCGCCTTGGTCAATCTGCAGGGGCAGGGCGAGCGCCGGCCGGCCAATCTCTCCGGCGGCCAGCGCCAGCGCGTGGCATTGGCGCGATGCCTTGTCGCCGCGCCCTCGCTGGTGCTGTTCGACGAGCCGCTCGCCAATCTCGACGTGCATCTCAGAGCCTCGATGGAGGACGAGTTCGCAGCCTTCCACAAGCGCACCGGCACAACCATCGTCTACATCACCCATGATCAGGCCGAGGCAATGGCGCTGGCCGATCGCATCGCGGTGATGGATCACGGCAGGCTGGCGCAGCTGGCGACGCCACGCGAGCTCTATCATGAGCCGGCAAATGAAATGGTGGCATCCTTCATCTCGCAAGGCATATTGCTGCCGGCGGATGTCCTGACGGGCGAAGAAGGCGGCCATTGCAAGGTCAAGGTTCTCGGAGCCGAGCTGGTGGTCCGCTGCCGCCCCGGCGAGCGACCGCGTGCGGGCGCCAGGATCTGCTGCCGGTCCGCGGATCTCGATGTCTCGCAGGATGGTCCGGGCTTCGATGGCCTCGTCAAGCGGGTGATCTATCAGGGCGGCGCGGCGCGCGTCGAATTCATGCCTGCCGCCGGCCCTGGGCTTACCTTGCATTTCGAGCAGCCCGACCCGGTCACGCTCGAGAGCGGGGCCCAGGCGCGGCTGCGGATAAGGTCCGGATGGCTCATCCCGGCGGAGGCGGCATCGTGATGATGCTGGACCTGCTTGGCGGCTTTGGGGAGAAGGGCCGCACCAGCCTCGCTGTCAGCAGTGGCGACGACCGCATCCTGCTCGATGTCGGCATCAAGGTTGGCGCTTCCGGGGCGGAGTATTATCCGGCGCTCAGCGGATCGGTCGGCGATATCGATGCGCTTTTTGTCTCGCACGCCCACGAGGATCATGTCGGCGCGCTAAGCTGGCTGTTGTCGCGCGGCTATGCCGGCCCGGTCTTCATGACGGCCGAAACGCGCGACGAGGCGCCGGCCACGCTCGCCGCCTATGCCGAGCCGGAGGATCTCGGGCGCTTTCCGTTCCCGCTCGATCGTGTCGAAATCTTCGAACCCGGCGACACGTTGAAAAGTGGCAAACTCACGATCCGGACCGGGCGGTCGGGACATGTCGTGGGCGGCGTCTGGTTCGCTGTCGACAACGGGAAAAGCCGCGTCGCCTATTCGGGCGATGTGGTGCCGGATAGCCATGTATTCGTTATGGACACGATCCCGCATTGCGATCTTCTGGTCTTCGATGCCTCCTACGGCGCCGATCCCGTATCTGGGGCGGCGCGGGCGCGGGAAATTTCCGAATGGGTGGCAAGGCATCCGCAGGGGTGCCTCCTGCCGACGCCTTTGTCGGGGCGGTCGCTGGAATTGATCGCCGCGCTGCCGGGCCCGTTTGCCATCCATGCCGGCATGCGTTCCTCCCTGGAAGGGCAGATTGGCGCCACGGCGGCCTTGTTGCCTGGGGTTTCCGAACGCCTGCATGCCCGGCTAGCAAGTGCCGCCGACTGGACTGATGCCGATCCCTTGCCTTCGCTGCCGTTGCTGGCCGATGACGGCATGGGCGAGGCCGGGCCGTCGTCGCGCCTGTTGCCGCGCGCAGATCAGGCTGGGTTCCCTGTGCTGCTCACCGGGCATCTGCCGGCTGGTTCTCGGGGTGATCTCCTGTACAGAGCCGGCAGGGCCGACTGGGTGCGCATGCCGACCCATCCGACGCTGTCGGGAAATGTCGCGATCTGGGAGAGGGCGGGAGAGCCTGAAGCGCTCGGTCATTCCTGTACCACCGATCTTCTCGCCGACCTCAAGAGCCACATCCCGTCACTGCGCGCGCAATGCCGCACAGGCCAGCGCATCATGGTGCCGCAAGGAAGCAAATAATGAGAATCCTGATCTGCAATGACGACGGCATCGAGGCGCCGGGCCTTGCCCGCCTCGCCAACGCCGCCGGCGGGTTGAGCGACGATGTGTGGGTGGTCGCGCCCGACGGCAAGCGCACCGCCGCCGGT
This sequence comes from Mesorhizobium sp. GW821-FHT07A06, assembly GCF_059419085.1. Lineage (NCBI taxonomy): Bacteria > Pseudomonadati > Pseudomonadota > Alphaproteobacteria > Hyphomicrobiales > Phyllobacteriaceae > Mesorhizobium > Mesorhizobium sp. GW821-FHT07A06. Next base: position 22,599 of record NZ_JBWKRC010000004.1, read on the forward strand.
TCGTCGCTGACCATCGCCAGGCCGTTGACGATGCGGCGCGTCAAGCCGAACTGGTATTCCTGCTCCGGCACGCCGGCCGATTGCGTGGTGAGCGCGATGACGTGGCTGTTCGCCGACGCCAGGAAGCCGGATCTGGTGCTGTCGGGCGTCAATGACGGCCGCAACGTGGCCGAGGACCTCGCCTATTCCGGCACGCTTGGCATTGCCCGGGAGGCAACCTTCTGGGGGGTGTCGGCGATCGGCTTCTCGCGGGTGAAAAACCCCGATTTCACTGACGGCGACGACCGGTGGCTTGGCGCGCTGATCGCTTCATTGTGGCAGTCGCGTGCCGATTGGGCGACAGAGGGCCATTGGCTCAGCATCAACCTGCCGACCGCCTTGCCGGCTGAAATCCGCCAGCCGCGCATTGGCCGCGACAAGATCGGCCGCACCGCCGAAATCGTGGAAAGCGACGGCGATCGCACGGTCATCACGGTTCCGCGCGGGCGCGCCCATGCCAGTGAGCCGGGCGACGAGAACGAGGCGATCGATGCCGGCTTCGTCAGCATCAACCGGTTGAACTGGTTTGGCGAAACGCGGCTGGATGAGCGGTTTCTGGATGGGATTCCGGGCTGATCTTCTGCGTTCGATCGTCGAGATCACCAAGCTGTCAGCGGCCAAATTGCGCTAATCTGGTGCTTATGCTTGAAGCCGCCGCCATTTCATTCCAAATCGAACAGCGTGAAGGATGAGGCAAGAGAACGGCGTCGGAATCTGTTGTGGGGCATCCCCGCATCGCTGATCCTGCATGCCTTGATCGCGGCGCTCCTGGTGTACGGCCTGCCCCCGCCTCCCCAACAACCGCAGGAGGAGCAGCCGGTCAATGTCGCGATCGTGCCTCCGCCCGATCAGCCAAAGCCAAAACCTGTTCCCCCGCCGCCGCCCAAGGAAGCCAAAACCGAAAAGCCACCGGAACCCAAGGTCGAAAAGCCGCCCGAGCAGCCGCCCAAGCCGGCGAACACTCCAGCCCTGAAGCCAGTTTTCCAATATGGCAAGAAGGATACCGGACCGGAGAAGTCTGTCGACGGAGGCAGCGCTCAAGCCAATGCGCCGTCGCCGGCCAAGGATGAGGCCGCGAAGCCGCCAGTCGAACCGAAGCCCGCGCTCTCCCAATCCGCTCCTCCTGCAAATCCCGAGCAAAAGGCAGAGTCCAGCAAGCCCGACGAGAAGCCGGTAACCGCCCCGCCGGATGCCAAGCCCGCGCAAAGCGAGGAGAAGCAGACGACCGAGGAAGCCGACAAACAGCAACCAGACAAACAGGAGGCGGCACCGCAAACCGCCGAAAAGCAGGCGGTCGTGGCGCCGAAGCCATTGGCTGCCCAGGCCGGCGACAAGCCAGCGCCGCCACCCTCAGCCGAAAAGGCAAAGCCCAAACCCGCAAAGACGATGAATTTCAAATCCGCAAAAGCCTTCAAGGCGCCAAGCGGGAAGACAGGCAAGTCAAATCCCGCGAACACCGCGGCCGGATCGCCGATGTATTCCGGCCTTCCGGGCGTCCGAAAGCTTTATTCGCAGGGCGCGACCGGCGACGCGTTGGCCACAAGCTCCATGGACAACGTCCCGCGCGATCAGCGCGTTGCCAACCTTTGCGGCAACGTTCTGAACCAGGAATTGCAGAGCGCCGATTATTCGCCCAAATGGGTGCCGACCATTCCGCTGAAGACAGGCAATGTCCTCAATCCTCCGCAGTCCGCCTTCAGCACGAGAACAACGTGGTACAGCCTGAATTTCCGGTGCGAGGTCGACGCGGATGCGACGAGGGTCCTGTCCTTCAACTTCCGTGTGGGACCGTTGATCCCGCCCGGCGAATGGACGCGACTTGGATTAACCAAGTATCCGCTGAACTAAGGCCGGCACGCCGAGCACGGACAGTTATCGGCTAACGTCATGCCGGTCAGCAAAGGCGAAATCAGTACCAGCCGCCGTCAGCCGCGCGCCATGGCATGGCCACCGCCGGTGTAGCCAATTGCCGTCATGCCGGCGGCAATCGCGCTCGGGCTGCCCTGATGGGGTGATCCAAAATCGACAAGCTGTCAGCAGCCAATTTGCGTCAATCCAGTGCTTACGCTTGAAGCCGCCGCTATTTCATTCCACATCGGTCAGCATGAAGGACGAGGCACGAGAACGGCGTCGGAATCTGCTGTGGGGCATCCCCGCATCGCTGATCCTGCACGTGCTTGTCGCGGCGATCCTGATTTATGGCCTGCCAATTCCTCCCCAAAAGCCGCAGGAGGAGCAGCCGGTCAATGTCGCGCTCGTGCCTCCGCCCGATCAGCCGAAACCGAAACCTGCTCCCGTGCCGCCGCCCAAGCCACCCGAGCCGAAGGTTGAAAAACCGCCTGAGCAGAAGGTCGAAAAACCACCTTCGCCGGAAAAGCAGCCTAATAAGCCACCGCCAGTCGAGGTCCTGAAGCCCGTTTTTCAGTTCGGCGACAAGGATGCCGGTCCGAGGAAATCCCTGGATGGGGCCAGTGCTCAGGACAGTTCGCCGGCGCCGGCCAAGGATGACGCTTCAAAGCCGCAGGCCGAGCCGAAGCCCGCGGACAGCCAACCTGTCCCGCCGACAGACTCCGAGGCAGCTAAACAAGAGGCAGACAAGCAGGCGGCGCTCGACGCCGCCAAGCAAGAGGGCGCGGCACCAGCGCCTTTGGCTGCCGACGGCGAGATCGAGCTTCCCACATCAGCCGAAGCGCCGAAGCCCAAACCCGCGAATGTGCCGAAGCCCAGCCCCTCAAAGGCCTCGAAGTCTGCATCGCAGCGCTCTTCGAGTCTGCCAGGCGTTCGCAAGCTCTATTCGCAAGGCGCTACCGGCGATGCGCTGGCCACGACCTCGATGGGTGGGGTGGCTCGCGGTCAGCGTGCCGCCAGACTTTGCGCCAGCGCGTTGCAGCAGCAACTGCTGGATGCCTCTTATTTTCCCAAATGGGTGCCATCCGTTCCACTGAAGGTGGGCAATATTCTAAACGCCCCGGATGTCGCCTTCAGCACGACAACCGCATGGTACTACCTGAGCTTTCGCTGCGAGGTCGACACGGATGCGACCAAGGTGCTGTCCTTCAACTTCCGTGTGGGGGCAGCAATTCCGCCCAGCGAATGGGCCGGTCTTAAATTACCCAGTCCCTACTAGAACAGTTCACCGTTTCACGGAAACGCCGAACTGTTCTGCTCTTTGTTCGGACGCAATTCCGGACGGAAACCGCTACACTTTTCCTCGAATTGCCCTGGATCAGGCCGGCACGCCAAGCCCCGACAATTGCCGGCTAACTTCTTGCCAGTCGGCACAGACGAAATCGGCACCAGCCGCCGTCAGCCGCGCGCCATGTTCGGCATAGGTGTGGCCGCCCCCGGTGTAGCCGATCGCCGTCATGCCGGCGGCGACCGCGCCCTGGATGCCGAAGGGGGAATCCTCGATGACGATGCAGTCGGCCGGGTCGGCGCCCAGCCTGGCGGCGGCGAACAGGAAGATGTCGGGCGCCGGCTTGCCGTTCTTGACCATCGAGGAACTGTAGATCGCATCGCCGAAGAAATGCGCCAGCCCGGTGACGGCAAGGCTGTGGTTTATCCGCTCGACGGAGGATGACGAGGCAACGCAGCGGTCGCCCTCGAGCGTTTCCAGAAACGCTGTTATGCCAGGGGTCGGCTTCAATTCCTCGGTGAACAGGACCTTGGTCTCGGCCCAGATGTCGCCGTCGGCGGCGGCGGGAAACTGGTGGCCGGTCAATTCCCTGATCCGCACGATGATGTCGGACTGCTTCATGCCGACGCACTGGGCGATGATGCCGCCATGGACGCCGGGCATGCCGTGCTTTTCATAGACGCGCTCATAGGCCCTGGCTGCCAGCGGCTCGCTGTCGACGAGCACGCCGTCGCAATCGAAAATGATAGGCCTTGGTCGCGCCACGCACTTGTCTCCTCAAGTCAATTTCCGCACATCGCTATCGGCAAAAAGTCAAATGTTCAATAGCGCGATGGCTGAAGGCGCCTGGGGCTCGAAACCGAAGAGCAGTCAAAGCTGGCGCAGGGCATCGCTTGCGCGGGAGGACCCGAGCGCTCGCTGCATGGCTTGCCGCGACTGTGCGCGGTCGGGCGTGATCCAGTTCGGCTCGGCACCGAGGAAGCGGTCGAGGAAAGCCACCGCATAGGCCGGCATCTCAGTGACATTCTCGCGATAGGACCACCAGGTGCGCAGGTCGTCGGCGCATTTGTCGATGCTGGGCGCCGTGCCGAACTCCTGTTCGTAGATGGCTGAGATCACCGAGACGCAGTAGTTGGTGTAGAGGAAGCCTTCCGGCCAGAAGCGGATGATTTCCAGCGTGCCGGCATTCTGATCCGTCTCGATGAGCCGCGCGAGACCGGAGATCTCCCTGGCCGGCGCCTGTTTGATCAGTTCGCGCAGCACGAGGCCGGCGGCAAAGACGATGAAGTCGGCGCGGTCTATCGCGGCAAAGCGCTTCTGCGCCTCCATGATCTCGACCCAGTCGAGAAAAGCTCGGGTGAGCTTCGCCTCGTCGATTTCGTAACGCACGCCGAACGTGTCCGAAACCACCTTGGCGCTGCCGCGGAAGGTGGCGCGGAACCAGCGCAACTGCCGCAACCGGTGGCGCAGGTCGGGCATGAGGGCCAGTTCATCCCTGAAGGGCAGTTCCATTGCATGCATCCCGTTTGGTGGCAGGTTAGCACAGCCGCGCCGCCGCCGAAATCGGCCGCCGGTCCTGTGGATGACCGCGATCAAGGCTAATATCATACATATTGACATTCTCGGAAACAAATGTTCTCACTTTGCTGTTGTCGCGCGCCGGTCCAAGGTGCGGTGCAATCGAGGCTTCGGGAGGAGAACCGAATGGCGATTTGGCAGTGGGGACTGCTTCTGCTGGTTATTGTGTGGGCGCTGCAGTCGCTCGGCGTCTGGCTGCAGATGCGGCACTATTCGGATGTCTTCCGGGGCGTCACCGACCAGTACAAGGATGGCTTCGTCGGAGCCGGCAATTTTCGCGGCCGGCTGGCCAAGGGCACCATCGCGCTTGTCGTGGTGACGCCCGACCTGATCGTGCGCCGCATGATGGTGATGAGCGGCCGTTCCGTTTTCACCAAGTTCAAAAGACATGAAGAATTCGAGGGTGTTCCCCTCGATCGACTCCGGTCCAACCCTGCGATCATGGGGGAGGGGGAACCCGGTGTGGCCGAGGCCGTGAAGCGGGCGATCGAACAGATCGACAAAGCACGGTCGGAGCCGGGGAAGAAGCCGGGCCTAACCGGCTTGAATGTAGCAAGGGCCTAGAGTCGGATGATTTCAGGTCTGTTCGACCTGAAATCTGAATCCGCCTCTAAATCAAAGGGATAGAGCATGATGTCGTCCGAAAGCCGTTTCACACTTTTCGGCATCATGTTCTGAGGACGCCGTGCGCCGACTGGGATCAACCGGCCGACCGGCATAAGGAGGAGAAATGTCTGTATTTTCGTTGTTGGCGCAGCATGCCGACATGGCCGTGCACAATCTGCATGTCGCAGGTGCGATGGTCTCGGATGCTGCATTGCATGGCAAGCTCGCCGTCGAGCATGCTTCCGATCATCTCGTTGTCCTTGCGCAAGCAGACAGCGGGCCCATCACCGTCGACCAGTTCAAGGAAAAGCTGAAGGACGTCCAGCAGGAAGAGCAGCTCGGCTGGCTGACCGCCATCGGCAAGTACTTCATCGGCATCTTCCAGAAGGGCGGCGAAGTGTTCGCCGGCTTCGTCACCGGCATTATTCCTACGCTGGTGGTGCTGATGACCGCTTTCTACGCCGTCACCGAACTGGTCGGCGAGGAGCGCGTGCATGGCCTTGCGCGCGGCGCCGGCAGGATTGCCTTGACCCGCTATACGCTGCTGCCGCTGCTGGCGGTGTTCTTCCTCACCAATCCGATGGCCTATACGTTCGGATCGTTCCTGGAAGAAAAGCACAAGCCGGCTTTCTATGACGCGGCCGTGTCCTACGTGCATCCGCCGCTTGGCCTGTTCCCGCACATCAATCCCGGCGAATATTTCGTCTGGGGCGGTATCCTCGTGGCTCTGCTCGAGCTTGAGAAGAAGGGCGTCGTCGTCGCCGGTTACCACGTCAAGGTGGCGATCTGGTACGCCATTGTCGGCCTCGTCGTCATCCTGCTCAAGGGCATGCTGACCGAGCGGATCACCACCATCATGGCACGCCGCCAGGGCGTCGAGCTGTAAGGGCGGGGAGGACAATCATGGCCAAGACATACAAAGCCGTAAAGATCTCCCGGGGTTCCACCGGCTGGGGCGGCCCGCTCGTCATCGAGCCGACCGCGCAGCGCGACAAGGTCGTCTCCGTAACCGGCGGCGGCATCCATCCCGTGGCCCAGCTTATCGCCGACATGACCGGTGCCACGGCCGTCGACGGCTTCAAGGCGCCGCCGGTCGAAGGCGAGATGGCGGTTGTCGTCGTCGATTGCGGCGGCACCGCACGATGCGGCGTCTATCCGCGCAAGCGCATTCCGACCGTCAATCTGACGCCGGTCGGCCAGGCTGGGCCGCTCGCCCAGTTCATCACGGAGGACATCTACGTTTCGGGCGTGAAGCCGGCCAACGTCACAATGGCGGACGGGTCCGAGGCGGTCACCACCGCGGGGGGAGCAGCATCGATGAGTTCAGGCAACAACACTGCAGCCGCGGCGCCACAGCCGCTGCCGAGCGAAGGCGGGCTGATCGGCCTGATCAGCTCGATCGGCCGCGTCATGGGCCGGGTGGTCGGCATTTTCTTCAATTCCGGCCGCCGTACCATCGACCAGGTGGTGCGCAACGTGCTGCCGTTCATGGCCTTCGTGACCATGCTTATCGGCCTGATCCTCTACACCGGCATTGGCGATGTGCTCGCCCAGCCGATGGGGCCGCTGGCCAACAACATCGTCGGCCTGCTGATCATCTCGGCCATTTGCGGCCTGCCGTTCCTGTCGCCCATCCTGGGGCCAGGCGCTGTCATCGCGCAGGTCATCGGCGTGGCCATCATCGGCCCGCAGATCGCCAACGGCACGATTTCGCCGGCGATGGCCCTGCCAGCGTTGTTTGCCTACAACACCCAGGTCGGCTGCGATTTCGTGCCTGTCGGCCTGGCGCTCGGTGAAGCCAAGCCGAAAACCATCGAAATCGGCGTGCCGGCGGTGCTCATCAGCCGCCAGATCATGGGCCCGGTCTCGGTGTTGATCGCCTGGGTCGTCTCACTGATCGTGTTTTAAAGAGAGTAAGGAAATGAGGTTCGCCATATGACGGTTCTGTTGAGAACACGGGTCACTTCCATCGGACCCGAAGTGGCGGATCTTGCCGAAGGGGGCGTGCTCATCCTGTTCGCGGATGGCTCGCCGCCGGAGCTTGCGGAAGTCTCCGTCCTGCACAAGACGGAGCAGGGACCAAGTGACGGAGCGCCCGCCAAGGGCGCTTCGATCACCGTCGGTTCGGTTTCAGCCGTCATAACGGCGGTTGGCTCAAGCGCATGGAGCAAGGTGCTCGAGATGGGCCATGTCGTCATCTCGTTCAACGGCGCCACCGAGGCCGAGAGGCCGGGCGAGATCTGCGCATCGCGGGTCGATACCCAGGCCCTCGTGGCCGCCCTGGAGACAGGCGCGATCATCACCATCGCCGCCTGAACACACTCGCGCTGGGACTGTCCGGTCTTGGCGCCAAGAGCAATTCCAGGAAAAGTGTGAAACGGTTTTCCGTTCGGAATTGCGTCAAAACAAAGAGTTAGAGCTATCTCGCCGTTTCTGTGAACTGGCAGAAATAGCTCTGGGAAAAGCAGAGTATTTGCCATGGAACGCTCGACCATCGTCAGGGTGCATGAAGGTTTGCATGCCCGTCCCGCCACGCGGTTCGTCAAACTCGCCAAGGGTTTCGAATCCGATGTCGAACTGGTCAAGGACGGCAAGGCTGTCAGCGCCAAGAGCTCGGTCAAACTGATGCTGCTGGCGGTCAAGGAAAACCAGGAAGTCACCGTTCGGGCGAACGGCGCGGATGCCATCGAGGCGATCGAAGCGCTGATCGGCTATCTCGAAAACCCCAAGGCTGGTCTCGACGACGAAGCGGGGCCGCAGAGCCCGGCCAACGATGCCGGGCCGGAAGCGGCAGCCGCACCAGCGGCCGAATCCGCGCTCGCGGCATCCGGCGAAGCGAATGGCCTGCGCGGTGTCGCGGCAAGCGAGGGTGTCGCGATCGGGCCGGCTTTCGCGCATTTCCCGCCTGATATCACCGGGCAGGGCCGCACGCTGCAGGCTGAAGAGATCCCCGGCGAGATCGACAGGTTCCGCGCCGCCGTCGCCGCCGTCCAGGCGCGCATGGATCGCGCCTTGGCGCAGGACAGCCTGTCGGCCGGAGACCGTGGCATCGTCGCGGCACTCAGGGATATCGCCGCCGATGACAGCCTGACCGGCGAGGCCGAGAAGGCGATCAAGGGTGGCAACGACGCGATCTCGGCCGTCATCACCGCCGCGTCCGCCATCGCCGCCGATTTCAGCGCCGTCGACGATCACTACCTCAATGCGCGCGCTGATGACGTTCACGCCGTGGGGCGGCAGATCTGTCTCGTCCTGCTTGGGCAGGACGACGTCAGCCTCGAGAACATTCCGCAGGGAGCCATCCTGATCGCCGACGATATCGGCGCCTGGGACCTGGCGCGCGCGCCGCTGAAACGCATCGGCGGGGTGATTTGCGGCCATGGCGGCGCCACCTCGCATATCGCCATCATTGCCCGCTCGCATGGCATTCCGGCGGTGCTGGGCCTCGGCGACCAGATCAATGCCTTGCGCACGGCTCGCGACGTGGCGCTCGACGGCAACACCGGCCATGTCATCATCGACCCCGACGAGGCGACGCGTGCCGAATTCGCCGGCCGTGTCGAAGCGGCGGCGAGCGAGCGTGCCGGCCTGACCGCCTTCAAGACGGTGACGCCGAAGCGCGCCGACGGCAGGGTGATCGAGGTCGCGGCCAATATCGGTTCGCTCGAGGAAATCGAAGCGGCGCAGGAGGCCGGAGCCATGGGCGTCGGCCTGTTCCGCACCGAGCTTCTGTTCATGCGCCACATGCATCTGCCCTCCGAAGACATGCAGGCCGAGACCTATGCGGCGCTGGCCAAGGCCTTCGATCCCTATCCGGTCATCGTGCGCACGCTCGACATAGGCGGCGACAAGCCGATCGCCGGCATCGAGTTTCCCGGCGAGGAAAACCCCTTCCTCGGCTGGCGCGGCATCCGTATGTGCCTCGACCGGCCCGATATCTTCAAGCGTCAGCTCAGGGCGCTGCTCAGGGCGGCCGTGCACGGCAACATCAAGGTGATGCTGCCGATGGTGTCCGATATTTCGGAAGTCACGCGCACCCGCGTGCTGGTCGATGAATGCGCCGCCGAACTCAAGGCCGAAGGCGTGCCGCATGCGACGTTCGATCTCGGCGTGATGATCGAGACCCCGGCCGCCGTGCTGATCGCCCCGGCGCTGGCCAAGGAAGTGGCCTTCTTCTCGATCGGCACCAACGACCTGACCCAGTACATCATGGCCGCCGACCGGCTGAACCCGACCGTGGCCAAGCTCAACGACGTCACCAATCCAGCGGTCATGTCGGCGATCGAGCTTACGGCAAAAGCCGGCGTCGCCGCCGGCATCATGGTCGGCATGTGCGGCGAGGCGGCCGGGCGACCGGACCTGATCCCGGCCTTCGTGAAGATGGGGCTGACCGAACTTTCGATGAGCCCGGCCTCGATCCAGCGCGCCAAGAAAACAATCACGGCCATGATAGCCGGGGAATAGATTTCCGAAAGCGCTGCTGGGGCTTACGGCAAATGCGCAAGCAAGGTGGCGAAGACAGGCGTCAGCTCATCGACCGGGCTTGCCTTGGCGCAGGCCTGCAGGATGCGGTCATGACGGATATCGACCGCCAGGATCGCGATCTCCAGCATGTCCGGCTCCGGCGCGCCGTCACGCCCGGTGGTCGCCAGGCCGCAGGCCAGAACGACTGGCGCCAGGCAGCTTATGTCGAGGGCCCGCTCCCCCGCCATTTCCGGCGCGGCTTCGCCAAAGCGGACCGGACGCTGGCCGAGCAACTCGACCAGCAACGCAGCGCAGGTGGCCGCGATTGCCGGCAGCCCGGCACCCGGCGCGGCCAGGGCCGCCAGCAGATCGGCATGGCGCTTTCGCATGGCGGCGTGAGCGGCTGCGAAATCGGCTTCATGGATGCGGGCGTTTTCGACCTTGAGCCCGGCAAGCACCGCCTTGGCCAGATAGTACATATCGCGCCGGAAGAGGCGCTCGGCGCTCAACTGCCGCTCTTCGTTTCCGGCCGGGAAATAGGTGCCAAGGCCCTTTACGGTCGTGCCGTCCACCTTGATCGGACGCTCATGCGGGACAAAGGATTCGGCGATCGACAGCGCTTCGTCGACGGCGCTGGCGGCATGGCTGAGCAGGCCTTCGATGCCCTTGCCCGGAAACGGCGGCAGATGACTGGTCGCCTCGCGCAGGACGCTGGCGTCGCCGCTGCCGTCATGGCGGCTCTGCCTGATGATGTCCCGGACTTCCCGCAACCGGTCCTTCAGGTTGACGCGGACGTCTTCGGAGATTTGTCGGAGCATCGCGGTTTGCCTCGAAAGTGCCGTGGAATGCCGCCTGCAAGGGGCGGCCACCAACTCTACATTGTTCCTATCGATTGGTAGATCAATAGGCGATACTAGACCAGCACGCAGAATCGGTGACGGCGCGCGCGTTCGTCACCGCGGGGGAGGGATGATTTGGCCAGGCGACGACAAATCGACGAAGGTCGGGCGGGTGCCGAAGCGACCGAACAGGTCGTCAGCGAAAGCCGGACGGATCGTCTGAGGATTCGGGCCGCCTGGATGTATTTCGTCGAGCAGATGACGCAGAACGAGATCGCCGACGTGCTTGGCGTTGGCCGCGTCACCATTGTGCGCATGCTGGCGGAAGCGCGTTCGCGCAACGAGGTCAAGATCACCATCGAGAGCGAATTGTCGGAGATCGTGCGGCTGGAGCGCGCGCTGGAGCGGACGTTCGGCCTGCAGCAGGCGCTGGTGGCACCGCTCACCGCGCCGAATGCCGACCCGATCCCCGCGATCAGCGCCAAGACCGGGATCTTCCTGTCCGATACGATGAAATCCGGCATGCGCGTCGGCGTCGGCTGGGGCCGGACGTTGTTCTCGAGCCTGCCGTTCATCAGCGCCAAGTCGCTCTCCGAGTTCAAGGTCATCTCGCTGCTGGGCGGCGTTGGCGTCGCGCGTCGCTACAATCCGGCGGAGTTCGCCTGGCGGTTCGCCCAGGTTTTCCAGGGTGACGGCTATCTCATTCCGACACCGGCAGTTGTCGACAGCGTCGAGACCAAGATAGCGCTGGTGGAGCGCTGCGGCCTGCAGGAAATCTTCGAGATGGCCGACACGCTTGACGCCGTGCTGCTGTCGATCGGCGGCATCGCCTCGGCGACGACCTTCTATCGGGGCGGCTTCCTCAAGGAGGCGGAGCGCGAGGCGCTGGTGTCGCGCGGCGCGGTCGGAGACCTTCTGTTCCATTTCTTCGACCGCAATGGCGATCTGGTCGACCATCCGATCAACAGCCTCGTGATGTCGGTGGATGTCGACCGCCTGCGCAAGGCGCCGATCCGCATCCTGACCTCCGGCGGCGAGGAGAAGATCGAGGCCCTGCTCGGCGCCATGAACTTGATCGCGCCGACGATCCTGATCACCGACGAGGAGAGCGCGAGGCGCATGCTCGAGGCGGTCAGCGCAGGCTGAAGGACCCCGTAATGTAATCGGGCCAGGCCTGCTGCTCGTCGAAAACGGCGGCAAGATCCGGTGTGTCCGCCAGTATCCCGCTGAGAACCAGTGCCGTGGCGATGCCGGAACCGTTTCCGCCCGCAATGTCATGCTCGACGCTGTCGCCAACGCAGACCACACTGGCGCGATCGGGCTCGCCGGCCAGTGCCAGTGCCGCGTCGAAAATCGCCGGATAGGGCTTGCCGATGCGGATAACGCTGCCGCCGAGGTCTTCGTAGAGATCGGCGATCTCGCCCGCGCCGAAACGGGGTCCGACCGCTGTCAGCATGATCCGGTCGGGGTTAGTGCAGAAGCACGGCACCTGATGCGCCGCCGCCGGGGCAAGCAGCCGGCGATAGTGGTCGAGGTCATGGCGGTCGCCCTCGCTGGCCGAGATCAGCACCAGTTCGGCGTCTTCGCCAGCCTGTGTCAGCACAAAGGGCAGGCCGTCGACCGCGGTGCGGTCGTCGTCGCGGCTGATCAGCAGGCACTTTGTCCCCGGGCGCAGTCTTCCCGATGCCGCCATGTCATTGAAGGAGCGCCACGCCACCTCGCCGGAGGAGACAAAATGGTCCCAGCTTCCGGCGGCGAAGCCGAGCTTCAGCAGGCGATCTTCATTGGGCCTGGCGCGCTTGCCGGAGTTGGAAATCAGCACCACCGTCTTGCCTGCGCGCTTCAGCGCCGACACTGCCTCCACAGCGCCTGGATAGGGGGCCCGGCCGTCATGCAGCACGCCGAACTGGTCGAGCAGGAAGACCTGGTAGCGCTGAGCCAGCGGTCCGATACCGTCGAGTCGTTCGATTGTTTTCGCGCTCATGGGAGTCCTGCCTTGCTTGCGCCCCTCAGCGCCAGCCGCGCGGTGCCGGCGGCGGCCTCGTCGGAAAGTGCGGGCAGGAAGTCGACGCCGAGCTTGCGCCGCCGGATATCAGTCCAGGCCGGATTTGCGGCGCCGCCTCCCACGCTCCGGACCGATGTCAGCGCCGGCGCGCCAAGTTCGGCCAATCTGCGATAGCCGAGTGCCTCGATCGCGGCCATGCCTTCCAACATCGCCTTGAGATAATCGGTGTCGTCAGCCGGCCTTGGGGCAAGGCGTGGCCGCAGGGTCGGATCGGCGATCGGGAACCGCTCGCCTGGTGTACTGAGCGGGTAATAGTCGAGGCCGGTCTCGGTCGTGGGATCGATTGCCGCGCTAAGCTCGATGATCCGCGCCAGTGGAAAATGCTCCGCCAGCACCTTGCCGCCGGAATTCGACGCACCGCCGGCCAGCCAGGCGTCGCCGAGGCGATGGCTGTAGATGCCGAAGCGTGGCGCCGAGATCGGCCGGTCGGACAGGATCTTGACGGTCAACGAGGATCCCAGGGCCGTGACGCCGTCGCCGGCCGCCGTGGCGCCCGTCGCCAGGAACGAGGCGCAGCCATCCGTGGTGCCGGCGACCACGACAACATTGCGCGGAAGACCGAACAGCTCCGCGGCAGCCGCGGTGAGCGAGCCGGTGACGTCGCCAGGCTCGACGACATCAGGCAGCAAGTCCATGCGCATGCCGGTGGCCGCGATCCAGTCCGGCCAACGGCGGGCTTCGACGTCATAGCCTGTCTTCAGGGCATTGTTCTCGTCGCTGACATCGAAGTGGCCGGAAAGATTTCCGGCAATCCAGTCGGCCTGGTGCAGCACGGCCGCGATATCGGGCAGATGCTGGAACCGCAACGCCTTGGCGAGGCCGGAGGTCGCGCCGTGGGCGGCGCTTGCGTCCGGCGCCTCGCGGGCGATCGCGGCCAGTATATCCCCTTCGGCGACCTTGTCGTTGTACATCAGCGGCTCCGCCAGCGGCCGCCCGGTAGCGTCGACCGGCAGCAGCGTGCCCGACGTGCCGTCAATGGCGATGGCGCGGACGGAGGCGCGGTCGATGCCCGAAAGCAGTTCCGTCAGAGCCGCCTGGACCGCTTGCCACCATGCCGAGGGGGCGCGGGGATCCTCGCCGAATCTGTCGAGCCGGACGGTGGACTGGCCGGCAATCGAAAAGTCCGGGCGCATCGCGACAGCGCGCGCGCCCGATGTGCCGATGTCGATGCCGATGACAAGTGGCATCATGTCTTCCGTCCTTTGCTAGCCGGCGGCGTTCAGCTTCTGGCGATACTGCTCGGCGTCCCAATTGACCAGTTCGTCATTCTCGGCCGCGGTGAGATAGCTCAATCGGGCCGCGACATCGACGCGTGCCGTCACGTCGGCCAGGCAGCGCTGCATGGCGTCTGCGCCGGCGCTGGCGTCGCCGCGCATCAGCACACCGGCGTCGGGAAACAGGATCGCAACGGGTGCCGCGCCAAGCCGCGCGGTGACTCCCGCGGCGTCTTCGCCTGGCCTCGCCGCGACCGAGCCCTGGCCGAGGAAGATGACGTGGTCGGGATAGAGGCTGCCGGCCCCGGCCATGCGGCGGCTTTCCGGATCGAGCGCGACGGCATGGGCTTCAACATCCGCCGGCAATCGGTAGACGCCTTCGCCGGCAAGCGCCGTCAGGGCCGCGATGTCGGGCGCGATGGTCGCGCGCGCCGGGCGCGCCAGCAGCGACCGGACGCGGCCGAGCAGACGCTCCGCCTCGGCGACGGTTTCGGCGGCGACGACCAGCCCGTGATTGCCGAGGATCAGTACGTCGACGCCAGGCCGCAGCTTCTCGGCAATGCCGCGGGCAAGCGGCAGGCCCGGCCGGAAATACGGTACGTAGGCCCATTCGATGCCCCCCAGCCGCTTGGCGACCTGGGCTTCGCCATCGGCCTGCACGGCAAGCGAAATCGTGTCGACGCAGTGGACATGCAAAACCACGCGTTGCGGCATCAAGGCGTGCACCGTGGTCTCGATCGATGGGCGCAGGCCGCGCGGATTAAGCGCCGCAATGGCGAAGCCCTGCGGCTTGTCGGCGGCCGGGTCGCGCTCCTCGACCGCCTTGAGCAGCGGCGCCATCGCCACCGGCACCATGATGTCGTCGGTGAGCGCATCCTTCAGCCAGGTGCCGGACGCCTTGATCCAAAGCGTGTCGCCGGCCTTGAGCGAGGTGTTGCCGCCCGCCGCCTGGGTCATATGCGCGTCCAGCCCAATGCCGGCTGAAAGTGCCCGCAGGGCCGCCAGTTCCTGCGCGTCAGCTTCGGTTGCCATGGCGCCTTTCCTTCCACGCTGCACGAAATCCGGCCGCTCGGGCCGCTGTCGGCGCTGATATCGCAGATGCGAGCGACTTGCGTCAACAGTGATCTACTATCATCAAAACTGGCTTGCAATCTCACTAATGTTGAGTAAGTTGCGCCAATTGCCGTGAGAAAATGGCATTGGGAGGAAGAAGGTGAGCGACTCCGGCCGCCAGCGTCAGATCGTCGAACTGCTGCGGGATCGCCCGTTTGCCTCGGTGCGCGAGCTGCAGGAGCGGCTTGGCGTTTCGGCTGCAACGGTCAGGCGCGACATCGACCGGATCGACGAGGCCGGTGAGGCGCGCAAGGTCTATGGCGGCATCTCGGCGCTCGACGGCGCCTCGCAGGCGGGCATTGCCTATGCCCGGCCCTATGACGAAAACCGCGACCTCGCCGTCGAGGCCAAGCGGCAGATCGCGGCCGTAGCGGCGACCATGGTGCGCGACGGCGACGCCGTGATCGTCCATGGCGGTTCGACCTGCTTCCACCTCGGAGTCAAGCTCGCCGACCGCAACATCCGCCTCTACACCAATTCGATGCCGCTGGCCGCCTATCTCAGCGACCATGGCCATTGCAGCCTCACTGTTGCGGGTGGTGAGCTGCATCGCGAGCCCGGCATCATCCATTCCCTGACCCAGGCAACGCCCTTCTACGCATCGAAATTCTTTCTCGGCGCGCAAGGTCTCAACCAGGAAGGGGTGCTGGAATCGCACCCCCTGCTGGTGCGCTCCATCGCCGACCTCAGCCTCTGTTCCGATCAGATCGTGGTGCTGGCCGACAGTCGCAAGCTGTCGATCCACGCGCGCAATGTCGCGCTGCCGCTGTCGCGCATCGGTACGCTGGTCACCGATGACGGGCTGTCCGATGCCGACGCGCGCATGCTGGAAGATGCCGGCGTCATGGTGCGGATTGCGTCCACTTCGGGGGCGATCCCATGAGGCTGGCGGTGCTCGATTTCGGCAAGACCAATTCGAAGCTGTTCGTCTTCAGCCAGGACGGGCGCATTCTCGACGAGCGCCGAACCCAGCCGAAATGGGCGCGCAAGGACGGGTTCAGCGTGCTCGACGAGGCCGAGCTCCATGACTGGGCACTCGGTGCCGTCACGGACGCCGTCGAAAACCATGGCGTGGAAGGGGTGATGGTGTCCGGCCATGGCTGCACCTTTGCTCTCGTCGATGACGCGGCGCTGACGCATCCGATCCTCGACTACGAGCAGGAGCCGCCGGCCGAAATCGCCGCGCGGATCGATCGCAGCATTCCGGATTTCGCCGAGACGTTCTCGCCTCGCCTGCCGCTCGGCTTCAACTATGGCCGTCACATGCTGTGGCTGCAGGAGGTCGATCCCGATGCGTTCGCGGCGGCGAAATCGATCCTCGGCTATCCGCAATATTGGAGCTGGCGCCTGGGCGGCCGGGCAGCATGCGAAGTGTCCTATCTCGGTTGCCATTCGCATTTGTGGGCGCCGCGCAAACGCGATTTCTCCTCACTGGTCGATGCCCAGGGATGGCGGGGGCGGATGCCGGCCTTCGAGCGCGCCGGCACGGTCATCGGCGAACGGCGCCTTGCAGGCGCGGCGCGGCCGATCGCCATCCACAATGGCGTCCACGACTCGAATGCGGCGCTGCATGCCTATCGCCGGCAGGACCTTGGCCCGCTGACCGTCGTGTCGACCGGCACCTGGGTCATCGTGCTCAATCCCGACTGTCCGCTGGAAGTGCTCGACCGTGAGCGCGACATGCTGGTCAATGTCGATGTCGACGGCGGTCCGGTGCCGACCATCCGCTTCATGGGCGGGCGCGAATTCGCCGTCATCAGCGACGGCTGGCAAGGCGCGATTCCGCATGGCTCGATCCAGCAAGCGATCGACGCCGGCATCATGGCGCTGCCGAGCTTCGCGCCGGGCGGGCCGATGCCGGACAGTGCCGGCCGGCTGGTCGGGCGCACGCCCGATGCCGGAGAACGCGCCGCGGCGGCTCTGCTCTATGTGGCGCTGATGGTCGATCTCTGCCTTGACCTCATCCATTCGCAAAACACCGTTATTGTCGATGGCGGGCTGAACGCCGGCGGCCTGCTTGCGGGGCTCATTGCGCAATTGCGCCCCGGCCAGGCCTTCCTGCAGGGCGCCTCGCTGGAAGGCAGTGCCACGGGGGCCGCGGCGCTCGCCTTCGAGAGCGTTGGGCGCGAATTCGCCGCCGAGGCGCCAGAGGCGGTGTATGCGGCGGGCTTCGGCGGCCTCGCCGGCTATCGCGACGCTTGGCGCGATCGCATTGCCGCGCGGGGCGCCGCCGTCAAGGCTGCGGGCGGTGTACGATGAGCGTGCCGGCGCAGAAACACGCAAGCAGTCATCCAGTGCTGGAGATGCGCCACATCTCCAAGACCTTCGGCGCGATCCGCGCCCTGCACGATGTCTCGCTCACCGTCCATGCCGGCGAGCTGCACGCGCTGATGGGCGAAAACGGCGCCGGCAAGTCGACGCTGATGAAAGTGCTGTCGGGCGCCTATCGGCCGGATCCCGGCGGCGAGATCCTGATCGATGGCGCGCCCGCCGCGACCGGCGATCCGATCAAGGCGCGCGCCGCGGGTATCGCGGTGATCTACCAGGAGCTGTCGCTGGCGCCCAACCTGACGGTGGCCCAGAACATCTTCCTCGGCAACGAGCCGCGGCGCTTCGGCATCGTCGACCGTGACCAGTGCAGCCGGCGCGCGAACGAAATCATCGCGCGGCTCGGCGTTTCCTTCTCTGCGCGTGTCCTGGTCTCCAGCCTGTCGCTCGGCGAGCGCCAGATGGTCGAGATCGCGCGTGCGCTATCGACCAATGCGCGCATCATCGTCATGGACGAGCCGACCACGTCGCTGACCTCGCGCGAGACCGACCGGCTGTTCGAGGTGATCGCGACGCTGAAATCGCAAGGCATCGCCATCATCTACATCAGCCATCGCATGGAAGAGGTCTACCAGCTCGCCGATCGCGTCAGCGTGCTGCGCGACAGCGGCTATGTCGGCACGCTGGAGCGCGCCGACCTCAGCGCTTCGCGGCTGGTGTCGATGATGGTCGGACGCGATCTCTCCGCCTTCTACAAGAAGGATCATCGCCCACCGGACGAGAAGCGCGCGGTCGCGCTCTCGGTGCGCGGCATGTCCGACGGGCGGCTGTTGAAGAACTGTTCGTTCGACCTCCACAAGGGCGAGGTTCTGGCCCTGGCGGGTCTTGTCGGTTCCGGCCGCACCGAACTCGCCCGGCTGATCTTCGGCGCCGACAAACGCATATCGGGCACGGTGGAGCTCGAGGGCAAACCGATCTCCATCGGCTCGCCGCGCGAGGCGCTCGAGGCCGGCATCGCCTACCTCACCGAGGACCGCAAGGAACTTGGCTTGTTCCTCGACATGTCGATTTCCGACAACATCAACATGGGCGTGCTGGCCAGGGACGCGCGGGCCGCCGGATTCCGTGATTTCAGCGCCGCCGACAGGCGTGCGGCAAAAGCGATTACCGACCTGTCGATCCGAACCCGTTCGGCGCAGGCCAATGCGGGCTCGCTGTCGGGCGGCAACCAGCAGAAGGTGCTGCTCGCCCGGCTGCTGGAGACCGAGCCGAAGGTCGTCATCCTCGACGAGCCAACCCGGGGCGTCGATGTCGGCGCCAAGTCGGAAATCTACCGGCTGATCGACAATCTCGCCAACAAAGGCATCGCCATCGTGATGATCTCCAGCGAATTGCCCGAGGTGATCGGCGTCGCCGACCGCGTGCTGGTGATGCGCGACGGCACCATAGCGGGCGAGGTGACTGCATCCGGGGGCGAGCCGCTTCGTCAGGAAGCGATCATGGAACTTGCGACGGGAGCGGCCCAGGAATGACCGACAGAACGACGACGAGCGTGGATCAGGCCGCGGTCAGAAGCCGCCGGCTGCGAACCGCATTTGCCGCACTTGGCATGCTGCCGGTGCTGGTGCTGCTGGCGGCCGGCTTCCAGTTCATCAATCCGCGCTTCCTTACCCAAACCAACCTGCTCATCGTCACACAGCAATCGTCGATCAACATCGTGCTGGCGGCCGGAATGACCTTCGTCATCCTCACCGGCGGCATCGACCTGTCGGTCGGCTCCATCCTCGCCGCCGCGGCGATGGTGGCGGTGCTGGTGTCATTGGTGCCTGACTGGGGTCTCCTCGGCGTGCCGGCGGCCATCCTGGCCGGCCTCGGCTTTGGCCTCGTCAACGGGCTGCTCGTCGCCTATGTCAGGCTGCCACCCTTCATCGTCACGCTGGGTTCGCTGACCGCCGTGCGCGGCATCGCCCGCCTGCTCGGGCAGGACACGACCGTGTTCAACTCCGACCTGCCGTTCGAATTCATCGGCAACGGCTCGCTGTTCGGCATTCCGTGGCTGGTCATCATTGCACTGTCGGTCGTCGTGCTGTCCTGGCTGGTGCTCAAGCGAACGGTGCTTGGCACATGGATTTATGCCGTCGGCGGCAATGCCGAGGCGGCGCGGCTGACCGGCATCAAGGTGCCGCTGGTGCTGCTCTTCGTCTATGGCGTTTCCGGCCTGCTCGCCGGGCTCGGCGGCGCGATGTCGGCGGCAAGGCTCTACGCCGCCAACGGCCTGCAGCTCGGCCAGTCCTACGAACTCGACGCCATCGCCGCGGTCATCCTGGGCGGCACCAGCTTCGTTGGCGGCGTCGGCTCGATCTGGGGCACGCTGATCGGCGGCCTGATCATCGCGGTGCTCTCAAACGGGCTCATCTTGGCCGGCGTCTCGGACATCTGGCAGTACATCATCAAGGGATTGGTCATCATCGTGGCGGTCGCCCTCGACCGCTACCGGCTCCAGGCAGGGGCGAGAACGTGAGTGACCTGGTCGCCGGCTTCAAAGGCCGGCTTGTGTAACGCACCGTGAGAGGCGCGGGGCAATCGGAGGAAGTAAGCGTAATGAAAACCATCGCCAAACTGCTCTGCGGCGCCGCATTCGCGGCCGCCGCCATCGCGCCGGCATCGGCCAAGGACCTCAACAAGGTCGGCATCTCGGTCGGCCTGCTCGGCAACCCCTTCTTCGTCGCCACCATCAAGGGCATCGAGGACGCGGCCAAGAAGATCAACCCGAAGGTCGAGGTGACGTCGGTGTCGGCCGACTACGACCTCAACAAGCAGGTCTCGCAGGTGGATTCCTTCATCGCCGCCGGCGTCGACGTGATCATGCTCAACGCTGTCGACGCCAAGGCGATCGCACCGGCGGTGAAGAAGGCACAGGCGGCCGGCATCATCGTTGCCGCCTTCGACGTTTCGGCGCCGGGGGCCGACGTCACCGTGATGACCAACAACGTCAAGGCCGGCGAGGAAGCCTGCCAGTACCTGGTCGACCACACCGGCGGCAAGGGTGACTACATCATCCTCAACGGCCCGGCGTCGTCGTCGATCCTGGAACGGGTCAAGGGCTGCAAGAACGTGCTTTCTCAGCATCCCGACATCAAGATCCTCTCGGACGACCAGAACGCCGAAGGTTCGCGCGATGGCGGCCTGAAGGTATTCCAGTCGCTGCTCACCCGTTTCGACAAGATCGACGCGGTGTTCGCCATCAACGATCCGACCGCGATCGGCGCGCAGCTCGCCGCCAAGCAGCTCAACCGCTCCGAGTTCATCATCACCGCGGTCGACGGCGCGCCCGATATCGAGAAGGAACTCTCTTCCGGCACCTCGATGATCAAGGCCTCGGCCTCGCAGGACCCCTATGTGATGGCCGGCCAGTCGCTGACGATGGCGGCGGAGTTGCTCGCCGGCAAGAAGCCGGCGGAGGCAACCGTGCTGCTCGATCCCAAGCTGATCACCGCCGAGAACCTGAAGGACTACAAGGGCTGGACCGCGGCCCGCTGATCAGTCCGACACAAGCGCGGCCGGATTGATCCGGCCGCGCCTTCCTCATCGCCGCTAACCCGGAGACGATCATGTCGCGCATCGGAATCCATTCTTTCGTCTGGTCGGCAAGCTCGGCGCAGAGCGAGCTCGAACGCACGC
Organism: Mesorhizobium sp. GW821-FHT07A06; assembly: GCF_059419085.1. Taxonomy (NCBI): domain Bacteria; kingdom Pseudomonadati; phylum Pseudomonadota; class Alphaproteobacteria; order Hyphomicrobiales; family Phyllobacteriaceae; genus Mesorhizobium; species Mesorhizobium sp. GW821-FHT07A06. The sequence continues at coordinate 43,602 of NZ_JBWKRC010000004.1, forward strand.
TGGCCAACACCAGGGAGGCTGGCTTCGACCTGATCGAATTCTCCTATCTCGATCCCGCCGACGTCGACATTGGCGGGCTTGCCAAACGTATCGCCGATCTCGGCCTCGGCGTGGCGATCAGCATAGGATTGCCTGGCGACGGCGACATATCGAGCGCCGACAAGGCGGCAGCCGCGCGAGGCGTCGATATCCTCAACGACACCATCGCGCTGACGCGCGACCTTGGTGGCCGCAAGGTCGCCGGGATCCTCTCGACCAGCCACGGCCTGCAGGTCGAAGCGCCGACGCGCGACCAATGGAACCGCAGCGCCGGAACACTGGCCAAGGTCGCCGAGACGGCGAAGGCGGCCGGCGTCACGCTCAATCTCGAGATCGTCAACCGCTTCGAAAGCAATCTGCTCAACACCGCCGCGCAAGGGTTGGCCTTCATCGAGGACACCGGGTCGGACAACATCTTCCTGCATCTCGACACGTTCCACATGAACATCGAGGAGGCCGATGTCGGGCTGGCCATCCGCCATGCCGCAGCCAAGATCGGGTATGTCCATATCGGCGAAAGCCATCGCGGCTTCCTGGGCACCGGCAACATCGACTTCGCCGCGATTTTCGATGCACTGACGGCAATCGGCTACGCCGACGATCTCAGCTTCGAATCCTTCTCCTCGGAGATAGTCGATGAGAACCTGTCGAAGAAAACCGCGATCTGGCGCAATCTGTGGACCGACAACATGGCGCTTGCCAAGCATGCGCGCGCCTTCATCGGTCTCGGTTTGGAAACGGCGCGCCGCAAGGCTGAACTCGTCTCGGCCCGGCACAAGCCGTAGCGCGGGAGCGGGCAGCAGGGCGTTCCAAGCTGGGTTACCCGATGCGGAAACGCCGCTGGTTCCCCAGGCATTTGCATTGCTCCCGTCATGCGCATCGGCTATCCGACCTCTCGGACAGATGAAGCAAAAGGAGCCAGGCATGACGAACAAGACGATCCTGAAATTCGGCCCCGTCGAACACGCGGAAGCCGGCGACCTGCCTGGCTGGATCGCGGTCGAGGGCCAGCCGACCATGCAGACCGCCGTCCAGCACACGACCGCGGACGGCAAGGTGATATCGGGAACCTGGCGGGCGTCGCCCGGCACCTATCACGCGACCTACACCGATTACGAGTTCGTGCACATGATCGCCGGGCGCATCATCATCACGCCGGATGGCGGCACGCCTGTCGAAGTGGGCCCTGGCGATGCTTTCGTCGTGGAAGCCGATTTCAAGGGAACCTGGAAGATCATCGAGCCGGTGACCAAGCATTTCGTGGTCAGGGTTGGCTGAGCCAGCCTGATCGAAGTTGCGGCATGAGAGGCCCGCCATGGCGAACCATGGCGGGCTTTTCCTTGCCGGCTTGACGGGCTGCCTCGCTTGGGCATGCGGACGCCGTGCCTCTCATGACACGCGTCGCCATCGTACGGTCCGTACAGGACGATGCCTGCTTCGACTACGTCATCGGCAAGGCCGAGCGTTGGAGAAGGCTTGTTTGCGAGCTCGTGAAGTCGCCCAGGAAAACGCACATCGGCAACGGACTGCCGTTGCCGGAGCATGCTCGAGACCTATATCCGCTAGCGCATTTGTGACCGAACGGGCCCCCAAATTGCCTGTCGTGGTGGAGGCAATCGCGTTCGGTCGTGCCACCCGCAGCGAGAGGATACCGATATGACAAGGTTCAATTCCACGGTCAGGCTGATGGCCGTGACGGCCTTGATGGTTCTGCATCAGGGGTTGGCAATGGCGCAGATGCCTGCGCAGCAGCCGGACGCCAAGTCGTTCAAGCTTGGCGAGCTTGACATTATCGCCTTGCACGACGCCCAGTTCGTGAAGCCAAACGATGGCACGACCTTCGGCCTCGATCACAGCCCCGCGGAAGTCGGCGAATTGCTCAAGGCCGCGGGGGCTCCGGCTGACGCCATCACGCTGAGCGTCGATGCCTTGCTGGTGAAATCAAAGGACAGCGTTGTGCTGATCGACACTGGGGTCGGCGGCGCGCTGCAGGACAGCCTGTCCAAGGCCGGGGTGAAAGCAGGTGACGTCAGTGAAATATTGATCACCCATTCTCACCCCGATCATATCGGAGGACTGGTCAAGGATAGGCAACTCGCTTTCCCCAACGCCACGATACGGATGTCGGACGTGGAGTGGAATTTTGCCAAGTCCAACAAGGCAGTGGCCGATATCGTCAAGGTGATCGCCGATCACGTGAAACCGTTCAAGGCCGGCGCCCAGATGGCCCCCGGCATCACCTCGGTAGCGCTCAAGGGCCATACGCCAGGCCATGTCGGCTATCAGATCAAGTCCGGAAAAGAACGGCTTTTCGATATCGGCGATACCGTGCACAGTTCGATCCTCTCGCTCGCCAGGCCCGACTGGGCGGTGGCCTTCGACGGCGACAAGCCGGAGGCGGAACACAACCGGGCCAAGACTTTGGCGACACTGGCCAAGGACCACGAAATGATCTTTGCGCCACATTTCCCCTTCCCGGGTGTCGGATATATCGAGAAAGACGGCGATCACTTCAAATGGGCGCCGAGCGACAAGCCTCAGTAGGCTTCCGGTCCTTGGTCAAAGAGGGTTATGGCGCGGTGACTTGGAGCGGCAGCTGTCTGCCCATTGGCGCGCTGAAGGAGCAACCATCGCCTTCGAGAATGCGCCATCCGCGCGATCCTGTATTTGGGTCGTGACGAAATAGACGCGAATACCGGCTGAGGCCAAGTTGTGCGGTCCAGGCACTACATTTGGCTCGACAGTCGCCACGGGCGACAAACAGGTCTTGAAGCCGGGCCTCGTTACTGCCGTTCAGTTCGAGCTGGCCGGAGGGTGCGCGCCCAATCTCAGAGCAGCCGTCCCAGGAGGGCGATCAGCTCACTCTGCTTATGGGTGTCGGTCTTCTGAAAGATTGCCTTCAACCTATGCCTGGCCGTTTCTGAGGCGATCCCCAGCATATCGGCGGCTTCCTTTGGTGAATGGCCAAGCAAGAGCACTTCGCACAGCCTCTGTTCGGCGGGTGTCAGACCGAAGGCATGGGCCAAATCGGCTATCGTGGTGGCTTCGGCCGGCGTCGACAGGTTGCGCACGATGAGCAGAAAGAGCGGGCCGCCCGAAAAGAGGGAACGAAACCCGGACACGCCAGGAAGGCGCACAATGCCGATCTGATGCGCGTTATCGGCAAAGAAAACCCGTGTCGTCGCGTCCGGCTCCAGGCCTGCCGCCAAAAGCCTGAGCGTATCCGCCAGCCAGCCATTAATGTCGCTTGCCAGGATGGAAAACTTGCCCTCCCGCATCGAAACCACTTTGCAGCGCTGGAATTCACTCTCCGCCCGTGCGTTTGCTTCCGTGACCGTCAACTGCTCGTCGACCACGCATGCGATGTCGCCGGGGCGCGAGACGATCGCCGAAGCCGATCTCTCGCGGTCCAAGGTCTGTTCGAACAGACGCGCTGCTTCCATGGAGCGGAGCAGGGGCCTGTTGATGCCGCGCAGCAGTTCCGCCACTGGCTCGTCATAGCGGCGGGCACGGGTGACGCTATAATGTACCCCGACAGCCGCCAGGTTCTCGCAACTCGCCTCCAGAATGATCGCCGCCCCCGCGCGCATTTCGGGATCAAGCCAATCGTAGAACTCCGTATGGCTGAAGCTGCCGGACGGGCAGTCGCGCTCGCTGACGAGCACCGTGCCGGACGGCACGGAACGCATGGGCCGAATCCATGGATTCAAGGTGCAATAATGCGCCCGATAGCTGGACTCGTCATCCGGGTCCATGTTCAGGACGCGGTCATAGTCGACCCTGTTCCGGCGCAGGTTGAAACGCTGGAACACGATGCAGGTACCCGGCAGCGCAGCGCCAAGCTGCTCGACAAAATCGTCCCACGCGCTCGGGTCGAAAACGGCGCGGTCGGCCGTTTCGGCAATCCGGGCGGACGTCTCGGTTATGAATTTCCCGTCAAATACGATATTCTGCAATTTGCTCCCCCAAGCCATCCTAATTTCATCATACGGATGGTAAAAATCAAGGGCGGCGGTCAGGTTCGTTCAGGACGAACCGCAGCCTGCAAACTCCATATGATTGTTGTGCAGCCCGGCAAGGTCTGCCGCCGCACCAGTCCAAATCGGGAGCACGATTTGCAGCTGTCACCCCCATTTGGGTGTTGATGGTCCCTATCCGTGTTGCGAGAGGGGTAAGCGGTATTGGCTCTTCCAATTGGGGGCGGGAGGTCTGTTCTCCGGCCGCAGATGGACTTGGCAATACTGAACCGGGCACAGTGGGGGCAGCAGTGAAATCAGCGATTTTCATTTCTTCGCGCGCCAGGGCGTCCGGCCTGCGCTGCACAACGTCGTTGCTGAGCATGGCGGTGGCCATTGCCGCCACGGGTGCGGCTTCCGCGCAGCAGCTGCCGTCCGGCGGCACGGTGACCTCCGGTTCGGCGACAATTTCGCAATCAGGTCCCAACCTGCTTGTCACGCAGACGTCGCGGAACGCCATCCTGTCGTGGCAGAGCTTCTCCATTGGCGGCTCGGCAAGCGCGCATTTCGAAAACGGCACGGGGGCCACGCTCAATCGGGTCACAGGCAATTTGCCCTCGTCCATAGACGGCTCGCTCACCGCGACCGGCTCGCTGTACCTGATCAACCCGGCAGGCGTCGTGGTCGGCACCAGTGGCATGGTGCGCACCGGCGGCTCGTTCATCGCCTCGACGCACGACACGACCGACGCCGATTTCCTCGATGGTGGCGGCCTCACCCTCAAGGGAGACAGCAAGGCCGGCGTCGTCAATCGCGGTGCAATCGTCTCGCAATCCGGCGATGTCGTGCTGACGGCGCGCCGCGTCGAGAACGCCGGCGATATGTACGCGCCCAATGGTTCGGTCGGGCTGCTCGGCGGCTACGAGGTCGAACTGCGCGACACGTCGCTGGCGGACGGCAAGTTCGCCGTCAAGGTCGGCGGCAGCGACACCGAAGTCGTCAACAGTGGATCGATCCGCGCCGCCGAGGCCGAGTTGCGCGCCAACGGCGGCAACGTCCAGGCTCTCGCCGGCAACACCGGGAAGATCATCAAGGCGACCGGGGTGAAAAAGGTCGGAGGCCGCGTCTTCCTGACCGCCGGCGACGGCGGCTCGGTGACGGTCACGCAGCGCGTCGTTGCGCGCCGCGCCGTCCAGCCGGCGCAAAAGGCCGTGGTCGCGGCACTTCCCGACTTCGGGCCGCTTCCTGCCGCACGGCCGGACTTTTCCGGCGGCGAGGTGCATGTGGCCGGCGGCACGGTCAGCCTCGGCGGAGCGATCGACACGGCGGGGGCGGGCGGCGAGGGCGGAACGATCACGGCGACGGCGGCCGGCGGCACGCTTTCGCTGTCCTCGATCGCGGCGCTCGACGCCTCGGGCGACAGCGGCGGCCTGATCCTGCTGGGCGGCGACTACCATGGCGGGGCGGACCCCGCCACCCGCCATCTCGGCACGACGCTGGCCAGGGCCGCGTCTGTGACGGTCGACGCCGGGGCGACGATTGCCGCGAACGGCACAGCGGGTAACGGCGGCAAAGTCGTGGTCTGGTCGGACGGGAAGACGGACTTCGCCGGCACGATCAGCGCCACGGGCGGCGGCGCCGGCGGTCACGGCGGCAACGCCGAGGTGTCCGGCAAGGCCGTGCTCGCCTATACCGGCTTCGCCGACCTCTCCGCCGCGAACGGCTCCTTCGGCACGCTGTTGCTCGACCCCTACAACGTCACCATCTCCAGCGGTACGGACAGTCTGGGCGGCGGACCGGGCTTCACCGCCGGCGCCAACGACAGCGTCATCAATGTGGCGACGTTGCAGGCCGCGCTGGCCGGCGCCAACGTGGTCGTCTCCACAGGCTCCGGCGGCGGCCAGGCCGGCGACATCACCGTGGCGGCACCGGTCAGCTGGTCGAGCGGGTCGACGCTGACGCTCGACGCCTATCATTCCATCGCCATCAACGCGCCGATCACCATCGCCGGCGCGGGCGGGCTCAGCCTCGTCACCAATCACGGCGGCAGCGGCGGCACGCTGTCCTTCGCCGGCGGCGTGCAATACACCGGCACGCCGGGCAGCGGCCAGTCGCTCGCCATCAACGGCCAGTCCTACACGCTGCTCTACTCCATGAGCGATTTGCAGGGCATAAACAATGGGCTGAACGGCACGTATGCGCTGGCGAGGTCACTCGATGCGACGGGCCTGACCGGCTGGGTACCGCTCGGCACGAATGGTGCCGGAACAATATTGAACAGCAACCACGGCTTCGCCGGCACCTTCAACGGCCTCGGAAACACCGTGAGCAACCTGAATGTTGATATCGGCAACAACAACTTTGCCGGGCTGTTCGGCTATTCCAGCGGGACCATCAGTGACATCGGTCTGAACGGCGGTTCCGTTAAAGGAGCCAATTTTGTCGGCGGGCTAGTCGGGTACCAGGGTGGCAGCATCACGCGAGCCCATGCAACCGGCCAGGTCACAGGCGGAGACAACATCGGCGGATTGGTCGGGTACCAGGGGAGTGGCAGCATCACGCAAGCCTATGCGACCGGTCAGGTTACAGGCGGAAACAACATCGGCGGATTGGTCGGGTTTCGGGGTGGTGGCAGCATCGCTCAAGTCTACGCCACCGGTTCGGTCAAGGGCACTGACTCTGTCGGCGGGCTGGTCGGGGTTCAAACTTACGGGGTCATCGCCCAAGCCTACGCGACTGGCTCGGTTAAGGGCACTGAGTATGTCGGCGGGCTGGTCGGGATGCAATATGGCAACATCTACCAAGCCTACGCCACCGGCAATGTGAGCGGCAGTTACGCTGTCGGTGGGCTGGTTGGAGAGCAGCGGGACGGCGACGGCCGCATCGAGCAAGCCTACGCCACCGGCATGGTAACGGGCACCAGCAACGCAGTCGGCGGGTTGGTAGGGAGTCAGTGGGACGGCAGCATTATCACTGACAGCTACTTCGACAACTTTTCGACGGGACAATCCCTGGGTGTCGGGGACGGTTCTCAGGCCGGTATCACCGCCGTCACCAGCGATCCGATGCAGGCCGGAGCGGTGAACTACGCCTACAAACAGCCCGCCTATTCCGGCCTGAGCTTCACCACGACGCCTGGCGACAGCGGCTGGTACATGATCGACGGCCAGACCCGGCCGTTCGGGGCGTGGGAATATTCCACCACCATCGTCAACGGCCACCAGCTGCAACTCGTCAACATGGACCTGAACGCCAGCTACCGGCTGGCGCGAAGCATCGATCTCGGCCCCGACCTCGCCTCCGCGATCGCCAACGGCAGCACCACCTATGCCGGCATGTGGCGTCTGGGCAGTTTCGTGCCGCTCGGGACGGACGGTGCCGGAACAAGGCTGAACAACAGCAACGGGTTCGCCGGTTCTCTCACCGGGCTCGGCAACACCATCGCCAATCTGACAGTCGACATTGGCGGCAACGACTACGCCGGGCTGTTTGGTTATTCGAGCGGCCGCATCAGTGACATCGGCATGGTTGGAGGGGCGATCAACGGCAGGTTCTCGATTGGCGGGCTGGTCGGAGAACAATTTGGCGGAAGTATCGCCCGGGTTTTCACTACCGGTTCGGTCAGCGGCGACTTCGATGTCGGTGGGCTGGTCGGCTTCATGAACTATGGCAGCATCAGCCAAGCCTACGCCACCGGATCGGTCCGTGGTGTTGGTGCATATTACAGCGGCAGTGGCTCCGTGGTAGGCGGGTTGGCCGGGAATTTGCGCGTTGTTGATGTCAGTCAAGTCTATGCCACGGGTGCTGTTAGCGGCATGAATGAAGTCGGCGGATTGATTGGAAGGCAAGAAGGCAGCAGCATCGATCGAGCCTACGCCACCGGTTCGGTCAATGGCGGTTACTATCTCGGTGGGCTAGCCGGGATTAGCTTTAGCGGTAGCCTCACGCACGCCTATGCGACCGGTCAAGTGACCGGCACCGCCTTCGTTGGCGGGTTGGTCGGGTACCAGTCCAGCGGTAGCATACTGCAAACCTATGCGACAGGGACAGTCACAGGTGCCACTGACGTTGGCGGGTTGGTCGGGTATGAGGCTGGCGGAACCATCGTCTCCAGCTACTTCGACACGGATGCGACGGCGCAGACCCTCGGCGTAGGCACCGGCTCGCAGGCAGATGTCACCGCCCTGAGCAGCGGGTCCGGAGGTGCTTTCGTCAAAGCCAACTACGCTGGCTTCGACTGGACCGTATGGGCGCCGCCCGCTGCGGCGGCAGGCAGTTCGCCGGCCTATCGTCCTGAACTTTACGGTGTTTCAGGCGTTGTCGGCGTCGAGGTCACCAGCAGCGGTTCCCAGACTTACGGCGAAACAAACCCGGACTATTCAAGTGCCGTAACCTATCTTGGCCTTGGATACTGGAATTCGATGGCAGTGCCGATTCAAATCTCCAGCAATGCAACGGCACAAAGCGATGTCGGTTCCAACTACAGCGTAACCGCGAGCGGCGGGGCTGCCGTGCGCACACAAGGTGGCGCAGCCCGGCTTGTCTATTTGTCGGATACGGGAACATTTAGCGTCACACCCGCTACGCTGACGGTGGCGGCGAACACGGCCTCGAAGGTCTACGGCAACCTCGACCCGACGCTCGGCTACACGGTGAGCGGTTTCAAGCTCGCCGACAACGCCTCACTGCTGACAGGAACCTTGAGTCGGGCGGCGGGCGAGAACGTCGGCTCCTACGCCATCGGCCAAGGCAGCCTCTCGGCCGGCGGCAACTACACCATCGCCTATACCGGAGCCAACCTTGCCATCACTCCGGCGACGCTGACGGTGGCGGCGAACACGGCCTCGAAGGTCTATGGCGCCCTAGACCCGACGCTCGGCTACACGGCGAGCGGCTTCGTCAACTCCGACAACGCCACATTGCTGACTGGCGGCTTGAGCCGCGATGCCGGCGAG
>NZ_JBWKRC010000004.1:52649-177649 GCF_059419085.1 Mesorhizobium sp. GW821-FHT07A06
AGAATGTCGGCTCCTATGCCATTGGCAAGGGCGACCTTTCGGCCGGCGGCAACTACACCATCGCCTATACCGGCTCGAACCTCGCCATCACGCCGGCGGCGCTGACGGTGGCGGCGAACGCCGCCTCGAAGGTCTATGGCGCCCTCGACCCGACGCTCGGTTACACGGTGAGCGGCTTCAAGTTCTCCGACAGCGCCGCGCTGCTGACCGGCGGCTTGAGCCGCGATGCCGGCGAGAATGTCGGCTCCTATGCCATTGGCAAGGGCGACCTTTCGGCCGGCGGCAACTACACCATCGCCTATACCGGCTCGGACCTCGCCATCACGCCCGCGGCGCTGACGGTGGCGGCCAATGCTGCCTCGAAGGTCTACGGCAACCTTGATCCGACGCTGGGCTACACGGTGAGCGGCTTCAAGTTCTCCGACGACGAGATGCTTCTGTCTGGAGCCTTGAGCCGCGCAGCGGGCGAGAACGTCGGCAATTACGCCATCGGCCAAGGCACCGTGTCGGCCGGCGACAACTACACGATCGCCTACACCGGCGCCAACCTCACCATCACCCCGGCGACGCTGATGGTCGCGGCTAACGCGGCCTCGAAGGTCTACGGCAACCTCGATCCGACGCTGGGCTACACGGCGAGCGGCTTCAAGTTCTCCGACGACGAGACGCTTCTGTCTGGAGCCTTGAGCCGCGCAGCGGGCGAGAACGTCGGCAATTACGCCATCGACCAAGGCACCTTGTCGGCCGGGGGCAACTATACGATCGCCTATGCCGACGCCGACCTTGCCATCACGCCGCGGGCGATCACCGTGACGGCGGACGACCATAGCCGCTTGCAGGGCCAGCCCGATCCGGCGCTGACGTGGACGGTGACCGGCGGCAGCCTGGCTTCCTTCGACACCGTCGCCGGTGTGTTCGGCGGGAACCTCGTACGCGATCAGGGCGAAGCGGCCGGGACCTATGCCGTTAACCAGGGTTCTCTCGGCACCAATTCGAACTACGCCCTGACCTTCGTCGCGGGCACCTTCACTATCGAGCCCGCTCAGGTCGCGGCGCAATACACCAACGCGCAGGTGCTCGAACGGCAGGGCGACCGGAGCGCGCCGCCGTTCCTGTCGCCGCTGCTCCTGTCGTCCCTGCTCCTGCCCGAGGCTGTCGATGGTGGTGCGACCGGAACATGCTCCACGGGTGTCCTCGGTCCGGAATGCGTTGCTTTCACCCATCCCGCCAATCGTGATCTTGGCCCCTACATGCGCGTGACGGAATAGGACCGCGAAATGGTGAAGATCAATATCAAGGGCGCATTGGTACGCGCCCTGGCGGCAAGGCTCGCGACGTTCCTTTTCCTGCCCGCTCTGTCCCTGCCGGCCTTCGGGCAGTCGGCGCTGGAGCGCAACCTTCCCGAGCAGACGGCGCCGAGGCCAGCAACCGTTTCGGTGGGAGAGGAGGACTATGGCAAGGGCGACGATACTCCCCTGGGTGTCACTGTCGCCGGGGTGCGGCTGATCGGCCAGGACGAGGCAGTGCAGACCGCTGCCCCCCGTGGTGTCACCGTTGGCACCGTGCCCGGCATCGCGCCCCAGGCCGCTATTGCGGCGCTTTCGCTGTTTGTCGGCAAGCCCCTGACGAAAGCGCTGATCGTGAGCATGCAGCGCGAACTGGCGGGCGTGTGGCGCAAGGCCGGTTTCCCCTTCGTCTCGGTGACCGTGCCACCACAGGAGATCACGTCCGGCGTGCTCACCTTGCGCGTCGTAGAGTTCCATGCCGGAAAGATCGCCGTCGAGGGGATGGCGGTCGAGCGCAATCTTGCCGGGCACGTCAGGCTGGTGCCGGGCGATCGCATCGACGCAGACGCGCTGGAAGAAGATCTCGGTTGGCTCAACCGCAACCCATATCGTCACGTCGAAGGCGCGTTCGCGCCGGGCGACGCCCTCGGCGCCAGCGACTTCACCCTGAAGGTGACCGAGGACAAGCCGTGGTCCGTCTTCGCCGAATACGCCAACACCGGCAGCGAGGCGACCGGCCGTGATCGCTGGTCGGTGGGCGGCGGAGCCTGGATCCCCGAACTGAACGATATGACCGTCTCCTATCGCTTCACCCGCTCGGGAGAGTTCTGGCACGATGGCGGTTTCGGCTCGCTCGACATTGCGCGACCGGGCTATCTCAGCCATGCCGCGCGCATCGATCTTCCGACATGGCCGCGCCAGGCCCTGTCGATCGCGCCGAACTTCGTCGAGACCAATGAAGTGATCGGGGGCACACCGTTCTCCTTCGACAACAGAACCTTCGAACTGCCAATCCTCTATAGAGGTGCGCTCTCAAACCTTTTGCCCGGCCGCCACTGGGGCGATGTCTATTTCGGCGTTGAACCCAAATGGGTAAAGCGCACCACCGCCTTTGGCGGCAATGAGGTTGCCAGCGGCACAGCTGGCCTGTTCAACATCGTGCTGGGCTGGGCTGGCGAATTCAGCGATGCCCATGGCAACACCACGATCGACGCCCGCATCAAGGCCAATCCCGGCGGCGTGGTGGGCAACAATACCAGCGCCGACTGGGCAGCCTTCACCGGTGGCCGTGTCACCGACGCGACCTATGTGATCGGTGGCCTCGACATCACGCGCAGGACAAGGCTGCCGCATGACTTCTTCTGGGTCAGCCAGCTTTCGGGATTGATCTCGAATCAAGCGCTGCCTGACACCGAGCGGATTAGCCCCGGCGGTTATTATGCCGTTCGCGGCTACAACATAGACGACCGGGGAGCCGATACAGGCTTTGTGTGGCGCAACGAACTGCGTCTGCCAGCCTTTTCGTTGCTGGAAAAGGCTGGAATGGGATTGGCCGACGGTGTTTCTCCTTTTGCCCTCGTCGATTTCGGTCATGGCTACGACTTTGCCGCCCATGGCCATCCGACGCTTGCCAGCACCGGCTTCGGCCTGGATTACGCAATTGGCCGCGGTTTCCTGGCCAACTTCACCGGCGCCGTCGCGCTGAATGATGCGGGGCAAACCCGATCGGGCGATTGGACTTTCAACGCCAACCTGCGCATCGCCTATTGATTTGCAGGCAGCGGCAATCTCCGTCGATGGACTTTGAGGCCCTTCAAACGCCTTCCTTGCCGATCGAATAGCAACCAACCTTTGGGTCTGATCGCCTAACCAGCTGAGTTTCCTGTGTTTTTCGTGGTGATCCCGACAGGAATCGAACCTGTGACCTACAGATTAGGAATCTGCCGCTCTATCCTACTGAGCTACGGGACCACGCGGCCAGACACATAGCCGCTTCGGATCGTTTCGCCAAGGGGCCGGCCGCATGCAATTCGGCCGGCTCCTTGCGCGGCGGGCCTCAGGCGGCCAGCGCGGTTTCCGCCAGTTTCACCCAGTAGCTCATGCCGTGCGGGATGGCTTCATCGTTGAAATCGTAGGCTGGGTTGTGAAGACCGGCTGTGTCGCCATTGCCGATGAAGATGAAGGCGCCGGGGCGGGCTTCCAGCATGTAGGAAAAATCCTCGCCGCCCATCACCGGCTGGATGCCGCGGTGGACATGGCTGTCGCCCGCGACATCGGCCGCCACGTCGCTGGCAAACACCGTCTCTTCGGCGTGGTTGAAGGTGACGGGATAATTTGCCTGGTAGTCCACTTCGATCCTGGCGCCGAACGCGGTCGCCAGTCCGTCGCAGATCGCGCGGATGCGCTCTTCGGATTTCTTGGCGATCTCCTTGCGCAAGGTGCGCACGGTGCCGGCGATCTCGGCCGATTCGGGAATGATGTTGTAGGCGTCGCCGGCATGGAATTTGGTCACCGATACCACCACGGCCTCGACCGGATCGGTACTGCGCGAGGCGATCGTCTGCAGCGCCCCGACCAGTTGGCTGGCGATGACGATCGGGTCGATCGTGCCATGCGGCATCGCGGCGTGGCCGCCGCGGCCTTTCACGGTGATGGTGAATTCGGCCGTCGCCGCCATGATCGGGCCCGGCCGGATGGCGAACTGGCCGACAGGCAGGCCCGGCATGTTGTGCATGCCGAACACTTTTGCGATGTCGAAGCGCTCCATCATGCCGTCCTTGACCATTTCGTTGCCACCGCCGCCGCCTTCCTCCGCCGGCTGGAAGATCACCGCCACGGAGCCGGCGAAATTGCGCGTCTCGGCGAGATATTTGGCGGCGCCCAGCAGCATCGCCGTGTGGCCGTCATGGCCGCAGGCGTGCATCTTGCCGGGAACGGTCGATGCATAGGCCTTGCCAGTGATCTCGTTGAGCGGCAGCGCGTCCATGTCGGCGCGCAGGCCGATGGTGGCGCCTTCGCCCTGGCGGCCGCGGATGATGCCAACGACGCCGGTCTTGCCGAGGCCGGTGACCACATCGTCACAACCGAACTCCGTCAGCTTTTCAGTGACGAAGGCGGCCGTCTTGAAGACGTCGAAATTGAGCTCCGGCGTCTGGTGCAGATGCCGACGCCAGCCGGCAACTTCGTCCTGCATTTCAGCGGCGCGGTTCAGGATTGGCATGATGGTTCCATTTCGTGGTTGGAGCAGCCAGGCTTCAGCCTGGTGTCTTGCAACTGGGCCCAGTGTTCTGCAATTGTGCCCGTTTTGCAATTGTGCCGGGTGTTTTGCAATTGTGATTGTCGGGTGCTTTGCCATGTTGGCGTCACATAGGGTAAATAGCACCGCAACGATGCGGTCCGTTTTTTGAGGGACGGACTCCTTATGCTGGCGGTCACGTAACGAAATCTTACGGAGCCAGGGGCGATCAGGGCAAGAGGCGATTTCGGATTCGATCATGCGGCACAGGCATTTCCTCAAACTATTCCCGGCTGGCGCAGTCGTGCTGTCGGTCCTGGTCGGGCCGGCGCTGGCCAATCCGGTGGTGGTCTTCGACCTGAAGAACGGCCAGATCCTGCAGCATCAGGATGCGTTCAAGCGCTGGTATCCGGCCTCGCTCAGCAAGCTGATGACCGCCTATGTGACCTTCCGGGCGATCGCGGCCGGCGAAGTCCAGCTTGATTCGCCGATCAAGGTGACCAAGCACTCCGCCGGCGAGCCGCCGAGCAAGATGGGTTTCAAGCCGGGCTCGGTGATGCGGCTGGACAATGCGCTGAAGATGATGCTGGTCAAATCGGCCAACGACATCGCCATGGCGGTCGGCGAGAATGTCGGCGGCTCGCAGGCCGCCTTCGCCGAGAGGATGAATGCCGAGGCGGCCCGGCTCGGCATGAACGGCACCCATTTCGTCAATCCGAACGGCCTCTACTCGCCCGACCAGTACACCACGGCACGCGACCTTTCGGTGCTGGTGATGGCGATCCGCCGCGAGTTCCCGCAATATGCGCCGTGGTTCTCCATCGAAGGGCTTGCGGTCGGCAAGAAGGCGATCCCGAACTACAACCTCCTGATCGGCCGCTATCCCGGCGCCGATGGCATGAAGACAGGCTTTGTCTGCCCCTCCGGCTTCAACATGATCGGTTCGGCGACGCGCAATGGGCGCACGCTGGTCGCGGTTGTGCTTGGCGAGAAATCGGCGGTCAGCCGTGCCGAGACCGCGGCAAGACTGCTCGACCAGGGATTTGACACGCAAGCCGCCGGCTCGGCCACTGTCGCCACCCTGGCGCCCTACGGTGACACGGTCTCGCCCAACGACATGCATGACGAGGTCTGCAAGAAAAAGACGCCTGAGGAGCAGTCCGAGGCGCCGCCGGCCGCCGCCGCCAAGGACGTGCCGAAATCGCCCTACCAGAAGAAGCTCGACCACGTGCCGACGCTTGTCGCCGTCGGCCTCGGCGGCGCCACAGGTCCGGCGCCGAAGGCGATGCTCGACCAGGGCGGCCAGGAATATGCCGACGTGCCGATTCCGAGCTGGCGGCCGGATCGGCCGGCGCCAACCGGCGCCGGTCCGGCCGTTGCCGGTTCCGCCGCGCAAGGCGATCAGCCGGCCAAGGTCGCGAACTAACCTGATGAGCGGATTCCCGATCCCTGTCTCGGTGCTGACCGGCTTCCTTGGAGCCGGCAAGACGACATTGCTCAACCGGCTCCTGAAAGATCCGGCGCTGGCCGATACGGCGGTCATCATCAACGAGTATGGCGAGGTGGCGATCGATCATCTGCTGGTGGAGCAGGCTTCCGACGGCATCATCCAGCTTTCGGACGGCTGCCTGTGCTGCACAGTGCGCGGCGAACTGGTCGACACGCTGGCCGACCTCGTCGACCGGCTGCAGACCGGCCGCATCGGCCGGCTTGCCCGCGTCATCGTCGAGACCACGGGCCTTGCCGACCCGGCGCCGGTGCTGCAGTCGATCATGGCGCATCCGGCGCTCGTCCAGGCCTTCAGGCTCGACGGCGTCATCACGCTGGTCGACGCGGTCAACGGCAATGCCACGCTCGATGCCCATGTCGAGGCGGTCAAGCAGGTTGCCGTCGCCGACCGCATCGTGCTCAGCAAGGTCGACCTGGCGACCGATGCCGGCGATCTCGACACGCTGCGGACGCGCCTGCGGCAGATCAATCCGGGCGCCGAACTGCTTGATGCCGGCAATTCAGCAACAGGCGTGGCGGCGCTGTTTGATTGCGGCCTCTATAATCCCGCCACCAAATCCGCCGACGTGCGGCGCTGGCTCGGCGAGGAAGCGGCGCATGACCATGGCCACGGCCACCACCATGACGGTCATGACCACGGGCATAACCACGATCATGATCACGGCCATCGCCACGATCAGCGCGTGCGCTCCTATTCGCTCGTCCATGATGGTCCGGTGCCGTTTTCAGCCATAGAAATGTTCCTCGATCTCTTGCGTTCGACGCATGGCGAGAAGCTGCTGCGAATGAAGGGCGTGATCGAGCTCAGGGAAGATCCGTCACGCCCGCTGGTCATCCACGGCGTGCAGAAGATCCTGCATCCGCCGGCGCGCCTGCCGGCCTGGCCCGACGGCCAGCGTGGCACACGGCTGGTGCTGATCACGCTCGATATGCCGGAAGACTATGTGCGACGGCTGTTCGCCGCCTTCACCGACCAGCCGTCGATCGACACGCCGGATCGGGCGGCGCTGGAAAACAATCCGCTGGCGATCGCCGGGCTTTGAATTGCTACGATCGCTGTTCGCCGCGCACGATCAGGAAGCGATGACCACCGGAAACGGCCGACGTTTCCACCAGATGATGGCCGCTGTCGGCACAGAATGCCGGTATGTCGATGACGGCCAGCGGATCGGTGGTCTCGAGCCAGAGTCGACTGCCCGGCTCCATCCCTGCCAGGCGCTTTTTCGCCTTGAGCACGGGAAGCGGGCAGTTCAGGCCCTTCAGGTCATAGATGGCGGTATCCACCAAGATCAAGCTCAGCCGCCGAACATGCCGAGCAGCTTGTTCTTCAGCTTTGTCACCCGGCTTTCATCAGCGCTTGCGGCCTGCGTTTCGGTGACCGGCGCGGCATCCGTGGGGGCCGCGATGGTGGCGGTGGCGACGGGAGCCTCCTTGGCGGCCTTGGCAGCTTCCTTTGCAGCAACGGCTTGCGCCTTGGCCGCTTCCTTTTCGGCCAGCGCCTGCGCCTTTGCGGCTTCCTTGGCCTGCTTGGCGGCCTCTATGGCGGCGAGCCGCTGCTCCTCGGCCTTCTGCTTGGCGGCTTTCTCGGCATCCAATGCCGCCATCTTGCGGCCGGCCGGCGAATCGATGCGACCCATGCGCGCCGTCTCGGTTACCGAGCCGTCGGAATTGAGCGACGGCGGATCGATCGGCACGCGCTCGCCGCGCGCCCGTCGCTTCGACCAGTCGGAGACGATGCTGGCTTC
This sequence comes from Mesorhizobium sp. GW821-FHT07A06, assembly GCF_059419085.1. NCBI lineage: Bacteria > Pseudomonadati > Pseudomonadota > Alphaproteobacteria > Hyphomicrobiales > Phyllobacteriaceae > Mesorhizobium > Mesorhizobium sp. GW821-FHT07A06. The sequence goes on from NZ_JBWKRC010000004.1 coordinate 60,425, forward strand.
CTTGATGCCGGCAATGGTCGGCTTGGGCGGCGGCACGCTTGCCCTGAGCGCGCTGTTGAAGGCAGCGTCATAGGTGCTCTGGTAGGCGTTGTAGGCGCTCTTCAGCGAATCCGGCTGGGTGGTCGCCGGGCACGGCCCGGTCGGATCGAATGTCTGGCCGTCGGCGGCGACCTGGTTGAAGACGTAGCGCTTTTCGCAGACGTCGACCTTCGGGGGCACCTTGGTGATCTCGAAATTGTCGTAACCGACCTTCAGCATCTTCCAGAATTCATAGTTCGGGTCATTGCGATAACGCGCCATATTGGCGGCGGTCATGCGGAACGGGAAAGCCTGGATCTGGAATTCGGTCTGGCCGCCCTGGAAGGCGTCGCGGCCGAAGGCATAGATCTGCTCGATCTGCGCGTCGGTCATCGAGTAGCAGCCCGACGACGAGCAGGCGCCGTGCACCATCAGGTTCTGACCCGTGCGACCGTTGGCGCGGTCATAGGCGTTGGGAAAGCCTATGTTGAAGGACAGGTGATAGTTCGACCTGGGATTCATCTGCGACGGACGCACCGTGTAGAAGCCCTCCGGCGCCTGGCGGTCGCCCTCGGTGTATTTGGGCCCGAGCTTGCCCGACCATTTGCAGATGTCATAGGAAGCGACGAGACCGTAGCGGCCGTCTGTCTTGGCCTTCCAAATCTCCAGCTTGCCCTCTTCCTTGAAGATGCGCGCCATCACCGAAGAGGTGCGCACCATGCCCTTGGCCCTCATGTCGGCCAGGATTTTGTCCGGCAGCGGCTTGTTGGCTTCCGGGGCAAAGTCCTTCATCGACGAATCATTGCAGCCGGCTACGACTATCGAGGTGATGAGGACTCCGGTGCGGGCGAGCTTGGCAAACATGGATACGGCTATGTCTTTTCCCTCGGGCCAATGGCTTCAAAATGCCGGGCCCGCATGCTGAACACCCACGGACCGTAAGCCCGTTAACCTTGAAAATTCCTTACCGCAAGCCTCGGCCAACGCCTCACAGCAATTTCATTGAACCGAATGCGACGGCATTTTTGTGGCGGAATCGTGCCTTCCCGCCACTTTGCGGTGTCGGTGTCCATCGTGACCAGTCGCTAGAGGCTGCGGCCCATGGCCAGGTATTTCTCGCGGCGCTGTTCGCGGAAGTCGGTGTTGGCGCCGGCGAATTCCTTCATCGTCTTGGCGATGAGGTCGCCGGTCGCGGCAATCACTGTTTCGGGGGCGCGCTGGGCGCCACCCATCGGCTCGGGGATGATGGCGTCGATGATCTTCAGTTCCAGGAGATCCTGCGCGGTGATCTTCATGTTGGTCGCCGCGTCCTTGGACCGCGTGGTGTCGCGCCACAGGATCGAGGCGGCGCCCTCCGGAGAAATCACCGAATAGATGGCGTGCTCGAGCATGTAGACGCGGTTGGCGGTGGCGATGGCGATGGCGCCGCCCGAACCGCCTTCGCCGATGACCACCGAGATCGACGGTACTTTCAGCGCAAGGCAGGCCGAGGTCGAACGGGCAATGGCTTCGGCTTGGCCGCGCTCCTCGGCACCGACGCCGGGATAGGCGCCCGCCGTGTCGACCAGCGTCAGGAGCGGAATCTTGAAGCGGTCGGCGAGTTCCATCAGCCGCACGGCCTTGCGATAGCCCTCGGGACGTACCGAGCCGAAATTGTGCTTCAGGCGGCTTGTCGTGTCGGAGCCCTTTTCCTGGCCGATGATCGCGACTGGCTCGCCGCGGAAGCGGGCAAAGCCGCCGACAATCGCCTGGTCCTCGCCGAAATTGCGGTCGCCGGCGAGCGGCGTGAAGTCGCTGAACAGGCCTTTGATGTAGTCGACGCAGTGCGGCCTGTCGGAATGGCGCGCCACCTGCACCTTCTGCCACGGCGTCAGTGCCTTGTAGAGATCGCGCAGCGCGTCGCGCGATCGCTTCTCGAGCCTGGTGATCTCATCGGCGACATCGACCGCCTCGCCGTTCTCGGCAAGCTTTTTGAGCTCAAGGATCTTGAGTTCAAGATCCTGCACCGGCTTTTCGAAATCGAGGTAATTGTACATGCTTGAGCGGACCGATACGTCGGAAGGCAAGGACCGCGGAACCCTTGAAACCAGGGTCCCGGGCGGTGAAATGTCGTCCTCACATAGCGATATGAGGCCTAGTCGGCAAGCGGATGATGATCGTTGACCAGCCGCACCAGCCGCTCCTCCAGCACATGGGTGTAAATCTGTGTCGTCGATATGTCGGCATGACCGAGCAGCTGCTGCACCGCCCTGAGATCGGCGCCATTCTGCAGGAGATGGCTGGCGAAAGCATGGCGCAGCACATGCGGCGATATCTTGCCCGAAGCGATGCCGGCCCGCGCCGCCAGTCCTTTGAGGTCGCGGGCAAAGACCTGGCGCGAGAGGTAGCCGCTGTCCGATGCGGCCGGAAACAGGAACGGGCTGTCGGCGAAGGCCGGCACCCCGGCCCGGGCGGCCAGCCAGGTCCGCATCGCCGCGCGCGCCTTGGCCGACAGCGGCACCATGCGCTCCTTGTCGCCCTTGCCGCGCACCATGAAGAAACGGTCGTCGCGCCGCGCCACCGTCACCGGCAGGCCGACAAGTTCGGACACGCGCAGGCCCGTGGCGTAAAGCACCTCGACCAGCGCATGCAGGCGCAGGGCCGCCAGCCTGTCGCTATAGCCCAGCCCGGCATCGCCGGCTTCGGTCGCGGCGCGGTCGATCAGCCGGCCGGTCTCGGCCTCGCTCATCGTCTTGGGCAGCGGCCGACCTTTTTTCGGGCTGTCCAGCGTGCCGGTCGGGTCGTCGCCGCGCAGACCCTCGGCATAAAGGAATTTGAAGAACTGGCGGATCGCCGACAGTTTGCGCGCTTGCGAGGTCGGCGCGAAGCCGCGCGCGGCGATGTCGTCGAGATAGGCGCGGATATCGGCGGCTGTCGCACCGGCAAGCCCGCCATCGATCTCGCGCGAAGCGTCTTCGAGGTCGCGCCGGTAGGAGGAAAGCGTGTTTTCGGCAGCGCCCCGCTCGGCGCTCATCATTTCCAGGAAGGCCTCGATGCGGGCGGCGCTGTTCATCCTAGGGATCAGTTTCTCGGGTCAATTCTTCTTGGGATTCAGCTTGTCCGGGGGGATGCGCACGCTCATCTCCGCTTTTTTCGGCTCGACGAACATCACCAGTGCGAACATCGTACCATAGGCAATGCCGGCCAGAATCGCGAGGGTCACGACAAAGCGAAACAGTGTCGGCATCAATTTTCGCTCGTCTTCTTGTTCTGCGTTTCCAAACCCTGTGCCCTTATGGGACGCCAATCCGGCCAATTCAAGGAAGAAGCGGAGGCCTGTTAGCAACTTCTGATGCAGGCCCCATCCGCCCATATCGGGCTCCGGGCGCTCGGCACGCTTGACGCAAACCGGCTTTTCATGTCGATACGCCGGCAAAGAGGGCCCAAGAAACAGCTGATGAACGCGCACCAGGCAAATCCTCCAGGCGAGACCCATGCCGCGCTGCTTGGCCGGCTGGGCGGCAGGTCCATTGTCTTTGTCGGCCTGATGGGCGCCGGCAAGACGGCGATCGGCCGCAAGGTGTCGACCATGCTTTCGCTGCCCTTCATCGATAGCGACCAGGAGATTGAAAGCGTTTCGCGCATGACTGTGCCGGAGCTGTTCGAGCGCTATGGCGAGACCGAGTTCAGGGCGCTGGAGCAGCGTGTCATCCTGCGCGTGCTGGAAAATGGCCCGCAGGTTCTGTCGACCGGCGGCGGCGCCTTCATGAACGCGCAGACGCGCGAGGCCATCGCGGCCCATGGCGTGTCGGTGTGGCTGAAGGCCGACCTCGACCTTCTGATGGAACGGGTCTCCAAGAAGCAGAACCGGCCGCTGCTGAAGAGCGCCGATCCCCGCGCCGTGCTGGAGCGGCTGATGGGGGAGCGCTATCCGGTTTATGCGACCGCTGATGTCACCGTGCCGACCCGCGACGACCGCAAGGAGATCATCGCCGCCGAGGTGCTGGCCGCGCTGTGCCGGCATTTCGGCATCGAGGAAATCGCAGCGACGGGCGAGGTCGAATCGTGAGCGTGCCCGTCACCGTCGAAGTCGGACTTGGCGACCGGGCCTACGACATATTGATCGGTTCCGGTCTTCTGTCGCGCGCCGGTGAGGAGATTTCTCGCCGGCTGCCGGGCACGCGCGCCGCAGTCGTCACCGACGAGAATGTCGCCGCCGCGCATCTCGATACGCTGAAGGCCGGGCTTGAGAAGGGCGGCATCCAGCCCACCGTCATCACAATGCCACCCGGCGAGAAAACCAAGAGCTTCGCCCATCTCGAAGAGGTGGTCGATGGCGTTCTGGCAGCCAGGCTGGAGCGCGGCGACGTCGTCATCGCGCTTGGCGGCGGCGTGATCGGCGATCTCACCGGTTTTGCCGCCGGCATCGTGCGGCGCGGCATGAATTTCGTGCAGATCCCGACCTCGCTGCTGGCGCAGGTCGATTCCTCGGTCGGCGGCAAGACCGGCATCAACAGCCCGCGTGGCAAGAACCTTGTCGGCGTCTTCCTGCAGCCCAAGCTGGTGCTGGCCGACACTGAAGTGCTCGACACGCTGCCGATCCGCGAATTCCGCGCCGGCTATGCCGAACTCGCCAAATACGGGCTGATCGACCGGCCGGAATTTTTCGCCTGGCTGGAAGCGAACTGGAGACAAGTTTTCGCCGGCGGGCCGCAGAGGGCACAGGCGATTGCCGAGGCCTGCCGGGCCAAGGCCGATGTCGTCGCGCGCGACGAGTTCGAGACCGGCGACCGCGCGCTGCTCAATCTCGGGCACACGTTCGGTCACGCGCTCGAAGCCGCCACGCAGTATGATGGAGCCCGCCTCGTCCATGGCGAGGGGGTCGCCATCGGCATGGCGCTGGCGCATCGGTTCTCCTCGCGACTCAATCTGGCCAGTCCCGACGACGCGGCGCGCGTCGAGACGCATCTGCGCGCCGTCGGCCTGCCGTGGCGGATGTCCGATATTCCAGGTGACTTGCCCGATGCCGAGGCGCTGCTTTCCTTCATCGGCCAGGACAAGAAGGTATCGCGCGGGGCGCTGACCTTCATCCTGACGCGCGGTGTCGGCCAGGCCTTCATCGCCAAGGACGTGCCTGCTTCGGAAGTGCTGTCCTTCCTGAGGGAAAACCATCCCCCCAGCCGGAAAGCCGGCTGAGATGGACAACGAGACGGGCTGGATCGTCGTCGCCGTCCTGGCCATCGTCATCCTGCTGGTCGTTGCCGTGCGCACGCGTCTTCTCGCAATGTTCGGCTATGAGCTGTCGCGGATCGAGCCGCAGCGGTCGAGCCAGGACGAATTGCGTGGCGCGGTGGACGATTTCCGCCGCGACGGCCAGGTGGTGCGCGAGGACCGCGACCGAGTCGGCGGCCTGTTCGATCTCGAAGAGCTCGAAGTCTCCGATATCATGGTGCACCGCACCAACATGCGATCGGTGAATGCCGACAATGCGCCGGAAGCGGTTGTGCGCGAGATCCTGCAGAGCCCACACACGCGCATGCCGTTGTGGAAGGGCTCGCTCGACAATATCGTCGGCGTGCTGCACGCCAAGGATCTGTTGCGCGCGCTGAACGAAGTCGGCAATGATTTTTCCAGGATCGACGTGATGAAGATCGCCTCGAAACCCTGGTTCGTGCCCGACACCACGACGCTGCAGGAGCAGCTCAACGCCTTCCTGCGCCGCAAGGCGCATTTCGCCATCGTCGTCGACGAATATGGCGAGGTCGAGGGACTGGTGACCCTGGAGGACATCATCGAGGAGATCGTTGGCGAAATCGCCGACGAGCACGATGTCGACATACAGGGCGTCAAGCAGGAGGCGGACGGCTCCGTTGTCGTCGACGGCACGGTGCCGATCCGCGACCTGAACCGGGCGCTCGACTGGAACCTGCCAGACGAGGAGGCGACCACCATCGCCGGCCTCGTCATCCATGAGACACAGTCGATACCAGAGGAGAAGCAGGCCTTCACCTTTCACGGCAAGCGCTTCATCGTCATGAAGCGCGACAAGAACCGGATCGCCAGGATCAGGATCAGGCCGGTCGCATAGCACCGCGGCAGGCCACGTTACCGATCCTTCATTGGAACTTCGCGTCGTCCCGGTGCATTTTGCGCCGGGCGGTCAGGAGAAGATGATGATCGATCGGCGAACCCTGTTTTTGGCCTCGATGGCGGCTTTTCTGCCGGCCACGGCATTCGCGCGCCAATCCTCGCTCTCTCCCAAAACCTTCGATTACGGGCCGGCCAAGCTCGACATCTACGCGCCCGACGGCGCGAACGGACTGCCAGTCGTCTTTTTCGTCCACGGCGGCGCCTGGGAATTCGGCAAACGCAGCCAGGTGGGCGCCAAGCCGGCATTCCTGCTCGCCAACGGTTTCTGCTTCGTTTCGATCGACTACCGCATGCTGCCCGAGGCCGATGTCGCCACCCAGGCCGCCGATGTGGAAAAGGCCTATGCCTATGTCAGGGCCAACATCGCCGGGCATGGCGGCGATCCCAAGCGCATTGTCGGCATGGGCCATTCGGCGGGTTGCCATCTGATTGCCTTGACCGGCATGCGCGGCGGGCTGCCCGGCGTCGCCGGCCTGCTCCTTGACGACACCAGGGCCTATGACCTGGCGGCGCTCGAGAAAAATGGCGGCATGGTGCGGGCCTATGCGCGGGTCTTTTCCGATCGCTCGCAATGGGCGGCACTCTCGCCGGCCAGCTATGTCGACGGCCGCAAGCATCCGCCGACCTTCATCGCCTATTCGCGCGCCGAGGGCCGTGGCGAGGAGTCCAAGGCCTTTGCCGAGCGCCTGCGCGCCACGGGTACCGAGGTGACGCTGTTCGACGGCAGTGCCTATACGCATATGTCGATCAACCGCGATTTCGGCGAGGATGGTGACGCGCTGACCGCCGCCGCCCTGGCATTCCTGAAATCCGCGGCCGGCTGATCGCCGGCGACTTCCGCTCGTCCACTCCGGCAACTGGATCATGCCAAAAGCGGCGGCGGGATATTGCCGCGCGGACATCCACGGGTGCAATTGCTCCATCTGTTTGACGCAATCCGCAGCGCTACGCGCCTTTCCCGGGATTGCTCCTGACCGCGAATGGGAGAAAATTGCATGAATGGTGCCGATGTGCTGTGCGACGTGCTGCTGGCCAATGATGTGACGGTCTGCTTCGCCAATCCGGGCACCTCCGAGATGCATTTCGTTGCCGCGCTCGACCGCAAGCCGCAGATGCGTTGCGTGCTTGGCCTGTTCGAGGGCGTCGTGACGGGGGCGGCCGACGGCTATGCGCGCATGACCGACCGTCCGGCCGCGACTCTGCTGCATACTGGTCCGGGCCTGGCCAATGGGCTGGCCAACATGCACAATGCGCGCCGTGCCAGGACGCCAATGATTAACATCGTCGGCGACCATGCTTCCTACCACCTGCCCCTCGACGCGCCGCTCACCAGTGACATTGAAGGCCTTGCGGCGCCGATGTCCAACTGGGTGCGCCGGATCGAAGGACCAGCGGATGTCCAGCCGGCCACGGAAGCCGCCTTCCGCGCCTCGCTGACGCCGCCGGGGGTCACCACGCTGATCCTGCCGGCTGATGCTGCCTGGGGCGACGCCAACCCTGCCTCGCCGGGCAAGGTCGTGCTTTCTCCGCCGGCGGTCGACATGGATGCCGTGCGCGAGGCTGCCGCCGCGATCCGTGCCGCGCCGGGGCGGGTCGGCATGATCGTCCGCGGGCGTGCGGCGCGGGCCGATGCGCTCGAGATCGCCGGCCAGATCTCGACAGCCTGCGATGTCCGCCTGTTCAGTGAGGTGCTGATCGCGCGCATGCAGCGCGGTCGAGGGCGCGTGGCACCGACCCGCATTCCCTATCCGATCGATGCGGCGACGACGTTGCTGATGGATATCGATGTCCTGGTGCTGGTCGGCGGCAGCGAGCCGGTCGCCTTCTTCGCCTATCCGGGAAAACCGGGGCGGCTAGTTCGCGACGACTGCCAGGTGCTGACACTGGCCGCCCATGGCGATGATCTGCAGGCGGCGCTCGGAGCGCTTCGTGATGAACTCAGTGTCAAGCCGTCGCAGCAGACGGTGTTCGCGACCGCCTTTCCCGACGGGGCAGCGCCGCGCGGCCAACTCACGGAAGACGCCATCGCGCTGTCGGTAGCGCGCAAGCTTCCGGCCAATGCGATCGTCTGCGACGAGGCGGTCACTTCGGCCAGGCGTTTCTTCGCGCTATCGGCCTTTGCCGCGCCGCACGACTACATGATGGGCACCGGCGGATCGATCGGCGGCGGCATTCCGATGGCGACCGGAGCGGCCATCGCCTGTCCCGACCGCAAGGTGATCAACCTGGAGGCCGATGGCAGCGGCATGTACACGGTGCAGGGGCTGTGGACGCAGGCGCGGGAAAATCTCGACGTGGTGACGATCGTCTTTTCCAACCGCACCTACGCGATCCTGCATGGCGAGATGAAGAATGTCGGCGTCAACGCGATCGGCGAGAACGCCAGGCGCATGCTCGACCTCGACCATCCCGCGCTGGACTGGGTGTCGCTGGCCAAGGGCATGGGGGTGGAGGCGGCGCGCGCCGACACATGCGAGCGGTTCGACGCGCTTCTGGACAGTGCCCTGTCGCGGCGCGGCCCGTTCCTGATCGAAGCCGTGATCTGATTGTCCAACCGATGGGCGGGCGGGTCCGACCTACCAGCGCGTCTTCTCACCGGGCGCTGCCGGTTCGATCGCCAGCGCGTGCACGCCGGCCTTCAGTTCATCGGCCAGCAGTTCGTTGACGGCGCGGTGGCGGTCGATGCGGCTCATGCCGGTAAAGGCGGTTGAGACGACGCGGACGCGAAAATGCGTCTCGCCGGTGCCGTCATAGGTGCCATGATGGTCGGAGCCGTGGTGGTGGTGGCCGGCGTGGAGATGACTTTCGTTGATGATGACCAGCCGGTCCGGCGAAAATGCCTTGTTGAGCTTGTCTTCCATGGTTGCCTGTATGGACATTGCCGTCTCCCTTCACCACATATGGCTGGCGTACCAGCCCTGGGGCCGCTGTTTCGCAACTAAATCCGCCATTCGCCTGCATTAAGCCGCGATTCAGCGGTTAGGGCGATGATCGCGAAAATGTCAATTCTTGTTTCGCATCTGCGAACGCCCCATAAATGGGTGAGATGAAGCCGTATCCCAAATATTTCGAGAAGATTCGCGTCCGCCCGGACAAGGACGCGGAGCTGAAGTCGCACTCGCCGATCTGCCAGTGGGACGGCTGCAAGGAGCCGGGCACCCATCGCGCGCCGGTCGGACGCATGAAGGAGGGCGAGTATTTCCGCTTCTGCTTCGACCATGTGCGCGAGTACAACAAGGGCTTCAACTATTTCTCCGGCGTGCCGGATACCGAGGTGGCGCGCTTCCAGAAGGAAGCGATGACCGGCCACCGGCCGACCTGGAAGATGGGCGTCAACGGCGCCTCGACGCGCACCTCTCCCGGGATGGCGTCGCCCGATATGGCGCAGATGCGCTCCGGCCGCGCCGGCTACTACAACCGCATGCGCGACCCGTTCGACCTGTTCAAGGGACCGAAGGATCCGCGCGAGGCGCGCGAGCGCAAGGCCAAGCCGCTTGAGGCCAAGGCGCTGGAAACGCTTGGCCTTGATACAAAGGCGACTGGCAAGGATATCAAGGCGCGCTATAAGGAACTGGTGAAGCGTCACCATCCGGATGCGAATGGTGGCGACAGAGGTTCGGAAGACCGGTTCCGCGATGTGCTGCAAGCCTATCGCGTGCTCAAACAGGCGGGCCTGTGCTGAGCGACCCTATGGTTTGTGTCGTTTTCCAACTTTCATAAGGTTGGAAAAGGCTTTAAGACCGCCCCCGAACAAAATCGATTGCCGGCGAAACGGGACGTTTCGCCCGTGGAGACGTTGAGAGATATGAACAAGGTCGATCGCGACATCGCCAACCTGCCCGACACGACGGTGTCGGTTAAGGAGAAATTCGGCTTCGACTCCAAGATGGTGGTGCCGGCCTATTCGGTGACATCAGAACATGTGCCTGACGTCGATCCGGACTATCTGTTCGACAAGGCAACGACGCTGGCGATCCTCGCCGGCTTTGCCTACAACCGCCGCGTCATGGTGTCGGGCTATCACGGCACCGGCAAGTCGACCCATATCGAACAGGTCGCGGCCCGCCTCAACTGGCCCTGCGTGCGCGTCAACCTCGACAGCCATGTCAGCCGTATCGATCTCGTCGGCAAGGACGCGATCGTCGTCAAGGACGGGCTGCAGGTCACCGAATTCCGCGACGGCATCCTGCCCTGGGCCTACCAGCACAATGTCGCGCTCTGCTTCGACGAATATGACGCCGGCCGCCCGGATGTGATGTTCGTCATCCAGCGCGTGCTGGAATCCTCGGGCCGGCTGACGCTGCTCGACCAGAGCCGGGTCATCCGCCCGCATCCGGCGTTCCGCCTGTTCTCGACCGCCAACACGGTCGGCCTCGGCGACACCACCGGCCTCTATCACGGCACGCAGCAGATCAACCAGGCGCAGATGGACCGCTGGTCGATCGTCACCACGCTGAACTACCTGCCGCACGACAATGAAGTGAACATCGTGCTGGCAAAGGCCAAGCACTATCGCGACGGCAAGGGCAAGGACATCGTCAACAAGATGGTGCGCGTCGCCGACATGACGCGCTCGGCCTTCATCAATGGCGATCTGTCGACCGTGATGAGCCCGCGTACGGTCATCACCTGGGCCGAGAACGCCGAGATCTTCGGCAATATCGGCATGGCGTTCCGGCTGACCTTCCTCAACAAGTGCGACGAGCTCGAGCGCTCGGTGGTGGCCGAGTTCTATCAGCGCGCCTTCGGCGAGGATCTGCCCGAGAGTGCCGCCAACGTGGTGCTGGGCTAAGCAGAGCCTCGATGGCGGGTCCGGGCGACAACACGCGCAACAAGTCCAAGACGGGGTCTGAAGCCGACAGCTTCAAGCGCGCCGTCACCGTCTGCATGCGCGCCATTGCCGGCGACAAGGACATGGAAGTCGGCTTCGCCAAGGATCGGCCGGCGCTTGCCGGCAGCCGCGCGCGTTTGCCGGAACTGCCCAAAAAGGCCTCGAAGACCGATATCGCGATCACCCGCGGGCTCGGCGATTCCATGGCGCTGAAGCGCGCCTGCCACGATGCGCGCATCCACACCAAGCTGGCGCCGGAAGGCAAGGCGGCACGCGCTATCTATGACGCGGTCGAGCAGGCCCGCGTCGAGGCGATCGGCAGCCGCGCCATGCAGGGCGTCGCCGACAATATCGGCTCGATGCTGGAGGATAAATACGCCAAGGCCAACCTCGTCGACGTCAAGGACAAGGCCGATGCGCCGATCGAGGAAGCGCTGGCGCTGATGGTGCGCGAGAAGCTGACCGGCCGGCCGGTCCCGAAGAGCGGCGAGCGGCTGGTCGAACTCTGGCGGCCCTGGGTCGAGGAGAAGGCCAAGGCCGACCTCGACGGGCTGTCGGCCAAGCTCGACGACCAGCAGGCCTTCGCCCGCGTCGTGCGCGAAATGCTCGCCTCCATGGAAATGGCCGAGGAACTCGGCGACGACCAGGAGACGGAAGACTCCGAGGACAATGACGACAACCAGCCGCAAGGCGAGGAGCAGAGCGAGGAGGGCGGCGAAGAGGATTCCGGCTCCGAGCAGTCGCAGTCCGAGGATGCCGAGGCTTCGGCCGATGACGAGCAGTCGTCGGAAACCGAAGCCTCCGACGCCACCGCCGACGACCTGTCCGACGATGACGACGCCGATGCCGAGACCCCCGGTGAGGCTAGGCGCAACGACAATCCCTTCACCAATCTGCCGAAGGAAATCGACTACAAGGTCTACACCACCGCTTTCGACGAGACGGTCGGCGCCGAGGAGCTTTGCGAAGAGGAAGAGCTCGACCGGCTGCGCGCCTTCCTCGACAAGCAACTGGCCAATCTGTCGGGCGTGGTCGGGCGGCTCGCCAACCGTCTGCAACGCCGGCTGATGGCGCAGCAGAACCGGTCCTGGGATTTCGACCTGGAAGAGGGGTACCTCGATCCGGCGCGGCTGGTGCGCGTCGTCATCGACCCGATGCAGCCGCTGTCCTTCAAGCAGGAACGCGACACCAAATTCCGCGACACGGTTGTGACGCTGGTGCTCGACAATTCGGGCTCGATGCGCGGCCGGCCGATCACTGTCGCCGCCACCTGCGCCGACATATTGGCGCGCACGCTGGAACGCTGCGGTGTCTCGGTCGAGATCCTCGGCTTCACCACGCGGGCGTGGAAGGGCGGGCAGGCGCGCGAGAAGTGGCTGAAGGACGGCAAGCCGCCGAACCCCGGCCGCCTAAACGATCTGCGCCACATCATCTACAAGTCCGCCGACCATCCGTGGCGGCGGGCACGGCGCAATCTCGGCCTGATGATGCGCGAAGGCCTGCTCAAGGAAAACATCGACGGCGAGGCGCTGCTGTGGGCGCACAACCGGCTGATCGCCCGGCCAGAACAGCGCAAGATCCTGATGATGATCTCTGACGGCGCGCCGGTCGACGATTCGACGCTGTCGGTCAATCCGGGCAATTACCTTGAGCGGCACCTGCGCGCTGTCATCGAACTGATCGAGACGCGCTCGCCGGTGGAATTGCTCGCCATCGGCATCGGCCATGACGTCACGCGCTATTACCGCCGCGCCGTCACCATCGTCGATGCGGAGGAACTGGCCGGCGCCATGACCGAGCAGCTGGCCTCGCTGTTTGCCGAAGAAAGCGTACGCGACACGCGGCGCGGCGGCATGCGGCGCGCCGGATGATCCTTTCGCGGGGCGGGTTTCGGCAGACGCTTTTCGCTGCCATCGCCATGCTTGCCGGCGTGGCTTCGGCGCCAGCCGGTGCGGCTGGGCCGGCCCCGGTTGAGCCCATCGAGATTTCGGCCCGCCCGATCACCGAATTCCGCATTGGCCGGGCCGACAGGCAGTTCGGTCCGCTCGAATTCGTCGGCGGGCTGGAAATGACCTCGAAATCGCGCGATCTCGGCGCGCTGTCTGCCTTCCGCTTTCTGAAAGCGGGCAGCGATTTCATCGGCGTGGCCGACACCGGCTACTGGTTCTTCGGCACGGTGGCTCGTGATACCGACAGGCGACCCGTGGCCATCCAGAACTTCCGCATGCAGCAGATGGTCGACCAGGGCGGGCAGCCGATCGACGAGAAATGGGAAGTCGACGCCGAGGGCCTTGCGGTCAAGGATGGCATCGCCACGGTCGGTTTCGAGCGCAACCACCGCGTATCCCAGTTTAGGATCGACCCGACCAATATGAAGGCGCCATACCGGCAACTCGATTTCCAGGTGCCGGCGCGGGAGTTGCGCCAGAACCGCGGCTTCGAGACGGTCGCCCATGCCAATGCCAATGGCCAGCACGAAGGCGGTCTGGTCGTGGTCTCGGAAAAGAGCCTGGACAAGGCCGGCAATATCTATGCCGCTATCATCGAAGGGCCGCGCAAGGGCGTCTTCACCGTCAAGCGCAACGACGATTTCGACATCACCGATGGCGCCTTCCTGCCGGATGGCGACCTCTTGCTGCTGGAACGCAGTTTCACCATGGCGGGCGGGCTCAAGATGCGGCTAAGGCGCATCCATGGCGAGAGCGTCGAGAAGGGCGCCGTCGCCGACGGGCCGGTGCTGCTGGACGCCGACATGGGCTACCAGATCGACAATATGGAAGGTCTCGACGTCTGGACCCGCGATGACGGCGCGCTGATGGTGTCGCTGATCTCCGATGACAACCACTCGATCCTGCAGCGCAACCTCTACCTGGAATTCGTCCTCCACCAGGATTGAGCGCGGCCATACACGGCTTTTCGCTCACCCTCAGATGAGGCGGGCCCAGGCTTTTCGCCTGTACTGATCTGCGGCCGTTGCCGCTCGTTCTTCCTCGCGTCCTCGCCGCAACCTTCCGCTTTCGGGGCGTGGGAGGGTGTCAGGCTTTGTCAAGATACTTAAGTCAAGACTTGACAATTGCCGCCGCCAGGGCAATACTCAAGTCCATGCTTAACTATTCCGAGATCGACAGCATCCTTCGCGCTCTTGTCGAGCCGACCCGTCGCCAGATCCTGGAACGGTTGAGCCGCGGACCCGCCACCGTCAGTCAGCTGGCGGAGCCGTTCGGCATGACGTTTGCCGCCGTGCTGCAGCATCTGCAGGCGCTGGAAGCCTGCGGGCTGATCCGCAGTGAAAAGATCGGGCGGGTGCGCACCTGCCGGATCGAACCGGGTGGGCTTGCCCCGCTCGCCGACTGGATTGCCGAACGCCGCATACCGGCGGAACGCCACCTCGACCGGCTCGGTGAAATTCTGGCCGAGACGGACCAACCGCCTCCGAAAAACCAGGAACAGCAAAAGGACGAGAAGCAATGAACCAGATCGCCCCCGTGAAGGACGAGCATTCCGTCATCCACTCCACATTCACCATCGAGCGGACCTACCCGCAATCGCCGGCCAAAGTCTTCCATGCTTTTGCCGACAAGGCGACGGTGCGGCGCTGGCGGGTCGAAGGCGACGGTTTTACAATCGCCGAATTCAGCTTCGATTTCCGTGTCGGCGGTGGCGAGGTGTCGCGCTTCAGTTATGGCGGCGGCCCGGAGGTCAGGCTCGACGCCCAGTTCCAGGACATCGTTCCGGACCAGCGCATCGTGTTTTCCTACCGGATGGCGATCGGGCCGCAACCAATGTCGGTGTCGCTGACCACCGTCGAGCTGACGCCTACAGGCGATGGCACAAGGCTAACCTATACCGAGCAGGGCGCCGTCTTCGATGGTGTCGATTCCGCCAAGGGGCGGGAGGAGGGGACGCGCGGGCTGCTGGAGGCCCTTGCAGCGGAACTTCAGAGGTCAAAAACCTGACGCGGCGTGACGACGGCTTTGGTCAGGAGCCGTTGGCGGCGATCCAGATGACATGGCGCGCGCCACGCTTGCCGTTGGCGCGCGTGTTGACCTCCTCGACAGCGAAACCCGCCTGCTTGAGCCGCCGCGTGAAACCTGTATCCGGCCCCTGCGACCACACCGCCAACACGCCGCCTGGTTTGAGAGCACTGCGCGCGGCGCCAAGGCCCGCGAGGCTGTAGAGGGCGTCATTGCCCTTGTGGACGATGCCTTCGGGGCCATTGTCGACATCGAGCAGGATCGCGTCCCAGGCCGCTGGCCCGGACCGTATCGAGTGCCCGACATCGGTCTCCTGGACGGTGACGCGGGGATCGTCGAGACAACCGCCAAACACGTCCGCCATCGGGCCGCGCGCCCAGGCGACCACGGCGGGCACCAGTTCGGCGACAGTGACGCTGGCATCCTTGCCGAGTTCGGCAAGAGCAGCGCGCAGCGTGAAACCCATGCCAAGGCCGCCGATGAGGATCCTCGGCTGCCGATGGCCCGAAATCCTCTGGCATGACAGTTTCGCCAGCGCTTCCTCTGAGCCGCTGAGGCGGCTGTTCATCAGCTCGTTGGTGCCGAGCATGATCGAGAATTCGCTGCCGCGCCGCTTGAGGCGAAGTTCCTGCGCGCCGTCCGGAGTCTTCGCCGAATCGAGCTGGATCCAAGGTATCATGGGCTTTGTCTGACCATGATCTTTTCCGAAAACCGGTGGCCACCTTCCAGGAGCATGGTCTAAGCCGCCACCGCCGGCTGGCTCCAGCGGGCGGCGAGCAGCCGGTAGGGGATAAGCGCGACCACGGCAATGATCAATTTCACCGAAAGATCGCCCAGCGCCCAGGAAACCCAGCGCATGGCCTCGATATGGAAGACGCCCATCAGCGGCGCCGTTTCGAGCGCAAAGCTATCGTTCGGGCCAGCAAAGGCGAAGGCGGCCGAGAAAGCGACGGTGAAGAAGACCATCGTGTCGAACACCGATCCGACCAGCGTGCCGACGATCGGCGCCCGCCACCAGCTTTGCCGGCGCAGCCGGTTGAACACGGTCACGTCAAGCAATTGCGCGGACAGGAACGCCGCGCCTGAAGCAGCGGCGATGCGCGCCAGCCGGTCCGCGGCGGTCTCGAATTCGATCAGGCCATGGCGGAACAGGAAGGGCGGGACGAGGATCGAGCAGACCACCGCCGTCATGAAGCCGACAAAGACGATCCGGCGCGCCACGGCAGGCCCGTAGCGGCGGTTGGCGAGGTCGGTGACGAGGAACGAGAAGGGATAGGTGAAAGCGCCCCAGGTAAGCAGGTCCGCCAGCGACAGGCCGCCGATCTGGCCCTGCATCGGGAACTGCACCAGAATGTTCGACGCCACGACGACAAGCGCCATGGCGGCCACGAAGGGCAAATATCGCGAGAAGGAAGTCATTTTTTTATCCTGGGTAATGGAACCAGCGGAGCATCTGCCCATCGGGCGGTGCTCGCTTCGTAGCTGAGCATCGGATTGTCGAACCTTGCGGATCCATCCGACGCCCGCGGCCAACGAAATCTTGGCCAGAGGCCAACAAGAGGTCGGCCAGGGCGGTCGTCCCCCGCCTTTATCCGACGTTACGCGGCAGCCTGCTCGGCAAGCTTCTTGGCGATCTGCTTCTTCAGCAGGCGCGCGCGCTGCGACAATTCCTTGGCATCGGCCTTGGCCAGGAAGGCATCGAGGCCGCCGCGATGTTCGACCGAACGCAGCGCGTTGGCCGAGATGCGCAGGCGCACATTCTGGTTCAGCGCTTCCGAGATCAGCGTCACATTGACGAGGTTCGGCAGGAAGCGACGCTTGGTCTTGTTGTTGGCGTGGCTCACATTGTTGCCGGTCTGGACTGCCTTGGCAGTGAGTTCGCAGGTGCGGGACATAATTCTAACCTTCAGTTCTCTCGGGACCTGCCAAACCCTTGTGCCCACGCCGGGTGGCGCGCGGTTCTGGTCAGGCGGCCTTATGGAAAAAGTTGGCGTTCCATAGTTGCATTTCACCGGGGCGTCAAGCTCCGGCTTCCCCACGGAAGCGCCCGGCATTTCATATTAAGGCCGGATTTCACCCTATAAGCGGTCTTACAGGGACATGCCAGACCGGAGTTGCCCGCCTCCGGCCGAAAATCAAGGATCCGATCCCGCCATGCCTCGTTTGTCTCACGCACTTGTTTCGGTGCTTGCCATCGCCTTGCCGTCGGCCGCGTCCGCTGCCTCGCCGCAGTCCTTCAAAGGAGAATATACGGTCTCGTTCCTTGGCCTCACGATCGCAAGATCGACCTTCTCAAGCCATTATGAGAACGGCGCCTACGCGATCGACGGTACCGTGACGGCGGCCGGCCTCGCCAAGCTGTTCGACGACACGCGGGGTACGATCTCGTCCAAGGGCACGATTTCGGGCCAGAAGATGGTGCCGCAGGCATTTCGTGCCGATTACACCTCCGGCAAGAAGGCGTCCGCGATCGACATCCGCTTTACCAATGGCAACGTGACCTCGACGCAGGTCATCCCAGCGCCCGGCAAGCGCGACCCCAATGCCTGGGTGCCGATCGGTGCCGGCGACCTCGCCGCGGTGCTCGATCCAATGGCGGCGACCGTCATCCATGCCGACAGTCTCGACCAGGTCTGCGGCCGCAAGGTCAAGTTCTATGACGGCGAGATGCGCGCCGACCTGACGCTGACCTACGCCTCGAAAGGCAAGATCTCGGTGCCGGGCTACAAGGGCGATACCATCACCTGCCAGATGGGTTTCGAGCCGGTGGCGGGCTATCGCAAGGGACGCAAGGCGCTCAACTATCTCAAGAACAAAAGCCGCATGATGGTGACGTTTGCGCCGCTCGGCCAAACCGGAGTATATGCGCCGATCCACGCCACGGTCGGAACGCAGATCGGTACCTTGACCATCAGCGCCGGGCGTTTCGAAGCGGTACAATAGGCACGCCACCGGAAACAGAAGAGGGCGCGCCACGGGAGAAAAAATGGGGCGCGCAACACTGATCGGCTTTTCGGCGGTCGCCATGTGGGCGCTCTTGGCGCTGCTCACCGACGCATCCGGCAAGGTGCCGCCGTTCCTTTTGTCGGCAATCACCTTCTCGATCGGTACAGGGGTCGGTCTTGTCGCGCGTCTCCTGATGCCAACCGCCGACAGGAGCCAGAAGATACCACCCCAGGTCTGGGTCATCGGTATTGCCGGCCTGTTCGGCTACCAC
Source organism: Mesorhizobium sp. GW821-FHT07A06 (assembly GCF_059419085.1). Classification (NCBI taxonomy): domain Bacteria; kingdom Pseudomonadati; phylum Pseudomonadota; class Alphaproteobacteria; order Hyphomicrobiales; family Phyllobacteriaceae; genus Mesorhizobium; species Mesorhizobium sp. GW821-FHT07A06. The sequence continues at coordinate 78,594 of NZ_JBWKRC010000004.1, forward strand.
TTTTTCTATTTCACCGCCTTGCGCAACGCGCCGGCGGTGGAGGCGAGCCTGATCGCCTATCTGTGGCCGCTGCTGATCGTGCTGGGCTCGGCGCTGATGCCGGGCGAAAAACTGGCGTGGAACCATGTCGTCGGCGCGCTGCTCGGCCTCGCTGGCACCGTGCTCATCGTGACCAAGGGTGGCGGGTTGGCCTTCGACGCGCGCTACACGTTCGGCTACACCATGGCAGCCGTCTGCGCCCTGCTGTGGTCGTCCTATTCGCTCCTGTCGCGGCGCTTTCCGTCGGTACCGACCAGCATCGTCACCTGGTTCTGCGGGGCGACCGCCGTGCTGTCGCTCGTTTGCCATCTGGCGTTGGAGCAAACGATCCTGCCGGACGGCGCCGGCCAGTGGCTGGCGGTGCTTGGCCTTGGCCTGATGCCGGTGGGGGCTGCCTTCTATGCCTGGGACATCGGTGTCAAGCGCGGCAATATCCAGGTGCTGGGCGCGGCGAGCTATGCGGCGCCGCTGCTGTCGACACTGGTGCTGATCGCGGCCGGCGTCGCCGAGCCATCGCTGCGCATCCTGGCCGCCTGCGTGCTGATCACCGGCGGCGCGGCACTCGCGGCGAAGTCGCTGTTCCTGCGCAAGCCGGCGGCGATTGAGGGCGAGGCCGGCGCATCCGAAAGCGGAGCCGGGGCATGACGATGCCGTTTGCCGGCGGCATCGACGCCAACGCCAATGCAACGCTTATCTTTTCGCTGGTGGCGGCGGTGATCTACGCCTTCTCCTCAGGCATGGCGCCGACGCTCGCCCGCTCGGCGGCAAAGACGCTCGCGGTCGCGATGCTTGCCGTGTTGGCGGCGCTGCAAGGTGGCCCGCTGCTGCTGGTCGCCGCTCTTGCGCTCAGCGCCATTGGCGACGCGTTCCTGTCGCGCGACGGCGAGAAGGCGTTTCTCGGCGGTTTGGCCAGCTTTCTCGTCGCCCACATCGTCTATATCGCGCTGTTCCTGCGCAGCGGTGGCGGGCTGGCACTGCTTGGCGCAGAATCCTGGCGTGGGGCGATTGCCCTGGCATTGGCGGTATTCGTGATCGTCATGCTGGCCGCGCTCTGGCGCCGCGTCGGCCCCAGCCTGCGTGTTCCGATCGCCTGTTATGTCCTGGCGATCCTGGCGATGGGCATGGCGGCACTGACCACCAACAGCGCCTGGGTCATCGGCGGCGCGGTGCTGTTCATTGCATCGGACGGGCTGCTGGCCACGGAGAAATTCTTGGTCGCGGCGATCTCGCCACATCGCGGCTGGATGCGTTTGGCCGTCTGGGTCTTGTACTATGCCGCCCAGGTCGCGATTACGCTGGGTTTCCTGCTGGGTTAGGATTCCAGCCCGGCGCCGCCAGTTCGAAGGCGGCGAAATCAAACCCCGGCGCGACGGTGCAGCCGACCAGCGTCCAGTCGCCCAGGCTGCGCGCCGATTGCCACCAGCCGGCCGGCACGACGATCTGCGGCCGTTCGCCCGCCGCGAGTTCGATGCCCAGCACCTGCTCGATCACGGCTGCGCCTTCTTCCCACATCGACAGCGCCAGCGGCGCGCCGGCGTGGAAATGCCAGACCTCGGCGGCGTCCCTGACCCGATGCCATGCCGAAAGCTGGTGCTGTTCCAGCAGGAAATAGATCGCGGTCGAATGGCCACGCGCACCGCCGGCTTCGTCGCGAAATGTCTCCGCGTACCAGCCGCCTTCCGGATGCGGTTTCAGCCCAAGCAAAGCGATGATTTCCGCGGAACTCGTCATGGGGTCGACGATACCACCAGGCTTAGAAATTGTCCTTGCGCTTGCGGATTTCGGCGAACACCTCGGCATCCCCGGCCTTTTCCATGCCGAGATGCTTGCGGATCGCAGGATCGTGCCAGCGCAGGAAGGGATTGGTCGACAGTTCCTCGCCGATCGTCGTCGGCAGTGTCGGCTTGTTCTCGACCCGCAGTGCCTCGATCCTGGCTGCGCGCTCCCTCAATGCCGAATTGGTCGGGTCGACGGTCAGCGCGAAACGGGCGTTGGCGAGCGTATATTCGTGGCCGCAATAGATTGTCGTCGCGGCGGGAAGCGCGGCCAGTTTCTTCAGAGAATCATACATCACAGGCGGTTTGCATTCGAACAGCCGCCCGCAGCCGAGCGCGAACAGCGTATCGGCGGTGAACGCCACCTGCGATGCCGGCAGATGATAGGAGACGTGCCCGGCGGTATGGCCGGGGGTGGCGATCACCTCGATGCGCTCATCGCCGAGATGAAGGATTGAGCCTTCCTCGACGGTCTCGTCGATGCCGGGGATTTTGGCCTTTTCCGCCTCCGGGCCGACGATGCGCAGCTTGAAGCGCTCCTTCAGCGCCAGATTGGCCTCGACGTGATCCATATGATGATGCGTGGTCAGGATCATCGTCGGCGTCCAGCCGGTGCGCTTGATCGCGGCCAGGATCGGCGCCTCCTCGGGCGCGTCGATGATCGCGGTCTGCCCGCTCCTGGGGTCATGCACCAGCACGCCGAAATTGTCCGTGCGGCACATGAACTGCTCGATTTCGACCGCCATCGCATCTCTCCTTTTGTCGCCGCAGACATAGGGCGCCAGAGGACGGATGTCATCCATGGGATGACGAATGTCATTCCCGTGGACGATGAATCTCATCCTAGTATGTCGGGCGCCTCAGGGCCCTTTGTTGAATCCGGCCGATATCACGGCTACATCCCTGACATGCATTCCGACATCGTCGACCTTCGCTCCTTCTACTCGACAACGCTCGGCCGGTTCGCCGAACGCTCGATCACCATGGCTCTGTCCTCGATATGGGCCGCCGTGCCAAACGAGCGCCTGGTCGGTCTCGGCTATACCTTGCCCTGGCTGGAGCGTTTCGGCTCCGATGCCGAGCGGGTCTTCGCCTTCATGCCGGCGACGCAGGGCGCCGTGGTCTGGCCGGCAACAGGGCCGACGGCGACCGCGCTGGTCTTCGACGAGGAACTGCCGCTGGTCGATTCCTGCATCGACCGCATGTTGCTCGTCCATTCGCTCGAACATGTCGAAAACCCGCGCGAGACGCTGAACGAGATCTGGCGGGTGCTGTCGCCCGCCGGGCGTGTCGTCATCGTAGTGCCGAACCGGCGCGGGGTCTGGGCGCGCTTCGAGCACACGCCGTTCGGCAATGGCCGCCCTTTCTCGCGCGGGCAGCTGACGGAACTGCTGCGCGAGGCGAATTTCACGCCCGCGGCGTGGTCGGATGCGCTGTTCTTCCCGCCATCGCGGCGACGCTTCATGATGCGTTTCCACAACGTGCTGGAGCGCTTCGGCCGGCGGCTGTGGCCGATCTTTTCCGGTGTCATCGTCGTCGAGGCGCAGAAGCGGCTCTACCAGGGCGTGCCGGTGGTCCAGCGCGCGTCTCGCCGCGTCTTCGTGCCGGTGCTGTCGCCGCATGGCGCGACACGGCTCGGCCGCCGGGCCGAGGCCGGAGGCGCGGCAACGTCGGCTCGCCAGGTGAAACCTTCGTGATCAGCGCGGAAACTTTCCTCGCGCGGCATTTTTCCGGCCTATCTGTCGTGCACGGGCGGCGGCCGTCGGCTCTCTTCATCCGGTTTCAGCATCGCACCTGAACGCAAGGACTTCTGATATGGCTGATCAACTGGACAATCAGGCCACCGTTCAGCCGGTCGCCGTGGCCAGCAGCCTGCGCGATCAGGTCGCGACGATCAAGCAAGCGCTGGTGGTATCGCCGGTTCGCAGGTGGTTGCTGTGGACATCGGTCGGCATCATGGCCGTCATCGTCGCGACATCGATCGGCCAGGTCCTGCTCAATCGCTGGAACCAGCCCTTCTACGATGCGCTGGCGCGCCGTGACATGGCGGCCTTCCTGCACCAGCTCCTTGTCTTTGCCATGATCGCCGGTGGGCTGCTGGTGCTCAATATCGGCCAGACCTGGCTCAACCAGATGATCCGGCTGAAGCTGCGCGAGGCGCTGACGCTGGACCTGATCGACCAGTGGATGCGGCCGGCGCGCGCCTTCCGGCTGGCCAACGCCGGCGCCATCGGCGTCAATCCCGATCAGCGCATGCAGCAGGACGCGGCGCATCTGTCGGACCTGTCGACGGACCTCGGCGTCGGGCTCCTGCAGTCGCTCATCCTGCTCGTCTCCTTCGTCGGTGTGCTGTGGGAACTGTCCTCAGGTTTCGTCTTCCACGTCAACGGCTGGTCGCTGGCCATACCGGGCTACATGGTCTGGGCCGCGTTTCTCTACGCCGGCACCGCCTCCTGGCTGAGCTGGCTGGTCGGGCGCCCGCTCATCAGCCTGAACAGCGACCGCTACACGCGCGAAGCGGAGCTGCGCTCCTCGATGGTGCGCGTCAACGAGAATGTCGATGCCATCGCGCTCTACCATGGCGAGGACGATGCCAGGCGGCGGCTCGAACTCGACCTCGGCACGGTGCTGGGCGCCATGCGGCGCATCTATACCGCCCAGATCAACCTCTCCTGGGTGACCGATACCTATGGCTGGATCACCGTCGTGGCACCGATCCTGGTCGCTTCGCCGGTCTATTTCTCGGGCGATATCAGCTTTGGCGGGCTGATGATGGCGGTCGGCGCCTTCAACCAGGTCCACTCGTCGTTGCGCTGGTTCATCAACAATATCGGCAGCATCGCCGACTGGCGCGCCACGCTGATGCGCGTCGCCGATTTCCGTATCGCGCTCAATGAAACCGATGTGCTGCACGACACCGAAAAGCGCATCACCTTCGACCAAAATGCCAATGGCAGCCTGACCTTCGAGAAGCTCGAAGTGGCCTCGCCGGAGGGCTGCACAAAACTCTCCGACGAACATGTCGAAATCCGCCCCGGCGAGCGCGTCATGATCACCGGCGAGCCGGGCGCTGGCAAGACGCTGTTCTTCCGCGCCATCGCCGGGCTTTGGCCCTGGGGCGGCGGAAAGATCGGCCTGCCGGCGGGAGAAACCCTCATCTTCGTGCCACGTGTCCCGTATTTGCCCGCGGGCACCCTGCGCGAGGTGCTCAATCACGCCAACGGGCATGCGCCCGCGAGCGATGCCGACATTTCGGCGGTGCTGGCCGAGGTAGGTCTTGAACGGCTGTCGTCGTCGCTCGACCGTGTCGGGCGGTGGGACCATGAGTTGGGTGATGACGAACAGCGCTTGCTGGGCGTGGCCAGGCTCGCCCTGCGGCAGCCGAAATGGGTGATCATCGACGAAGCGATGGATGCGTTCGATGGACCCGCGCTGCGACGCGTGCTGGCGATGCTGGAAAAGCACCTGACGGGAGCCACGATCATCAATATCGGGCGCGGCCAGCACAACAATCAGTTCTTTCCGCGCGGTTTGACGATCGTGAAGGATTCCGCTGCGCCGGCGCTGAAACCCGCCCGTGTCAGGGCCGGCGCCATCGATCCGCCACCCGCCGTTCGCCGCAAGAAGTAGGCTGTTTCTCCGGCTGCCTGCGCAAAACCTTATTTTGCCGTGATCGCGGCGGAAGATTTTCAGGGGAAACAACCCTGGCGCCGCCATGTTTGATGCTCTTCTGATTGCCTGTCTCACCTGCGCGCAGGCTGCGCCCATTGCCTCGCCACCGGCGCTGGCGGTCGATGTCGAACTGGTCCTGGCGGTCGACATCTCGTTGTCGATGGATGAGAAGGAGTTCGCGTTGCAACGCGCCGGCTATGTCGAGGCGCTGCGGCATCCCGACTTCATCCAGGCCGTCCGGTCCGGCAATACGGGCCGCATCGCGCTCGCCTATTTCGAATGGGCGGGCACCGTGCGCGATGACGCGATCATCGGCTGGCAGATCATCGATAGCGCGCAAAGCGCCAACAGCTTTGCCGACAAGGTGGCGGCGCGCCCGTTCCGGAGTTTTCGCGGCACCTCGATTTCCACCGCGCTTGCCTTCGGTGCCGGGCTTTTCGACAGGACGAACTTCGCCGGCGAACGCAGCGTCATCGATATATCGGGCGATGGTCCCAACAATATCGGGCCGCCGGTCACCGCCACGCGCGACGCGGCCATCGCCAAAGGCATCGTCATCAACGGCCTGCCGATCCTGATCAACCCGTCGCCGACCTTCAGCCATCTCGACCAGTATTATGCGCAGTGCGTGACCGGCGGGCCTGGCTCCTTCGTGCTGCCGATCCACGCGGCCGCCGAATTTTCCACCGCCATCCGGCGCAAGCTGATCCTCGAAGTGAGCGGCATTCAAGACAAGGCCGAGATCATTCCCGTCGAAGCGGACGCGCCGATCGACTGCCTGAAGGGCGAACGGGACAGGCGATTCCTGTCGGATCCCTATTTCCCGGAACTCGACCGGTAGGCTTGGCGGAGCCGGCCGGGCGCCGTGAAACGCCGATTTTGGGCCTCCACGCCCCAATAGGGATGCGGTTTCGCTCGCGCTCAAGGGTGATTCGTGCGCGGTGGATCGATGTCGGCCTATTACCTCAGGCGTAATCGAGTCTCGTCACTCCCTTTGGCAATCTGCAGCCACGAGGTCGGCAAATCGGCCTCGCTCGACAAGGGAGTTACGTCATGGCCGCTTACGCCGTTGCCCATATGCGCCAGGTCAGTATGGGTCCGCAGATCGTCGAATATCTGTACAGGATCGATGCCACGCTGGAACCTTTCAGCGGCCGCTTCCTGGTCCATGGCGGCAATCTGGAGGTGATCGAGAACGATTGGCCGGGCAACCTCATCATCATCGAGTTTCCCGACCGGCGGCAGATGCGCCGGTGGTATGATTCGCCCGCTTATCAGGCAATACTGGCCCTGCGCACGGACAATTCCCAATCCGATGTGGTGTTCGCCGACGGTGTCGACCATCCGCACAAGGCCACGGATGTCCTGGGCTAGACGTTCCGTGCCTTACCGCTTCAGCAAGAACACCGCCTGCTGGCCGAAGAAATTCCAGAACCACCAGGGCATCGACAGGCCGATCCTCTGGCCGGCGGCGTCGAGCGCGGTCGCCTTTTCCACCGTCGCGCCAAGTTCCTCGCACAGGTTGACGAAGTCACGGATGGTGCAGAAATGGATGTTGGGCGTGTCGTACCAGGAGTAGGGCAGGTCCTGGGTCACCGGCATGCGGCCCTTGACGAACAGCGACAGGCGCACCCGCCAATGGCCGAAATTGGGGAAAGAGACGATCGCCCTGTTGCCGATCCTGAGCAATTCGTCGAGCACCAGTTTCGGGTTGCGGGTCGCCTGCAAGGTCTGCGACAGGACGACGAAGTCAAAACCCTTGTCGGGATAGAATTCGAGATCCTTGTCGGCATCGCCCTGGATGACAGAGAGGCCGCGCGCCACACATTCGTTGACGCCGCGCTGCGACAGTTCAAGCCCGCGACCGTCGACCTGTTTGGTTTCCTGCAGCAATTCAAGCAAGGAGCCGTCGCCCGATCCCACGTCGAGCACGCGCGACTGTGGCGGGATAAGGTTGGCGACGACCTCGAGGTCGACGCGCTGGCTGCCGTTGACGCTCATGATATCGCCTCCTGTGTGGCGCATGATCCCGATCCTGAAAGTCCGCGACGTTCCGGGGTCATGCGCTCAGCCCTCTGGCGCGGGCCGCCGAGCCGATGAAGCCGTTGATGGCGGCGAACAGTTCCGGCTCGTCGAGCAGGAAGGCGTCATGGCCGCGATCGGTCTCGATCTCGACGAAGGATACCGAGGCGCCGGCGGCGTTGAGCGCGTGCACGATGGAGCGGCTCTCCTCGGTCGGAAACAGCCAGTCCGATGTGAACGACACCAGGCAGAAGCGGGTCTTGGTGCCGGCAAAGGCATCCGCCAGCCTGCCGCCATGATCGGCGGCGAGGTCGAAATAATCCATCGACCGCGTCATGTAGAGATAGGAGTTTGCGTCGAAGCGGTCGACGAAGGTCATGCCTTGGTGGCGCAGATAGCTTTCTATCTGGAAGTCGGCGTCGAAGCCGAAAGTCAGGTGGTCGCGATCCTGCAGATTGCGGCCGAATTTACGGTGCAAAGCTGCTTCCGACAGATAGGTGATGTGGGCCGCCATGCGCGCCACCGCCAGGCCCTTTTCCGGGCGCTTGCCGTGCTCGAAATATTTGCCGCCGTGCCAGTCCGGATCGGCCATGACGGCCTGCCGGCCGACTTCATGGAAGGCGATGTTCTGCGAGGAATGGCGGGCACCCGTGGCGATCGGCAGCGCCGAAAAGACACGCTCGGGGTAGCTCGACGCCCATTCCAGCACCTGCATGCCGCCCATCGAGCCGCCAAGCACGCAAAACAGCTTTTCGATGCCGAAATGATCGATCAGCATCTGCTGCGCACGCACCATGTCGCGAATGGTGATGACAGGCAGGTCGAGCCCATAGGGCTTGCCGGTGACGGGGTTGGTCGAGGCCGGACCGGTGGAGCCCAGGCAGCCACCGATCACGTTGGAGCAGATGACGAAGAAACGGTTGGTGTCGATGATCCTGGCGGGGCCGATCAGCACTTCCCACCAGCCCGGCTTGCCGGTCACCGGGTTGGTGTTGGCGACATGCTGGTCGCCGGTCAGCGCATGGCAGACGAGAATGGCATTGGAGCGGGCATCGTTCAGCGTGCCATAGGTCTGGTAGGCGATCTGGAACGGCGACAAAAGCGTGCCGGCGTCGAGCTTGAGCGGCTGGTCGGGCCCGAAGCGCAACACCGGGCTCGACGGTTGGTCGGCCTCGTTGTTGGTCTTTCCTGCACGCGGAGCGGCCATTCACGTACTCACTTGCTGCATCATGGCCGACGAAAAATCGCCGCCGATGCGTTTTGTCCGGCCGGCCGCGGACAATAAAAAACCGGCATTGCCTTCGCAAAGCCGGTTACGTCACGCAAACGGCCCTTTAGCGAATTGTTTAACGTGGCTGCAAGCCGACCGGCCAAATCACCACGGAACTGTCACTGTCCTTCTAGAACTCGCCCGCCTCGCCGTCAATGCCGGAGCCCGGGCCGGAAACCGGGCCGGCTGCTGGCCCCACCGCCGCCTCTCGACATTGCCGGCCATGACTTGTATTTCCGCTGCGGCCTCCGGATGGAGGCATTTTCGACGGATTTTGCAAAAAATGAACCAGACACCGGATCAGGCACGTCCAACCCCGCGCGCGGGCATCATGGACATAGACGCCTATGTGCCCGGCAAGAGCACGGCGCCGGCCGGTGTCGCCAAGGTCTACAAGCTGTCGTCGAACGAGAACCCGCTCGGTCCGTCACCGAAGGCGATCGAGGCCGCGCGCGACGTCGCCGCCAGGCTCGACGTCTATCCCGACGGCACCGCCAGGCGGCTGCGCGAGGCGATCGCCGAGGTGCATGGCCTCAACGCGCAGAACATTATCTGCTCCAACGGCTCCGACGAGATCCTCGGCCTGTTGGCACAGACCTATCTGGCGCCAGGCGATGAGGCCATATTCACCGAACACGCCTTCATGGTCTACAAGATCTACATCCAGTCGGCCGGTGCCGCGCCGATCGCGGTCAAGGAGACCGACGAGCGCGCCGACATCGATGCAATGCTGGCCGCCGTCACGCCGAGAACCAAGATCGTGTTCCTCGCCAATCCCAACAATCCGACCGGCACCTATGTGCCGTTCCAGGAGGTGCGCCGCCTGCATGCCGGCCTGCCCAAACATGTGCTGCTGGTGCTCGACGCGGCCTATGCCGAATATGTCCGCCGCAACGACTACGAAGCCGGCATCGAACTGGTCGGCAGCGCCGAGAACGTGGTGATGACGCGCACCTTCTCCAAGATCGGCCTTGGCGGAGCGCGGATCGGCTGGATGTACGGGCCGATGCACATCGTCGACGCCATCAACCGCGTGCGCGGTCCCTTCAATGTCAATGCGACTGCGATCGAGGCCGGCATCGCCGCGATCCGCGACCGCGCCCATGTCGAGCGCAGCGTGGCGCATAACGAGACCTGGCTCACCTGGCTGAGCGCAGAGATGACCGGGCTTGGGTTGCGGGTAACGCCCAGCGTCGGCAATTTCCTCCTCATTCATTTTCCCGACGACCAGAAGCATTCGGCGGCGGCGGCGGACGATTACCTGACCGCGCGCGGTTACATACTGCGGCGCGTTTCCGGCTACGGCTTCCCCAACGCGCTGCGCATGACCGTTGGCACCGAAGAGGCCAATCGCGGCGTCGTTGCCGCGCTCACGACATTCCTGAAAAGCTAGAACGCCCGAAAGCTCTAACGCCATGACATCACCGATGTTTGAAAAGATCGCGCTGGTCGGCATCGGCCTGATCGGCTCGTCGCTGGCCCGCGTCATCCGCCGCGAGGGCCTTGCCGGCCACGTTGCCATCTCGACCCGCAGCGCGGCGACGCTGGCGCGGGCGCGGGAGCTTGGGCTGGGTGATTCCTATACGACCGATGCGAGGGAAGCGGTCCGCGACGCCGATCTGATCATCGTCTCGGTGCCGGTCGGCTCGTCCGGCGCGGTGGCGCAGGAGATCGCGCCGGCGCTGAAGAAGGGCGCGATCCTCACCGATGTCGGCTCGACCAAGGCCTCCGTCATCGCGCAGATGCAGCCGCATGTGCCCGATGGCGTCCATTTCATTCCGGGCCATCCGCTGGCGGGTACCGAGAAATCCGGACCGGATGCCGGTTTCGCCGACCTGTTCGACAATCGCTGGTGCATCTTCACGCCGCTGCCGGGCACCGATCCGGACGCGCTGGAGAAGCTGTCGGAATTCTGGCGCCGCTGCGGCGCCAACATCGACACGATGGACCCACAGCATCACGACATGACGCTCGCCATCGTTTCGCATTTGCCGCACATTATCGCCTACAACATCGTCGGCACCGCCGACGATCTGGAATCGGTGACCAAGACGGAAGTGATCAAATATTCCGCCTCCGGCTTTCGCGACTTCACGCGCCTGGCCGCCTCCGACCCGACCATGTGGCGGGACGTGTGTCTGCACAACAAGGATGCCATCCTCGAAATGCTGGCGCGGTTCTCGGAAGACCTGGCGTTCCTGCAGCGGGCGATCCGCTGGGGCGACGGCGAGAAGCTGTTCGACCTGTTCACCCGCACCCGCGCGGTGCGCCGCTCGATCATCGAGGCGGGCCAGGACATTGATGTGCCCGATTTCGGCCGTCAGGCGATCGAGCACCCGTCGAAGAATTAGGCTGTTTCAGGCCATGTCGCCGCGACCATGGCCAGTGTCTCGGCCCGATCCGGCGCGCCGAGCCTGCCGCCGAAGCGCAGGCACTTGAGCGCGGCGGCGGCGCTGGCAAAGCGCATGGCCTGCTCGACCGGCATGGCTTCCGCCAGCCCGACGGCAAAGGCGCCGTGAAAGACGTCGCCGGCGGCGAGCGTGTCGACCGCCCTGATCCTTGGCGCCGCGACATGGCGGGATGATCCCGCCGCGCGATCGAACCACCAGGTGCCCGCCGCGCCGCCGGTGACCGCGACGAGGGCGTCGGTGCGGGAGGCGAGGTCAGTGCAAGCGATCCCCAGATCCATCGCCTGGCCGCATATGATGCGAACCGCCGGCTCCGAGGCGACGATGTGCGAAGCCAGCGGCAACAGCTGCTCCAGCACCGCCAGCGGCGCGGTATCGGCGTCGAGAATCGCAGGCCGGCCGGCGGCGCGTGCCGCCTTCAGGGCAAGGGCCGCCGCACCCGGCCAGCGCACGTCGGCCAGCACGGCATCGAATGCCGCGATGTCGGCGAAAGGCAAAGAATCGGGATCGGTCTGGGCCAAACTGTCATAGAAAGGCACGATGATGCGTTCGCCATGGGCGTCGACCAGGATCGATGCCAGCGCCGAGCGGGCGCCGCTGACGCGGCGCACATAGCTGCAGTCGACGCCTTCGGCCTCGATCCCGGCAATCAGTTGATCGCCGACCGGATCATCGCCGGCACTCGCCCACAGCGACACGTCGGCGCCCAGGCGATGCGCGGCGCAGGCCGCGCTGGTGGCCATGCCAGAGGCGATCTGGACGCCGTCGGAGGCGATGAATTTTCCCTGATGCGCGGGCAGCGTCTCGACACGCAGAATGGTGTCCAGCGTCAGCGCGCCGACACTCAGGAGCCTCGCTGGTCTTGCCATGGCAGCGCTATTGAACCGGCTTGATCTTGCCGAGCGGGATGAAGCCGAGCGAGGCCTTGCCCTTGACCACCTTCAGCGGCATCGATGGTTCGCTGCCGAGCAGCGCCAGAGCGGCAAAACCCTGTTCGATCGCGTTCTTCTGCTCGGGCATGGCGCCGGCAAGGATGGAGGCGACAGCCTTCGGATCCTTGATCCTGATCATCAGGTCGGCGTCGACAAGGCCTTCGGCATCGACCGACAACGGCCCGGAAACGGTAACCTTCGCCGTGCCCGACGACAAATCGAGGTTGCGAATATCGACCCTCTGGCCGCGCAGGCTCTTCACCTGCGTTCCGATCAATGCGACGCCGTTCTTCAGCGTGGCATCGCCGCTGGCATCGAGCGCCGGCAGCACGCGCCCGCCGATCGCATCCGGGTCGATCTCCAGATCGGTGAAGCTGCCGACATAGTCGAGATCCACGCCGTTCGGCTGCAACTGGCCGGCCGCCCTGCCGGCGCTGAACAATTCCACCGGATCGGTGTCGTCGGCCGGATCGGTCTGGCCGGACAGCCCCTCCGCCTGCAGCGCGATGCGCCGCGGCAGCGGCCATGACAGTTTCACGTTGGCCTGCAGATTGTCCCAGTCGATCCACAGCGGCACCATGCCGGGGACGGAGGTCCTGAGCGGGCCGCGCAGATCGGCGACCGGCGACAAAGGCTGGATGATCTGGGCGACGGCATTGAAGGAGCCGGCCGAGGCCGCGATGTTCTTGGCATCGTCCTCATACGCCAAATTGTCGCAAGAGACGGCAAAGCTCAGGGGATAGCCGCTGACCTGGAGATTGGCGCAGCCGGCTTCGATGCCGCTCTTGTTGAGCGTGGCAACCGCCTTGTCGGCTTCAGCCCGCACCCTGCCGGCCAGATAGAACCAGCCGCCGCTATAGATGGCAAACAGCACAACGACGAACGTCACAAGCCAGAACAGGCCGCGACGGGACTTTGGTTGGCGTTCGTCACTTGACGTCATGCTTTGGCTCTCATTAACGCATGGGTATTGGCGGACGGACCTTCGATTCCGACAACACTTGGCAGACAGAGACGAATAGGTAGCCGGGGACGGTTGGAAAAAACACCGGTTTCCGGTGCGGTGGTGCCATTCTTTTTGCAATCAGGCGCGGCGATATGGGCGATTTTTGGGTGTTTGGCTACGGTTCGCTGATCTGGCGGCCGGGTTTCGCGCATATCGAGACACGACGCGCCCAGCTGCACGGCTACCGCCGCTCGCTCTGCGTCTATTCCTTCGTGCATCGCGGCACGCGCCAGCGGCCCGGATTGGTGCTCGGCCTCGACCGTGGCGGCTCCTGCGTCGGCCTGGCTTTCCGTGTGCCCGGGGAATTGCGCGACGAGGTCATCGCCTATCTGCGCGAGCGTGAACTCGTCACATCGGTCTATCTCGAGCGCACCCTCAAGGTCCGGCTCGACGGCGGCGGTACGGTCGAAGCCGTGGCCTACATCGTCGACCGCAAACATGAGCAATATGCCGGCGCGCTGGACGCGGCGGAGGCGGCGGCGGTCGTGCGCGGCGCGGTCGGCCAGTCCGGCAACAATGAGGATTATGTTCTCAGCACGCTGAAGCATCTGGAAGCGCTCGGCATTCGCGACCATTGGCTGGAGGAGGTGGCGCGGGGGATAGCGCCTTTGTGAAGCGCTGGCTCTGCGGAAAAAGGCGGCCAGGCCTTTGATCTCGACGGGGCACGACCTAGCTTAGGGTCCGAACCCAGCCAGCGGGCGGCATCCGCCCGGTCTCAATCATCACGGAGATTCGTCTTGCAGAAACGCCGTCTCGGTCGCACCGACCTTTCCATCGCGCCGCTGGTTCTGGGCGGCAACGTCTTCGGCTGGACCGCCGACGAGAAGACCTCGTTCGACCTGCTTGATCGCTTCGTCGGCGGCGGACTCAACGCGATCGATACTGCGGACGCCTATTCGCGCTGGGTGCCGGGCAACGAGGGGGGTGAATCGGAAACCATCATCGGCAAATGGATGAAGGACCGTGGCAACCGCGACAAGGTCGTGGTGATCACCAAGGTCGGCTCGGATATGGGGCAGGGCCACAAGGATCTGTCCGCCGCCTATATCGAGAAGGCCGTCGAAGCGTCGCTGAAGCGGCTGCAAACCGATTTCATCGACCTCTATCTGTCCCATTGGCCGGATCCGGCCACGCCCTATGAGGAAACCCTCGGCGCCTACGAGAAGCTGCTTGCTAAGGGTAAGGTCCGCCATATCGGCTGCTCGAACCTCGACGCCGGCCAGTTGCGCGCCGCACTCGATGTGGCGAGCCTGCGCAGCCTGCCGCGCTACGAGGTGCTGCAGCCGGAATACAATCTCTACGATCGTTCCTCCTTCGACGGGCCGTTGCGCGATCTGTGCGTGGCCGAGGATATCGGCGTCATCACTTATTTCAGCCTGGCCAAGGGTTTTCTGAGCGGCAAATACCGCAGCGAGGCCGATCTTGGCCAAAGCGAGCGCGGCGGCGGGGTCAAGGACTACCTCAATGCGCGCGGCATGCGCATTCTGGCCGCTCTCGATGCCATATCCGCCAAGCATTCGGCGAAGCAGGCGGAAGTCGCCCTTGCCTGGGTTATCGCGCGGCCAGGCGTCACCGCGCCGATTGCCAGCGCCACCAAGCCCAGTCAGATGGACAGCCTGATCAAGGCGGCGTCGTTGAAATTGACCGCCGACGACATGGCCGAACTCGACAGAGCGAGCGGCTGAGGTTTCGGTCGTCGCTGTACGCACGAACGTCCAAGACCATGCCCCTGTCTTGCCATAGCGTCCTGCGCTCGTGGCAAGACAGGGGGCGCAATGACTGAACCGCTTCTCTCGCAACCGCAACTCTGGCGTCCGCTGCTCGCTCTGGTCTTGGCCGCCACGGTGGTCATGGGCAGTCCGGGTCCGGCAACGATAAGCGTTACGGCTGTTGGCGCGGCCTTCGGCCTGCGTGATTCGCTACACTACACCTGCGGGATCGTTCTTGGCACGGCCGCCGTCTTGCTCGTTGTGGCGACAGGGATCGTGGCGGTGCTCGGGTCGATGCCGAGGCTGGCGCCGGTGCTGGTTGTCGCGTCCGCCGCCTACATCCTCTATCTCGCCTTCAAGATCGCTACGGCACCGCCCTTGGCGGCGCGCACGGCCGAGGCCGCGCGACCGACCTGGCTGGCCGGGTTTCTGCTGGCGGTCGCCAACCCGAAAGCCTATGTGGCGATCGCCGCTGTGTTTGCCGGCGCCTCGTCGAAGCAGGGTGCGGCAGAGCTTGGCCCATGGCTGAAGCTGGCGGTTCTGGCAGGGATGATCGTTGTCATCCACGCAGTGTGGCTTCTCGCCGGTGCGGCGTTCGCGCGCTTCCTGCGCAGGCCTGTCACTTCCCGGATCATCAACCTGGTTTTTGCCGCGACACTGGTGCTGACCACGGTGCTGGCTGTCTACGGCTGATTGCCCGGCTGGAGGGCCTTCATGGCTTCGCGCCGAGTTCCCGCAGCCGCTTCACCGCCGCTGGCGGCAGGGCCGGCGGGTTGGGTGCGCGCGATGCCTCGATGAGAAGCTGATCGCAGGCGGCTTCCGTCTCGCCGATCAGCCGCGCCATGAACTCGTCCTTGCCGAGGCCCGGCGGAATCGGCGGCAGGAACCGCGCCTTGATGGTGCCGGGATAGCGCAGGAACTTGCGGCGCGGCCAATAGAGGCCGGCGACATGGGCGACCGGCACCACCGGAACACCAAGCTGCGCGTAGATTTCGACGATGCCGTATTTGTAGGCGGGCTCGTCGCCCGGCGCCCGGCGCGTGCCCTCGGGATAGATGATCAGCTGGCGTGGGTTGCGCGCCATCTCTTCCTTGGTCGCCGCGACCACCGCCTTCAGCGCCTTGGAGCGGCTGCCGCGATCGACCGGGATCATGCGCATCTTCATGATGTACCAGCCGAAGAACGGGATCCAGGTCAACTCGCGCTTGAGGATGTAGAGCGGGTCCTCGAGGAAAGGAAAGAAGGCGATGGCATCCCAGAACGACTGGTGCTTCGGCGCCAGGATGAAGGAGCCTTCGGGCAGGTTTTCCTGCCCGGTGATGTCGTTTCTGGTGCCGGCGATCTTGTCATAGAGCCACATGCAGCTGCGCGACCAGAATTTCGGCACGAACCAGGCGCGGTGGCGGGGCGACAGGAAATAGTATGGGGTCCAGAGGATCATCTGGACGATCAGATTGACGTAGAAGACGAAGTTGAACGCCAGCGATCTGACATAGAGCATGGGGGAGGTCCGGTGAGGAAGTGTGCGTTGGTTACACCAAGCAGCGGCAAAAAGGAAACAGGGCGATGCGGCTCATACTACCAGGTCGCCTGCGCCAGACGTTCCCTCAGGCGTGGGGCGGCAAAGTCGAGGAATGCGCGCAGTTTCACCGGTAGCCGGCCCTGGCCGGCGTGCACCAGGTTTACCGGCCACGGCTCGGGCTCGAAATCCCTGAGCACGGGCCGCAACGTTCCTGAGCGTACAGCGGCGACGATCTGGTAGGAAAGCACGCGCGTCATCCCGACACCGGCAATAGCGGCATCGATCGCCGCCTCCGCTGTATTGACCCGCAGCCTTGAGCGGACCGGGACAGGAACGTCGGCCTTTTCCACTGCGAAGGTCCAGGTGGCGAGTGAGCCAAGGCCTTCGAAGGTGACGCAGCTGTGCGTCTCGAGATCTCCCGGGGTCTTCGGCGTGCCATGCTCGGACAGATAGGCGGGACTTGCACAGACAACATGACGGATCGAGCCGACACCGATGGCAACCATGCGCGAGTCCGGCAGCCGGCCGATGCGGATGGCGAGGTCGATATGATCCTCGGCCAACTGGACTATCCTGTCGCCAAGCGTCAGGCGGATATCCACTTGCGGGTACGCGGCGAGAAACGCGGTGACGATCGGCAGCACGTGCAGTCGGCCGAAGACGATCGGCGCGGTGATGATCAATTCGCCGGTCGGGGCGCTGTATTCGCCGCCGGCAACGCGTTCGGCCTCGCCGACCTCGTCGAGGATGCGGCGGCAGGCGGCAAGATAGGCGTCGCCTGCGTCGGTCAGCGTCAGCCGGCGTGTCGAGCGGTTCAGCAGACGTGTCTGGAGATGCCGTTCCAGATCTGAGACCTTGCGGCTGACGGTCGCAAGCGGAACGCCCGAACGGCGTGCGGCGGCCGAAAGGCTGCCGGCCTCCACCGTCGCGACGAAAAGGGACATGGCCTCGAGGCGATCCATCGTTTCTTCCAGAAATTGGAAGGATTGATTGCAAATATGCCATCTACATCCGGCAAGTGGAAGAGCGCAAATAGGCGGTGTGACCAACAGGGATATCGCAATGCCGCGCATCACCACGCCATCGTCCATCGCCGCCGCTCCCACGGCAACGCAACCCATGCTGCAGGCTGTAGAGAAGCAACTCGGCGTCGTGCCGAACCTGTTTCGAATGGTTGCCAACAGTCCAGCCGCGCTCGAAGGCTATCTCGGCATGTCGGGGGCGCTGGCCAAGGGCCGGTTGCCTGCGTCGACACGCGAGCGCATCGCGCTGGCGGTCGCCGAGATCAATGGCTGCAACTACTGCCTGTCCGCACACACCTACCTTGGCAAGAACCTCGCCCGGCTCGACGATGCCGAGATGCTCGCCAACCGCCACGGTGGCTCCACGGACCCCAAGGCGGGCGCGGCGGTGCGTTTTGCCGCCAGGGTTGCGCATAGTCGCGGCCATATCGGCGACGAGGATCTCTCCGCCGTCAGGCTGGCAGGCTACGACGATGGAGAGATCATCGAGATCGTCCAGCATGTCGCCCTGAACGTCTGGACCAACTATATCAATGAAGTCGCCCAGGCCGAGATCGATTTTCCGGTTGTTTCTATCCGCGATGCTGCCTGAATCCGGAAAGGGCAGGCGGTGTCCGCCGGTCCCACCCTTCACGCCGCAGAGGATTCCCATGTCTGAAAGCCGCCCGCCGCTTCCGCCCTTCACCGCCGAAACAGCCGCGCAGAAGGCGCGCATGGCCGAGGATGCCTGGAATTCACGCGATCCGGCGCGGGTCGCGCTTGCCTACACGACCGACAGCCGCTGGCGCAACCGCGCTGAATTCCTGCAAGGTCGCGATGCCATCCAGGCTTTCCTGACGCGCAAATGGAGCCGCGAGCTCGATTATCGACTGATCAAGGAAGTCTGGGCTTTCCACGGCAACCGCATCGCCGTGCGCTTCGCCTATGAATGGCACGACGACAGCGGTTCATGGTTCCGCAGCCATGGCAACGAGAACTGGGAGTTCGATGAGCACGGGCTGATGCGCCTGCGCATCGCGAGCATCAACGACCTGCCGATCGCGGAAGCCGACCGTAAATATCACTGGCCGCTCGGGCGCCGCCCGGATGACCACCCAACATTGTCGGAGCTTGGGCTTTAGAGCAATTCCGGGAAAATTGCGAAACGGTTTCCCACCAGGAATTGCGCCAACCGCCGCAAGCCCGCCCCACGCAAGGAGGCTTTCGATGAACGCACATGCTTTCGCCAGCGACGTCGCCTTCACGCCGACCGTCAAGGCGATCCAGACGCGCAAGGGGTCGCGCCAGTCCTACTCCCGCGTCGAGGAGCGCGGCGGCTGGCAATCGGTGATCACGCCGGATCTGGCCGCCTTCATCGAGATGCAGACCAGCGTCTTCCTGTCGACGGCCAATGGCGATGGCCAGCCCTATATCCAGCATCGCGGCGGGCCGGCGGGCTTTCTCAAGGTGCTCGACGAAAAGACGGTCGGCTTCGTGGATTTTTCCGGCAACAGGCAGTTCATCACCCAGGGCAACCTGGCCGACAACCCACGCGCCTTCCTGTTCCTGATCGACTATATGCTGCGCCAGCGCATCAAGATCTGGGGTACGGCGCGCGTCATGGAAGACGATGCCGAGTTGATGGCCAAGCTGATGCCGCAGGATTACAAGGCGCGGCCCGAGCAGGTCATCCTGTTCACCGTCTCGGCCTGGGATGCCAACTGCCCGCAACATATTCCGCAGCGTTTCGAGGCCGCTGATGTTGCGGCGGCGCTTGGCGAACGCGACAAGCGAATCCAGCACCTCGAGCAGGAGGTAGCGCGCCTGAAGCAGGCGTCGACGGGGACACACAAGGAATGACGGCACGGCCTAGGGGTCAGCCGCCGGCGGCGGTCTCGGCCAGTGCGATGCCGTCCGGGGTCGGTTTCACCGGCACGATGCCGCGTGCCAGCGCCAGCAGATATTTGTTGTACTCGGTGAACAGCACGCGCAAGGCCTGCGGCTTGGTCAGCCAGCCACCATTGTCGAGGTTGGAATTCACGACCGGATAGGGCTCCAGCTTGGCGCCATGCAGAAGCCGGCTCATCTCAAGCAGGCTGCGCGGCATGTGGTAGTTGTTGGTGACGAGGATCACCGTGTTGTAGGCGTGGCTTTCGACCCATTTGGCGCTTTCCTCGGCATTTCCGATCGTGTCGAGCGCGGCGCGGTCGATGTCGACGCAGCAGGAAAACAGCTTCTTGTCGCCGCCTGTCGCCACCTGGAGCTGGCGCCGGCTCGCCGAAGGATGCACGCCACTGATCAACAGGCGCTCGCCTTTGCCCGACGCCAGCAGCTCCATCGCGGCATCGAGACGGGACTGGCCGCCGGTGAGCACGATGATGGCGTCGGCCTTGGCTGGATTGGCGGGCGTGGTCAGATGGCTGACCTTGTTGGCGAACCAGCCGAAGCCGCCGGCAAACAGCAATGCGAGGACGAGAAGAGAGAGCGCGGATATCCGAAGTGCGGTCTTCAGACGGCTGATCGGGCCGTGGTCGCGCAAACGAGCAACCACCACTGGCATCTGCCCAGCCGTCCCGGTCGAATCCCGCACGTCCATGGCCATATGGTTAATCCTGAAATGCGGCCTTTGGTAGGTAAAAGACGCACTTTGCGTTACGCCGTTTCTCCATCCGTGATCACCGTGCTTTCGACCTCGCCAAAGCATGTTCCCTTCTCACGCGTCGGGTTGGCGAACGTCGATGTCGCTGAGATAGGCGACGACGGTGGCATGCGAGGTTGCCGCCGTCAGCGCGCCGATCACCAGCACCATGAGGACGACGCCGAGATAACCCGCGGAGCCGATGGCGAAATTGCCGAACAAGGCGGTTGCCTGGTCGGCCTGCGGCGTTGCCATGTTGCGTGACGACCACCAGGAAAAGACGATGAAGACAAGCACCGCCGCCGCGCCGCCGGCGGCCGCGCCCTTCATGCCGGTGACCAGGAAATGCCGGCGGAATTCGCGCGCGATGAAGCGCGCCTCGGCGCCGACGAAATGCAGCACCTCGATGATGTGGCCGTTGCCGGCCATGGCGCCGCGCGTGGCAAAAACCACCGTCAGCACGGTCGCCGACAGCATCAGCGCCAGCACGGCAATGCCGATCGTCACCGTGGTTCGCGCCATCGCCACCAGCCGGTCGACCCAGGTTCGGTGATCGTCGAGCGACGCGCTTGGCAGCTTCGGCGTGATCGCGGCGCGCATGGCGGCGAAGTCGGGCGGGCTGTTCTCGTCGATGGTGACGATGATCAGACGCGGCACTGGCAGGTCGTCGATGTTGAGGCCCGAACCCAGCCATGGCTCCAGCAGCCTGGCGGTCGCCTCGCGATCGATGATCCTTGTCGACTTCACGCCGGGGAATTCGCCGGCGATCCGCGAGGCCTGGGTGAGGGCGGCCTCCATGTCGAGGCCGTCGACCGGCTTGATCTGGATCGTCGCCTCGCGCGAGATCTGGTTTTCCCAGACCGAGGCGGTGTCGCGCACCAGCGTCACCGCGCCAAAGGTCAGGCAGGACAGGAAGGTCATGATGGCGATGACCAGGACCAGCGCCCGGCCGGCAATGTTCTGAGCCGGCACAATCGGCGCCATCCGGCGCTGCGCACGCGGCCGTGCCACAGTTGCCTCGGCGTCCTGCTCTTGCTCTTCGAAATGTTCGGCGGACAGGTCAGTCATAGATATCCAGCCTTCCGCCGGCCAGGATCATGCGGCGCGCGTCGACCTGTTCCATCAGGCCAAGATCATGGGTGGCGATCACCACGGCGGTGCCGAGACGATTGAGCTCGATGAAGAGCCGCAGCAGCCGCCGCGCCAGCGGGGGATCGACATTGCCGGTCGGCTCGTCGGCCAGCAGGATCTCGGGCTGCTCGATCAGCGCCCGCGCGATCGCGGCGCGCTGCTTCTCGCCGCCCGACAGGACCGGTGGCAGCACATGCATGCGCTCGCCCAGCCCCACCCATTTCAGCAGCTCGGTGACATCGGTGCGGTAGCTCGCCTCCTCGCGCCCGCGCACGCGCAACGGCAATGCGACGTTCTCATAAGTGGTCATGTGGTCGAGCAGGCGAAAATCCTGGAACACCACGCCGATGCGGCGCCGCAGGTGCGGCAGTTCGGTGCGCGAGATGCGCGAGCGGTCCTTGCCGAAGATGGTGATCAGGCCGCGTGTCGGCTTCAGCGACATGAACAGCAGGCGCAGCAAGGTCGTCTTGCCGGCACCCGAAGGCCCGCTCAGGAACTGGAAGGAGCGCTCCGGTATATGCAAGGAAATGTCACGGAGGATTTCCGGACCCATGCCATAGCGGAGGCCGACATTTTCGAAGCGAATCAATTTCGACGACCTGAAGTTCCTAGAGCATGATGCCGAAAAGTGTGACGCGGTTTTCGGACGACATCATGCTCTGTCTCTTTTAGAACCAGTGGCGAGCCATCCCGTTCTGGGAAAAGACCATCGGCCGGCATGGTTAACCGGCGGTTAATTCCTGTGCTGTTTCGGCGTGTCACGACGGCTCCGGTGGGGAAGCGTTAACCATTTATGTTTACGCAAAAGAAACGAAAAGCGAACACGCGCAATAACGGGGCCATGATGGCTGACGAACGAACCGCGCGCCCGGTTTCCGGCGAAATCATGACCGATCCCCCGGCAATTGCCGTGGCGGACCGGATCGCGCGCGGTCCGGCGGCCGATATCGTCGATGCGGACTATGAAGTGATGCCGCGCTTTGTCCCTACGGTGGAAAGCGTTTCACCGCCACCGCGCCTGATCGTCACGCCGTCCATCGAGGGCATGGACATGCTGCGCAAACCGGAAGCGCCGGCGGAACGGCCGCCGGCCGCCCGTGGCGGGCCGATTTTCTGGATCGCCGGCATCGGTGCCGCCCTTGCCGCCTTCTGGGTCTCCGGCGGACATGCGCTGGTACGCCAGGCACCGTTCCTGTCTGGCGCGCAGGCGTCTGCGCTGACCATTTCAGGCGTCACCTCACGCGTCGACGCCTCGGGAGCCAATCCGGTGCTGTTCGTCGATGGCGAGGCCGCCAATGACGGGACGGGGCCGGTGACAATGCCACCGCTTGAAATCCGGGTGACTGGCAATGACGGGCGCACAACCCGCTATACGTTGGGGACATCCGGCCATTCGCTGGCGTCGGGTGAAAGATTCGGCTTTGCCAGCCGGCTCGACGTGCCTAAGAACGGCGTAAGAACCGTTTTGGTTACTTTCGCAGAGTAGGCGATCACCGGGGAAGACCACCAATGCCCATCGTACGCGACAAGGACATCGAAGTCCTGTTTTCGGCGTCGGCGATCGCCCGGCGCAATCTCGAACTCGCCAAGGAGATCGCCGGGCACGACTATCATGATCTGCTGGTGATTTCGGTGCTGAAGGGCTCGTTCATCTTCGCCGCCGACCTGATCCGCGCCATGCATGATGTCGGCCTGTCGCCGGAGGTCGAGTTCATCTTCATTTCCAGCTATGGCGCTGGCACCACCAGCGGCGAGGTGAGGGTGCTGCGCGACATCGACAATGAAGTCGCCGGCCGCGACGTGCTGTTGATCGACGACATTCTCGAATCGGGCAAGACGCTGACCTTCACCCGCGACCTGATGCTGGCGCGTGGGGCCAAAAGCTGTGCCATCGCCGTGCTGCTCGACAAGCGCATGCGCCGCCAGACCGCTCTCACCGCCGACTATGTAGGCTTCGACTGCCCCGATTACTTCGTCGTCGGCTACGGCATGGATGTCGCGCACGCCTTCCGTGAATTGCCGTTTGTCGGTGTTGTGAAAGGCGATGCGTGAGGCGAGCGCCTCGCGGCGGCGAATTTTTGAAAAAGGCCTTAACGGCGTCGGGAAAATTAACGCCTGTCGAGCGTCGGGGCTTTCAGGAAAAGTCAACTTTTGCCCGCCAAATATGCCGGCCATGGCAAAGCTTCTGATCGTCGAGGACGATGAATCCGTCCGCACCCTCGCAGCCCGCGCGCTCGAACGCGCCGGCCACGCAATCGATATCGCGGCGGACGGCGCTCAAGGCCTGGCGCTGATACGCGCCGCGAATGGCGGCTATGATCTCGTCGTCTCTGATATCCGCATGCCGGAGATGGACGGCATCGAGATGGCGATCGCGGCTGCTGCCCTCTTCCCGGCGATGAAGATCATGCTGATGACCGGCTACGCCGACCAGCGCGAGCGCGCCGAGGAGTTGAACGGCATCATCCTCGACGTCGTGCAAAAGCCCTTCACACTGGCCGAAATCCGCTCGCGCGTCGAACGGGCGCTGATCTGCTTCGCCTGATCAGACCGG
The DNA here is from genome assembly GCF_059419085.1 of Mesorhizobium sp. GW821-FHT07A06. Classification (NCBI taxonomy): domain Bacteria; kingdom Pseudomonadati; phylum Pseudomonadota; class Alphaproteobacteria; order Hyphomicrobiales; family Phyllobacteriaceae; genus Mesorhizobium; species Mesorhizobium sp. GW821-FHT07A06. Next base: position 102,273 of record NZ_JBWKRC010000004.1, read on the forward strand.
ACCGGCAGTTGCCAGCCCGGGGGCTCGGCTCCTGCGCCGTTCCGTGTTGAGCGCCAGCAGGCCGGCGCCGATGATGAGGGCCGCGCCGATCACGGTCGTCGACCTGGGTACCTCGGCGAAGAACAGAAAGCCCCAGAGCGGCGACCACAAAATGCCGGTGTATTCGAAGGTGGCGACCCGATTGGCCGGTGCCAGCCTGTAGCCCTGCGACAGAAGGATCATGCCGGCGGAGGCGACGAAGCCGCAGGCGGCCATCTTGAGGAAATCCGGTAGCGTCGGCCATATCCACGGCCGCACCAGGAACTCAAGGCTCGGATGGACGGCGTGGGTTATGCCGGCCAGGTGGAATGTTCCGGCAACCACGGCCGCACCGATGAGATAGGCGCCGTTCTGGTAGAAGGCCATGACCGTGGACGATTCGGTATCGCCGATCTTGCGCGCCATCAACTGCGAGAACCCATAGAGCAGGGCCGACCCCAGCGACAGCAGCGCCGCCCAGTCGAACAGTCCCGCGCCTGGACGCACCATCACGATGACGCCAAGCAGTCCGATCAGCACTGTCGCCAGCGTCCGCCAGGACACGCGTTCGCCAAGGTAAGGTCCGGCCAGCGCCATGATGAACAGCGGAGCCATGAAATAAAGCGCCACGGCGTCAGCCAGCGGCAACGCGGCGATGGCCAGATAATACACCGTGTAGGAGGTGAACTGGATGAAGGCGCGTATCGTCAGCAGGCCGAACCGCTTCGACAGGATTGCCGGCAGCCCGACATCGGCGTGGACGAGGATGATCAGGATGGGCAAGGCGACGATCGAGCGGATCGCCATCACTTCGGTCACCGGATAGGAGCTCGACACGGCTTTGACGAGTGGGTCCTGCAGCGAGAAAACCAGCACGCCCAGGCACAGGCTCAGGATGCCGCGCACCATCCTATTCTGCATTTAGGTTTCCGGCTCCCGCGCGTATGGCCCGAAGCTGTCGCTTGCGGAGTAAAAAGAACCCGCCACCTTTTCGGGCAGCGGGCACGAGTGAGGACTCTTTGATTGGTCCGCGGCCGATTTCGCGGCCGCTTATCCAATGGGTATTGCGACTATCATACGGCGTTTGACATGTTGCAAACGAATTGGAATGATATCAGCAATCAAATTTTCTTATGATGGACATCATGCGCCCGACCCTCGACAGCGACCTCCTGCGCACCTTCGTCGCCATCGCCGAGGCAGGCAATTTCACCAGGGCGGCCGAGCAGGCCGGCCGCACCCAGTCGGCGGTGTCGATGCAGATGAAGAAGCTCGAAGAACTGATCGGCGACAGCCTGTTCGAGCGCGGCTCGCGCGGCGTCGCGCTGACGCGGCGCGGCGGCGAACTCATCGTCAACGCCCGCCGCATCGTCTCCCTGCTCGACGAAACGGCGGCGTCGATGGCGGCCGCGCCGCTCGGCGGACCGGTGCGCATCGGCATTCCGGAGGAATATGGCCACGCCATCCTGTCGCGCGCGCTCGGCGCATTTTCGAAGCGCCACACCAAGGTCGAGGTCACCGTGCGCTACGCGCATTCGGAGGCGCAGCTGGCGGCGCTTGCCGCCGGCGAACTCGATCTGTGCGTGGTGTTTGAATGGCAGGACCCGGCCGGCGGCGAAGTGCTGATGCACGACCCGACCGTGTGGGTGACGTCGGCCCTGCATCACATGCACGAGGAACGGCCGGTGCCGATCGCGCTCTACAACCGGGTCAGCTGGTGCAAGGACTTCGCCATCAAGTCGCTGGAGCAGCGCGGGCTTGCCTATCGTGTCGCCTATACCAGCGACACCACCGGCGGCCTGAAGCTTGCCGTCACCTCGGGACTGGCGATCGCGCCGATATCGCGCAGCAACATTCCCGACGGCTGCCGCGAACTGACGTCCGCCGATGGATTCGGCGACATCGACTCCTCCAATGTGGTGATGCATCGCAACTCGAATGCATCAGGCGAGGCGATCGACGGCATGCAGGAGGCGATCCGCGAAGCGTTCGTCAACCGGCAAGGTCAGCCTCTTGCATCCTCATAAAAGGTGAGGCGGTTGCCGAACGGATCGTTGACCGTGACCTCCTTCGTCTTCCAGGGCGTCTCCTCCAACCCCGGCCTGGCAAAGCGGTACTTTCTTTCGGTCAACTCGCGGTGGAGCCCCGCGATGTCGGCCGTCTCGATCCGGACATGAGAGCCCGGCGCGCCGTCGCCATGATGTTCGCTCAGATGCAAGACACAGCCGTCGCGGTAAACGCCTGTGTAAAGCGGCGTGTTGTCTTCGAAGCGGTGTTCGAACTGCACCTCGAAACCGAGAAAACCGACGTAGAATTCATGCGCCTTGGCGACATCGAAGATGCGCAGGATGGGCGTGACAGTACCGAGCTTCGGCATGGTGCTGTGACCGTTCGGGCGGGATTTGGGAGCGGCGGTTCCTATTTCAGCTCAAGCAGCCGTTCCAGATAGCTGCGCTCGATGTCGGGGCTGAGCGCGTTGCCGAGCCGCTTGCGGATCGCTTCCAGGATCTGTCGGGCGCGCTGGACGTCGATCTCGTCGGGCACCTTCACCGAATCGCCGAAATCGGGACCCTGGCTGGCGCGCGGCCGGCCGAGCGGGTCGCGGTCGGCATTCTGCTGGCGGCCACCCTCCTGGCTGCCGCCCTCGTCGCCCTGCATGGCCTGCATCTGCTTCATCATGTCCTTGGCGCCCTTGCGCAGCGCCTCGAGTGCCCGGCCCTGGTGACCGACGGCCTCGTCGCCCTGGCCCTCGCCAAGCGCCTGCTCGGCGCTGCCCATGGACTTGCCCGCCTCGCCAAATCCTTCATTGGGCTCCATGCCCATGCCTTCGAGACTCTTCTTCAGCTTGTCGAGATCGCTCTTCAGCTGGCCCTGGCCTTCCTGCAACTGCTTCAGCGCATCGGCGAATTCCTGCGGCGTCATCGGCTTCTGTCTGGCGAGCGGGTCGCGGTCCTGGCCGACGCCGGGCTTGTCCTGGTCCTCGCCACCATCCTGGCCAAGCTGCTCGTCTCGGTTCTTTCCGCGCTGGCGTTCGCCGCGCCGCATCTGGTCCATGCGGAAGGTGTCGTTCATCATCTCCTGCTGGCGCCGCAGGATCTCGCCGAGCTTATCCATCTGCTGGCGCATCTGGCTGTCCTGCTCGCCGCCCTGCTGCTGACGGCCGGCCTGGAGATTGTTCATCATGTCCTGCAACTGCGACAGCAATTGCTGCGCCTTGTCGCGATCGCCCGACTTCGCCAGGTTTTCGATCTGATCCATCATCCGGTCGATGTCGCTCTGGCGCAGTTCCTGGCCGTTCTGCTGCATCTGCGGCGCGTTCGGGTTCTGCTTGGCGCGTTCGGCGAATTCCTGCAGGAACTGGTTCATCGCCTCGCGCAGTTCCTTCATCGCCTTTTCGATTTCCTGGTCGCTGGCGCCGTTCTTGATGGCGTCCTGCAGCGCTTGCTGCGCCTGGCGCAGCCGCTTCTCGGCCGCCGAGAGGTTGCCCTCCTCGATGCCAAGCGCGATTTCCCAGAGATAGCCGACCTCGCCGCGCAGCTGATCGTCATTCCCGGCCAGCTTCAGCCGGCTGCGCGCGCTCATGATGGCGAGGTAGTGCGACATGTTGTCGAACGTGTCTTCCGGCCGCAGCGTAATGGCGTCGATCAGGTCGAGTACGCGCGGCTTGGCATTGGCGTCGAGCGCCAGAAGGCGCCGCTGTTCGATCACCGCACGCGCCAGCGGGTTGGCGAACGGGCGTTCTGGCATAACAAGCGTCTTGGTCTCGCTGGACGCGGTGTGTCCGGCATCGTCGGTGGCGACCAGCGTCAGCTTGATGCTGCTGCCGGCCCAGACATGTTCGGTCAGGTCTTTCGTCGTCTTGGCGGCATTCGACTTGCCGCCGCGGCGCGGCAGCGTCAGCGGCATTTCGGGCGGGCCGTAGAGCGCATGCGCATCCGGCGCCTGCGGGTCGGCCAGCGCGAACACCGCCTTGGCGGTGGCGGCGCCATAGTCGTCATCGATCTGGTAGTTGAGTTCGAAGGCGCCGTTGGCGGCGCGCTTTGGCTCGCCGACGAAGCGGATCTGCGGCGGCTTGTCCGGGATCACCGCGAAGGCCCAGCGGCCAAGCTGATCCTCGCCCGATTTCAACGTCAGCGTGCCATCGCCGGTCAGCTTGCCGGTGAATTGGCGCACCCTCGAAGATGAGTTGGCGGACGGCGCCGCCGGGGTTGCGGCAGGCTTGGCCGTCGCGGCGGCCGGGTCGATGGCGCGCGAATTGCCATCCTTGTCGGCATAGGCCAGCGTTTCCTCGCCCGAGCCGCCGGTGACGCGCAAGGAGACATCGCTGCCCTCAGGCACATGAAACGTTGGCGTCGCCTGGTTGGCGTCGGCGGTCAGGAAAACCGGCGGCTTGCCGGTGTAGGCCGGCGGCGTCACCCACGCATCGATGCGCGGCGGCACGGCATCATGCGCACCGTGGGCGCTGAAGCCGTCGGCTATCCTGCCGCCGGTCGGCCCGAAGGAGAAGGCAAAGGCGGTCACGAGCAGCAGCGCCGCCACAGCGCGCAACCCCCAGGGGTCGCGCTCCGGCACGCGCGTGCGCGGCAGGTCGGCGCCGAGGCCGTCGAGCTTTGCGGCCATGCGCTTCTGATGTTCGCGCCACAACGCCTGCGAGAAGCTGCTCTCCCGGCCGCTTGGCCGGTCGGTCTGCACCAGCACGGGGCTGTGCAGCAGCCTGTTGGCGGCCTCGATGCGGCGATCGACCTCGGCGGCCGAGGGCATGCGGAAGAAGCGCAGCGGATAGAGCGCCGCCAGCCCTGCCAGGCCGAATGCCGCGACGACGCCGATGCGCGCGATATCCGGCAGCCGGGAGAAGATGCCGAACCAGGACACGCTCAGGAACAGGCTGGCGACAACAAGCAGCGGGAGCAGCAGCGGCCAGCCGCGCTCGACCATCATCGAGACCCGTGTCGCCAGCCGGCTCAAGGCAAGGCGCCCGGCCAGGCCGCGGTCGTTGCTGAAGGTGGGTCGTTCGGTCATCGGCCCTTCCTAGAGCCTGTTCCATCCCGAAAGAAACGGGGTGGGGCTCTATCTCTTTGAGCATGATCTGTTTTCGGGATCATGCCGTGGGGCGGGGCAGGATAGCCCAAGCCTCACGACTCGAAGAATACCAGCAAACACGGCAAAGGCGAGGCAGTTTGAAAAAACGTGAACCCGGCCGAAACGGCTGCAATCAGAAATTGGCGGGGTTTGCGTTGGCGCCGCAGACCAGCACGGCGACCCGTTCGCCCGGCGCCGGCGCATAGCGACCGGACAGCACCGCGGCGAAGGCTGCCGCCCCGCCCGGCTCGGAAATGATGCGAACGCGGTTCCACAGGGCCTTTTGGGCAGCAATGATATCGTCGTCGCTGACCAGGATGGAGCGTTCGACGAAGGCTTCGGCGATCGGGAACATCATTTCGCCGACGCGCTTCGGCGCCAGCGAATCGGCTGCGATGCCTTCGGCCGGCGCGTCGACTGGATGGCCGGCCTCGAAGGCGCGATGAAGCGTCGGCGCACCCTCGGGCTCGACGGCGACGATACGGATGCGGCCGGCGTACCAGGCGGCGATGCCCCCGATCAGGCCGCCACCGCCGACGGCGACCAGCAACGTGTCGATCTGAGGCAAGTCCGCCTCGATTTCGAGACCGAGCGTGCCCTGGCCGACAAGCGTTTCCTCCTGGTTGAAGGCGTGGATCTGCAAGGCGCCGGTTTCCTCGGCGAAACGTTCGCTGGCGGCCAGCGCTTCCGCATAGCGAGCGCCACCGACGACAAGGTCGGCGCCATAGCCGCGAATGCGGTCGAGCTTGGCTTGCGGGCTCACTTCGGGAACGAAGATCGTCGCCTTGTGGCCGAGCCGCATGGCGGCATAGGCGACGGCGGCGCCATGATTGCCGCCCGATGCCGCGACGACACCGGCCGCCGGAACCTGCCGCTCGAGCAGATTGGTGAAGGCGCCACGCGCCTTGAACGAGCCGGAATGCTGCAGGCATTCGAGCTTGAGGTCGATGGCCAGCGGCGGCCGGCCGAAGTCGGCCATGTCGACGCGCAGCACCGGCGTGTGGCGCACATAGGGGCGGATGCGCGGTTCCATCGCGGCAATGCGTTCGCGGGCGACGGTGTTGCCTTGCGCCATGACTTGCTCCTCGTCGTGAGATTGCGCCTTATGCGAGCCAGTCGGGGACCGAATCCAGCCCGATCAGGTCGTCATAGGTCAGGCGCGGGCGCACGACGTGGAAGCGGTCGCCGTCGACCAGCACCTCCGGCACCAGCAGGCGGGTGTTGTAGGTGCCGGCCTGCACGGCGCCATAGGCGCCGGCCGTGGAAACAGCGACGAGGTCGCCGGCCTTCAGCCTGGGCAGGTCACGGTCGAGGCCGAGATAGTCACCGGTCTCGCAGACCTGGCCGACAACATCAACCATCATGCGCGGCGTATCGGCCGGCGGCTGCACGACCGGCCTGATGTCGTGGAAGGCATCGTAGAGCGTCGGCCGTATCAGATCGTTCATGGCGGCGTCGACGATGAGGAAATTCTTCGCGTCGCCTTCCTTCACGAAGATCACTTCCGAGACGAGGATGCCGGCGTTGCCAACGATCAGCCGGCCCGGCTCGAACATCACCTTCAGCCCGAGCTTGGCGACATGCTTCCTGACGATCTGGGCATAGGCGTCGGGAAGGGGCGGAGGGTTGTTGTCGACGCGGTAGGGAATGCCCAGCCCACCGCCGAGATCGACGTGCTCGATCGAATGGCCATCGGCACGCAGCGCGCCGACCAGGTCGACAAGAAGGGCGAAGGCGTCGTCGAAGGGCTGCAGTTCGGTGATCTGGCTGCCGATATGGGTGTCGATGCCGGTGATCTTGATGCCCGGAAGCGTTGCGGCGCGGGCATAGACCTGCCGTGCGCGCTGCCACGGAATGCCGAACTTGTTCTCGGCCTTGCCGGTGGAGATCTTCTTGTGGGTCTTGGCATCGACATCGGGATTGATGCGCAGCGAGATCGGCGCCACCTTGCCGAGTGCCACGGCGCGGGCCGAGAGGAGGTCAAGCTCCGGTTCGGATTCGACGTTGAAGCAAAGGATGCCGGCTTCGAGCGCGAAGTCCATTTCGCGCGCGGTCTTGCCGACGCCGGAGAACAGGATCTTGCTCGCCGGAATGCCGGCGGCCAGCGCACGGCGCAATTCGCCTTGCGAGACCACGTCGGCGCCGGCGCCGAGCTTGGCCAGGGTCCGCAGCACGGCCTGGTTGGAGTTGGCCTTCATGGCGTAGCAGACCAGCGTGTCGAGGCCGGCAAAGGCCTGGGCGAACACCCGGTAGTGCCTGGTCAAGGTGGCGGTGGAATAGCAGTAGAACGGCGTGCCGACCTGAGCGGCGATATCGGGGATTGCCACGTCCTCGGCATGCAGCACGCCGTCGCGGTAGTCGAAATGGTTCACGAGAGTCGTTCCGGAAAGTTGGAGCACGATGAGATCGGGTTCAGAAGACCAAACCCGGTCCGATCGGTTCTAGATCAGCGGGTCAAGGATGAATTTCTTGTCCTTGACCGGTTTTTCCGGCTCCGGCGGCAGGGGCTGCTTGGCCCTCTCGGCATCCTTGCGCGCCTGGACGGCCGCCTCGTAGGGCGTGTCGAGACCGGCCCTGCGGCCGCAGGCGGTCACGACGGCCATCGCCGCCAGCAGCGTCAGCGTCACCAAAATCCTGCTTCCGGTCATCGATCCATCCGTCCGAAACGTTCTGTCAGCCGCCGCTTTTAGCCGAGTTCTCGGCGCATTGCACCCCGGATATTGCGATCGCAATATCGGGCATCACGCCTTCGCCAGCCGCTTTTTCCAGTAGCGGATCTGCTTCCTCACTTCCGACGGCGCGGTGCCCCCGAAGCTGGTGCGGCTCTTGACCGAATTCTGCACCGCCAGCACGGAGAAAATATCGGATGTGATGCCTGGATTGATCGACTGCAGGTCCTCCAGGGAAAGCTTCTCCAGCCCCACCTTCTTGTCTTCGGCAAGCGCCACCGCACGGCCGGTGACATGATGCGCCTCGCGGAACGGCAGGCCCAACGTACGCACCAGCCAGTCGGCGAGGTCGGTCGCGGTCGCGTGGCCGGAGCCGGCGGCCTTCTTCATGGCGGCGGCGTTGACCGTCATGTCCGAGATCATGCCGGTCATCGCCGCCAGCATCAGGTCGAGCGTCTCGGCGGCATCGAAGACCGATTCCTTGTCCTCCTGCATGTCCTTGCCATAGGTCAAAGGCATGCCCTTCATCACCGTCAGCAGGCCGACCAGATGGCCGTTGACGCGGCCGGTCTTGCCGCGCACCAGTTCGGCGGCGTCGGGGTTCTTCTTCTGCGGCATGATCGAGGAGCCGGTGGAGAAACTGTCCGACAACCTGATAAAGCCGAATTGGGGCGTCGACCAGATGATGATCTCCTCGGCCAACCGCGACAGATGCGTGGCGCAGATCGCCGCCATGCCGAGGAATTCCAGCGCGAAATCACGATCGGAGACGCTGTCCAGCGAATTGCGCATAGGCTCGCGGAAGCCGAGCGCCTTGGCCGTTTTATGGCGGTCGATGGGGAAGCTGGTGCCGGCCAGGGCGGCGGCGCCAAGCGGGCTCTCGTCCATCCGCTCGATCGCATCGCGCACGCGCGACAGGTCGCGCGAAAACATCTCGACATAGGCCATGCAGTGATGGCCGAAGGTCACGGGCTGTGCTGCCTGCATGTGGGTGAAGCCCGGCATAACGGTCGCCGCGTGCTCCTCGGCCCGCTCCAGCAGCGCGGTGATCAGCCCTTTCAGCGCCTCGGCGACGCGAAAGCACTCGTCCTTGACCCACAGCCTCAGATCCACCGCCACCTGATCGTTGCGCGAGCGGGCGGTGTGCAGGCGGCCGGCTGCGGGGCCGATCAGGTCGGCGAGGCGAGCCTCGACATTCATGTGGATGTCTTCAAGCTTGGTCGAAAACTCGAAGCCGCCGGCCTCGATCTCTTTCAGGATCGTGTTCAGGCCGTGAGCGATTTTTTCTTGATCGGCCACCGAAATAATGCCCGTTTGCGCCAGCATCTCGCTATGGGCGATCGAGCCGCGTATGTCCTGCGCGTAGAGTTTGCGGTCGAACGAGATCGACGCGTTGATCGCTTCCATGATCGCGGCCGGACCCGAGGCAAATCGTCCGCCCCACATCTGGTTGCTGGTCTTCTTGTCGCTCATCGCTATAAAACCCGTGCTTCGGAGCAGTTTTGAGAAAATGGCAGACGGAAACAGATTTTTCCCGGCCCCGCGCCTGATCCTCGCCGCCCTGGTGGCGGGAGCGCTGGCCGGCGCGGTCGCGGTATATGTCAGCGAGAGCCGGTCTGGCAACAACGCCGCGCCCCAAGCGGCGGTCGGCGAGAGCAAGGACGACATCGCCTGTGCCGCCAAGAACGACCGCGCCAAGAAGGTAGCGGCCTCGGCCACCGGCGAGGTCGCCGCACTTTTGCCCGCCGATCCGCCGCAATCCATGAAGAGCCTCGCCTTCAATGGCCCGGATGGCAAGCCGATGACGATCGCCGACCATGCGGGCAAGACAGTGCTGCTCAACCTCTGGGCCACATGGTGCGCGCCGTGCCGCGCCGAAATGCCTGCGCTCGATGCGCTGCAGAAGGAGAAAGGCAGCGCCGCCTTCCAGGTCGTCGCCGTCAATGTCGATGCCGGCGACGATGTGAAGCCGAAGAAGTTCCTCAGGGACACCGGCGTCGAGGCGCTCGGCTATTACCGGGATTCGACGGTGGCCCTGTTCAACGACCTCAAGGCACGGGGCCTGGCACTCGGCCTTCCCGTCACCCTGCTGATCGATGGCGAAGGCTGCCTGATCGCCCATATGAACGGTCCGGCCGAATGGTCGGGGCCTGACGCCAAGCGGCTGGTCGAGACGGCGCTCGGATCGTGAACATCAGAGTGTCTTGAGGCAATTCCCGGGGAAAACCGTTTTACCCATTTCCTCGAATTGCTCACGCGGAGCGCACGTTTGGTTTGAGCAAGACGAGATTGCCGTCCTGGGGAGCGACGCGCACCGGAGCGCGCTTGCCATGGCCGGTCAGATCGTCAAACGCCTCGATCGGCGCCGGCTTGCCGAGATAGTAGCCCTGGCCGATCTCGCAGGCTTCCGCGTCCAGGAATTTGAGCTCGCCAAGCGTCTCGACGCCTTCGGCAAGGACCGGCAGGCCGAGGCCACGTCCCAACCCCAGCACGGCGCGCACGATCGCCGCTACCTGACCGTTCGTGTCGACCGCCTTGATGAAGGAGGCGTCGATCTTGATCTTGTCGAACGGGAAGGCGCGCAGGTTGGAGAGGGAGGAATAGCCGGTTCCGAAATCGTCCATGGCGACGCGCACGCCAAGCGCCTTGACCTGCCGCAGGGTTGCCAGCGCGCGCGGCATGTCCTTCACCAGCGCTGTTTCGGTGATCTCGAGTTCCAGTCGTGTCGGGGCAAGGCCTGTCTTCAGCAGGGTCTCATGGACCTTGCGGCTGAAATTGGGATTGTGAAGCTGTACCGCGGAGACGTTGACGGCGACCATCAGCGGATTCTCCCAGCGGGCGGCTTCCTCGCAGGCCGCGTCGAGCACCCAGTCGCCGATCTGCCCAATGGCGCCGCTGTCCTCGGCGACCGGGATGAATATGGCCGGGGAAACGTCGCCGCGTTCGGGATGGCGCCAGCGGATCAGGGCTTCGAAGCCAACCATCCTGCCGCTGCTGATCTCTTTCTGCGGCTGATAGACGAGGTAGAATTCGCCACGCGCGACGGCCTGGCGCAATTCGTGCTCCATCACGCGCCTGTCGCGGGCCTCGGTGCCCATCGACGCCTCGAAATAGCGATAGGTGTCCCTGCCTTCGGTCTTGGCCCGGTAGAGTGCCGTATCGGCATGGCTGATCAGGCTGGTCTGGTCCCCGGCATCGAGCGGATAGATCGCGATGCCGATGCTGGCAGAGACCAGCCCGCCACCGGCCGCTGACCGGTTTTCTTCACGCATGGCGGCGAGAACCGAGCCTGCGATGCGGCCCGCCGCCTGCGGGTCGGGCAGGTTGGGGGCGATGATGGCGAATTCGTCGCCGCCAAGGCGTGCAAGCAATTGTCCTTGGCGCAGAACGCCCGCCGCGCAGCTTGCCACCTTGTGCAGCATCGCATCGCCGGCGCCGTGTCCGTAGAGGTCGTTCACTTCCTTGAAACGGTCGAGGTCGAACAGCAGAAGTGCGAGATGCCGGCCTTTGACGGCCGTCTCGGCAGTGCCGGCCCGGTTCATGGATGCGATTTCCGCGTCGAGGCGGCTCGAGAAACTGCGGCGATTGGCAAGCCCTGTCAGCGGGTCGAAATGGGCGAGGCGAAGGATTTCCTCCTCAGCCTTCTTGCGTTCGCGGATGTCGCGGACGGCGATGACATTGTGGGGTTTGCCGCAATAGTCGATGCTTCGGGCGATCAGTTCGACGGGAATTTGCGCGCCGTCGCTGTTCCTCAACTCCGCCTCTCGCGGCTGGCCTTCCAGGCTGGCCGCGTCGGTTGCGGTGCGTTCGTCGAAGAGCTCGCCCAGTTCCTTGCCGTGCAGCGCCGCGGCTGGCGTGCCGGCCAGCTTGCCCATGCTGTCATTGGCGCTGACGATGCGGTTGCCGTCGCAGACGATCAGCCCCTCCACGGCGGCATTGGCCAGGCCGTGCATGCGGTCGACCTCGAGCTTCTGGCGACGGAAACGCAGGTCGATCCACAGCGCCGATGCCGACAGCACCAGGATGACCAGCGTGGCGGCGGCGACCGCGAAGGCCTGCGAGGTCGGCGCGATCGTATATTCGGAGATGGTGATCGAGGAATCGGGAAAGATCGAGACGGCGCTCATGCCGATGAAGTGCAAGGTGCAGATCGCCAGCGTCAGAAGCACCGCGCCGACGGACGTCGCCGGCAAGGAGGGGCGGCGCAGCACGACACGCAGCGCCAGCGCCGCGAGCGTTACGCCCGCCAGCAGGGAAACGGCGACCAGCAACAGGTTCCACTCGATCCGGCCCTGAACCTCGAATGCCGCCATGCCCGTGTAGTGCATGGCCGCGATGCCACCACCTAGAACGGCGCCGCCGACGAGATGATAGTCAAGTTCGTCCCGCAAGGTGGCGATCCAGATACCTGCCGCCGTCAGCGTCACCGAAGCGGCCAGCGAGAGCACGGAGAGCCCCGGATCGTAGGCGCTGGGTATGCCCGGCGTGAACGCAAGCATGGCGATGAAATGCGTTGCCCAGATGCCAAAGCCGGTCGAGGTGGCCGCGATCATCAGCCAGGCAAGCCGGTTCCTGTCCGTCGAGCGGCTGATGTGGTGAAGCAGATTGACAGCAGAGAAACAGGAAATTCCGCAGATCAGCGCGGCGAGTGCGACCAGTCTCAGATCGTGCTGGTTCACGATGCAATTATAGACCGTCAACATCTTATTTCCCCAAGCCCATCGGAAATAAAAAACGAAATATGACTGATTAATGCTTGGCCGTTGAAGGATCGATGAAGTCGCCTGCAACTGTAGCGTGCATTTCCGGCGTGAAGCCCGTAGCATGCCAGGATTTCGGTCGCCCTAGCTATCCAAGGCGCCGGTGCGACGTTTTGATGCCGGCCAAGCCGCCGAGCGAGAGCAGCGAGCAGCCGTGCAAAGGCCTGAGCGCCACAGCAGAACTGTCACATACCTTCTCTAAGAGAGCGGGCAAGGACTTGCGCAAGACCCTTGTCACCAGCCACTCAAGAGGGAAAAACCATGACCATGATCAAGCGGGGCCTTGCTGCCCTTGCCGCAGGTGCGCTCAGCACCGCGCTGGCGATGCCTGCCTTTGCGGAGCCGGTAAAATTCGATTTCTGGTTCGGCCTTTCGGGCGACCTCGCCCGCGTCGTCGACACGCTGTGCAAGAATTTCAACGAGTCGCAGAAGGACTATGAAGTCGTCTGCACCAGTCAGGGCAACTACGACGCCACGCTGCAGAACACCATTGCCGCCTTCCGCGCCGGCAAGCAGCCGGCCGTCGTCCAGGTCTATGATGTCGGCACCGCCACCATGATGCTGTCCGGCGCCTACAAGCCCGCCGACAAGCTGATGGAAGAAAACGGCTACAAGATCGACTACGCGGACTATTTCCCCGGCATCGCGCGCTACTACGCGACGTCGAAGGGCGAGATGCTGTCCTTCCCGTTCAATTCCTCGACCGCGCTGATGTACTGGAACAAGGATGCCTTCGCCAAGATCGGCAAGGCCGAGGCGCCGAAGACCTGGGAAGATGTCGGCGCCGATCTCAAGGCGATGAAGGAAGCCGGCTACGAATGCCCGATGGCGATCAACATCTCGGCCAACGAAAGCTGGCAGCTGATGGAACAGTTCTCGGCGCTGCACAACCAGCCGATCGCCACCAAGAGCAACGGCTATGACGGCCTCGACGCGCGCCTGGAAGTCAACAAGACCAAATTCGTCCAGTACGTCACCGATCTCAAGAAGTGGTATGACGCCGGTCTCATCAAAATCAAGTCCAAGGATCTTGGCCAGGACATGGTCCAGGCCTTCGCCTCGGGCACCTGCCAGGTCATCCTGACCTCGGTCGGCGACCATGGCACCGTCGGCAAGACGCAGAAGGAAGGCATGAACTGGGATGTCGCCGAGCTGCCCGTCTATGCCGGCACCGAGCGCAAGAATTCGCTCGTCGGCGGCGCCTCCCTGTGGGTTCTCTCGGGCAAGTCGGATGCGGAATACAAGGGCGCGGCCGCGTTCCTCAACTTCATCCACGACCCCAAGACCGCCTTGTTCTGGTCGACCAACACCGGCTACATCCCGGTGACAAAGTCGGGCTTCGACTACATGAAGTCGAGCGGGTTCTACGACAAGGCTCCCTACAAGGGCCGTGAAGTCGCGATCGCCAGCCTGACCGCTTCCGAACCGACCGAAATCACCCGCGGTGTGCGCCTGGGCAATTTCACCCAGATCCGCGCCGAGTTCGGTACGCAGATGCAGGCGATCTTCGCCAACAAGGTCAGCGTCCAGGAGGGCCTCGATACGTTGGTCAAGAATGGCGATGCCATCCTCGACCGCTTCCAGCAGACCTATCCGGGCAAGACCCTGCCCTAATCCCGGATAGCGGAGCGGCCGTCCGTCGGGACTCGACGGACGGCCATTTCGTACAAGTTTTGATTTACGCATGCCCTTATCCCGAAACCGGGATCCGTTTCGGAGACATGCAGTAGTCTTCCGCCGGGAAAGCGGACCGGCGGTTCAACGGCATCGGCGGATCGATGGAAAAACGCGTCACTTTCGGCAAATGGACGATCGGCATCCTTTTCGCGGTGCCGCAGCTCCTCCTGATCTTCACGTTCTTCTATTGGCCCGCCGGCCAGGCCGTTTACTGGTCGCTGACGCTGCAGCAACCCTGGGGCGGCGGCAACATCTGGGTCGGGCTCGACAATTTCCGTTCGATCCTGTCCAACGCCGATTACTGGAACTCCATCACCGCCAGCCTGATTTTTGCCGGGATCAGCACCGGGCTTGCAATGTTCATCGCGCTGGTGCTCGCGGCCCTGACCGATCGGCAACTCGCCGGCTCGCGTCTCTATCGCGTGGTGCTGATCTGGCCCTATGGCATCGCCGCGCCGGCGCTGGCGATGGCGTTCCGCTTCATCCTGGCGCCGGAAGCCGGCTTCATGGCCGTGGTCAACCGGGTCTGGCCCGGCTTCTGGGATCCCGGCCTCGACGGCGCCGACGCCATGGCTTCGATCATCGTCGCCTTCTCGTGGAAATACGTCGGTTACAACTTCATCTTCTTCCTGGCCGCCTTCCAGGCCATCCCGCGTTCGCTGATCGAGGCCGCCGCGATGGACGGTTCCGGTGTCATCAGGCGTTTCCGGGACATCCAGTTCCCGCTAATCACGCCGACGATCTTCTTCCTGCTGGTCATCAACATCACCGAAAGCTTCCAGGATTCGTTCGGCATCGTCGACATCATGACCGCTGGCGGCCCGGCGAACGCCACCAATCTGATGGTCTACAAGATCTATTCAGACGGCTTCAAAGGCCTCGATTATTCGGGCGCCGCCGCGCAGAGCATTATCCTGATGCTGCTTATCATCGTGCTCACCATCTTCCAGTTCCGCTTCATCGAGCGGCGCGTGCATTACAGGTGAGATCGCCATGGTCGAGCGCACTCCGTTCCTCAATTTCTTCACGCACCTGATCCTGTTCATCGGCTTCGTCTTCTGCATCGCGCCGTTCGTGGTCGTTGCGATCGCCGCGTCGCACAATCTCAGGGATGTCAACGACGTGCCGATGTCGCTGCTGCCGGGCAGCGACTTCTGGGTCAATATCAAGACCGCCTGGACGACGGCAGACCTCGGCCCCAAGCTGCTCAACAGCTTCATCATGGCGGCAGGTGTCGCCGCCGGCAAGGTGATCATCTCGGCGCTCACCGCCTTCTCGATCGTCTATTTCCGCTATCCCGGGCGCACCTTCATCTTCTGGCTGATCTTCGTGACGTTGATGCTGCCGCTGGAGGTGCGCATCGTGCCGACCTACGCGGTCGTTGCCAATGTGCTGTCGCCCTATCAGGCGATTCTGGACGTGACCGGCCTGAGCTGGCTGATCGAGAAGGTGTCGGGCGTGCAGGTCTCGCTCAGTCTCGGGCTGCTCAATTCCTATACCGGGCTGATCATGCCGCTGATCGCGACGGCCACCGGCACGTTTCTCTACCGGCAGTTCTTCCTGACGGTGCCGGATGAACTGACCGAGGCGGCGCGCATGGACGGCGCGGGGGCACTGCGGTTCTTCATCGATATCCTGTTGCCGCTGTCGCGCAACAACATGGCGGCACTTGGCACCATCATGTTCCTATGGGCCTGGAACCAGTATCTTTGGCCCCTGCTCATCACCACCGACCAGTCGCACGCCACGGCGGTCACCGAGCTCAAGCAACTGATCCCCAATGTCGGCGGCATTCCGGAATGGAACATCGCCATGGCGGGGACGCTGATCGTCATGCTGCCGCCGCTGATCGTCGTGGTGCTGATGCAGCGCTGGTTCGTGCGCGGTCTGATCGCCACCGAGAAATAAGAGGAGACAAAAATGGCCTCCATCGCAATACGCGGCGTCAAGAAGAACTATGCCAGGACGCAGGTCGTGCACGGTGTCGACCTCGACTTCGCCTCCGGCGAATTCGTCGTCATCCTCGGACCGTCCGGCTGCGGCAAGTCCACGCTGCTACGCATGATCGCCGGGCTGGAAGAGATTTCCGGCGGCGAGATCGCGATCGACGGCACTGTCGTCAACAAGTTGGAGCCACGCGAGCGCGGCTGCGCCATGGTGTTCCAGAACTACGCCCTCTATCCGCATATGAGCGTCGCTCAGAACATCGGCTATTCGCTCAAGGTCGCCGGTGTGCCCTCGGCCGAACGCACGCAGCGGATCCAGTCGGTTGCCCGCACTTTGGAGCTTGAACATCTGCTCGACCGCAAGCCGATGGCGCTTTCCGGCGGCCAGCGTCAGCGCGTCGCCATGGGCCGCGCGATGATCCGCGAACCGAAGGTGTTCCTGTTCGACGAACCGCTGTCCAATCTCGACGCCAAGCTGCGCGTGCAGATGCGCTCGGAAATCCGCAAGCTGCATCGCCGCCTGAACGCCACCTCCGTCTTCGTCACGCACGATCAGGTCGAGGCGATGACGCTCGCCGACCGGCTGGTGGTGATGAATGGCGGACGCGTCGAACAGGTCGGCACACCGGGTGAAATCTACACCCGCCCGGCCAGCCGCTTCGTCGCCACCTTTGTCGGCGCGCCGGCGATGAACATTCTGGAAGGCACGGTCGAGCTCGACGGGCTGTCGCTGCTTGGCGGCGGACGGCGCCTGGCTATCGCTCGCGCCGGCCTGCCGGTCGGCACGAAGGTGGCGATGGGCATCCGGCCGGAAGCCGTACGGCTGGTGGCACCGGGCACGGCCGGCGCGCTCGACGCCACCGTGGACCTGGTCGAGGAATTGGGCGCGGGGAGGGTGATCCATGTCGATCTCGACGGCGCGCCGTTTTCGGTGATGACGTCCGAGGCGGTCCGCCCCGAGCCCGGCAGTGCTGTTGGCTTGAAGATCTTGCCCGAGGACATGCATTTCTTCTCGTCGGAGACGGGAAGCCGCCTCGATGTCTTCAAGGCGTCCGTGCCCGAACCGGCGCTCTGATCTTCAGGCCTCCTCGAGCAGTGGCCGATCTGGTCAGCCGATACCCGCGAACGCATCGCCTGAACTGTCCATTGCGCGCCGGCGGTGCCGTCGCGCTTCAGGCGAACACATGCGCCTTTCCCGACACGGTGAGCCGCACGATCTCGCCGACGGCCGGCGCGTCCATACCGGATTTGCGCAGGATCAGCGGCGTGTTGCCTATCGCGGCGGCGTCCGGCGGATCGGCGTTGTTCAGGAGCCGCACCGCGATCGTGCACGTCGCGCCGGCGAATTCCGATTCCGTCACCTCGCCGAACAACATGTCCGGCGTGCCTGACATACCTTCGCGCGACGTCCGTTTCAGCCCGATCTGCTCCGGCCGCAGCATGATGCGGGCGACATCGCGACTGTCCGAAGTGTCGACGGCGATGCGGCCAAGCGGCGAGCTGGCGAAGCCGCCCGAGATGCTCGCCGGCAGGATGATGGCATCGCCGAGGAACTCCGCGATCATCCTGTCCTTCGGCTTGAGGTAGAGATCGCGCGGCGTGCCGACCTGCGAGAATATGCCGTCGCGCATCACCGCCACCTGGCTGGCGAAGGACAGCGCCTCGGCCTGGTCGTGCGTCACCAGGATGGTGGTGATGCCGGCCGCCTCCAGAAGCTCGGCCACCGCCTTGCGCATCGAGGCGCGCAGGCCGGTGTCGAGTGCCGAGAACGGCTCGTCCAGCAGCATCAGCCGCGGCTTCATCGCCATGGCGCGGGCCAGCGCCACACGCTGCTGCTGGCCGCCTGAAAGTTCGTGCGGGCGGCGCTTGAGGATCGCCTTGTCCAGCCCCACGATGTAGGCGAGCTCGACGATGCGCTCGGCGCGCTTGTCCTCGCCCCGGTCCATGCCGAAACCGATATTGTCCGATATGGTCAGGTGCGGGAACAGGGCACCGTCCTGTGCCACCACGCCGATGCCGCGGCGATGTGCCGGGACGGCGGCGCCGCCATTGGCCAGCACCTTGCCGTCGAGCATGATACGGCCCTGGTCCGGTGCCTCGAAGCCCGCGATCAGCCGCAGCAAGGTCGTCTTGCCGCAGCCGGAGGGGCCGACGATCGCGGTCCGGCTGCCGCTGGCGACATCGAGGTCGATGCCGGCAAGGGCCGCGACCGGGCCGTAATGCTTTTTCAGGCCGCTGATTTCGAGGAAGCTCATCGTCCCGCCATCCGTTTCGACTGGACATAGAGCAGCCATGTCAGAGGCAGCGACATCGCCACCATGATGAAGGCGTAAGGTGCCGCCGAGGCGTAATCGATCTCGCCGCTGTAGGACCAGAACGCCATCGCCAGCGTGCGGGTGCCGTTTGGCGCCAGCATCTGGGTCGCGGTCAGCTCGTTCATGATGCCGAGCGCCACCAGCGCCATGCCGGCCGCGGCGCCGGGCGCCGACAGGCGGATGGTCGTCGACCACAGCGCGTTGAGCGGCGGCCTGCCGAGGCTGGACGCGGCGCGCTCGAGCTCGACCGGGGCCTGGGCGATCGAGGCGCGCAGGCTGACCAGCGCGCGCGGCAGGAACATGAGTGCATAGGCGACCAGGATGGTGAACAGCGTCTGATAAAGCGGCAGGGCGATACGCACGGTGATGGTGACCAGCGCCAGCGCGATGACGACACCCGGCAGCGAGCCGACGATGTAGTTGCACCCCTCAAGCAGGCGCTGCAACGGTCCCGGCGCGCGGATCGAGATCCAGGCCATCGGCATGGCGGCGACGGTGGCAAGCAAGGCCCCGGCAAGCGACAGGAACAGCGTCTGGCCCAGTGCCAGGCTTATCTCGTCGAGACGCCAGACTTCGGCGCCGCCGGCGATGAGCCAGCGGCCGATGGTCACGAACGGCACGCCAAGCGCCAGCAACGTGGTGACGGCAAGCAAGGCCAGGCTCGGGATGGTGGCGCGGCCGAGGCGCGTGCGTTGCTGGTGGCGCGCCGCGCCGGAGCCGACGCGGGCGTAGCGCTCTTCTCCGCGCACCAGCACTTCGAGGCCCAGAAGCACGAAGCAGCAGGTCACCAGCACGCCGGCCAGCATGTTGGCGGCGGGTCCGTTGAAGGTCGACTGGAACTGGTCGACGATCGCCGTGGTGAAGGTATCGAAGCGGATGAAGACGTAGAGGCCATATTCGGCCAGCAGATGCAGTCCGACCAGCAGCGAGCCGCCGCAGATGGCCAGCCTGAGTTGCGGCACCACGACACGCCAGAACACGCGCCAAGGCCCGAGGCCAAGGGCTGAGGCCGCGTCCTCCAGGGCGGGGTCGAGGCGGCGCAGCGCCGCCGATACGGGCAGATACAGGAAGGGGAAATAGGCGATCACGGACACCAGTACGCCGGCCCACAGGCCGTGCAGCCCGGGAACCATGGTGATCCAGGCATAGGAGTGCACGAAAGCCGGAATGGCAAGCGGCGCCACGCACAGCCAGGCCCAAAGCCTGGCGCCAGGCAGGTCACTGCGCTCGGTCAGCCAGGCCAGCGCGACAGACAGCACGATGGCGATCGGCACTGCCAGCAGGACCAGCAGGGTGGTGTTGACCAACAGTTCGCCGACGCGAGGCCGAAAGACCAGCGCCGAAACGGTTTCCCAGCCCGTCTGCACCGCGGTCCAGATGATGAAGGCGAGCGGCAGAAGGGCGAGCAGCGAGACCAGAAGAGCGGCGGTGACAAGCCAGGGTGCCGCCCGCCGCCGCGCGTTTCGGCGCATCGTCGGCGGCAAGCCAGCGCGCGCGAGATCGACCGCGGGCTGCATCGGCTCAGACACCACACGGTTGGGGTGCGGTGGCGGCAATAGAGGGACCACGATCGCGGTCAGGAACGCAGCGTGTCGTCATCGACGAATGCCATCTCGAAAAACAAAACGCTCCCGCGGAAGGCGAAGTCCCGCGGGAGCTCGGTCGGTCTGTCCTTATTAGGACGAACAGCAACTAAAGCAAGCCGGCTGCCGTCATCAGGTCGGTGACCTTCTTGGAGTTCAGCGTCGCGGCGTCGACCTTCGGTGCCTGCAGATCGGCCAGCGGCACCAGTTTCGGATTGGATTCCGTGCCCTTGCCGACCGCGTATTCGAAGGAGGTTCCGTTCTTCAGCACTTCCTGGCCGCCCTTGGCCGTCACCCACTTCAGGAAAGCCTGGGCTTCCTTCGGATGCTTGCTCGAGGCGAGCACGCCGCCGCCGGAGACCGAGACGAAAGCGCCCGGATCCTGGTTCTTGAAATAGTGCAGCGCGACGTTCTTGCTGTTCTCGCCGGTCTTGGCCTGATCGCCAAAGTAGTAATAGTGGTAGATCACGCCGCCTTCGATCTCGCCGGCATTGACCGCCTTCATCACGGTGCTGTTGCCCTTGTAGGCGGTGAAGTTATCCTTCATCGCCTTCAGCCAGTCCGCCGTGGCGGCCTCGCCCTTGAGCTGCAGCAGCGCACTGACGATGGCCTGGAAATCGGCGCCCGAGGGCGATGCCGCCCAGCGGCCCTTCCAGCTCGGGTCGGCAAGGTCGAGCAGCGACTTGGGCAACTGGTCGGCCTTGAGTTTGGTGGTGTTGTAGGCAAAGACGGTGCTGCGCGCGGCCACGCCCACCCATTTGCCGCTGGCCGCCTGATAGTCCTGCGGCACCTGAGCCAGCGTGTCGGCGTCGACCGGCGCGAACAGGCCGGCATTCTCGACCAGCACCATGGCCGGCGAGTTTTCGGTGAGGAACACGTCGGCGGGCGAGGCGGCACCCTCGGCGACGATCTGGTTGGAGAAGTCACTGTCGCCGCCATTGCGCAGCGTGACCTTGATGCCGGTTTCCTTGGTGAAACCTTCGGCCCATTCCTTGGCCAGACTTTCATGCTGGGCGTTGTAGACGATGATGCCCGCATCCTCGGCCATTGCCGGACCGGCAGCCAGGCTGATTGCAAATGCGGCGACACCGGCAAGGGCAAGAAGGGGCGATTTCATGGGGTACTCCTCGGGTTGTCCGCGCTGCGGATGCGACCGAGTATCAATTCATGAATGCACTAGTCAAGATTGAATTCCGTTCATCACGGTTTTGCGCTTCGCGGCACCGAGACGACATGCCACCCGATAGGTGGCCCGGTGGCCGTGGCTCCGGGATACAGCCATCGACATGGAATTCATGGGCCGCCTCGCAAACTTTCGTGACTTGCCCATAGTTTGGCTTGGACATTATTTCGCCGGCCACGTAACAAATCTGCGCCGAGGTGCGAAAACCGGGGAGTGAACTCTTGTGAGCGGCAAGGACGAGGCCGAGCTTTCCCGGCTGTTGCGGGCCGCCATCGCGGGAGATGAAAAGGCCTATGCCGACTTTCTCCACCGGATTGCCGCACTGATCCGCGGTTTTGTGAGGCGCAAGATCGTGCAGGGCGGGGTCGATCCCGAGGATGTCGTGCAGGAAACCTTGCTGGCCATTCATGTGAAACGGCATACCTGGCGCCAGGACGCACCGGTCCTGCCCTGGGTCTATGCGATCGCCCGCTTCAAGCTGATCGACGCGTTCCGGCGGCGCGGTCGGCGCATCGAGATCGATGTCGACGATATCGCCGAGACCTTCGCCGAACCGGAAACCGAAACCGTCAGTGAGCGCGACATCAACCGTGCCCTTGACGGGCTGCCGCCGGCACAGCGTTCCGTGGTCTCGGCCGTATCGGTGGAAGGCCGCTCGATCGGCGAGACGGCAGCGAAGTTCGGCATCAGCGAGACGGCGGTGCGTGTGTCGCTGCATCGCGGGCTTGCCGCCATAGCCAAGCGATTTGGGCAAGGGCGATTTGGGCGGGAATGACATGAGGACCGAGGATCTCATCAAGGCGCTCGACGCCGATGCAAGCAGCAAGGCGATGCCGTTGCGCTCGGCCTGGTGGCTGGCTGCCGGTGCGGCCATTGTCATCGCGGCCGTCGTTTTCCTGCTGACGATCGGCCCGCGCCCCGACTTCATGGTGGCCGCGCATACGATGCGCTTCCTGTCGAAATTCGTTTTCACCATCGTGCTGGCCGTCAGCGCCTTCGCCCTGATCCGCGCTTTGTCGACGCCGGGTGCGTCGACGGGTCGGGCGATGGCAGGGATGTTGGCCGCGCCTCTGCTGGTGGCCGTGGCCGTGGTTCTGGAGCTCTTCATGGTGCCGGAGGCGTTGTGGGGCACGCGCATGGTCGGTTCCAACATGATGATCTGCATGAGCTTCATTCCGCTGATCGGCATTGGCCCGCTGGCGATCTTCCTGTGGATGCTGCGCTACGGCGCGCCGACGCGGCCGGTGCTTGCCGGCGCTGTCGCGGGCCTACTTGCCGGTGGACTGGCGGCGACCTTCTACGCCGCGCACTGCTTCGACGATTCGCCGCTGTTCGTCGCCACCTGGTACACGATCGCGATCGCTGCGCTCGCCTTGCTTGGCGCGCTCGGCGGGCGGTTCTTCGTGCGCTGGTAGCAGGATACCTGCGACCACCCCATAGCGCATACCGATCCTTAATCATGCCGGCAATTGTTTGCCGGTTGTCCATGTCGCCAACGCCCCGGGGCAACCTTTCCTTAAAATCGATCCTTCAGGGTTTTAGCGGGAAAAAGCGATTGCCCACGGGGGTGGTACGGATCGTGACTTTGCGAGGAATGATCGGGCCGGGAGCCTACAAGCATCCAGCGCTGGCGCTGCTTGTGGCCGGTTTTGGCGTGATGTCGGCCTCCCTTGTGCTGTCCAGGCTGGACCTTGGCGCCGAAGCGCTCAGACTTTGTCTTCAGATATCGGTAGCGGTGACAGTCTGCGCGCTTTTCTTCGCCTATCTTTTCATCGGTCGCATCTCGGAAGATCGACGACAGATGGCGGAGGGAGAGCAGCGCTTTCGCCGGGCGATGCAGGATTCGGTGATCGGCATCGCCATTGTCGCGCTGGACGGGCGCATACTCGAAACCAATCCGGCCTTCGCGACCATGCTTGGCTACAGCCGCGAAGAAATCGAGGCGCTGACCTTTTTCCAGATCACGCATCCCGACGATCTGCAGATCGGCCGCGAAACGATGGAGGATTTGAAAGCCGGGACCGCCCATGCGTTCCACTTCGAGAAGCGCTACCTGCGCAAGGACGGCACGCCGGTCTGGGCGCATCTCGCCGGCTCCGTCATTCGTGACGAGAAAAGCGGTCGTCCGCTCTATCTCGTCTCGCAGATCGAGGACATCGACGCGCGCAAGCAGGCCGAGGCGCGCATCGCCGAGGCTGAGACGCGCTGGAATTTCGCGCTCGCCGGCGCCGGTCAGGGCGTGTGGGACCTCGACATGCGCAAGGGCGGCACAACCTATTCCTCGACCTGGGTCAAGATGCTGGGGTTCGATGAGGGCGAGCTTGATGGCGATCCCGACCGCTGGCTGACCATGATCCATCCCGACGACCGCGAGACCGTCGCCGAAGCGGATCGTGCCCACCTTGACGGCAAGACGCCATTCTTCGAAGCCGAATTCAGGATGCGCCACAAGGACGGCCGCTGGATCTGGATACTCGATCGCGGCAAAGCCATCGAGCGCGACGAGGACGGGCGTCTGATCAGGGCCATCGGCAGCTTGACCGACATCACCCGGCGCAAGGAGATCGAGGAGCGCCTGACCGTGTCGGCGGCAATGCTGGCCGATGAGAAGGAGCGGCTGCGGGTGACGCTGCAGTCGATCGGCGATGCCGTTATCTGCACCGATGCGGCGAACCGCGTCACCTTCATGAACCCGGTTGCCGAGAAACTGACCGGCGTTTCCGGCGAGGCGGCTCTCGGCAAGACGCTCGGCCATGTCTATTGGGCGGTCGACGAGGAGACGGGTCACAGGATCGGCGTGACGCGGCCGGCGATCGGCGGGGAGGCTCCCGCCGACCAGAACAGCCGCGCCGTCTTGGTCCGCCGCGACAACACGCGTTGCAGCATCCGCCAGGTCGTGTCGCCAATCATGAACGAGCGCAATGAATTCTGCGGGCTGGTCATCGTCTTCCAGGACTTCACCGATGCGCGCGCGCTGCAGCGCCAGCTTGCCCACGCCGCAGCACATGACGCATTGACCGGCCTTGCCAATCGCTCGAGCTTCATCCGAACGATGGAGGAACTGGTCGAGCAGTCACGCAAGGACGGCACGCCGGCCGGGGGCGGCCATCAGTTCATGTTCATCGACCTCGACCATTTCAAGCTGGTCAACGACACGGGTGGTCACGCCGCCGGAGACGCCTTGCTGAAGCGGGTCGCCGAAGCCGTGCGCGGCGTGCTTGGTCCCGAGGACATCGTCTCGCGCCTTGGGGGCGACGAATTCGCCGTCATCCTGAAATCGGGTTCGACCGCCGGTGCCAGGATCGCGGCGCGCTCCATCATCGATGCGATAGCCGGCCTGAACTTCACCTGGGATGGCCGGCCGCACGCGATCGGCGCCAGTATCGGGCTGGCGGCGATCAATGCCGATTGCGGCGAAGCCGATGAGATCATCGCAAGGGCCGATGCGGCCTGCTATGCGGCCAAGGCCGCCGGCCGCGGATGCGTCTGCGTGGCGCCGGACGGCAGTATTGCCGACCACGGATCGGCAGCGCCCAAGCCGCTCGCCGCGGCGTCGTGAGCGGCGGCCGGCCGAAACGCCAGGGCACTTCACCGTTTCACGGAAACGGTGAACCACTCTAACGCCTTGTTCTGACGCAATTCCCTGGGGAAAGCGCTACGCGCTTTTCCCGGGAAATCCGCCCACATTTTCCTGGAGTTGCTCTAGCGCGTCGGAACGGGATGCTCGCCGCGATAGTCGTAGAAGCCACGCCCGGTCTTGCGGCCGAGCCAGCCCGCCTCGACATATTTCACCAGCAACGGGCAGGGGCGGTACTTCGAATCCGACAGGCCGTCATGCAGCACCTGCATGATCGACAGGCAGGTGTCGAGGCCGATGAAATCGGCCAGTTGCAGCGGCCCCATCGGATGGTTGGCGCCGAGCCGCATTGCGGTGTCGATGGCGTCGACCGAGCCGACACCCTCATAGAGCGTGTAGATCGCCTCGTTGATCATCGGCAACAGGATGCGGTTGACAATGAAGGCCGGGAAGTCCTCCGAGACCGTGATCGTCTTGTCGAGCTGCTTCACATAGGTCTTCGCCGCCTCGAAGGTCTGGTCCTCGGTGGCGATGCCGCGCACCAGTTCGACCAGCTTCATCAGCGGCACCGGGTTCATGAAGTGTATGCCGATGAAACGCTCCGGCCGGTCGGTCTGCGCGGCAAGCCGGGTGATCGAGATCGACGAGGTGTTGGTCGCCAGGATGGCTTCGGGATTGAGCTGCGGACAGAGCTGCGCGTAGATCTTGCGCTTGACGGTCTCGTCCTCGGTTGCCGCCTCGATCACCAGATCGGCGCCGGCGAGATCCGCCATCGTCGGTGCCGAGGCAATGCGCGCCATTGCCTGGTTGCGCAGCTTCTCATCGAGCTTGCCGGAGCCCACCTGGCGGGCCATGTTGCCGCTGATGGTGGCGATGCCCTTCTCGATGCGGTCGGGCGATATATCGTAGATCAGCACCTTGTAGCCCGAAAGCGCGGAGACATGGGCGATACCCCCACCCATCTGGCCTGCGCCGATGATGCCGATCGTCTCGATCTTGCTCATTACACCGATCCCGTCAAAAGGCCTTTGCAGCCTGCTTTTTGTGCGGTGCAAACTAAAAGGGCGGGGCGACTTCGTCTACCCCACCCCAAGCATTTAATACGCTTTGCCAGAGAGCGTCAAAGCGCCTTCTGCAACTCCGGCAGAATGACGAAGAGGTCGCCGACGAGGCCGTAGTCGGCAACCTGGAAGATCGGGGCCTCCTCGTCCTTGTTGATGGCGACGATGACCTTGGAATCCTTCATGCCGGCGAGGTGCTGGATGGCGCCGGAGATGCCGACCGCGATGTAGAGATCGGGGGCGACGACCTTGCCGGTCTGGCCGACCTGCCAGTCGTTCGGCGCATAGCCGGCATCGACGGCGGCGCGCGATGCGCCGACCGCGGCGCCGAGCTTGTCGGCTACCGGCAGGATGACCTCCTGGAACTTCTCCGACGAGCCGAGCGCGCGGCCGCCCGAGATGATGATCTTGGCAGAGGTCAGTTCAGGACGATCGGTCTCCGAGAGTCTGTTCTCGACGAAGGAGGACAGGCCCGGATTGGCGGCCGCCTTGACGGTCTCGACAGCGGCAGAGCCGCCCTCGGGCGCCGCCTGGAAGGAGGCGGTGCGCACGGTGATGACTTTCTTGGCGTCGGTCGACTGCACCGTCTGGATGGCGTTGCCGGCGTAGATTGGACGCTTGAATGTGTCGGGCGAGACCACTTCGATGATCTCGGAGACCTGCGCGACGTCGAGCAGCGCCGCGACGCGGGGCGCGACATTCTTGCCCGACGAGGTCGCCGGGGCGATGATGGTGTCGTAAGCGCCAGCCAGCGATACGACGAGGGCTGCCGTCGGTTCGGCGAGGCGCTCGGCGAGTTCGTCGGCTTCGGCGAGCAGCACCTTGCTCACGCCCTTCAATTTGGCGGCGGCGTCGGCAGCGCCCTTGGCGCCCTTGCCGGCCACCAGCACATGCACGTCCGAACCGATCTGCAGCGCCGCCGACAGCGCCTTGGCGGTCTGGTCGGAAAGGGTGGCGTTGTCGTGTTCCGCGATAAGGAGAATTGCCATTTTATCTGTTCCTTCCGATCTCAGAGCACGCCGGCTTCATTCTTGAGCTTGTCGACCAGTTCGGCGACGCTCTTGACCTTGACGCCCGCCTTGCGGCCGCCCGGCTCCTCGGTCTTGATGACCTTGAGGCGCGGCTTGACGTCGGCGCCGTAGTCGGCCGGCGATTTCTCGTCGAGCTGCTTCTTCTTGGCCTTCATGATGTTGGGCAGCGAGGCGTAGCGCGGCTGGTTGAGGCGAAGGTCGGCGGTGACGATCGCCGGCATCTTCAGTTCCACCGTCTGCAGGCCGCCGTCGACTTCGCGCGTCACCTTGGCCTTGTCGCCGTCGAGCACGAGCTTGGAGGCGAAGGTGCCTTGCGCCCAGCCGAGCAGTGCCGCCAGCATCTGGCCGGTCTGGTTGGAATCGTCGTCGATCGCCTGCTTGCCGAGGATGACGAGGCCGGGCTGTTCGGCCTCTACGACGCCCTTCAGCACCTTGGCGACGCCGAGCGGCTCGGTCTGTTCGTCGGTCTTGACCAGGATGGCGCGGTCGGCGCCCATGGCGAGCGCGGTGCGGAGCGTCTCCTGCGCCTGCTGCGGGCCGATCGAGACGACGATGATCTCCTCGGCCTTGCCGGCTTCCTTCAGCCGGATGGCCTCTTCCACCGCGATCTCGTCGAACGGGTTCATCGCCATCTTGACGTTGGCGAGCTCAACCGCCGAACCATCAGCCTTCACGCGAACCTTGACGTTCGCATCCACAACCCGCTTCACGGGCACAAGGATCTTCATTTGCCTGTCACCTCTTCACGCTAGTTGGGCGCGCTATAACAGCCTGCGCCCTTTCTGAGTTGTCGAAAGCCGACATTCCTGACCGAATTCCGGCCAGACGGAATTCTGGCCGGATGGAAATTCTGGTCTTTGCCCGTCTTGACTGCTCCTTAACAGCCCCGGGCTCGGACGGAGACGTTTCCGTAGTTGGGGCAACCCTTGACGTCAATACGCTGAAAGCGGCTCAAATCGGTTCAGTTTGGGCCAGAAGGGTTTCCCCGGCCCCAGCGCGCCGTGGTGGCGGGCGGTTCGGGCGCCGCTGGCCGAGCGGCAACCGTCGGCTGGTCGGGAGTGGGAACCACTGTATCCTCATCGGCGCCGGCAAAAAGCGGTACGCCGCGGCTGCGCAGGACAAGCACCAGCACCGCGCCTGCAATGATGCCGCCGATGTGGCAGGCCCAGGAAATCTGATCCTCGCCACCAGCGGCGAACATGAAGACTTGGAACAGCACCCACAGGATAAGCGGGATGAAGGCCGGAATGCGCAGTGGTATGCGGGCAAAGGCAAGCACCCAGACCTTCACCCTGGGATAGAGGATCAGGTAAGCGACGACCACGCCGGCGATGGCGCCGGAGGCGCCGATCAGCGGCACCTGCGAGTCCCAGGCGACGAAGCTCTGGAAGGCGGCGCCGGCGACGGCGCACAGGAGATAGAAAATGAGGTAGCGGATGTGACCGAGGGCATCCTCGACATTGTCGCCGAACACCCACAGGAACAGCATGTTGCCACCAAGGTGGAAGATGTCGGCATGCAGGAAGGAATAGGTGAGGTAGCTCAGGCTTTCGGGGATGATGACAAAGCGAGGGTCGAGTTCGGCCGTGTCATGGACGACTGACGGAATGAAGCCAAGGCCAAGCACGGCGGCGTTGGTGAAATTCTCGCCGCCGAGCGCGGTGGCGCAATAGACCAGCGCGTTGACCACGATCAGGCCGATCGTCACATATTGCAGGCGGATGTGGCGCAGCCTGTTGGTGTCGTAAAGCGGGATGAACATGCGTGTTTGGCCCCTCCCGCTTTCGGTCCGTTCAGCGGTTCTTGCCAGGAACCCATAGCACGTCGGCATTTCCATTGTCATTGACCGCCCGGGCGGCGACAAACAGGAAGTCCGAGACGCGGTTGATGTATTTCAGCCCGTCGCGGTTGACATGCTCGGCCGGATCTTGAGCCAGCGCCACCATCAGCCGTTCGGCCCGCCGTACCACGGTGCGGGCAAGATGCAGGGCAGCGGCAGCCGGCGTGCCGCCGTTGAGCACGAAGGATTTGAGCGGCTGCAGATCCTTGTTGAGGAGGTCGATGTCCTTTTCGACCCGGTCGGTCTGCACGGGCGTGATCCGCAAAGGCTCATATCCCAGCGGCTTGCCGTCGTCGGGTACGGCAAGGTCAGCGCCGAGGTCGAACAGATCATTCTGGATGCGCGAAAGCATGGCATCGATCGCCGGGTGGCTCACTGCCGTGTGGACACGGGCAACGCCGATGCAGGCATTGGCCTCGTCGACCGTACCGTAGGCATCCACCCGCAGGTCGGATTTCAGCCGCCGTTCCCCGGTACCGAGTCCTGTCGTGCCGTCATCGCCGGTGCGGGTGTAGATCTTGTTGAGCTTGACCACATCGCCTCCCGAACGGTCCTCATTTGCGGGTGAAATACACCGCAAGCAGGATCAGCACCAGCGCCACGGCCTGCAGCATGACGCGTGCCTGCATCAGCTTGTTCGAGGTGACGCCGGTACCGCCGCGCATCATGTTGACGAGGCCCCGGATCAGCACGATCACCACGGCGGCCATGACCAGAATGGCGAGGATATTGAAGACGGTTGCCATTGTTGCGTTTCCAGTTGTTTTCGCGTTCAGGCGCGTTTGGCCATCAGGCGGTAGAGCATCGATGCCGGCAGGATGCGCTTGAATACAACGCCGATCCTGGCCGGCACTGTTACCACATAGTGCGGGCGCGGGCGCCGCGACAGAAGTGCATGGCGCAGAACCTTGTGGACCACCTCCGGCCCAGGCTTCAGCGTCGATTGGCTGCCGCCGGCCCGCAGCCGTTCCAGCTGCGCGGCATAGTCCGCACTGTGCACGGAATTCTCGATATCGATGTTTTTCAGGAACCAGGGCAGGCCGTTGCTGGCGATCTTCGATTTCACCGGCCCCGGCTCGATGAGCGAAACATGGATGCCGCTGCCTTCCAGTTCCTGGCGCTGGCAGAGCATCAGCGCCTCGAGCGCATGTTTCGACGCTGAATAGGCGCCGCGAAAGCGCACCGGCACGAGGCCGAGTATCGACGAGCAATGGACAATGCGGCCGTGACCCTGGTGGCGCATCACCGGCACCAGACGGCGGGTCAGATCGTGCCAGCCGAAGAAATTGACCTCGAACTGCTCCTTGAGCGCGGCCACCGACAGGTCCTCGACCGCACCGGCCTGCGCGTAGGCGCCATTGTTGAACAGGGCGTCGAGCCGGCCGCCGGTGCGTTGGAGCACTGAAGTCACCAGGACGGCGATGGAATCCGGCTCGCCGTAGTCGAGGTAAAAAGCCTCGATGCCGTCCGCTTCGAGGGCGGCGATGTCTTCCGGCTTGCGCGCCGTCGCGAACACCCGCCAGCCCTCGGCCTTCAACGCTCGGGCGCAATAGGCGCCTACCCCTGAAGACGCGCCGGTGACGATGACGGTGCGCAACTCGGCCGCTGGAGAATTCGTGGTTTGACGAAGGGTTGCCATTTGCCGCATTCACTTCCCATATTCGCGGCGTCTAGACAATCGAAGGGGAGCGCGCGTTTTTGCTGCGGAATATTGTCGCCCTGCGCCGCGTGCTCTACGACGCTCTCGGCCATTTCAACACCGATGACGGCTGGGCTATGGCCAGCCATCTGGCGATCACTTCGCTGATGGCGCTGTTTCCGTTCCTGATCTTCGCCACGACGCTGGGCAGCTTCCTTGGCGCCGAGGCCTTTGCCGACACGGCCGTGCACCTGGTCTTCGACACCTGGCCCGATCAGATCGCCAAGCCGATCGCGCATGAGGTGCTGAACGTGCTGACCGTCCGGCGCACCGACCTGCTGACCTATGGCGTGCTGCTTGCCGCCTACTTTGCCTCGAACGGCATCGAAGCGCTGCGCACGTCGCTCAACCGGGCCTATCGCGTCACCGAGACGCGCGGCATCATCTACCGTCGTGTGCAGAGCATCTTCTTCGTGCTGATCGCCACCGCCGGGTTCCTTGCCATCAGCGTGCTCCTGGTGTTCGCGCCCTTGCTGGCGCGGCTGGCGGAAGCCCATTTCGAGTGGATCAAGCCCTATACCGGCACGATCACGCTGTGGCGCTACGTCATCGCCTCAACCGTCATCATCGGCGGGCTGTTTGCCGTGCACTACTGGCTGCCGGCCGGCAAGCGCCGCTTCGTCTCGCTGGTGCCGGGCATCGTCTTCACACTGGCGGCGTGGCTCATCGGCTCGACGATGTTCGCCACTTATCTCGACCATTTCTCGTCCTATGTGACGACCTATGCCGGGCTGGCCTCGATCATGATCGCGGTGGTCTTCCTCTACATCGTCTCGGCGATCTTCATCCTTGGCGGCGAGCTCAATGCCGCGATCAGCCGTTATCTGGAGGCGCGTGCCCGGGTGGGATGAGGCGGTGCCGGTCGGATTGAGGAATTGAAGAGCTGGAGAATTGAGGAAGTGAAGAAAAGTGGCCATATCCGGCGTGGCGTGCTTCTTCCTCAATTCCTCAATTCCTCCCTTGCCTGCAATCTTCCCCTGGTCTGCCGCGCCGTTGCCAGGCCAACGCCGAAAGTCGTGATGGCCATGCCGACGATCTGCAGCGCGTTGAGCTGCTCGTCGAACAACGCCCAGGCGATGACCGCCGTTACCGCCGGGACGAGGTAGAACAGCGAGGCGACCTTCGACATCTCGCCGTCGCGGATCATCACCATCAACAGGAAGATGGCGCCGAGCGACAGCACCAGTACGAGCCAGGCCATGGCGAAGATCAGTTCGCCGTTGATGACGACGGTGTGCGTCTCGAAGGCAAGCGCGGCGAGGATCATCAGCGAGGCGCCGCCGACATATTGCCACATGGTGGCGGCCACGAGGTCGCCGCCGGAAGCGAAACGCTTCTGCCAGATGGTGCCGGCGCTCATGCCGAGCACCGAGACCAACGAGGCGGTCAGGGTCGCGGCGGTGACGCCGCCGCCAAGCGCCCCAAGTTTTGGCCACAGCACGATGACGATGCCGATCAGGCCAATGCCCAGGCCAAGCCAGTGGCGCGGCAGGATTGCCTCGCCGAGGAACTTGCCGGCAAGCACCGCCGTGATCAGCGGTTGCAGGCCGACGATCAGGGCTGAAAACCCTGCCGGCATGCCCCTGTGGATGGCCCAGAAGACGGCGCCGAGATAGACGCCATGCATGAGCACGCCGGCGCCGGTGGCGTGCAGCGCCTCCTTGCGGGTGGCTCGCTTCGAGCCCAGCACCGGCATCAGGGTAGCCAGCAGGATGGCGGCGATGACGAAACGCGCGGCGAGGAAGGTGAACGGCTCCGCCCATGGCATGGCGTAGCGCGCGCCGATGAAGCCGGTCGCCCACAG
This sequence comes from Mesorhizobium sp. GW821-FHT07A06, assembly GCF_059419085.1. Taxonomy (NCBI): domain Bacteria; kingdom Pseudomonadati; phylum Pseudomonadota; class Alphaproteobacteria; order Hyphomicrobiales; family Phyllobacteriaceae; genus Mesorhizobium; species Mesorhizobium sp. GW821-FHT07A06. The sequence goes on from NZ_JBWKRC010000004.1 coordinate 134,515, forward strand.
GACGACGAAGGTGGCGGGGATGAACCGCTTGATGCTGTGCATTTTCCGGAGACCGCCGCAGAGAGTTGACCGTGGCGATGCTCTAGTCCCGTTCAACGCAGCGCGCAAAACGAAACGATTGATCCATGCATCACGGGAATTCAATCGGCGGCGCGTCCGGCATGCGGTTCTCCCGACCTCGTGGAGGTCAAAGTCCGATCATCCGCCTGATGTCGTCAGGTGTCGCGCCGGCCCCGCGCAGCTTGGCAAGGCCGGTGTCGCCAAGGCTCTTCGACAGTTTTCGCCCGTCCGGCCCGAGGATGAGCCGATGGTGGAAATAGGCGGGTTGCGGCAGCACGAGCAATTCCTGCAGCAGGCGCTGCACGCCGGTGGCGGAAAACAGGTCCTGGCCGCGCACGACATGGCTGACGCGTTGCAGGGCGTCGTCGACAATGACGGCGAGGTGGTAGCTGGTCGGGATGTCGCGCCGTGCCACGATCACGTCGCCCCAATCCTGTGGACGGGCCTCGACAGGGCGCGTCGCGGATAGCGTCTCATCGGTGAATTCGGTCCAGGCGAGATCCCTGCCGACACGCGCCATGGCGGCGCCGACATCCAGCCGCCAGGCAAAAGGCTCGTTGCAGGCGATGCGCCGTTTGCGTTCTTTCACCGGCAGCGCCTTGTCTGCTGGGGGATAGAGCGGCACGCCATCGGGATCGCGCGGCCAGTCACGCCCGCGCCTTTCGCTATCGGCGATGAAGGCCCTGATGTCGCCTCGGCTCATGAAGGCGGGATAGACGAGTTCTTCACGGATCAGCCGGTCAAGCACCGCCCGATACTCCGCGAAATGCTCGGACTGGCGGCGCACCGGCTCTTCCCAGCCAAGCCCCAGCCATTTCAGATCGGCAAGCACGCTGGCCTCGAATTGCGGCGTGCAGCGCGTGGTGTCGATATCCTCGATGCGCAGCAGCAGGCGGCCGCCGCTGGCCTTTGCGAGCTTCTGGTTGAGCAGCGCCGAATAGGCATGGCCGAGATGCAGTTCGCCGTTGGGGCTGGGCGCGAAGCGGAATGTCAGGAGCGTCATGTCTCTGGCGGCAATCGGGTTGTGCTGCTGTTTCGGCGGTTGCTACCTTGCGGCACATTCCAGGACAAGGAAACCATGCAACGCATTGCCACACTGGACGACATTGCCCGCGGGCTCGATGCGCTTTGCATCATCGACCCGCGCCTGGAAAAGGTGCGAGGCATGGCCGGCGAGGTGCCGCTCAGGCTTTCGGAGCCGGGGTTCAGGAGCCTGGCCTCGATCATCGTCTCGCAACAGGTCTCCCGGGCGAGCGCCGATGCGATCTTCGGCCGGCTGACCAGGCTCGTCGATCCGCTGACGCCGCAGGCGATCCTGGCCGCCGGCGAGGACATGTTTCGCGAGGCCGGCCTGTCGCGGCCCAAGCAGCGCGGACTGATCGCGGTTGCCCAGGCCGTGGCCGACGGGCTCGACCTCAATCACCTCTGTTCGCTCGACGCGGTCGATGCGATCACGGCGATGACCGCGGTGCCCGGCATCGGTCCCTGGACGGCGCAAGTGTACCTTCTGTTTGCCGCCGGGCACCCCGACATCTTTCCCGCGCGCGATGTCGCGCTGCAAACGGCGGTCGGCCACGCGCTCGGCATCGACCCGCGTCCGCCGGAGAAAACATTGATCGCATTGGCCGAATCATGGAGCCCGTGGCGAGGTGTCGCATCGCGGCTTTTCTGGTCCTATTATCGCGAAACCAGGGGCAGGGACGCCGCGCCGTCATCCTGAATCCGCAAAAAAGCATAAAAATCGGGGGTTTTTGACGCTTTGGGCAAGCGACAATCCGCTTCACATCCCTGTCATGTCGGGCTTACAGTATCCGCGCCGTTCGGGTCTAGAACCAAGGAGGTAAACACGTGACGGTCGCCGTATCTCCGGATGGGCTTCCAGCACTGGTGCTGAATGCGGATTACCGTCCGCTCAGCTATTACCCCTTGTCGCTCTGGTCCTGGCAGGATGCCATCAAGGCGGTGTTCCTCGACCGGGTGAACATCGTCGCCGAATACGAGCATGCGGTGTCTTCGCCGACCTTCTCCATGAAGCTGCCGAGCGTGGTCAGCCTGAAGGCCTATGTGAAGCCGTCCAGGCATCCGGCCTTCACCCGCTTCAATGTGTTCCTGCGCGATCGCTTCCAATGCCAGTATTGCGGCACACCCGAGGATCTGACCTTCGACCATGTCATCCCGCGCCATCGCGGCGGCGCGACGACCTGGGAGAATGTCGTCGCCGCCTGTTCGCCCTGCAACCTCAGGAAGGGCGGCATGATGCCGGCGCACGCCAAGATGTGGCCGCTGCAGAAGCCTTACCAGCCGACGGTGCACGACCTGCACAACAACGGCCGCCTGTTCCCGCCGAACCATCTGCATGAAAGCTGGATGGATTATCTCTACTGGGATGTCGAACTCGAACCATAGAGTTCGGCAGAAATCCGCCATGCTGGCCGCTTGACGCAGCTTTCTGTGCTTCCCCGTTCTACTGCGTCGCAGTTGGACTTTGCTCACGTACCTAAGTACGCTCCGCTCCGGTTCTCGAAAGCCGCGCCATTCGACTCAGCCTGCCGAATTTTGCTCGAACCATGCGCCGTGGGGCACAATCGAATTTGATCAGTCGCGGGCCAGCGCACCCCGGAAGGCGACAGCGGCCAGGACGAGGCTGGCGATGGCATTCCAACCGGCCAGCGACAGGCCGAGGATGCGCAAAGCCGCCTTGTCGCAGGAGGGCGGCACGAATTTGTCGAGCGCGTCGAGCACGCCCTTGCCGCCGGTGTCGACCGGGCCGGCGCCCGCCGTGCAGTCGGTCGGGCCGGCCCACCACTGCCATTCGACGCCGGAATGGTAGACGCCGAGATAGAGGCCGTAGAGCATCAGGAGACCGCCAATGCCCAGCAGGCCGCGCGTCAGCCAGGCGGGCGCGCGCAGCATCGATGCGATCACCGCCAGCACCATCAGCGGCACGCCGATATAGTAGGGGGTGCGCTGTTCCAGGCAGAGATGGCAGGGGATGTAGCCGCCAATATACTGGAAGCCGAGCGCCGAGCCGACGGTCGCGGCCATGGCGACGGCGAGAAACAGGGCGGTCCGCGTCCGCTGGCGTGCGGTATCGATATTCATGGTCGCTGTCATGGGCTTTCGTCCGTTGTGTTCGCCACCCGCCGGTCCGCTTGCTCCTCAAAACCGTCACCCGGTTTTGAGACCGGGGCCTCAGAGCGCGTATTTGATCAGGATATAGAGCAAAATCAGGGCAGCCGCGGCAGCGCCGACGATCAGGCCAAGGCGCTTTTCGATGAACTCGCGGATCGACTCGCCGTAGCGGCGCAACAACCAGGCCAGCAGCAGGAAACGGGCGCCGCGCGCCACGATGGCCAGCACGATGAACAGCGCCAGATTGACGCCGATGACGCCGGACAGGATCGTCACCACCTTGATCGGCGGCAGGTGCGCCGCGCCCGAGGTGATCAGCATCAGGATGATGAAGCCGATGCCCGACGAGGTGCGCAGTTGCTCGAATTCATCATACTTGCCGTAGAATTCGAGGATCGGCCGTGCCACCGCCTCATAGGCGTAGTGGCCGATGAACCAGCCGGCAATGCCGCCCAGCACCGAGGCGGCGGTGGCGATCAGCGCATAGCGATAAGCACGATCCGGCCGCGACAGCGCCATCGGCAGATAGAGCACATCGGCCGGCACCAGGAACACAGAGCTTTCGACGAAAGCGATGAAGGCCAGCCACCATTCCGCGGATTTGCGGGCCGCCAGCGACAAGGTCCAGTCGTACAGTCCGCGAAGCATAGGCTCTCCTAATGCATGGTCCATAATGCGCAGCCGCCCGGGGACAATGGCAGGGACGAAACAGGGGCCCAGGCTTGCGCGTCGGTGCCTTCAGACCCGCCACGCTTCATGCGCCGCCTGTCTAGAAAGATTTTCCGCGCTGCACAATGGCAGCACCGCCACGAAATCAAAAGGCGAAGATTGGTCGCATCTCGGGGTACCCGAGAATTGGCCTGTTGACGAACAGGCCTCCGACCGTATAGTCCGCGCCCATCCAGGCCGCCCGGCCTGAGCCCCTATGGCGGAATTGGTAGACGCGCTCGACTCAAAATCGAGTTCCGCAAGGAGTGCTGGTTCGATCCCGGCTAGGGGCACCACAGACCGCTGACAAGCCCAGTAATTTCAAGGCTTTCAAGGGCTTAGACATCCCCCGAGGTACATCCTAGAGGTACATCAAGGGGTCCAGCAATGAGCAGCGTGATCGTGGAACACTGGCAAGAGCGCAAGAGCAAGAAACTGGGGAGTTCAAGCTATCGCTACCGGCGCGTCGTCAAACCTGAGCTTCGGTCTACCTTAGGAAAGGGTGAAATCACCATTGCCTTGGGGAACGCCAAGGGTGACGCGCTCGCCAAATACCGTCAGGTGCATCGCGAGGTTGAGCAGATGCTGGCAGCGGCGTAGGACGAGGTGCGCGGCATCAGTCGCCCCAAGACGTCGCGGGAGTTGTTCCAAGAGACCGTCGAGCGGATCAAGGCTCTCGGTCTCAATCCGTACCGGCCTCCGCCGGGGATGGCTGAGGAGATCGCCGCAGCGTTGCCCGTCAGGTTCGTTGAGGCGGGATAGGCGAGATAGGCGGGTTGCCGTTTCCCGCTCAGTAGAGGCTGCGCTGGTGGCGCTGAGGTTTCGCCGCGACCATCTGAGGGTCAAAACTCAATTAGCTGGTTGCCGCAAACGGCCGAGATGGATGGAGAGCGGCCTTCTGCTGCTCATCACTTCAACATGGAGCGCATCGTCAGAAACATTCCGTATAAACTTATGCCGAGGGCCATCAGAAGAAGCGTGACCAGCAAGCGTGTTTCGATCGTCCATAGGGATTGGCGCTTCCACTCATTAAACCCCGTCCAAAGCATGAATGCCAAAAGGACTGTAAGGAAAACGCACATAACAAACATCGCGATGAAGATGCTCTTCGGATACACCGGCTGCAACAGAATGCCCGCTATGCCGATTGCGAGGTTGGCAGCGATGAGCGCCTTATAGCGACCTGGAAGCCTATGCTCGGTCATATCGATACCCCCGATAGCCACCAACCCATGCGGCGCGTATTCATTCCATTCTCCACGGCTAACACGCTTTGGTTGCACCAGAGTTAAGCGGCGGCTTGACCCGAGGTACAGCGCCTGATACCCACTGAGGTACATCGAGACTACAGGCCTTCAGGGGCGATAAGCCAGTAAGGTCTTGTTATTGCTGAGAGATTGTTCGGTCTAGATGCTGGTTCGATCCAGCCCCAGTACCCCGGCTAGGGGCACCATTCCACGTTCAGGGACTGGTCCATGTTGTGGCCTGCTCATGTCCAGAGCAAGCTCGATGAGACCATGGATGGATTTGCTGCGCCGGAGACAGCTGGGACGATTTGGGGCGCAGGACAGCCTGCGCCCCCCGCCAATATCGTCAGAGCGAATGCTTATAGCCGATCGCGATATTCCATTTGTCGCCCGCGAGATCGTTGTAGGGGGCTGAAGTGGTGTCGGTCTTCTTCCAGGAATAGCCAACGCTGGCATAGACCGCGTTGGTGGAGTCGATGCTGTAGGTCAATCCGGTGGCCAGCTTTGGCGTTTCCCAGGTGGTGTTGAAGGCATTGCGGTAGCGGAAGTTGAAGACGTTCCAGGTCCATTGCTTGGAGACCTTCCAATCGCCCGCGATATACAGGGCGTAGTAAGGAACATTCGCATTGGCATCCGCATCCTTGATAATGCCCGTATCGTGCCAGGTGTAGCCGAGCCCCAGGCTGGGGGTCAGGGTGAAGGCATCCGTGACCTTGATTTTGTAGCCGAGGCTGGCTTCGGCGTAGTACTGGGATTTTCCACCGGTCTTGAAGGTGGGCTGGATAAAGATGCCACCGACGAAATTGTTGTCGAAATTGTGCGAAACGCTGAGCTTGAAATAGGTGTCGGCAAGCGACCGGGCGGTGTTGCTGCCATTGTTGATGGCGTAGAATTCCGGGCTCCCCTCTATTCCAATCGTCCAGGTCGGCGCTGCCGGTGGCGGGGCTTCGACCAGATCAGCCGCAAAGGCTGATGTGGCCATGGACAAGCAAACGCCCAATGGGGCGACGATGGTGCGCAAAAGCATGGTCTTTCCTCGAGATGTGGCGGCGCATCTGATAGAGCGGCGCGTTGGGATGTGGCGGCGATTTAGCTAGGCGCGCGCCATTACAGTTATGTGACGGTGTGCCGTTCGTGTGGACGTGTTTGGCCGTACAGCTCTCGGCAGGATCTCGGCGATGCAGATTGGCCACACCGGCGAGACGGCGGCGGCACGCTCAAACCGGCCGGTTGCGCGGCGGCCGGCCAGCCATCCAGCCGATGGCCAGAAGGGTGATCCGGTCCCCGAATAGATATTTGAGCAGGATCAAGAGGCCGATCAACAAGGCCATCCAAAGGCCGGGTTGTCGCAAACCGGGGCCGGCATTCAGCGCCGTCTCAACAGGCTCTTCATACGGTTGCGCAGCAGGCGCGCCATGTTGCGGGTCTCGCGGTAGAGATGCAGTTGCGAGGCGGCCTGGCGGGCGAGGCGGTCGGCGTCCGTGGTCAGCCCGATCACCAGCGTGCCGATCGGCTTGCGCTCGCTCCACAGCCTGCTCATCACCGGATGGTCGGGCACCGCGCAGGAATCGGTCATCATGATGTTGGGATCGTCGAGGTGCTGCCGGGTGACCTCGATCATCAGCAGCGTGCCCGGCGAATAGGCTGCCAGCGTCTCGTCATAGGCCGTCTTCCAGGTATAGGCGACGCCGGCTTCGACGAAGACGATCAGGCAGGCGATGGTGCGGCCGTCGAGCGTCAGCGAATGGATGCGGCACATGTCCTGTTCGGCGAGCCGGTGCACGGCCTCGCGGGCGAAGGCGGCGCGGAAGCGGTCGATCGCCATGGCGGTGCGCTCGCGGCCCTTCCAGCCGGACGCTTCCAGCGTCAGGAAGCTTTCTATGGCGTGGCGGATTTCCTCGGGGCCGCGCGCCACCACATGCTCCAGCCTGCCGAGGTCGGCAAGGCGCCGCTTCAGGCGGCGGAACTCGCGATAATGGTGCGAGCGCAGCGATGCCTTCAGATAGTCGTCGCCGTCGAGCTGGCTCTCCAGCACCGGGCGCAGGGTCTGGCCGGTGGTGACCAGCGTCAGGCCGCGCGTTTCGGCCACGGTGCCGAGCAGGCTCGCCACCGGGCCATCGAGCCTGATGTCGGGGAGCACGAAGACTTTCGGTAGTTTGAGATGCGGGCGCGACAGCATAGAGAAGAAGTCCTCGACGACGCCGACCGGATCGTCGCGGTCGACCAGCGGCGTGCCGAGCGGACCGAAGGGGCTCGACCAGGTACGCAACACCGGAACGCCGAGCGGAACCACCGGGCGCTCCACCGAGATCGGCACCAGGAGGCGCAGCCGGTTGCGGTATTCGTCGCCGTCGCGGATCACGGCCAGCCGCACTTCGCGATCTTCCAGCCGGGGCATTGCGGGTGCCAGGAAGCGCGGGTTGAAGAAAACGTTCGGCTCGATCGTGCGGGCGCAGAGATAGTCCAGTTCCTCGACCAGGTCGAAACCGGCCGATGCCGGATAGATGGCAAGCTTGCGCTCGGGCCGGTTGTTGGCGAAGATCTCGATATGGGCGGGGTCGGGGTCGCGCGCCAGCCCGGCAAGGCCGGACACCATGGCGCCGGCGGTGCCGCCGCTGGTTTCCTCGAGCAACGGGATGGCGGCCATCAGGCGGCTCCTTTGGCTGGCGCGAAGATCGCCATGACGATGCCGAGCTTGCGCCACACCGTGAAGGACAGCGCGCTGGCCTCGAAGATCATGGCAAAGGCGGTGGCCATGGCCGCGCCCCACAGACCGAAATGCGGGATCAGCATCACGTTGAGACCGATGTTGAAGGCCAGTGTCATGGCATAGACGGCGGCGCAGATGTTCTGGTTGCCGCTCATTGTGAGCAGGCTCTCGCAGGGACCGACGGCGGCGCGCGCCACGACGCCGAAGACGAGCAGGAACAGAAGCGGATAGCCCGACGTGAATTCGGGGCCAAACAGCACCAGCATGGGTTTGCCCAGCGCCAGCACCAGCAGCGCCATCAGCAGCGAGGGCCAGAAGGTCCACGACACGGTCTCGCGAGCGAAGGCCGCGAGCTTTTCCGGATCGCCATGGGTGAATTGCGCATAGCGCTGGGCAACGCCGGCCTTGACCGCGAAATAGACGAAATGCACCAGCGCCAGCGTCTTGACCGTGGCGAAATAGACGGCGACGTCGTTGGGATCCATATAGGCGCCGACCATCAGCACGTCGGCATTGGTGAGCAGGAAGAAGAAGCTTTCGACCAGGAAGATCGGCAGCGAGACGACGAACCATTGCGCGAAATGCACCTTCATGGGTCCGGCCGGGATCTGCCTTTCCATGCGGTGGGTGACACCGATGAGCTGAGCGAGCGTGGTGACGTAGGTGGCGGCAATGGAGGCGAAAATCGCCGTCCTGGCATCAGCGGCGTAGCCGGCGAAAAGCATCAGCGCCATGAACAGCAGGATCAGCACCGGCCTTATCAGATAGGTCGGCGACAGGGCGAAAAGCGCCCAGCTGTTCGCCCTGGCCTGGCCTTGCAACAGATCCGACACCGCGATCATCGGCAGGCAGAAGGCGCCGAGGATGAACGGTATCACGTAGTAGTTTTCGATCCAGGGCGCCGCCAGCCAGACGGTGAGCGCGCCTAGCCCGGCGATGATCGTCGAGGCGATCAGCACGAACAGCCGGCTGGCCACCACGATGCCGCGCAGTTCGTCCATCATGCCGCGCTCGCGGTATTCGGGGATGAAGCGGATGACCGAGGTATGGAAGCCGAGGCAGGCGAGGTTGCCGACGATGACCATCGTCACCCAGACAAGCACGAAGATGCCGTATTCGAACGAGCCCATCCAGCGCGCCATCAGCACCTGGCTGATGAAGGCGATGACGGCGCTCACGATGCGGATGGAGAAGGCGATGACCGACATGCGGCCGGCCTCGCCGCGTTCATCGGCGGTGAACAGCACGGCGTCGATGCGGCCGAGCAGCGGCTCCACGCGCAGCGCCAAACGCTGCGGCAAGAACCGCCCGGCAGTCGTGGCCGCGGAAAAGCGCACCCCGATCTCTCTCCGTTTTCCGCCTCTTTTTCAGGTTTTGGTGTAGCGGAGACACATTAAGAAACGGTTGGGTGGGTTCTCCCTTCGCCCCGTTTACGGGGAGAAGGTGCCGGCAGGCGGATGAGGGGCAGCGCCGGCTTTCGGCAATTTTGCACCGATAGGGAAGAGGAAGAAGAGCTATCTGCGGACGAAGCGACTTTGTGGGGCGAGCGTCTCATCGCTTTTGGTCGGAGACACGCGAAAATCATGAAACTCAGCGCCCCTCATCCGCCCTTCGGGCACCTTCTCCCCGTGAAACGGGGAGAAGGAAGAAGCGGCGTCCTTACGCAAACGCCCCATGGCAGTGCTTGTACTTCTTGCCGGAGCCACAGGGGCAGGCTTCGTTGCGGCCGACCTTGCCCCAGGTCGCCTGGTTGTTCGGATCGCGGTCCTCGGGGGCGACGACGGCGTTCTGCTCCTGGCGCACCAGAAGGGCCGTCTCGCCGTCGCCAAAATCGTTCTCGCCGGTGGTGCCGTCGATATGCGAGCCGAACATGTCGGGTGCTTCCGGCGGCGGAGCCTCGGCGGCTTGGCGGACCAGTTCGACGCGCATCAGCTGCGCGGTGACGGCCTGGCGCAAATTGCCGAGCATTGCCTGGAACAGCTCGAATGCCTCGCTCTTGTACTCCTGCAGCGGATCGCGCTGGGCGTAGCCGCGGAAGCCGACCACCGAGCGCAGATGGTCGAGATTGACGATGTGCTCGCGCCACAGATGGTCGAGCGTCTGCAGCACCACCGAGCGCTCGACGTAATTCATCACTTCAGGCCCGAAACGCTCGGCGCGCTCCTTGGCGGCGGTGTCGGCGGCTTGCGTGATGCGCTCGCGGATGTCGTCCTCGGCGATGCCTTCTTCCTTGGCCCACTCCTCGACCGGCAGGTCGAGATTGAGGAATTCGGCGACCTCGGCCTTCAGGCCCGCGACATCCCACTGCTCGGCATAGGCGTTTTCGGGAATCGCCTTGGCGACGATCTCGTCGATGACGCCCTCGCGCATCTCGGCAATGGTTTCCGAGAGGCCTTCGCCGTCCATCAGCTCGATGCGCTGCTCGAACACCACCTTGCGCTGGTCGTTCGAGACATCGTCATACTTCAACAGGTTCTTGCGGATGTCGAAGTTGCGCGCCTCGACCTTCTTCTGCGCCTTTTCCAGCGCCTTGTTGATCCAGGGATGGATGATCGCCTCGTCTTCCTTGAGGCCGAGCTTCTGCAGCATGCCGTCCATGCGCTCGGAGCCGAAGATGCGCATCAGGTCGTCCTGCAGCGACAGGAAGAATTTCGAACGGCCGGGGTCGCCCTGGCGGCCGGAGCGGCCGCGCAACTGGTTGTCGATGCGGCGCGATTCATGGCGCTCGGTGGCCAGCACATAGAGGCCGCCGGCGGCCAGCGCCTTTTCCTTCAGGCGCTCGACATCGGCGTGGATTTCCTTTTCCCGCGCCTCGCGCTCGGGACCCGCAGGCATGTCGCCCAATTCTTCCTCGATGCGCATCTCGGCATTGCCGCCGAGCTTGATGTCGGTGCCGCGGCCGGCCATGTTGGTGGCGATGGTGATGGCGCCGGGCTTGCCGGCCTGGGCGACGATCGCCGCCTCGCGCTCGTGATGGCGGGCGTTCAGCACCTCGAAATCCTTGAAACCTTCCTTGCGCAGGCGGTCGGCCAGCTGCTCGGACTTCTCGATCGAGGTCGTGCCGACCAGGGTCGGCTGACCCTTGGCGCTGGCTTCGCGGATCTCCTTGACGATCGCCTTGTACTTCTCCTCGACCGTCCGGTAGACCTCGTCGTCCTCATCCTTGCGGATGACCGGCAGGTTGGTCGGGATCTCGGTGACTTCGAGACCGTAGATGTTGCCGAATTCCTCGGCCTCGGTCAGCGCCGTGCCGGTCATGCCGGAAAGCTTCTTGTAGAGGCGGAAGTAGTTCTGGAAGGTGACGGAGGCGAGCGTCTGGTTCTCCGGCTGGATCGCCACATGCTCCTTGGCTTCCAGCGCCTGATGCAGGCCTTCCGAATAGCGGCGGCCGGGCATCATGCGGCCGGTGAACTCGTCGATGATGACGATCTCGCCGTTGCGCACGATATAGTCCTTGTCCTTCTGGAACAGCCGATGCGCTTTCAGCGCGTTGTTGACGTGGTGAACGATAGCGACGTTCTCGACGTCATAGAGCGACTCGCCTTTCAACAGGCCGGCGTCGCGCAGCAGGTTCTCCAGCTTCTCGGTGCCTTCCTCGGTGAAGATCGAGGTCTTCTGCTTTTCGTCGATCTCATAATCCTGCGGCTGCAGCTGGATGATGAAGGTGTCGATCGTGTTGTACATTTCCGAACGGTCTTCGAGCGGACCGGAAATGATCAGCGGCGTGCGCGCCTCGTCGACCAGGATGGAATCGACTTCGTCGACGATCGCGTAATTGTGGCCGCGCTGCACCATCTGGGCGCGCTCATACTTCATGTTGTCGCGCAGATAGTCGAAGCCGAGTTCGTTGTTGGTGGCGTAGGTGACGTCGGCAGCGTAGGCGGTGCTGCGTTCCTCGTCGGACAGGCCATGGACGATGACGCCGACCGAGAGGCCGAGGAATTTGTAGACGCGCCCCATCCATTCGGAGTCGCGCGTGGCGAGATAGTCGTTGACGGTGACGACGTGGACGCCCTTGCCGGCGAGCGCATTGAGGTAGACCGGCAACGTCGCCACCAAGGTCTTGCCCTCGCCGGTGCGCATCTCGGCGATGCCGCCATTGTGAAGCACCATGCCGCCGATCAGCTGGACGTCGAAGGGGCGCATGCCGAGCACGCGGCGCGCCGCCTCACGCGCGGTCGCGAAGGCCGGGACCAGCAGGTCGTCAAGGCTGGCGCCATTGGCGATATCCTGGCGGAATTTCTCCGTTCGGCCGGCAAGCTCGGCATCGGAGAGCGCCCGCATCTCGTTTTCCATGGCGTTGATCGCCTCGACGCGGGGCCGGGTTGATTTGACCCGACGGTCGTTGGAGGAACCGAAAACCTTACGGGCGAGACCGCCGAGACTGACCATCCAATGGTCCTTTCGATAGAATTCTCAATCTTGAGACAGGCGCCGGCCGGCCCCATCAAATCCGCGTGAACGCACCGCTTGAATGCGGGCAAACACAAAAAGCGCCCGGAAAACGGTTCTGGACGCCAAGTCGTTGGACAGATAAGAGGGGGCTCAACTGATGTCAACGCCGCGCTGGCCATGCCGGTCGCGCCAAATTCCGCCACAATCTGGCTGATCTGGAAGCCATCCCTCCTTACAATCCTTCACCGGAGTCATCCTTATGTCCTTGTTGTTCCGCCGTGCGTCGCTCGCCAGCCTTGGCTTGGCCTTCGGCTTGTCGGCTCTTTGCCTGTCGCCGCTGATGGCGCAGGAGACCGCTCCTGCTGCTCCGGCCGATGCGGCCGCACCCGCGGCGGCGCCGGTCGATCCGAACGCCGTGGTGGCAACGGTCAACGGCCAGGCCCTGACTGAAGCCGATCTGGTGCTTGCCGAAGGCGAGCTGTCGCAGCAATTCGCGCAGCTGCCGCCCGAACAGCGCCGCGCGGCGGCCCTTTCGGCGGCCATCGAGATCCGTGTCATGGCCGCCAAGGCCGTTACCGACGGTCTCGACAAGGATCCCGACTTCCAGCGCCGCATGGCCTTCCTGCAGCAGCGCGCGCTGCATGGCGAGATGGTCGAGAAGGGCGTCGTCGACAAGGTCACCGACGCCGAGGTCCGCGCCCGCTACGACCAGGAAATCGCCAACACGCCGCCGGCCAACGAGGTGCATGCCCGTCACATCCTCGTGAAGACGAAGGAAGAGGCCGAGGCGATCATCAAGCAGCTCGACGGCGGCGGCGATTTCCAGAAGCTCGCCAACGAGCACACCAGCGATCCCTCCGGCAAGTCCAATGGCGGCGACCTCGGCTGGTTCGGACCTGGCCAGATGGTGCCGGAATTCGACAAGGCGGCCTTCGCGCTCGATGTCGGAAAATACACCGAGCAGCCGGTGCAGACGCAGTTCGGCTGGCATGTCATCAAGCTCGAGGACAAGCGGGCCAAGCAGCCGCCGGCCTTCGACGAGGTGAAGGACCAGGCCAAGCAGGCGGTCATCCGCGACAAGTATTTCGCGCTGGTCAAGTCGCTGCGCGCCGATGCCAAGGTCGAGATCCCCGACGCCAAGCTGAAGCAGGCCGTCGATACGATGGAAGCCGGCAAGTAAGCCTGGACGGTTTTTCAAAGAGGGGCGCGGCAGCCAAGGGTTGCCGCGCCCTTTTTGTTGGTGCGCCGATGCCGTTATCCGCAGGGCGCAGCTATGCCTTGCAGGAGATAGCGGACCATCTTGTGTATCGTCGCCTCAGGCTCGTCGAGCCGGTTGGTCAAGAGATGCCGCCAGGCATAGGAAGCGACGAGGTCGGCGACCACGCCAGGGTCGATGTCGCTCGGGATTTCGCCCCTTGCCTTGGCGCGCTCGATGATCAGGCCGGTATGGGTGCGGCGCCCTCCGGCATAACCGGCGAGGGCCGCGGCCGCGGTTTCATCCGACTGCGCCTCGGCGATCAGCGACCTGAACACGCTGCCCGACGATGTCTCGCGCCAGTGCGCGAACAGATTGACCAGGAAGCCGACGAGATCCTCTTCCAGGCTTCCCGTATCGGGGACGTCGACGCGCTTCTGGCGCTGGTAGACTTCGAGCAGCAGGGCCGCCTTGCTCGGCCACCAGCGATAGATGGTCGGCTTGCCGGCGCGGGCGCGCCGCGCCACCGCCTCGATCGAGAACCCGGCATAACCGGCCTCGATCAGCACGGCCTCGGCGGCCTCCAGAATCGCCTCGGCGCTGTCGGGGTTGCGCCTGGCGCCAATCGATCTGCGTGCCGGATCGGCGATTTCGCTCATTGGCCGTTCCTCCTGAAGCGGTTCTCGTCTCTGCTGGAACAACAACCCGCCAGCAACTCTTTGCCTCACCACATTCTTGCTCGGACAGGAACCATCCGGAGCAAAAGCGCTCGTTTTCCTGTCCGCATTCGTGCGGACGCCAAATGAAGCCATTTGGCCGCAAAAAGCGCTGATGCCAAGATGTGCCACGCATCGAGATGTTCATACATCATCGCTTGACGAAACGGAACGGTTCGTTCTACCCATCGGAACGTTCCGTTCCGATGGGTATCGCCATGACGACCATTATCGCATCCGGCTCCGCGTCCGCCGAGACGACGATTTCGAGTTGGATGACCTTTCTGCTGGCAGCCGCCTGCGGTCTGATTGTCGCCAACATCTATTATGCACAACCGCTGATCGGCCCGATCGGCGCCGAACTTGGCCTGCCGCCACATGCGGCGGGCCTGATCGTTACGATGGCCCAGGTCGGCTACGGGGTGGGCCTGCTGTTCATCGTGCCGCTAGGCGACCTCATGGAGAACCGCGGGCTCGTGCTTGGCATACTCGCCATTGCAACGCTCGCCTTGCTGGGCGCGGCGATTTCGACGCAGCCAATGGCTTTTCTGGCCGCGATGCTGTTTGTCGGCCTCGGCTCGGTCGCGGTGCAGATGCTCATCCCCTATGCGGCGCACCTGGCGCCGGAAGCAAGGCGTGGCCGCGTGGTCGGCAATGTCTCGGTGGGATTGTTGCTGGGTATCATGCTGTCACGCCCGTTTTCCAGCTTCATCACAGCGCTGTCGTCCTGGCATGTGGTCTACTTCACCTCTTGCACCGTCATGATCCTGCTGGCCGTGGTGCTGCGGTTTGCGCTGCCCAGGCGCGAGCCGACGGCGCGTCTAAGCTACGGCGCGCTTTTGGCGTCCATGGTGCATATTGCGCGCACGACGCCGGTCCTGCGCCGTCGGGCTCTCTACCAGGCATTCCTTTTCGCGGCTTTCAGCCTGTTCTGGACGACGACGCCGCTGCTGCTGGGCGGTCCAGATTTCAACTTGACGCAGCGCGGCATCGGCTTGTTCGCTTTGGCCGGCGTCGCCGGCGCAATCGCCGCGCCGCTCGCCGGAAGAGCCGCCGACCGCGGATGGGGCCGGCCGGCCACCGCCTTCGCCATGCTGTGCGTCGCCGTCGCGTTTCTCGTAACCCACATCGCCCACACCGGCTCGACGCTTTCGTTGGCGCTGCTGATTGTCGCCGCCATCGTCCTCGACTTCGGCGTGCAGACCAACCTTGTCCTCGGTTATCGGGACCTGTTCGCGCTCGGCGCCGCACATCGCAGCCGTCTCAACGGGCTCTACATGGCGACGTTCTTCATCGCCGGCGCGATCGGCTCGGGCGTTGGCGGCTGGGCGTATGCGCAAGGCGGCTGGCCGCTGGTGTCCTGGATCGGGCCGGCACTGCCGATTGCAGGACTGCTCTGTTTCGCCACCGAATTCATGTCGCGCGAAAGCACGTGAATTCGCGCCGCGGATCAGCGCTCATTGCATGGCTTGCGAGGTTTCGGATTCGATGCGCCATCCCTCCGCGGCCTTGACCAGCCCGAGCGTGACGCGCCCCCTGCCCATGGGGGCGCAATCATAGCGCCACTGGCGCCGGCGACGCCGACAGGTTTGAAATGCAGGCTTGATCCGGCGTGGTTGGCCGCCCCGGCAGGCGCGGCGAAAACGCCCTTGCGCCCGCGCGCCGTATCGGGCAAACCGGCCTTTCCTTGCGATTTTCCCGCCCGAGGTCTCCATGTCCACGACGATTTCGCCGCTCGCGCCGAAGAAGTACCCCAAGATGCCGGTCATCGAAGGGGTGCGCATCGCCACCGCCGAAGCGGGGATAAAGTACAAGAACCGCACCGATCTCCTGGCCATGGCGTTCGACGCCGGCACCACGGTCGCCGGCGTGTTCACCAAGTCGAAATGTCCCTCGGCGCCGGTCGATTTCTGCCGCCAGAACCTTGGCGCCGGCAAGGCGCGGGTGCTGGTGGTCAATTCCGGCAACGCCAACGCCTTCACCGGCAAGAAGGGCCGCGACTCCACCGCGCTGACCGGCGAGGCCGCGGCCAAGGCCGCCGGCTGCACGGCCGGTGAGGTGTTCCTGGCCTCGACCGGCGTCATCGGCGAGCCGCTCGACACGACCAAGTTCAGCCATCTGCTCGCCGGGCTGGTCAGCGATGGCAAGCCCGACCTGTGGACCGAGGCTGCAAAGGCCATCATGACCACGGACACCTATCCGAAGGTGGCGACGCAGACGATCAAGCTCGGCGACACCGAAGTCACCATCAACGGCATCTCCAAGGGCGCCGGCATGATCGCTCCCGACATGGCGACGATGCTGTCCTTCATCGCCACCGACGCGCCGATCGCGGCGCCGGTGCTGCAGGACCTGTTGTCGCGCGGCACGGCCAAGACCTTCAACGCGGTCACCGTCGACAGCGACACCTCGACCAGCGACACGCTGCTGATCTTCGCCACCGGCAAGGCCGCGAAGCGCGGCGCGCCTGAGATCACCGACCCGAAAGATGCGCGCCTGGGCCAGTTCCGCCGGGCGCTTGGCAAGGTGCTGAAGTCGCTGGCGCTGCAGGTGGTGCGCGACGGCGAGGGCGCCCGCAAGCAGGTCGAAGTCACCGTCACCGGTGCGAAATCGGCCCGCTCGGCCAAGCGCATCGCGCTGTCGATCGCCAATTCGCCCCTGGTCAAGACGGCAGTCGCCG
This sequence comes from Mesorhizobium sp. GW821-FHT07A06, assembly GCF_059419085.1. Classification (NCBI taxonomy): domain Bacteria; kingdom Pseudomonadati; phylum Pseudomonadota; class Alphaproteobacteria; order Hyphomicrobiales; family Phyllobacteriaceae; genus Mesorhizobium; species Mesorhizobium sp. GW821-FHT07A06. The sequence continues at coordinate 151,358 of NZ_JBWKRC010000004.1, forward strand.
GCGAGGACGCCAATTGGGGCCGCGTCGTGATGGCCGTCGGCAAGGCCGGCGAGCCCGCTGACCGCGACCGGCTGTCGATCTGGTTCGGCGACAACCGGCTGGCGCACGAGGGCGAGCGTGATCCGGCCTATTCGGAAGAAAAGACGTCCGCCTACATGAAGCGCGACGATATCCGCATCCGCGCCGATATCGGCATCGGCCGCGGCAAGGCAACGGTGTGGACCTGCGATCTCACCAAGGAATACGTTACCATCAATGGCGATTATCGGAGCTGACGGTTTTGGCTCCCAGGCATCCGGCAAGCATGCTCGCGATCGTGCGTCGCTACGAGGCGGCCGGCTTTCGCGCCTGGCCGGCGGCGGCCGTCCACTATGACGGCACCTGGGTGGTGCGGCTGACAGCCGGCCATCCGGCCAAGCGGCTGAATTCGGTCAACCCGCTCGATCCCGGCGACATCCAGCACATCGCCGACCGTATCGGCCGGGCCAGCCGCCGTTTCGATGCCTATGGAAGGCCGCTGACGTTCCGCATGTCGCCGCTCTCGGGTCCCGATCTGGCCAATCATCTCGACAAGGAGGGTTGGAGCCGGTTCGACGAATCGCTGGTCATGCGGCTGCCGCTGGCCGATGCCCAACTAGACGCCGCCATGGACCAGATTCCGCTCAAGGACATCAGCCGCTTCATCGGCGCGTCGCTCAAGGTCAGCGGCTCGGACGTTTCGCTGCGGCCCGGCCTGTCGGAGATCATAGGCGCCATTCAGCCCGAGGCCGGGCTGTTCGCGCTCGAGGATGGAGCAGAGGCGCTGGCGACGCTGATCTGTGTGCATGACGGCGATCTTGCCGGCCTGTTCGAGGTCGCCACCGACAAGTCGGCGCGCAACAAGGGCCACGGCCGCAACCTGATACTGTCGGCGCTCAAGTGGGCGAGGCTGCGCGGCGCGCGCGAAGCCTGGCTGCAGGTCGAGGCTGGCAATGCGCCGGCGCTTGCGCTCTACCGTTCACTCGGCTTCGACGAAGTCTACCGATACCACTACCGCCGGCCGCCCGGTCATGAGTGAAGTTAGGCATGAATGACCTGGTGAATACCGGCAAGCGCCTGCTACTGGTCGCGGCCTGCGCGCTGGTCGACGCCGACGGCCGCGTGCTCCTGGCGCAGCGGCCGCCAGGCAAGCAGCTTGCCGGCCTGTGGGAATTTCCCGGGGGCAAGGTCGAACCCGGCGAGACGCCGGAACAATGCATCATCCGTGAACTGCATGAGGAGATCGGCATCGAGACCGAGATCCCGTGCCTGGCGCCGCTCACCTTCGCCAGCCATTCCTATGACGACTTCCATCTCCTGATGCCGCTGTTTGTGTGCCGCCGCTTCCGGGGCATTGCGCAGCCCAGGGAAGGGCAGGCGCTGAAATGGGTGCGGCCAAAGCAGATGCGCGACTACCCGATGCCGCCGGCCGACGCGCCGCTGATTCCGTTCCTCATCGACCTGCTCTGAGGATTTGTTTTGACGCAATTCCGGACAGAAAACCGCTTCACACTTTTCCTGGAATTGCTCTGACGATCGGGACCACGGTCCATATCAGCCAGCGTTAATGGAAGATTTATCTCATCATGAAAAATTGATGCATGGCCGTGTCGTCGCGGCCGCATGGCCGATTTGCCCGGGAGCGACAGCATGAGCCTAGACAGGGATTGGGACTCGATCCGGCCTGACCGGGGCTTTCGTGCCGCCGATGCCGGCATGGGCATCCTGCGCGTCACGCTGCTGTTTGGGTCGGCCGCGGTGGCGCTGGCGCTGATCGCGACCCCTTTCCTCGACAGCCAGACGCGCTCGCAATCGGTGCGGGATGATTTTCCCGGCCTCGACATGACGGCCACTGGCTCGATCGGCCATCGCGGCACCTACACGGTGCGTCGCAGCGTGCTGCAGCCGCTGCCCAGTTCGGTCTGCATCATCGGGTCCAACGGCAGGACCAGCGGTGACTGCTGACATGGTTAAGAATTTTCCGAGAAGGCGGCGGTTTCACCGCCTGTTAAGGCTTTACCGTTAACCTTTCTTAACAGATCGACGGTAAGGTCCTGGCAACGGGGATCAAGGCGATGAAAACAGTGCTGCTGCGTTTTCTGAAGGACGACAATGGCGCCACGGCCGTCGAATACGCCCTGATCGTCATGGTGCTGTCGTTGACGATCATCGGCGGCATCGGCCAGGTGTTCAACTCAATTACCTGGTTGTTCAGCGACAACACCAGCAGGCTTGCGAACGCTTTCGCGCACTGACTTGCGACCCTGTCCGCACCCGCGGGCCGGTCAATGCCCTTCCGGACCCTCCAGTACGGTCTTCAACGAGACCTTGGCCGAGCCAGGTTTGAGTGGCTTCTGCTGCGATGCATCGGGTGCCCAGCCAGACATCCAGACCATCGAGAAACTTGCCCGGATCCGACCGTCCGGGTCTGAAAACCGCTCGGCGTAAATCTCGGCGGCACGGGCAAACAGTCTACGCGTGCCCGGCCGCCGGCTGCGATCGGCAAGCGCGCTGGTTTCGCCCATGGCGCGAAGGTCGGCCATCAGGGCAAACAAATTGGCATAGCGCACCGTCACGGTCTCGACGTCTGCGACCGGCAGAGCAAGACCGGCGCGCTGCAGCAGCGCACCGGCATCGCGCACGTCGGTAAAGGGGATGACGCGTGGGCTGACGCCGCCATACAGCTCGCTCTCGGCCGCAAGCAGGCTTTCGCGCAGCTCACTGAGCGTGCCGGCACCGGCGAAGGCACCGAGAAAGAGCCCGTCCGGACGCAAGGCGCGACGGATCTGGATCAGCATGCCGGGAATGTCGTTCATCGCCTGCAGCGACAGAAGCGATACCGCCAGATCGAGGCTTTGCGGCTCGAAGGGCACTGTTTCCAGCGGCGCGACCAGGCCGGCCGCACCATCCAGGAAAACCGCGTCCGTCTCGACACGGGCGATTTCCGCCACCTTGTCGCTGGCGGCGAGCACACCGGCCGCGGCCGGTGTCTGGCAAAACAGCACGGCAGCCTTGCCGAACCTGCGCTCGACGGCACCCAGCCGGTCGGCAAGGTCCTCGGCGGCGCGGTTCATGAGGAAATCGGCACCCTCGACCGGGTGGGTGAGCGCACGCCGCTTGTGCGCCAGCCACAGTGAGGTATCGATAATAGGCTGCAACGGGCGGATCCTTGTTTGTCCACGCCCTGATATAGTTGGTATGATGGCACGGAGAACCAACCACGTGGCCGATCCGATGCCAGAGATCAAGTCCATCGGGATCAGGAACTTCACCCGATCGGCCCTCGGCTGGCCGGCGCGTATCCTGTTTCCTCCGGTCTGCGCCGGCTGCCGCCGTCATGTCTCGCAACCCGGGGTGCTTTGCGGCGCCTGCTGGCCGAAGCTGAGGCTCCTGGAACGGCCGTGGTGCCCGGTGATGGGCACGCCGTTCACCCACCATATGGGCGAGGGCTTTCTGTCGGCCGAGGCGATCGCCGATCCGCCGCCCTTCGAACGGGCGCGAGCAGCCGTCGTCTATTCCGTCGTTGCCCGCCAGATGGTGCAAGGCCTGAAATATCAGGATCGCACCGATCTTGCGCCCTGGATGGCGCGCTGGATGGCGCGGGCGGGCGCCGATCTCATCGCCGAGGCCGATGTGGTTGTGCCGGTGCCGCTGCACTGGCGGCGTTTTTTCCGGCGGCGGTTCAACCAGTCGGCGGAATTGGCGCGTGCGGTCTGCGAACTCAGCGGGCTGTCTTTCGCGCCCGCCGCCATGCGGCGCGTGAAACTTACCCGCCAGCAGGTCGGGCTGGAGCGGCAGGAGCGCGAGGAGAATGTGCGGGCCGCCTTTCGCGTGCCGGTCGAGGCGGAAATCGAGATCGCCGGCCGCAGGGTGCTCCTGATCGATGATGTCTACACGACCGGCGCCACCGTGCGCGCCGCCACCAAGGCGCTGAAAAAAGGGGGCGCCGGGGCCGTCGATGTGCTGACCTTTGCCCGCGTGTTGCCGGGGGACTTTCGGCCCGACGAGTCCGCGACTATATAAGTCGGCAACGAAAGTGGAAATTCGTCATGGTGGATGTCACGATCTATACGCGCATGATGTGCGGCTACTGCACGGCAGCCAAACGGCTGCTGGAGCGCAAGGGCGTTGCCTATACCGAGCACGACGCTTCCTTTTCGCCGGAGCTGCGCCAGGAGATGATCTCGCGCGCTCACGGCCGCACGACCTTTCCGCAGATTTTCATTGGCGAAACGCATGTCGGCGGCAGCGACGACCTCCACGAGTTGGAGGCCGAAGGCCGGCTCGACAAACTGCTCGCCAACGGCGCGACGATTTGAGGATTTGATGATGGGTGTTTTCAAGGCTGCCGCCGTCCAGATGCGTTCAGGCGAAAGTCCCGAGCGCAATGCGGTCGATCTCGAGCGGCTGGTGCGTGAGGCGGCAGGCCAGGGCGCAACCTATATCCAGACGCCGGAAATGACCGGGGCGCTGATCCGCGACAAGCAAGCGCGCGCAGCCTCCTTCACCTCCGAAGACAAGGACATCATCGTGGCGACCGCGCGCAGGTTGGCGCGCGAACTCGGGATCTTCCTGCATGTCGGCTCGACGGCCATCCTGCGCGCCGACGGCAAGCTCGCCAACCGGGCGCTGCTGTTTGGCCCGGATGGCGCGACGCTCGCCACCTATGACAAGATCCACATGTTCGATGTCGACCTCGACAATGGCGAGAGCTGGCGCGAATCCTCGGCCTACGAACCTGGCACCGAGGCCGTCGTGACCGGGATAGCGGGGGCGAAATTGGGCTTTGCGGTCTGTTACGACCTGCGGTTCCCGCAATTGTTCCGTGCCGAGGCGCTCGCTGGCGCCGATGTTTTGACCGTGCCCGCCGCCTTCACCCGCCAGACCGGCGAAGCGCACTGGCATGTGCTGCTGAGGGCGCGCGCCATCGAGAACGGTGCCTTTGTGGTCGCCGCCGCGCAAGGCGGCCTGCATGAGGATGGCCGCGAGACCTATGGCCATTCGCTGATCGTCGATCCCTGGGGCCGAATCATCGCCGAAGCCGCGCATGACGAGCCGGCGGTGATCGTTGCAGAGATCGACCCGGCGCAGTCGCTTGCGGCGCGCAAGAAGATCCCCAATTTGAAGAATGCGCGGGATTTCGACATCAATGCCGGCGAGGTCGACGCGCCGCGTCTCAGGGGTGCCGCCTCTTGATCCGCTTTTCCCTGATCTGCGAGAACGAGCACGAGTTCGAGGGCTGGTTTCGCAGCAATGACGATTTCGATACCCAGAAGAAGCGCGGCTTTGTCGATTGCCCAAGCTGCGGCTCACACAAGGTGGAGAAGGCCCTGATGGCGCCCGCCGTTTCGACGGCCCGCAAGCAGGAGACCATCGCGCTCGCCATGGGCGAGGCGCAGAAACAGGCGCTGGCGCAACTCAAGGCGATGGCCGAGAAAGTGCGCGAGAATGCCGACTATGTCGGCGACAAGTTCGCCGAGGAAGCGCGAAAAATCCATTTCGGCGAAACCGATCCGCGCGGCATCTATGGCGAGGCGACGCTCGAAGAGGCCAAGAGCCTTGCCGAGGACGGCGTCGAGTTCATGCCGATCCCGGTGTTTCCGGACGACCGCAACTGAGCGGTTAGCTCACGCTTGCGATCAATTTGCCAAGCAGCCGAGCCAGCATCTCGCGTTCGGCGTCGCTTAGATCGGCGAGAATTTCATGCTCGTTGGCGACGTGGGCGGTCAAGGCCTCGTCGATCAAGGCCAGACCTTTCCCGGTAAGCTGCACGACAATGCCGCGACGGTCATTGGGGTGCGGGCCGCGCAAGATCAATCCGGCCTTCTCCAGCCGGTCGAGCCGGTTGGTCATGGCGCCAGATGTCACCATCGTCGCTTCATAGAGAGCGGTGGGGGTCAGCGCGTAAGGGGCTCCGGAGCGGCGCAGCGTAGCCAGCACGTCGAATTCGCCGGCCTGGAGCCCGAAACGGGCAAACAGCGGGGCGAGGCGATCCCGCGCGATCAGCGACGAGGCCTCGTTCAATCGCCCGAGCACCGCCATCGGCGAGACGTCCAGATCCGGCCGTTCCCGTTTCCACTGCTCGATCGCTTTTGCCGCGCGATCCATTTGTCTCACCGCTAAATATCTTGACGTTAAGAATCTTTGCGTTATCTTACCTCAAGATACGGAACCGGCCAAGCGTCGCGAGTGCCGAATTCGCAATTTGAGTGACGGGACCATCCGATGAAATTTCTCTGGGATTCGGCGCTCGGCCTGCTGGTCGTCACCGGCGGCCTGCTCGGGCTGACGCTGCCCTTCGGCAAGCTCGCCACGGCAGCCGGCGTGCCGGCCATGGTCTGGGCCTTCGTCATCTCGCTCGGTGCCGGCGGCGTGCTTTTGTGCGTGCTCTTGTTGCGCGGGGAGCGTGTCCGCCTCACCGCGCACAAATTGCGCTATTTCTTCGTCACGGCCGCCGTGTCCTATGCCGTCCCCAATCTCCTGATGTTCTCGGCCATTCCGCACCTTGGCGCCGGCTACACCGGCATCATGTTCACGCTGTCACCTGTCATCACGCTGGTGTTGTCGATCCTGCTGCGTGTGCGGCGCCCGAACATACTGGGCATTGCCGGCATTGCAGTCGGCTTCGTCGGCGCCGTCATGGTGGCGGTGACGCGCGGAGAGGCCGGCCAGCCGGCCGATCTCTTCTGGGTGGTCATGGGCCTGCTCATCCCGGTCAGCCTTGCCGTCGGCAACATCTATCGCACGGTGGATTGGCCTGAAGGCACCGGCCCGATCGAACTCGCTGTCGGCAGTCATCTGGCGTCGGCGACGCTGCTGCTCGCCGGTATTCTCACCCTGTTCGGCATCAAGGCCTTCGCGCCGCTCGACGGCGTGCCGCTGGTCGTCGTCGCGCAAGTCGCATCCGCGTCGGCGATGTTCGCCTTCTTCTTCCGGCTGCAGGCGGTCGGCGGCCCCGTCTATCTCAGCCAGATCGGTTATGTCGCGGCCGCGGTCGGCCTGTTTGCCGGCACGATCTTCCTTGGCGAGCACTATCGGCTGCTGACCTGGGTCGGCGCCGTCATCATCACCGCCGGCGTTTTCATCACCACCAAGGCGCAAAGCCAGAAAGCCTGACGTCTCAGTTTGTGCCGTCGTCGGCATCGCCACCGGGCTCCGGCTGCGGCCGAGGATGCCGACCGCCCGCGCGCCCGCGGTACGAATTCCGGAACGCCTGCTCGGTCAGACCGATCCCTTTTCCGCCAGCACCATGTAGTTGACGTCCATATCCTTCGATCGCGCCCAGCGGTCGGCGAGCGGATTGTAGGTGACGCCGGTGCGGTCGATGATCGTCAGGCCGGCGCCGCCAAGCGCCTTTTCCAGCTCTTCGGGGCGCACCAGCTTGCCGAACTGGTGGGTGCCGCGCGGCAGCCAGCGCAGCACGTATTCGGCGCCGATGATGGCCAGGCCCAGCGCCTTCAGCGTGCGGTTGATGGTGGCCACGAACATGATGCCGCCGGGCCGGACCATCTGCCCGCATTTGGCGACGAACAGTTCGATGTCGGCGACATGCTCGACCACTTCCATGTTGAGGATGACGTCGAATGTCTCGCCGGCGTCGGCAAGGTCCTCGGCCGTCGTGGCGCGATAGTCGACGCTCACATTGCCTTCGGCGGCATGCAGTTTCGCCACTTCGATGTTTGTTTCGGAGGCATCCGCTCCCACGACCTCGGCGCCAAGCCGCGCCATCGGCTCGCACAAAAGACCGCCGCCGCAGCCGATGTCGAGGATCCGCAGGCCCTCGAACGGCCGCGCGGCGCGTGGGTCACGGCCGAAGCGCGATGCTATCTGGTCGCGGATATAGGAAAGCCGGACCGGATTGAATTTATGCAGCGGACGAAACTTGCCGTTCGGATTCCACCATTCGGCGGCAAGGGCGGAAAAGCGTTCCACTTCTCCGGCATCGATCGTCGATCGTCGGGGCTCTGGCATCGGTTGTCTCCTAGAGCTCTTGTTGGTCGCAATTGCGAACGGAAAACCGCTTCACACTTTTCCTGGAACGGCCTTAGAGCGCTAGGAAGTCGGGCGTGGGGGAGCGAATGTCAAGGCAGCTTTTTTCAATGCTGCCAAACACGGTCCGTCGGACTCAGCTGGTCCTGTCCAGCACGTCGCGCAGCTTCGCGTCCAGTTGCTCGATGGTGAACGGCTTGGCCAGGAAGTGCACGTCATGGTCGAGCACGCCGTTATGGACGACCGCATTCCTGGTGAAGCCGGTGGTGAAGATGACTTTCAGTCCGGGCTGGCGCGCGACCGCCTCCTCGGCGAGCTTGCGGCCGTTCATCACCGGCATGACGATATCGGTGAACAGCAGGGCGATGCCTGACGACGCGTCGAGCTTCTCGAGCGCCTCCGGACCGCTCGCGGCATGGATGACGGTGTAGCCGAGTTCGCGCATGGCGTCGGTCGTGGCGGCCCGCACCCGGGCGTCGTCCTCGACGACGAGGATCGTCTCGGTGACCTTGACGGAGCTCTTGCCGCGCCCGACGGGTACTGCTGGCTCCTCCGAGCCGAAAAACCGCGGCAGGTAGATCTTGATCGTCGTGCCTTCACCCGGTTCGGAGTAGATCTTGACGTGGCCGCCCGACTGTTTGACGAAGCCGAACACCTGGCTCAACCCAAGTCCCGTGCCCTTGTTGACCGGCTTGGTCGTGAAGAACGGTTCGAAGGCCCTGGCGATGACCTCCGGTGGCATGCCGGCGCCGGTGTCGGTCACCGCCACCATCACATATTGGCCAGGCGTGACTTCGGCGTGTGTCGAGGCGTAGGCCTCGTCGAGATGGCTGTTGGCGGTCTCGATGGTCAATTTTCCGTCATTGTCCATGGCATCGCGGGCATTGACGGCCAGGTTGAGGATCGCGTTCTCGATCTGGCTCGGATCGGCGTGGATTTTCCACAGGCCGCCCGCCAAAACCGTTTCGATACGGATGCCTTCGCCGAGCGCTCGGTGCAGAAGGTCGGACATGCCGGTCACCAGCCGGTTGGTGTCGACGACCTGCGGCGCCAGCGGCTGCAGACGGGAGAAGGCAAGCAATCGGGAGGTCAGATTGGCGGCACGGCTGGCCGCATCCGTCGCGGCCTCGATGAACTTCTCGATGTCGTTCTCGCCGCGCTTCAGCTTGCGCTGGGCAAGGTTCATGGCGCTGAGGATCACCGCCAGCATGTTGTTGAAATCGTGGGCGATGCCGCCGGTCAGCTGGCCGACGGCTTCCATCTTCTGCATCTGGCGGATCTGGGATTCGGCCTTCTCGCGGGTGTCGATCTCGTTGCCGAGCTCGATGTTCTTGCCCATCAGCTCTGCCTGGGCGGTGGCGACTTCGCGGAAGCGGCGGCGGGATTCGCGGATTGTGTAGGTGGCGAGCAGGAAGATCGCGAAGAGGGCCGCCAGCGAGCCGATGCGCAGCCAGGTCTCGACCTGGTCGGTGTGCTCGTCGCGCTCGGCAATCGCGGCGCCTTCCATACGCCGGATGGTGTCCATGCTGGCGCGGATCTCGTCCATGGCGGCTTTGCCCTGGCCGCTGCGGACCAGCCGCAAGGCCCCGGCGACGTCGCCCTTGTCGTAAAGGGCGATCGTTACGGCCAGTTCAGCCTGTTTTTGCGCCAGCGCGTCTTTGATGTGACTGATCTGCTGGACCAGCTGGTCGTCGGAAGCCGTCATGGCATCGATGCGGGAGAGCTGTCCGGGGATTGCCTCGACGGCCTTCCGATACGGTTCGAGATAGGATTTTTCCCCGGTCAGCAGGTAGCCGCGCTGACCACTTTCGGCATCCTGCGCCATTGAAAGGAGCCCGGAAAGCAGTTCCTGGTACTCGATCGTCTCGCGAGCGGCGGCACGATTGGCCCTCTGGCCCTCGACAAGCACGGCACGCGTTCCGACGATCAATGCCAGCACGGCGAAGCCGGCGACAAGCGGGAGCGATTGCAATCGCATGGCGCGTCGAAGACGAGCAATCATCTGTTATGCCGAACCAAAAGGATTCCCCGCGGGCAGCATTTGGTAAGCGGCACGGGCCTGGAAGGCAATATGCCGTCTTCTTGACGCCGGCATTCCGCCGCCAGCCTTGCGAAACCTTCATCATTTGGCTAAGGAGGCCGCGCATTCAGCAGCCGGCACCAGCCGGGCGCTTTCCTCCGCTTTCGGCTCCCAGTTTTTGGCAAGGGGCCGGCTTCAGTCAAAGGCATTTCGCTTCCATGGCGCGTATCGTGATGAAATTCGGCGGAACCTCCGTCGCCGACATCGCCCGCATCCGCAATGTGGCGCGTCACGTCAAACGCGAGGTCGACGCGGGCCATGAGGTCGCGGTGGTGGTTTCGGCCATGGCCGGCAAGACCAACGAACTGGTTGCCTGGACGCGCGAGGCCTCGCCGATGCATGACGCACGCGAATATGACGCTGTCGTCGCTTCCGGAGAACAGGTCACCGCTGGCCTGCTGGCCATCACCTTGCAGAACATGGGCGTGCACGCCCGCTCCTGGCAGGGCTGGCAGATTCCGATCAAGACCGACAACGCGCATGGCGCGGCGCGCATCCTCGACATTGACGGCGCCTTCCTGGTCAAGCGCTTCGGCGAGGGCCAGGTGGCCGTCATCGCCGGCTTCCAGGGCATCGGGCCCGACAATCGCATCGCCACGCTTGGCCGCGGCGGTTCGGACACAAGTGCCGTGGCCATCGCCGCGGCGGTCAAGGCGGACCGTTGCGACATCTATACCGACGTCGACGGGGTCTACACCACCGATCCGCGCATCGAGCCCAAGGCGCGGCGGCTGGCCAAGATTTCCTTCGAGGAGATGCTTGAGATGGCCTCGCTCGGCGCCAAGGTTCTGCAGGTGCGTTCGGTCGAGCTTGCCATGGTGCACAGGGTGCGTACCTTCGTGCGGTCGTCCTTCGACGATCCCGACGCGCCCGGAATGGGGGATTTGCTCAATCCTCCGGGAACGCTCATTTGCGACGAGGAAGAGATCGTGGAACAGCAGGTCGTCACCGGAATTGCCTACGCCAAGGACGAAGCCCAGATTTCGCTGCGTCGCGTCGGCGACCGCCCAGGCGTCGCCGCCGGCATTTTCGGGCCGCTGGCCGAGGCCAACATCAATGTCGACATGATCGTCCAGAACATCTCCGAGGACGGCAAGTTCACGGACATGACCTTCACGGTGCCATCGGGAGACGTCGACAAGGCGCTGGCCGTGCTCGACCGGCTGAAAGCCGAGGTCGGCTACGATGTCGTGCAGTCCGAGGCCGGCATGTCGAAGGTCTCGGTCATCGGCATCGGCATGAGGAGCCACGCCGGTGTCGCCGCCACCGCCTTCAAGGCACTGGCGGACAAGGCGATCAACATTCGCGCCATCACCACCTCCGAGATCAAGATTTCGATACTGATCGACGGTCCGTACACCGAACTTGCGGTTCGCACTTTGCATTCCGTCTACGGTCTGGATAAGCAGTAGCAGACTGAATCAGTTGTTGCGCGCGTGCCGGCAGCGGCGGAAACTGCGCCGGCAGGTGTTTCATTGGAGAAGAAGCCGCGATGCGTGACCAGGCCAGTGGCCCGCGCGTTTTGCTGAAACGGCTCCGCGAGCTCATGCAGGAGCCGCTGGAGCCGCAGGAGCGGCTTGACCGGATCGTGCGCGACATCGCGTCCAACATGGTCGCGGAAGTGTGTTCGCTCTATGTGCTGCGCGCCGATTCGGTGCTCGAGCTCTACGCCACCGAGGGTCTGAACCCGAACGCCGTCCACCTGGCGCAGCTGCGACTGGGACAAGGCCTGGTCGGCACCATCGCCGCAAGCGCACGGCCGCTCAACCTCTCCAATGCTCAGGAACATCCGGCCTTCGCCTACCTGCCGGAGACCGGGGAAGAAATCTACAATTCCTTCCTTGGCGTGCCGGTGCTCAGGGCAGGGCGCACGCTGGGCGTCCTCGTCGTCCAGAACAAGACCATGCGTCATTACCGCGACGACGAGGTCGAGGCGCTGGAAACCACCGCGATGGTCATCGCCGAGATGATCGCCACCGGCGACTTGGCGCGGCTGACCCGGCCCGGCCTCGAACTCGACTTGCGCCGGCCTGTCAGCTTCACCGGCCTGTCCTTCAACGATGGCGTCGGGCTTGGCCATGTCGTGCTGCACGAGCCGCGCATCGTCGTCACCAATCTGTTCAACGAGGACAGCGAGGAAGAGGTCCGACGGCTGGAAAGCTCGCTCGGGTCGCTGCGGCTCTCCATCGACGACATGCTGGAGCGCCGCGACGTCGCTTTCGAGGGCGAGCACCGCCAGGTGCTGGAAGCCTATCGCATGTTCGCCAATGACCGTGGCTGGGTGCGACGCCTGGAAGAGGCGATCCGCAACGGCCTGACGGCAGAAGCCGCGGTGGAAAAGGTGCAGAGCGACATGCGCGCCCGCATGCTGCACATGACAGATCCTTATCTGCGCGAGCGGATGAGCGATTTCGACGACCTCGCCAACCGGCTGCTGCGCCAGCTGATGGGACGCGGGCCGGAAGATGTCGCGGCTTCGCTGCCGAAGGACGCCATCATCGTCGCCCGCTCGATGGGCGCCGCCGAACTGCTCGACTACCCTCGCGACAAGCTGCGCGGGCTGGTGCTGGAGGATGGCGCCGCCACGAGCCATGTCGTCATCGTCGCCCGCGCCATGGGCATTCCGGTCGCCGGCCAGATGAAGGGCGCGGTTTCGATGGCCGAAAACGGCGACGCCATTATCGTCGACGGCGAGGAAGGCACGATCCATCTGCGGCCGCAGTCCGATCTCGAAGCCGCCTATGCCGAAAAAGTGCGGTTCAGGGCGCGCCGGCAGGAGGTCTACCGCGAACTGCGCAAGAAGCCGTCGATGACCAGGGACGGCGTCCAGGTCGACCTCTTGATGAATGCCGGGCTTGCCGTCGACCTGCCGCAGCTGGCCGAGGCGGGTGCTGCCGGCATCGGCCTGTTCCGCACCGAGTTGCAGTTCATGGTCGCCTCGACCTTTCCGCGTGCCGAGGCACAGGAAAAACTCTATCGCGACGTGCTGGAGGCCGCACGCGGCAAGCCGGTCACCTTCCGCACCATCGACATTGGCGGCGACAAGGTGCTGCCCTACTTCAAGGGCGCTATCCAAGAAGAGAACCCGGCGCTCGGCTGGCGGGCGATCCGCCTGACGCTGGATCGGCCGGGGCTGCTGCGCACCCAAATCCGCGCCCTGCTGAAGGCCAGCGGCGGGCGCGAGCTCAAGCTGATGCTGCCCATGGTGACCGAGCTCGGCGAAATTGCCCAGGCGCGAGAAATCATCGACCGCGAAGTGCGGCATCTGTCGCGCTTCGCCCACCATCTGCCGACCAGCCTCAAGCTGGGCGCGATGCTGGAAGTGCCGTCGCTTCTGTTCCAGCTCGACGAATTGATGAAGGCGGTCGACTTCGTCTCGGTCGGGTCGAACGATCTGTTCCAGTTCGTCATGGCGGTCGACCGCGGCAACACGCAATTGGCCAACCGCTTCGACACGCTGTCGGCGCCGTTCCTGCGCGTCTTGAAGCTGATCGCCGATGCCGGCATCCGCAACCACACGCCGGTGACGCTGTGCGGTGAGCTCGCCGGCAAGCCGATCTCGGCGATGGCGCTGATCGGCCTCGGATTCCGCTCGATCTCGATGTCACCGGCCTCGATCGGCCCGGTCAAGGCGATGCTGACGGAATTGCCGCTGGATGAGCTGACGGAGTTCTTCGACGACAATCTGATGGCGCCCGCGCAGGGGCTGCCGATGCGGGCGCTGTTGCAGGCCTTTGCCGACGACCGCTCGATCCCGTTGTAGCATCAAATCATGGTCAATTTGCCCCGCGATCGCATGGATCAAGTCGTCAAGCGTTTCGAGATGCTCGAAGCGCAGATGTCGGCCGGACCGGCGCCGGATGCCTATGTGAAGATGGCGTCCGAATATGCCGAACTGCAGGACATGGTGGCCAAGGTCAGGGAATTGCGAGCGGCCGAACACGAGCAGGCCGACCTCGAGGCAATGCTCGCCGACAAGGGCACCGACGCCGAGATGCGGGCGCTCGCCGAGGCGGATCTGCCGGGGGTGGAGGAGCGCATCGAGGCGTTGCAGAAGGACATCCAGATACTGCTCCTGCCCAAGGATGCCGCCGACGACAAGAACGCCATCCTCGAAATCCGCGCCGGAACCGGCGGCGACGAGGCCGCGCTCTTCGCCGGCGACCTGTTTCGCATGTATGAGCGCTATGCCGCCGAGCGTGGCTGGCGGTTCGAGACGGTGTCGGCCAGCGACGGCGATGCTGGCGGGTTCAAGGAAATCATCGCCACGGTCTCCGGCAAGGGCGTTTTCGCCCATCTGAAATTCGAGTCCGGCGTGCATCGCGTGCAGCGCGTGCCGGCAACCGAGGCCAGCGGGCGCATTCATACCTCGGCGGCGACGGTCGCCGTGCTGCCGGAAGCCGAAGAGGTCGACATCGAGATCCGTGCCGAGGACATCCGCATCGATACGATGCGCGCCTCGGGTTCGGGCGGCCAGCACGTGAACACTACCGATTCGGCTGTCCGCATCACCCACCTGCCGACCGGCATCATGGTGGTGCAGGCGGAGAAGTCGCAGCACCAGAACCGGGCGAAGGCCATGCAGATCCTGCGCGCCCGGCTATATGACCTGGAGCGCGGCAAGGCTGACGAGGAGCGTTCCGAATCACGCAAATCGCAGGTCGGCTCCGGCGATCGCTCGGAACGCATCCGAACCTATAATTTCCCGCAAGGCCGCGTCACCGACCACCGCATCAACCTGACGCTCTACAAGCTCGACCGGGTGATGATGGGCGAACTCGACGAAGTCATCGACGCGCTGATCGCCGACCACCAGTCGAAACTGCTGGCCGATATCGGCCTCGATGGCTGACCCGCTGCCCAAGGCGCTGGGTCCGCTGTTGCGGGAAGCGCGGGCCAGGCTTGTGGCGGCCGGGGTGGATGATCCCGTACTCGACGCACGGCTGATTGTCGAACATTTTTCCGGCACGACCCGTACGCAGGCCATTGCCGACCCTGAACATGAGATCGACAGGAACGCCATCGCCGCGATCGACGCCGCCCTGGGGCGCCGAGCCGCCGGCGAACCCGTGCATCGCATCCTGGGCTACCGTGAATTCTACGGTTTGCGTCTGGCGCTGTCGCCGGAAACGCTGGAGCCAAGGCCGGATACCGAAACGCTGGTCGAGGCGGTGCTGCCTTTCGTCAAGACAATTGCCGCGCGGGAGGGTTCGTGCCGCATCCTCGATCTCGGCACGGGGACGGGCGCCATCGCGCTCGCGCTGCTGAGTGCGGTGCCGACCGCGACCGCCACCGGTGTCGACATCGCAGCCGGAGCGCTGGCGACGGCGGCCCGCAATGCCGGGCAAACCGGACTTGGCGACCGGTTCGCGACGGTGCGGTCGGATTGGTTCGAAAAAGTTTCCGGCCGATACCATGTAATTGCCGCAAACCCTCCCTATATACCTTCACGACACATTGGAAATCTGCAGGACGAGGTCCGCGATTTCGACCCGCGCCTGGCCCTGGATGGCGGCGTGGATGGGCTGACCCCCTACCGGATCATCGCCGCCGAAGCGGCACCGTTTCTGGAAGCAGAAAGCAGGATTGCGGTCGAGATCGGCCACACGCAACGCACCGAGGTCAACGATATATTCCGCGCAGCCGGCTACGCTGCGGGCGAGTTGTTTCGTGATCTTGGCGGAAACGACAGGGTTCTTGTCTTTCAAAGGGGATAAGCCTTGACGCACCGCGAAAAAACCGCTTGGCAATACCGGGGAATGCGGCTAGGGTCGCCTCAACCGGATGAGACGAAGCAGGCAGTGCTCTTAGCGATTCGGTCCTCCTTGGAAATAGCTGCCTTCTTGCGCAAACGACGCCCAAGCTTCGTGCGGGAATCGTCCGGCAAGTGATGTAACCGGAACAGGATGGCACGTGGCGCCAACGCAATTGATGCGGGCGAACGCCGGTGAAGAAACGAAACGGCTGGCTGCATGAGCGCCTCCGTTCGTGACGATTTTTCGAAAATTTCAAGATGAAGAGAGTCGAATGAGGCCACAACAGCAGAACAGGCGCATGCGCGGTCGCAATAACAATGGCGGCGGCGGTGGCAATAACAATAACAACAACAACCGCAAGGGCCCGAATCCCCTGACGCGCAACTACGAGAGCAACGGCCCGGACGTGAAGATCCGTGGATCAGCTCAGCAGATCGCCGAAAAATACGCCACCCTGGCCCGTGACGCGCAAAGCTCCGGCGACAGGGTCATGGCGGAGAACTATCTCCAGCACGCCGAACACTATAATCGCATCATTGCCGCCGCGCAGGCGCAGATGCCGATCCAGAACGTCCAGCAGAACCGCGACGATTTCGACGATGACGGTGATGAGGATCGCGACGAGTTCGACAATGCAGGTAACAATGGGGCCGGCAACAGCGGCAACACCGTTTCCGAACCACAAGTACCTGTGATCAACCATGGCGCTGGTCCGCAGCCGGTGATCGAAGGCATGCCGGCGGAGGTCGCGCTGAACCGGGACGGCCGCGACAATCGTGACAATGCCGGGCGTGACAATGCCGGGCGCGATAACGCCGGGCGTGACAATAACGGACGCAACAATAACCGCGACAGCAATGGCGGGCGCCACCGCGATCGCCGTCCCAATGGCGGCTATGGCCAGAATGGCCAGCGCGATTATGCTTCGTCCGCCGAGCAAGGCGGTCAGCAGCAGCGCAACGAGTTCCCGGGGCAGGCAGAAGTACAGGCAGAGCCCGGTTCGCCGGCCGAGACCGCCGTGATAGCCGAGCCGGCGCCGCTGTTCGAGAGTTTTTCGCCTGCGGCTCTTGCCGCCCAGGCCGAACTCAACGAGGCGGCCACCGAGAGCGGTGCCGCCCGCCGTCCGCGCCGTCCGCGCCGTCCGCGCGCCAGTGCCGACCAGGTCGACGCCGGCAGCGGCAATGCGGATGCCGGCGAGGTGGCCGCGGCTCCGGCAGACAACGGCAGTTCCGAGCCGGTGATTGCCGATATCGACAACTGATCGAACACCATTTCAAGACGTGGAACGGCGGGGAGAAATCTCCGCCGTTTCCGTTTGGGCTGACCTGGAATATTATGCATTGACCGATATCAATGCGTCTTGAGACGGCATGGTCCATGCCCCATATCTCGGCTGAACAGGATCCGGCTCGAATGGGCGGGTCCGTCACCGCAATCTGATCCGGTGCCGCGAAGCGGGCCGGTGATGGAAGGAGACAGATATGAACCTTGAGAAGTACTCCGAGCGCGTGCGCGGCTTTATCCAGTCCGCGCAGACCATGGCGCTCTCCCGCAATCACCAGCAATTCACTCCCGAACACATTTTGAAGGTCCTCGTCGACGATGATGAAGGCCTGGCCGCGTCGCTGATCGAACGCGCCGGCGGCAATGTCCGCGACGTCAAGCTCGGCGTCGAGACGGCGCTCGAGGCAATGCCGAAGGTCGAAGGCGGCAATGGCCAGCTCTATCTGGCGCAGCCGCTCGCCAAGGTGTTCTCGACCGCCGAGGAACTGGCCAAGAAGGCCGGGGACAGCTTCGTCACCGTCGAGCGGCTGTTGCAGGCGCTCACCATGGAGAAGTCGGCAAAGACCGCCGACATCCTGGCCAAGGCCGGTGTCACCGCGCAGGCGCTGAACCAGGTCATCAATGATGTCCGCAAGGGCCGCACCGCCGATTCGGCGAGTGCCGAACAGGGCTATGACGCGCTGAAGAAATACGCGCGCGACCTGACCGCCGATGCCCGCGCCGGCAAGCTGGACCCGGTGATTGGTCGCGACGACGAGATCCGCCGCACCATCCAGGTGCTGTCGCGGCGCACCAAGAACAATCCAGTGCTGATCGGCGAGCCGGGCGTCGGCAAGACGGCGATCGCCGAAGGCCTGGCGCTGCGCATCGTCAATGGCGACGTGCCTGAATCGCTGAAGGACAAGCAGTTGATGGCGCTTGACATGGGCGCGCTGATCGCCGGTGCCAAATATCGCGGCGAGTTTGAGGAGCGGCTGAAGGCCGTGCTCTCGGAAGTCACCTCGGCCAATGGCAACATCATCCTGTTCATCGACGAGATGCACACGCTGGTCGGCGCTGGCAAGGCGGATGGCGCGATGGATGCGTCTAACCTGTTGAAGCCGGCGCTGGCGCGCGGCGAACTGCACTGCGTTGGCGCCACCACGCTCGATGAATACCGCAAGCATGTCGAGAAGGATCCGGCACTTGCCCGCCGCTTCCAACCGGTCTTCGTTGATGAGCCGACAGTAGAGGATACGGTCTCGATCCTGCGCGGCCTGAAGGAGAAATACGAGCAGCACCACAAGGTGCGCATCTCCGACTCGGCTCTGGTGGCGGCGGCGACGCTGTCCAATCGCTACATCGCCGACCGCTTCCTGCCGGACAAGGCGATCGACCTGGTCGACGAGGCCGCCTCGCGGCTTCGCATGCAGGTCGATTCCAAGCCCGAGGCGCTGGACGAGATCGACCGCCGCATCATGCAGCTCAAGATCGAGCGCGAGGCGCTGAAGGTCGAGACGGATGACGCCTCGAAAGACCGGCTCGCCCGCCTGGAAAAGGAACTTGTCGGGCTCGAAGAGGAATCCACCGAGATCACCGCCAAATGGCAGGCCGAGAAGCAGAAGCTCGGTCTTGCCGCCGACTTGAAGAAGCAGCTCGACGAGGCGCGCAACGAACTGGCCATTGCCCAGCGCAAGGGTGAATTCCAGCGCGCCGGCGAGCTTGCCTATGGCAAGATCCCCGAACTGGAAAAGAAGCTCAAGGAAGCCGAAGCCCAGGACGGCAAGGCCGGCATGGTCGAGGAGGTGGTCACCCCCGACCACGTCGCCCATATCGTCTCGCGCTGGACCGGCATTCCGGTCGACAAGATGCTGCAGGGCGAGCGCGACAAGCTGCTGCGCATGGAAGACGAGATCGGCAAGCGGGTCGTCGGCCAGGGTGAGGCGGTGCAAGCCGTTTCCAAGGCAGTGCGGCGCGCCCGTGCCGGCCTGCAGGATCCGAACCGTCCGATCGGCTCGTTCATGTTCCTCGGGCCGACGGGTGTCGGCAAGACCGAACTGACCAAGGCGCTGGCAAGCTTCCTGTTCGACGACGAGAGCGCGATGGTGCGCATCGACATGTCGGAGTTCATGGAGAAGCACTCGGTCGCCCGGCTGATCGGCGCGCCTCCCGGCTATGTCGGCTATGAGGAAGGCGGCGCGCTCACCGAAGCGGTGCGGCGCCGGCCCTATCAGGTCGTGCTGTTCGACGAGATCGAGAAGGCGCATCCCGATGTCTTCAACGTGCTCTTGCAGGTACTCGATGACGGCCGGCTCACCGACGGGCAGGGCCGCACGGTCGATTTCCGCAACACGCTGATCATCATGACGTCGAATCTCGGTGCCGAATATCTGGTCAATCTCGGCGAGGACCAGGACGTCGACGCGGTGCGCGACGAGGTGATGGGCGTGGTGAGAGCGTCGTTCCGGCCGGAGTTCCTCAACCGCGTCGACGAGGTGATCCTGTTCCACCGGCTGCGCCGCAAGGACATGGACCGCATCGTCGAGATCCAGCTCAAGCGGCTGGAAAGCCTGCTTGTCGATCGCAAGGTCACGCTGTCGCTGGATCACGAGGCGATCGAGTGGCTGGCGGCCAAGGGCTATGACCCGGCCTATGGCGCGCGGCCGCTGAAGCGGGTGATGCAGAAGGAGTTGCAGGATCCGCTGGCGGAGAAGATCCTGCTCGGCGAGATCCTCGACGGCTCGACCGTCAAGGTGACGGCCGGCTCCGACCGGCTGAACTTCCGTTCGAAGCCGACGGTCGTGGCGACCGAAGCGGCGGCTTGATCCCGCGCCGCGCGTCCACCCTGGGCGCGCGGCGCTTTCATACTGATGACGGGGCGTGGATGACGCTGGACGACTACAACGGCTTCTGCGCCTCGCTGCCCGCAACAAACCATGTCGTCCAGTGGGGTGACGCCCATGTCTGGAAGGTCGGGACCAAGGTGTTTGCGATCGGCGGCTGGGATCAGGGCCAGCAGCTCTTTGTCACTTTCAAATGTTCCGACATTGCCTATGACGTGCTCAAGGAACAGCCGGGGCTGCGGCCCGCGCCCTATCTTGCCTCTCGCGGCATGAAATGGATCCAGCGTCGGACAAGCCAGAGCATGGATGATGATGCGCTGAAGGACTATTTGCGCGAGAGCCATCGCCTTGTCGCCCTGAAGCTGACCAAGCAGGCGCGCAAGGACCTGGGCCTTGTCGCAAGCTAGCTGATATTCGTCCATACGCCGGGAAACCGCCATCTTCATGCCCGGTTCATGTTGGAACCATATGGTGGGTAACTGGTTTGCTGGCGAAGGGTTCGCCGAAGAATAACGCCGGGCGGCGGCAATTACGGACCGGAGAGTTTGGCCACGATGTTCCGCACAATCTCTGCCCTTTCGGCGCTTGCCGCCGGGCTTGTGTCTTTTGGTGCGCTTGCGGCGCCGACACAGGACAATGCACCACGGCTTGTCCGCGCTGCCGATGACGGCGGCATTCTCGTCGCGCAGGACGGAAATCTGGACATCTACTACGACGCCCGCGGCAACCGCGTCATTGTCGATGCCGATACCGGAAAGGTCATCGCCATCCAGCCGCCGCAGACCCGGCTTGACCGGCGCGCGCTGCGCCGCGAGACAAGGTTGCGCGAGTTGGGCCGGGCTCCCGCCGATGACGACCGCTACTATCTCGACGATCCGGAAGACATGGCGCGGTTCCGCCGCAAGCAATTGGAAGAGGAAGGCCGGGTCATCCCGCCGCCGGCCGACGAATATGACCCGTATGGCGACAATTCGGTGGAAGCCTACCCGCCGGCGCCGCAGGACAACGGCAATTACGACAACAATTATCCCGATGCGCCGCAGCCGGCAAAGCCGGGCACCATCAAGCGCCAGCCGTTGAACGAGGCCTCGATAGACCCTTTGCAGCCCGCTACCCCGACGGAACAGGCCCCGCCGGCCGACCAATCGGCACTGCCGCCGAAGATTGGCGGCAAGACCACGGTTGACCCATCGCTGTCGCTGGGCGCCCGCCAGGATGTGGCGGCGCTGCAGGTGCTGCTCGACCGGGGCGGCGCTTCGCCCGGCGTCATCGACGGGCGCTTCGGCTCGAATGTCGACAAGGCCATCGCCGCCTATAATGAGATCACCGGCAGCAATCTCAAGTCGACCGATGCTGTCGGTATCCAGACGGCTCTTGCGCAATCCGGTGGCGACGCGTTTGCCAACTATACGATCACCGCGGAGGATGCGGCGGGCCCCTATGTCGCCTCGGTCCCGGAAGACTACAGCCAGAAGGCGCAGCTCAACTGCATGTGCTACACCTCTGTCACCGAGGCGTTGGCGGAGCGCTTCCACATGGACGAGAACTATCTGAAGTCGATCAACAAGGGCCTCGACTTCAACCGCCCCGGCACGATCATCAAGGTCGCCAATTTCGGCAAGCTGGTGTCAACGCCGGTCGCGCGGATCGTTGCCGACAAGACCAAGAAAGAAGTGTACGCCTACGATGCGGGTGGCAAGCTGGTGGCGGCTTATCCCGCCACCATCGGCTCGGCCGATACGCCGTCGCCCACCGGCATCCATGCGGTGTCGCGCATCGCGCTCGATCCGAACTACACCTACAACCCGAACATCAATTTCAAGCAGGGCCAAAACGACAAGATCCTGACCATTCCGCCAGGCCCCAACGGACCTGTCGGGTCGGTCTGGATTGCGCTGGACAAGCCGACCTATGGCATCCACGGAACGCCCGAGCCGTCGAAGATCGGCAAGACCGAAAGCCATGGCTGCGTGCGCCTGACCAACTGGGACGCGCGCGAACTGGCCAAGCTGGTGTCGCCGGGGGTTACCGTGGAATTCGTTGGCGGGCCTTCAGCCGATGACGTTGCGCAGCAATGAGCCGCGCAGCGCGGCGGCGTAGATCAGCTGCACGACCAGAATGAAGCCGACGCTGAGCAATGGGTTGAGCAGGCAGAGTGCGGCGCCGATCGCCCACAGGATTTGGGCCTTGACGATTCGCATGTAGACCATGCGCCTTGTGTCGGCGTCGACATCTTCGGCGACAAAGCCGTTCTTCTCCGCATAGTGCCAGCTGGCGAACAGGGTGACGCCGAGCATCAGCAGGTTGAGCCAGTAGACCAGCACCGCGGTCCTGAATTCGAGGAAGTCCGCCAGCAGGTCGGTCGAGAACGGCAAGAGCGCGATGAAGGCGAGAAAGCAAAGGTTCAGCGTGGCGAGCCGTCTGTCGGACTTGGCGATCAGTCCATGCTGGGCCTGCTGACCGAACCAGAAGATGGTCAAGGTCAGGAAGCTCAACGCATAGGTCAGGAAGCGTGGCGCGAGCGACGCGATGGCGGCAAGCAGGTCGCTCTCGGAATGAACAGCCTCATGCGCCGGCACCCTGATCTCGAGCACGATCAGCGTTAGCGCGATGGCGAAGACCGCCGTCGGTGATGCCAACAATGCGGCCGCGTCCTTCCGCCGACGCTTCGAGTGGACGCTTCATCGTTTCCTCCGCCTGCGGTTCTCCAGAAAAATCTAGCACGACTGACGCCATTTGCGTCCAGGCGGGATGTTCCCTGGCAATATGGCTGGTTTCAAGGACTACAAGCCGCTGGCCGGTTGTTGCCAGCCCAGCGGCGGTCTAAGCAGAGTGCCATGCATTCGCCAGATGAAGCCGCCGCAATTCCGCTGACCAGACCGCTCACGAACGGGACGTTCTGCCCGCAATCGCAGCGCCGATACGTGCTGATCGCGGCGATCCTGGCGTCGGCGCTCGGCTTCATCGACGGTTCGATCCTGGCCATCGCCATGCCGGCGATCCGCGTCGATCTTGGCGCCAGTCTCGCCGAGGCGCAGTGGATCTCCAATGGCTATGCGTTGACACTGTCGGCGCTGATCCTTGCCGGTGGGGCCGCCGGCGACCGGTTCGGGCTGCGCCGGGCCTTCGTGGCCGGCATCGTGTTGTTTGTCGCGGCCTCGCTTGCCTGTGCGCTGGCTCCGAATGCTGTCGTGCTGATCGCGTTTCGCGCCCTCCAGGGCATTGGCGCGGCGATCATGGTGCCGGGCAGCCTCGCCATCATCGCCAAGGCCTACCCTAAGAAAGAACGCGGCCGTGCGATCGGCATCTGGGCGGCGGCCTCGGCGCTGACCACCGCACTCGGCCCCGTGCTCGGCGGCCTTGTCCTGTCGGCTTTCGGCGGCGGCATCTGGCGGGCGATCTTCGCCGTCAACCTGCCTCTCGGCCTGATTTCGATCTATCTCCTGCTTGCCAAGATTCCAGCCGATGCACCGACGGAGAAACGCAGCCTGGATCTCGGCGGTGGGGCGCTGGCGACATTGGCCTTCGGCGCGCTCGCGTATGGGCTGACGTCAATGAGTTCCAGCGGCGAGGGCCACATGGCGGGGCCGAGCATTGCCGCCGGCGCGGTGCTGCTTGTGGTGTTCATCCTGTTCGAGCAGAGACAGCGCGAGCCGATGATCGATCTCAGCCTGTTTCGCATCGGTGCTTTCGCCGGCGCCAATGTTGCGACCTTCTTTCTCTATTTCGCGCTGTCGGCCAATCTCTTCTATCTGCCGATGCTGCTGATCGCCGGCTGGGGGCTGAGCACGGCCGAGGTCGGCTTCATCTTCCTGCCGCTGTCCGCATCGATCGCACTTCTGTCGGGGCCGGTCGGTCAATTGTCCGATCGGATCGGGCCGCGTTTCCCTATCGCCTGCGGCAGCCTGATCGTGGCTTTCGCCTTTGCCGGACTTGCCTTGCTCACCCATGCCGGCATCCATAATTTCTGGACGGGGACGTTCCCGCTGATGGCGCTGATGGGACTCGGCATGGCGCTGGTCGTCTCGCCACTGTCGACCGCGATCATGACAGCGGTGGAAGACAAGGATACGGGGGCAGCTTCCGGCATCAACAATGCCGTCTCTCGTATTGGCGGCCTGATCGCGGTGGCGGCGATGGGATCGCTGGCGGCCTTGGTCTATGCCCATGCACTGGACGGGAGCGCGATTTCAGCCGTGCCAGGCTTCGGCGAACCGGCACCGGCTGGACTTGCGCCCGCGCTTGACGCGGCACGGCTGGCCGCCAGTGACGCAGCCTTCTCCGTGGTCTCCTGGGTGACGGCGCTGCTTTGCCTGCTTTCAGCTGTCATCGCGTGGACGACAATTTCCGGAGAGCCGCTGCCGTGGTCGCGACGTACCGAAACCAGGCAAGACTGAAACGCGCAGGCTCAGCCTTCGATCTTGGCGCTGGCGACTTTCAGTGAATTGCCATCTTCCTGCTTCAGCAGATCGTCGATGCGCTCGCGCTCGCGCTTGAAGGCAACGAGGTCGTCGCCTTTCAGCACCTTGCCGACCGGCAGGCGGACCCGCATCGGATCGACCTTGGTGCCGTTGACGATCAACTCGTAGTGGAGATGCGGGCCGGTGGCGAGGCCGGTCTGGCCGAGATAGCCGATGGTCTGACCCTGGCGAACCCGCATACCCGGCTCCATGCCTTTGGCAAAGGCGCTCTGGTGGTTGTACGAGGTTTCGTAGCCATTGGCATGGCGGATGATGATCTGCTTGCCGTAGCCGCCGGCCCAGCCGACCTTCTCGATGACGCCGTTGCCGGCGGCGATGATCGGAGTGCCGATTGGGGCCGCCCAGTCGACGCCGGTGTGCATGCGGACATAGCCGAGGATCGGGTGCTTGCGGGCGCCGAAACCGGAGCGGAATTTTCCGGCGGGCAGCGGATTGCGCAGCAGGAACTGCTGGGCGCTCGAACCGTCCTCGTCGAAATAGTCGGTGCTGCCGTCCTGCATCTGGAAACGGTAGAAGTTGCGCGTGGTGCCGCCAAACGTCGCCGAAACGTAGAGAAGTTCGGAATTGTCCGATGTCTGGTCGTCACCATCGGGCTGCGAGAACAGCACTTCGAGGCGGTCGGAGGGATTGAGGCGGGACTGGAAGTCGACATCGGACGCCAGGAGCTTGATCAGCCGCTGGGTCATCGCCTTGGACATGCCGTAGGAATAGGCGGCGCGGTAGATGCCGTCATAGACATTGGGCAGGTTGCCGCGCACCACAACGGGTGCGGACGAATCATCGAACGCCGTCAAGAGTTCGGGATTCGGCTCTGGTTCTTGCGCCGGCACGTACTGGCCGCGGTCATCGAGCGCGATGGTGACGATGTGCGTGGTCTTGTCGTAGACGCTGGTGCGCACGACCTTGGCGGCATCGCCGTGGACTTCGAGGCCGACGCGCAGAACGGTTCCGGCTTTCAAAGTCGGCGCGTTCAATAGCTTGGCGATTGCTTCGGCCATGCCCGTGGCGTCGTCACCCGTATAGCCCGAATCGGCAAAGGCCTCGGTGAGGTCGGTGTCCTTGGTGAAGGGGATGATTTCCTCGGCAAAAGCCGGTGCCTGGTCGTCAATGGCAGCACGCGGCGACACCGAGACGTTTTCCGGCACGATCTTGACGTCGTAGGAGCCGGCCATCGACTCGGCAAAGGCTTCGCCGAATCGCTGAGGATCGACATAGTGGAGTGAAGCGACCTGCACGGCGCCGTCGCTGAGGTCGGTGCCGGCTTCGCGTACCACCTTTTCCACCTCGTCGGCGGAAAGGTCGCTCTTTTCATCGAAGGTTGCCGTCTCGATGGGGAACTCGACGGTCTTCAGGCTCATCTCGCTTTCGACCTTGGCGCCATAGATCTGGCCGGAGGCTGCGGAGGCCGTCGCTGGTTGCGCGGGGGTATCGTCGCCGTCGTCGCCGAATACCTGCATCGGGTCGAAGGGCGGGTAGGGCCGGCTGGTGGTGTGGCCGGCGGCGAGCGCCATCTTGATCTGCACGAAAGGCATGGTGTGGATGACATCGCGGTCGCCGACCTTGGTGACCATCGACACTTCCATGCGGCGGCGGTCCTTGGCCTTGGCGATCTGGCGCGGCGCCACAAGCCTGGTCGTCTTGGCCACCTCGCCGGAATCGCCATTGCTGGCAAGGCCGATGAGTTCGGCGATCTCGGGTGGAGTGGCCAGTTGCTGGCGACCGTCGAGGGCGGCGAACAGCGCCACGCCCATCAGCACGCTCGAGGTTACGCCCGTCAGGAATGTTCCCGACAACCAGCGCGCAGAAACCTCGCGCCGATCGGGCGGGCCACTGCGGCCATCCGCGATAAGCGGCGGCTCATT